>CAYYIT010000008.1:0-62728 GCA_964472035.1 uncultured Ruminococcus sp.
AGTCCAGCCCTGCGCCAGAGGCGCAGTGGCTGGACGGGACTTTTTCGACAGACTGTCCGGAGAAGAATTCATTTCTTCTCCGGACAGTTTTATTATTCTGATCAATTATCCGATTCCGCTTTGATCGCTGAATACTGTTCGGACTGCATTTCCCATAAAAGCAACAGGATAAAAACATTCTCCCAAATAAAAAACGCCTGAAACAGCGGTTTGAAATGTGCGAAGTAAAGTACGATAAATACCACCGCATATAGTACCGACATCAAGGAAACCACGCGTTGTTTTCGGCTATTGGAAACGATCGCTGAGATCACAAACGTAACCATAGTCACAAGCATCAAGCATATTGCAAAATCATTATGAAGATGAATGGTTATCGCGGTTGGCGTTTTACTGAAATAATTGAAAGGAAACACGGCGGTTCCCAATATTAAGAGCAAAACGACTGCATAAAAGAACTTTTTTATCAGAATCAGCTTGGTTTTTGCGATGTAATAGGCAAGCATTGTGACAATGGCGACGGCTGCTGCAAACCACATGACAGAAGCCGGCCGGCTCAATCCGACATAGGCTGAAAAAGAAATGCCGAGGTCATAGCGGTGCGTATCTGTGATCCAAGCGGATGCCACTGCTATCACATTCACCAAGAGAAACAGTATTCCTGCGATCGTTGGGATTTGATTCTTAAACGACTTCATTTGATCACCTTCTGTTTTTTCCTAAACTGATGATAGCAAAGCCACTTTTGACGTAATATCAAAAGTGGCTTTGCATACTTTTGTATGACTGTCGTACTAAATCTCCTGGAGAGTTTTCGGATCAGGACTGTGCTTCCTGCAGTTCTGCAAGAAGATCATTCATCTTTTCATAGTAGGTCAGTACACCGCTGTTGCCGCTGATGGAACGTCTTCTGACGATCATGCCGGTGTAGCTGCCGTCAACCACTGCCCAGTAGGTCGTGTCATCAATGGCGATCAGGGTAAGCTCTGTTTCCGAGCCGTCCGTCAGGGTGTAATGGAAGACAATTGCCGGCTCCTTTTCCAGATCCACATCGGCATCCAGATCCATGGATTCGTATGTCAGATTGGAAACGGTCGCATACAGATACTCGAACATCGTTACGGCATCATCACCGAGTGCGTCGATATCCACGTCGTTGTAGACATACTGCGCATTTGCAGAATCCATCTCCATACGGAATTCGATGTCATCCACCTGCACATCGAGTGCAGAAACACCAGCCATATTCTGCTCGAGCACCTTGCTGCTGAGCACCTCGGAGATATCCATCGCAAGGAAGCTTGCGGCACTCTTTGTCATGGACGCGATCTCGCCGGTCGATTCATAGAGCAGATAGATATAGGTTCCGTCAAATTCCGGAGAGGAATAATGGATCACGATCTCCTCATCGTCCACGGTCTTCACACGGAGCGTATAGTAGGGATCGTCCAGACCGTACTTTGAAAGATCAGTACTGTCGGAGCGGAGTTCCAGATAGGAATCCAGCTCAAGACGGGTCACGTTGCTCAGCATGGAACCAACATTTGCGCTGTTGACATTGGCGTTTTCCATGGGAGCATTCATATGCCAGAGATTGTCACGCTGCTCGAGATCCACAACAGTCTCACCGCCGCGGGTCAGCTCGAATTCCGTGACATTGACATCCATGCAGTTGAGCATGTAGGAGTTCTTGAGGTATGCGGTATCACCGGTGAACAGGACGCCGGTGTCATAGGCAATGCCGAATACCGTATCATTGCCGGGCACCATCACATAGAAATACTCCTGGGTGGCGGTGGCATTGCCGACGTGCAGCGTGTACTGCCGTCCGGCAGTATCCGTACAGGTCAGGACAACGGGATCTGCAAGGCCATAGGGTTCAAGATTACCCGTGTCCACATTGAATTTCTTCTCCGCGGTCAGGGCACTCATATAGGAGCAGACCGTGGTGACATAGGCAGTATTCAGATCGAACTGATAGGTGTAGGTGGTTTCTGTCAGCTCCCACTCACCGTCTGCGGAAAGCTGCATCACAAAATCGCCTTCCTTGGCATTGAGACTGAGCTGCTGGATGGAATTGGCATCGAATGAGAAGAGATGGAGCGATGCGGCTTCCTCTGCCTCCGCGGCTTCCTTCTTCTTCATGAGCGCATCCACAAGCAGATAGCCGCCGATGGAAAGCGCAAGCACGGCAATCAGAATGAGAATGAGCCAGCGCATTTTCTTAGAATTCATGGAGTTCCTCCTTTTCCATCGCCGGAATTACATGTAGCGTCTCTTTACCCATACGACCGCACCGACAAGGCCGACTACGACCGGTGCTGCAATGTACAGGACATTGATCATATTGGCCTTTGCCTCGGAACCGAGCGTCAGGTAATCGTAGCTCTTTTCCTTGTCGGAGATGCCCATATCCAGGTCAAGGTCACTATTGTACATCCATGTGATGGATGCAAGGAACAGGTCAACAGGGATGATCATGTAGTCCTCGGTCAGGCTGTCATCATCGATGAAGTCCGCTGTACCGAATGCCATTACCTTGGAATTATTTCTGGCACCGCTCTGCGAGTACATCGCCAGATCCCATACCTGACCCTCGATCGGCTCCGCAAAATCATCGGTACCGCCGTAGGGTTCACTGATCGCAGTGGAGTACACTTCTTCGTAAACCATTCCATCCACAACGGAAGAACCGTCGGAAGAAGAGGTGGACTTGGTCTGCAGGAGGCTTTCGATCTTCAGGGTAGTATCCTCCGGATTGAGGTATCTGGAGAAGCTTCTGGTATTGCTCATGAACGCATAGATACCGCTGCTTGTCATATCCAGAAGCTCGGATGTCAGGTCAACGCCGTAATCTGCATTCGGAGCCACAACGTCCACCTGGAAGGTGTAGGGATCCTCGTTCGCGAAATAATTCTTATTGCTCTCGGAAACGAGGTCGTAATTAAGGATGAGACCATAGTCCTCGAGAATGCTCTCGATATTGGTATAGCGCATATGGTCATCGTTCGGGGACATCATGAATACGACATTGCCGCCCTTGTCGAGATAGTCATTGAGCAGGCGGGTCTCTTCGTTAGAGAAATCGGACTTGGGCGCAGCCACGATGATGATCGCAGCGTCCTCCGGAACCGCATCCATACCGGGCAGGTACAGCTGTGCTGCACCGTAGTTCTGGTCAATGAGGTTTCTGTAGAAGGTGGAGTAGTCGTTTTCAAGGGTCTTTTCGCCGTGGCCTTCCAGGAAGTATACCTTGGAGGTACGGCCGGTCACAACGGCGTCGATCGCACCGGTCACATAGTTTTCACCGGTAAAGAACGCTTCCTCGGCAACAAACTCGCCTTCGTCGTCATAGTCACCGACATACTTATACATATTGATACCGGGGATTCTCTTGGAGTTCTCTCCGCAGCGGATGACGATATCTCCCACTGCAAGCTGGAGATAACCGTCAGGGTTGATCTCGGTCAGCAGCTCGGGGCGTTCATCGGGATCAAAGTCCACAAAATTGATGCAGTCATATTTGCTGAACTGATCGAGCATATGATGCAGTGCCATGGAATCATCGTCAGAGGCGAGATAATCCATGTCCATCAGGAAGTAGAAATCGACGACCTGACCGTCTGCATCGAGCTTATCAAGATAATCCTTGGTGGTATCCGACAGCTCATACAGCTTCTGGGGTGTCATATCCCAGTGGATGTCCAGACGGCTTGCGATCAGGTTGATCGGAATTGCAATCGCCAGCGCAAGTACTGTCAGAACAGCAGCGTATGCAGTGAATTTCCGGTTCTTCAGATTGCGGATATTTCTTACCTCGGGCTGCTGTGCATTGTCCTGCTGCTTGTTTTTCTCATTGGCTTTCATTGGTAGTAACCTCCTTGTTCTTCTGATTAACCACGGCTGCAGCGGCGCTTTTCAATTGCAATGATGGTCCATGCAATGAAAACTGCGGTTGCAGTAAGGAAGAAGACGAGGTCTTCCAACCGGAACAGGCCCTGGGAGAAATAAACGAAACGATGCTGCAGCGAGAACATATTCACGATACGGCCAATGCTCGGATACGCCGTTACGAGCTTTGTAGCTGCGTAGGAATCGAGGAACAGGAAGCCCTGCATCACGATCTCACCGAGGATCGCCGCAATGATGGCGTTTTCGGACAGCGCAGAAAGCAGCATGCCGACTGCGATACAAGCAAGACCCCAGAGATAGAAGCCGATGTAGGCGCATACGAGGGATGCCCAGATGACACCGCCATTGAAGTGGGTGAAGATCGGGAAGAACAGGGATACTGTCATCATGAACAGGAACACTGTCGCAAGCGACAGGAACTTGGCGATAACGATCTTGCTGATGCCAAGGGGGCTGGAGATCAGCAGAACTTCGGTATTGCCCTTGCGCTCATCCGCAAAGGAACGCATCGTCATGATCGGGATCAGGAAGATGAAATAGAAGAAATTGTTGTAGAAAATGTTCGGAAATGAAAATTTCAGTGTGGGACTTTCCACGGAACCGATCGAAAACAGGAAGCTCGTGGAAAAGACAAACATAAACAGTGCAGCCAGCACATACGCAAACGGCGAAAGGAAGAATGACTGCATTTCCTTTTTATATAATGAGAACATGATTATTCCTCCTCTGCATCATAGGGATTGTCGGACTCCTGCTCGTCGCGTTCCACCTCGGAGAGGAGGGACTGCAGGCTGGACTTCTGGCCGGTGCGCTGGGATGTGAGCTTGAGGAACACCTGCTCGAGGCTGAGCTTGGCCATGGTGATCTCAAGCACGTTGCACTGGTTGTTCAGCATCGCAGAGAGGATCTCATTGCGGACAGTATCGTCCTTGATCTCGACTGTGAAGCTGTGGCGGTTGGTGCTGATGTAATTGATATCGCGGACATCCACAACGCCCTTGACATCCTTGATCAGGCGAGTCACCTTCTCCTTCTCGCCCTCCACCTTCATTGTGAGGAGCGTATTGGCAACCATGCTCTTTTCGAGGTTCTCGATGGTGTCGATCGCCATGATCTCGCCCTTGTTGATGATGACGACGCGCTCACAGACCGCACTGACCTCGGAGAGGATATGGGAGCTGAAAATGATGCTGTGATCCTTCTTCAGGTCGAGGATCAGGTTGCGCACCTCGATCACCTGTGAAGGGTCAAGGCCTACGGTGGGCTCGTCCAGGATCAGGATCTTGGGATCGCCGAGCAGAGCCTGTGCAAAGCCGACACGCTGCTTGTAACCCTTGGACAGATTGCGGATCAGTCGGCGGCGTACATCAGTAATACGGAGACGCTCCATCGCTTTCTCCACCTGCTCCTTGCGCTTCTTGCGTTCAACACCCTTGATGCCGGCCACGAACATGAGGTATTCCTCCACGCGCATATCCGGATATACCGGCGGGATCTCGGGGAGATAGCCGATGCACTGCTTCGCCTTGGAGGCCTGCTCGGTAATATCGTAGCCGTTCACCTCAACAGTACCGCCTGTGGAAGGCAGATAGCCTGCGATGATGTTCATCGTTGTGGACTTTCCGGCACCGTTGGGGCCGAGAAAACCAAGGATTTCGTTGTCGCGGATCTCAAAATCTATGCCACGCACGGCAGGATTCTTGCCGTAGTATTTCGTAAGATTTTTAACTTTAACCATAAAAATCCCCTTTCCTGAGAGTATAAGTTCCGTATGCTGGGCATACTTTTAATATTATCGCACAAAAAGATGGACACAAAAAGAATAAATCATGTACTTTTTATTAAAATGTTGGCATTATGTCCAAAAAGAGGGGCGAAAATGCTGATACACCCCATAAAATTCCAGTATTAACTATAGATTATGGATGTGTGCATTTTGTGAGAAGGCGCAGAGGATTTTATGAAAACGGAGTAAAAAAACAGAAATCAAAGCAAGAAATGCTATTCCAAATCCACAATTTCGTTGCACTGTGCGGATTCTAAAATAGTGACATGTGACAAATTACAGATGGGAATTTGTGGATTATACAGAAATTCATCGTCAAAATCACCAAATACGAAGCGCTCGCAATGTGTAACATGACGAAAAAAATTCAAATCGCTGCCGGATTTTCTGTAAAGGCTTGACAAAGAAAAGAGATTTGGCTATAATAAAAAGTGAAAAATCACAGGCTCACGCTGTAAGTGTGTCTATTTTTCAAATGGATATCACTCGGAAGTAATTCCGGGAAAAAATGAGCTTAGCTCAAAATCTTTAACGAGAGGGGAAATTTCAATGCTTTTTAAGAAGAGCAAGGCTATTATTGCTGCTGCACTGTCCGCTGCGATGGTTACAAACGCAATGGTAGTAACAATGGCTTCCGCTGCAGGAGATGTAGCCGGAACCAGAACAAAGGATGAAGCATTCGGCGATGATACATACGCTGAGCGTTTCCTGTCCCTGTATGACGACGTTATGACTAACGGCGTTACCAACGGATACATGAGCTCCAATGGTTCTTCCAGCGGTTCCTTCGGTATTCCGTTCCATGCAGTAGAAGAAGTTATCATCGAGGCTCCTGACTACGGTCATGAGACCACATCTGAGGCTATGTCCTACCTGGTATGGGTTGCTGCAATGAGAGATAACATTGCAAAGAACATGACCGACCTGGTAGACGAAGGTGACCTCACCTACACAGCTGACCTGGCTAAGGCTTGGAAGACCATGGAAAACATGATTCCGACCGTTCAGGACAACTTCTGGGGCGGCGGTGACCCCGTAAGTGCTCAGTACTGCGGTGAGTATGACAATCCTGAGGATTGCCCGGATCTGCACGCTGCTGATGCTTCCAAAACCGCTTCCAACCCGATCCACACCTATTTCACTTCCGCTTACTCCAGCGACAGTGGTCTGTACCTCATGCACTGGCTGGCTGACGTTGAAAACTGGTATGGTTTCGGCACTGGCACAAACTTCACATTCATCAATACCTTCCAGCGTGGTGAGCAGGAGTCCTGTTGGGAAACAGTTCCGCATCCCTGCGTAGAAGAAAAGAAGGCTGGTAATGCTCAGAAGGGTATGAAGGGTATCTTCAACAGAGATGCTCAGGTTACCAACCAGTACGCATACACCAATGCACCTGACGCTGAGGACCGTGCAATCCAGGGTGTATACGACGCTAACCGTTGGGGCGTAGGCGATTCCAACGTATCTGCACTGGCTGCTAAGATGGGTGACCAGCTGCGTAACAACATGTTCGATAAGTACTATCAGACCATCGGTGTCAACACTTCCTGGACCAACGGCAACGCTGGTTACAACAGTGCTCACTACCTGATGAACTGGTACACATCCTGGGGCGGCGCTCTCGCTTCCACAGGTCAGAAGTGGGTATGGCAGATCGGCTGCTCTCATGCTCATGAGTTCTATCAGAACCCGCTCGCTGCTTTCGCTCTGATTCAGGATGCTGACCTGAAGGCTGGCATGAAGGCACAGGGTGCTGTAACTGACTACACCACATCTCTCGAAAGACAGATGGAATTCTACCTCTGGCTGCAGTCCAGCAATGGTCCGATCGCTGGTGGTGCTACCAACTCCTATAAGGGCCGTTATGAGTCCTATCCGTCCGGCGTTTCTACCTTCAATGGTATGATGTACACCGAGCATCCTGTATATGCTGACCCGGGTTCCAACCACTGGATCGGTAACCAGGTATGGGCTGTTCAGCGTCTGGCTGAGCTGTACTACTGGGTGAAGGAAGAGGGCGATACCACAGGCGTTAAGCCCGGCGGTCTGACTCTCGAAGCTTCCCTGAAGCAGATCCTCGACAAGTGGGTTGAGTGGTTCCTGAACAACACTGTTCTGACTGATGACGGCGACTTCTACATTCCGGCTACTCTGAGCTGGAGCGGTCAGCCCGATGACTGGAACGGTTCTCCTACAGGCAACTCCGGTCTGACCTGTGAGGTTACCGCTTATGGTAATGCTGACTTCGGTTGTATCTCCTCCCTCGCTAACACTCTGATCTACTATGCAAAGGCTAACGGTGCTACCGCAGCTGATGCTGAGAAGGAATACAGCGGTATCGGTTCTGCTGCAGTAGGCGGCATCAACGATAACGTTGCAGCTGGCTCCGGTGCTGGCGTTGCAGCTTCTGATCTGGCTGGTGCTTCCCTGTATCTGGCACAGCAGCTGCTCGACCGTCAGTGGGATATCGGCCGTGATGATATCGGTCTGACAAGAACTGATCACAACGGTTCTCTGGGTAGATTCTTCTCCCAGCCCGTACACGTTCCGACCTCTTACACCGGTCAGATGCCGAACGGCGACTCCATCCAGAATGGTATCACCTTCCTGGATATCCGTTCCATGTATCTCGACAGCGCTAACTGCGTAGGTGTTAAGACCAGTGACGAAGCTATCGCTCTGGTTAAGGAACTCCAGGCTGCTTATGAGAAGGACGTTGCTGCAGGTGCTAAGTGGTCCGGCAGCTACTCCGCAAGCTCCTCTGAGGGTGCTGCTGAGCTGGCTAAGTTCGAGAACGTTGCAGCTGTTGAGCTCCAGTATCACAGATTCTGGCATGCAGGCGATATCCTGATGGCTCTCGGTGTAATGGCTGAGCTGTATCCGGAGATCGAGCCCACCATCCAGTACGGTGATAAGCCTGTAACTGAGGCTCTGTACGGTGACTGCGAGGACGACGGTGACGTTGATATCATGGACGTTATCCACCTGTCCAAGTCCCTGATGGGTAATGGTAAGCTGACCGAGCAGGGTGCAATCAATGCTGACGTTGACCTCAGCGATTCCATCAATACTACTGATGCTCTGAACATCATGAAGTATCTGGTTAAGCTGATCGACGAGCTCCCCGTTTAATTCAGTAAATAACAAGCAAGGCGGCTTTTAGCCGCCTTGTTTTTGTTATGCACATCTCCCCAAATGTACTGCAAAAAAAATCCCCGATCCGAAGATCGGGGATTTTTCGTATATCTTTACTTGTTCAGCGCCTTTTTCACTGTTGCAGCGATGTTATCCGCACAGAGGCCGAACTCCTTGAGCAGATCCACTGCGGGACCGGAGTAGCCGTACTCATCGTTCACGCCGATCTTGACAACGGGAACCGGATAGTTCTCTGTTACGCAGTCAGCAACTGCGCTTCCGAGACCGCCGATCACACTGTGTTCCTCAACCGTAACGATCTTGCCGGTTTCCTTCGCTGCCTTGACGATCAGTTCAGCATCGAGGGGCTTGATGGTGTGAATGTTGATCACTCTTGCGTCGATACCTTCAGCTGCGAGCTGCTCTGCAGCCTGCATTGCCTCGCCTACCATCAGGCCGGTGGCAACGATCGTAATGTCATTGCCCTCGCGCATCGTGATGCCCTTGCCCAGCTCGAACTTGTAGGTTGCAGGATCGTTCAGGATCGGAGCGGCAAGGCGTCCGAAACGCATGTAAACGGGACCCTCGTACTGAATGGCAGCCTCAATGGCAGCCTTTGCCTCGGTATCGTCACAGGGATTGATCACAACCATGCCCGGAATCGTACGCATCAGCGCGATATCCTCATTGCACTGATGGGTCGCGCCGTCCTCACCGACGGAAATGCCGGCGTGTGTTGCACCGATCTTGACATTCAGGTGGGGGTAGCCGATGGAATTGCGGACGATCTCATATGCTCTGCCAGCTGCGAACATCGCGAAGGTGCTTGCAAAGGGGATCATACCGGTTGCGGCAAGACCTGCTGCAACGCCCATCATATTTGCCTCTGCGATACCACAGTCAAAGAAACGCTCGGGGCATGCCTTCTTGAAAATGCCGGTCTTGGTTGCTGCTGCAAGGTCAGCATCCAGAACCACGAGGTTGTCGTACTTATCTGCAAGTGCAGCCAGTGCTTCGCCGTAGCTCTCTCTGGTTGCCTTCTTTGTTACTTCAGCCATTGTTACGCCTCCATTTCTGCGAGCTTCTGCTGCAGCTCTGCCATTGCCTGCTCATACTGCGCCTGATTCGGTGCGGTACCGTGCCAGGAAACCTGATTTTCCATGAAGGAAACGTCCTTACCCTTGACACTCTTCTGGATGATGGCAACGGGCTTGCCGGTAATGGTCTCTGCCTCGTTGAATGCACGCTCGATATCATCGAAATCATGCGCATCCATTACGATAACATGCCAGCCGAAGGCACGGAACTTTTCATCGATCGGCTCGGGGGAGCAAACGTCAGTGATCTTACCATCGATCTGCAGGCCGTTGTTGTCAACGATGGCAACCAGATTGTCGAGGCCGTAGTGCGCAGCAAACATGGCTGCCTCCCACACCTGACCTTCTTCGATCTCGCCGTCGCCGAGGATGGAATACACACGGTATGCAGCGCTGTTGATCTTGCCAGCGAGAGCCATGCCGCATGCTGCGGAGATACCCTGACCCAGGGAGCCGCTGGACATATCAACGCCCTCAATGTGAATGCAGGGATGACCCTGGAGCTTTGCGCCGATGTGACGCAGATGCGTCAGTTCTTCCTTATCAAAGAAGCCGCGCTCAGCCAGAACGGAATAAAGTGCCGGTGCGCAGTGGCCCTTGGAAAGCACCAGTCTGTCACGGTCGGGCATGTCGGGATTCTTCGGATCCACGTGCATTTTTGCAAAATACAGATAGGTGAGCAGATCTGCGATGGACAGAGAGCCGCCCGGATGTCCGGATTTTGCATGATAGGTACCTGTCAGAATTCCCATTCTGACATTGCAGGCTGTCTTCTGCAGCTGCATTTTGATTGTTGCATCCATGAGTTTACCTCCATGTTTTCATAGTCCGTGATCGCGGACTAAAGATTAGCATTTGAAAGAAGATGTTCGATCAGTTCCTCCATGGCACCCTGCTGGCAGGTGCGTTCCAGCACCAGATCCGCAGCCGCCTTTGCGGCAGGAACGGCATTGGCAGGCGCAGCACTGAAATCCGCTGCCTGCAGCATTGCAATATCATTATCGAAATCGCCGATGGCGATCAGTTGTTTCTGTTCCATTCCCGGAAGACGATGGTACGCGGTCAGCGCACTGCCCTTCGTCACGCCGGGCGGCAGCATTTCATAGAAGATATCCGCGGACTGGATAAAGTCCACTGCGTCGTACTGACGACGCGCGATATCCTCGATGAACGGCGGAATTTCCTCCGGCGCCATGGCAAACAGCACCTTCAGCCAGTCCCCTTCCGGCACCTCATCGAGCGTGCAGTAACAGGGTTCCACACCGCATAGGGCGATATGCCGTTTCTCATACTCCGTATTCCGGATGACGTATGCGGACTCCGCACGCAGCACCTCCACGCCGACATGGGGATGCGCTTCCATGATCTCACGCGTCATTTCCCTTGCACAGGACGGCATCGGCTCCGAAAAGAGGACCCTGTCATTCTGCGCATCATAGATGGCAGCGCCGTTGTAGACGATCATGGGGCTTGTCAGCCCAAGCTCCTTCTGGTAGCGGATGGCAGCCTGAATGGTACGGCCGGTCGCGATGGAAAACTGTCCGCCTGCCGCTTCAAAGCGGCGGATCGCGTCCAGATCGCGCTGCAGCGGGATCTTATCGGGCGGAAGCAGCGTTCCGTCCAGATCGGACACAATACATATCTGACTCGGATGTACAAACATATTACATTTTCTCCATCCTTTGCAATAATTTCTGAAAATACGCCGGAAGCTCGCTGGAGAACTCCATGTACTCCCCGCTTACGGGATGAATAAAACCGATCTTGCGTGCATGCAGGCATTGTCCCTGCGTGCCTTTCACTGCCTTGCCATAGACATTGTCGCCGTAGATCGGATGCCCGATATAGGACAGATGCACACGGATCTGGTGGGTGCGGCCGGTTTCGAGGCGCAGCCGCAGATGGGCAAACCCGCCGTACTGCTGGAGTACTTCGTAATGCGTCACGGCATGCTTGGAATTCTTCTCAGTCACGCACATTTTCTTCCGGTCGATCGTACTTCTGCCGATGGGGGCATCGATGGTTCCGGTCGGTTCACGGAAGGCACCGACAGCGATCGCCTCGTATTCACGGGTGAAGCTGTGTTCCTTGATCTGTTCCGCAAGCTTCTGGTGGGCGTTGTCATTCTTGGCAACGATCAGCAGGCCGCTGGTGTTCTTATCGATCCGGTGGACGATGCCGGGCCGGATGACGCCGTTGATGCCGGAAAGGCTCCCCTTGCAGTGATACATCAGCGCATTGACAAGGGTCTCGTCATAATTGCCGACTGCCGGATGCACCACCATTCCCTTGGGTTTATTGACCACAAGCAGATGCTCGTCCTCGTAGATGATATCGAGGGGAATATCCTGTGCAACGACCTCCACCTCCTCCGGAGGGGGGACCGCAATGACGATCCGCTGTCCGGGATTCGGTCGGAAATTCTTGGGAACCTGCTTGCCGTCGACCTCCACATTACCGCTGACGATCAGTCCCTGCACGGCACAGCGTGTCAGTCCGATGCCGAGCGTGGCGATCCATTTGTCAAGACGGGAACCGCTTGCCTCCTCGGGGAATATCAGCTCATGCTTCGTCATGCTCTGCCTCCTCCTCGGAAACGTCGGTATTCTGGGGTTTCGGCTCCTTGTCCATAAAGAAGAGGATGTAGACAAAGAGTAGTGCCGTACCGATGCAGACACAGATGTCCGCGAAATTGAATACGGCGAAGTCAAAGAGCTGCACGTCGAGGTAATCCACGACTGCGCCGTCCTTACGGAAGAGGCGATCGATCATATTGCCGAGCGCGCCGCCGATGACCAGTACCAGCGACCAGAGCAGAAGCGGCTTGCGCTTTGCATGGCGGCAGAGCGCATACACACACGCACCCACGCCAAGGATGGTCACTGTCAGAAGGAGGCCTCGCTGTCCGGCAAGGCTGCCGAACGCAGAGCCGGTGTTCTCGATATAATGCAGGTGCATGATGTCCAGATCACCGATCTTGATGAAGCCCGTCTCGCCGATCGGCTTGAGATGCTCCACCACAAGAAATTTGATCCACTGGTCGATGCCGACCAGGGCGGCAATCACGAGTGCTGCGATAATCAGCAAGGTCTTCCCTCCTACTAAAGATAACTGAAAAACAAGCCTGCCGCCCTTTACGGACGGCAAGCCGTTATGGTTTATTCTACTGCGCCTGCGCAGCGTGCGCACAGTGTCGGATGTTCAGAAATGGTACCAACGGTCTCGGAGTAGCACCAGCAGCGCTCGCACTTATCCCCTTCCGCCTTTTCGATGGTATAGGTCACTTCTTCCCCGCCGGTCTCGCCCTGCACCACTGCAACAGCGGACACAATCAGGACATCCTTCAGCTCATCTGCCATTGCAGCGAACTTCTCAGCGGTCTGTGCATCCTTGCAGGTCATAATCACCTTCGCCTCGAGGGACTTACCGATCACCTTCTCGTTACGCTTTTCCTCGAGCTTCTTGTTGACAGCCTCACGGATCGCATAGATCGCATCCCACTTTGCGTTGAATGCATCGTCAGCAGTCAGGCCGGTCTTGGGCAGCATCTCATTGAGGAATACGCTCTGGGTATCATCCGCAGCGCGGTGCGGCATGAATTTCCAGATCTCTTCCGCAGTGTAGCTGAGGATCGGTGCCACCAGTCTTACGATGGTATCCAGGATATGGAACATGGTGGTCTGTGCCGCACGGCGGGTCACAGAATCCATCTTCTCGCAATACAGACGATCCTTGATGATATCCAGATAGAAGCTGGACAGATCAACAACGCAGAAGTTATGGATCGCATGGAATACAATGTGGAAATCATACGCATTATAGCCAGCATTCACCTTATCGGTCAGTGCATCCAGACGCATGAGTGCCCACTTGTCGATCTCCTCGAGCTGATCGAAGGGTACTGCATTCTTATCAGGATCGAAGGTGCCCTCGCCGTCGCTGAAGTTACCGAGGATGTATCTTGCGGTATTTCTGATCTTCTTGTAAGCATCGGAGAGCTGTGTCAGGATCTCCTTGGAGATTCTGATGTCGGAGTGATAGTCGGAGGATGCCACCCACAGACGGAGGATATCGGCACCGTACTGATCGATGATCTCGCCGGGTTCGATACCGTTGCCGAGGGACTTGGACATCTTCTGACCCTTACCATCAACGACCCAGCCGTGGGTGCAGACGGACTCATAGGGAGCAGTGCCCTTATAAACTACGGACGTCAGCAGGGAGGACTGGAACCAGCCTCTGTACTGATCGGCACCCTCGAGATAGAGGTCGGCCGGCCAGCTCAGGCAGTCGTAATTGTCCATGACTGCGGTATGGGAAACACCGCTGTCGAACCATACGTCCATGATATCATATTCCTTGGTGAATTCCTTGCAGCCGCACTCGCACTGGGTATCAGCAGGGATCAGCTCAGCAGTATCCTTGCTCCACCATGCATCTGCGCCCTCTGCGCGGAATACATCTGCAATGCTTGCAATGGTCTCATCGGTCACGATGGGCTTCTTGCAGTCCTTGCAGTATACGATCGGGATCGGAACGCCCCAGGTTCTCTGACGGGAAATGCACCAGTCACTGCGGTCGCGTACCATACCCTTGATGCGCTCTTCGCCCCATTCCGGGATCCACTGCACATCCTCGATCGCCTTGATCGCCTGATCCTTGAAGCCCTTGACGGAGCAGAACCACTGCTCGGTCGCACGGTAGATGATCGGCTGGTGGCATCTCCAGCAATGCGGATACTGATGGACGATCTTCTGGATCGCCAGCAGCGCGCCGAGCTCCTCGAGCTTCTTCGCGATCTCCTTATTGGCGGTATCGGTATCCATACCGGCAAACTCGCCGGCCTCTTCTGTCTGGCGGCCCTTGGAGTCGACGCAGACCAGAATGCCGATATCATCGTAATTCTTGCAGACTTCGAAGTCCTCCACACCGTAGCCGGGAGCAGTATGCACGCAGCCGGTACCGCTCTCCAGTGTAACATGATCGCCGACGATGATCGGGGACGGTCTGTCATAGAGCGGATGTGCGGTCTTCATACCTTCCAGCTCAGCGCCGGTGAAGATGCCGTCGGTGGTGTACTCGGTAATGCCTGCGGTTTCCATGGTGGTCTTCACCAGCTCATCCGCCATCACATAGTACTCCTCGCCAACCTTAACGAGGGTGTAATTATACTCCGGACCGAGGCAGATCGCCAGGTTGCCGGGAATTGTCCAGGTTGTTGTTGTCCAGATCACGAAGTAAACATTGTTCAGATCCAGACCCATCTTTGTGAACATGCCCTTGTCATCGGTGACACGGAACTTCACATAGATGGAGTGGCAGGGATCGTTCTCATACTCGATCTCTGCTTCCGCGAGAGCGGTATTACAGTCGGGGCACCAGTACACGGGCTTGAGACCCTTGTACATATAGCCTTCCTTTGCCATCTTGCCGAATACTTCGATCTGGCGTGCCTCAAACTCGGGCTTGAGGGTCAGATAGGGATCATCATAATCGCCCAGGGTTCCCAGACGCTTGAACTGCTTCATCTGGTTTGCAACGTGGCTCATGGCAAAATCCTTGCAGTGACGGCGAAGCTCTACGGGAGAGATCGCGCCGTTCTCCACGCCGATGGCCTTCATTGCCTTCAGCTCGATCGGCAGACCGTGGGTATCCCAGCCAGGAACATACGGTGCATAGAAGCCATTCATGTTCTTGTACTTGACAATGAAATCCTTGAGGGTCTTGTTCAGTGCAGTACCCAGATGAATATTGCCGTTTGCGTAGGGAGGTCCGTCATGGAGAATGAATGTGGGCTTGCCCTCATTCTTTTCCATCATCTTGTAGTAAAGCCGTTCGTTTTCCCACTTTTCGAGTGTCTCCGGCTCACGCTTGGGGAGATTGCCTCGCATGGGAAAATCGGTTTTCGGCATATTCAGACTATTCTTATAATCCTGTGCCATAATGGTGATTTCCTTTCTCTCTTGTAAATTCCGTATTTGCTTATGCTTCAGCAGGTGTCTCGGGGTTCTGGCTGTTGTTCTCGCCGAACTGGAGGTCACCGAATCTGGACTCATACGCACCACGGATGACTCTGGTAGAGAACTGGGAGGTTGCGAACGGATCGGGCTTTGCCTCTTCAGCCGCAGGCTCCTCAGCCGGTGCAGCAGGCTCTTCTGCTGCAGCTTCCGCTGTACCGAAGTCAGTATTGTCTGCCTCAGGCATTGCAGAAATCATTTCCAGATGGCTCTTGTACATATCGAACAGGCTGCGCTTGAAATCTGCAACCATCTTTCTTGCCTGTACGAGTGCCTCCTGCTCACGAGCGATCTCTGCGCGGTTCTTTTCCATTGCGATCTCGTGCTGACGGGTAGCCTCATCCAGAAGAACGGCAGCTTCTTCCTTTGCCTTCTCCATGATCTGTGCTGCCTTCTCGTTTGCCTCAGCGATGACACGGTGGCCTTCCTTCTGGGCGCCGAGAAGCGCATCCTTCAGAGCCTCCTCATCCTTCATGTACTCACGAACCTTGTCAGCAAGGATCTGCATCTTGTGGTTGCTGTCCTCGCGCTCGTTGTCGATTTCCTGGAAGGTTGCTTCGAGCTGGCCGAGGAATTCGTCGATATCCTCCGGACGATAGCCCCAGGCAGCCTTTTCAAATCGCTTCTCTCTGATGTCTTTTGCAGTCATCATCATATCTTCACCTCTTCAACTTGATGGAACTCCTGTCCACGTCAGCGGACGGTCATTCCTTAAATATACTTCTCAATGGTTATATGCAGCCGTCCTTTTTTGGTGGGGCCGCTCAGCTCGCTGACGCGGAATTTCCCATGACCGCGCACAGAGAAGACATCCCCCTCTGCAACGGCACAGGAGATGTCCTGTATCTGCCGGTAGTTGAGCATCACAAGTCCCGAACGGATGTATTCTGCGCAGGCGCCCCTGCCGGCGTTGAGGGCTGTACGGAGTACAGCATCGAGCCGCGGGGATGCGACAGTGCCTGAGATCTCTTTGGTTTCCCGTTTGATTTCGCAGGAAAACGTTTCTGTGTCCGTCACCTGCACGCCGACCCTGCCGATCTTTGTCAGCTGACGGCAGACAGCCGCAGCTGCGGGCGTCAGGAAACACTGGATTTTTCCCGGAGTGACAACGATATCGCCGACCGTATCACGCTGCACCTGCTGTGCCATGATGGAACCGAGCACATCACGGTGCGTGAGCGTATCCGCTTCGCGGAAGCGGATGGTCAGGCAGACCATCGGGAACTCCTCATCCTCCGGCGGAAGATCCTGCGGATGCACACAGAGCATACCGCGCTCCGCATCCGGATAACCGCCAAAAAAACGGTACGTCCCGGCCTCCAGCTGCCGTGTGATCATCGTGTACTGGCGCATGTCCAGAAACGCAGTAAAACCGCGATAGGCACCGCGCCGCACCATATCCTGCACATGGGCAAGGAGGATCCGGTCCGTCTCCTGTTGTTTCTTATCAGAAAGCATGATCAGATGATCACGCCGTTGCTCTCCAGCTCAGCTGCCAGATCATCACCGATGAAGCCAACGTTGTAGGGAGTGATGATGTAAGTCAGGTTTGCTACGGGCTTCAGACTGCCGCTGATCGCGTAGGATACGCCTACCAGGAAGTCAATGATTCTTCTTCTGTTCTCAGGAGAAGTTGCCTCCAGGTTCAGGACAACGGTCTTTCTGCTGATCAGGTGGTCTGCGATCGCCTTTGCATCGGTGAAAGCCTCGGGCTTTACGAGAACGACCTGCAGCTGTGCAGTCGCCTGAATGTTTACGATATTGGAACCGGGAGTTCTCTCGGGCTGCATTTCCTCATAACCGTGATGGGGAGCTGCGTCGTTTCCGGAGGACTGTTCGGAAGCATCGGACGGGAAAAAGAATTCCTTCATGTTGTCAAAAATTTTCATAGCTTTCTCCATTCTCCGCACGTTTTAATTTCTTTTAGGTGCGCACGGCCACCTGATGAACGTTAGTAATTTCTTGCACCGAAGAGGGCGGAACCGATCCTGACAAGGTTTGCACCGCAGGCAATGGCCGCTGCATAATCATCGGACATGCCCATGGAGAGGATCTTCATTTCCGTATTCGGCACCTGACGCTGCGCGGTCTCGTCATAGAGTCTGCGCATTGCCTCAAGATAGCGTGTATCCTGCGTCGGAGGCGGTATGGTCATCAGACCGCAGATATGTACATGGGGGAGCGCCGCGACTTCTTCCAGCAGCTGCGGAAGCTGCTCCGGCAGCACACCGCTCTTGGTTGTCTCGCCGCCGATATTGACCTCCAGGAGCACGTCCTGGATGATATCGTGCTTTGCAGCGCAGCGGTTGATCTCGCTTGCAAGCGACATCCGGTCAACGGACTGGATCATGGCAACATTGCCCATGAGGTATTTTACTTTATTTGCCTGCAGGTGGCCGATGAAATGCACCGGTGTGCCTGCGTGGTAGCTGTCTTTTTTGGACTGGTATTCCTGCACGCGGTTCTCGCCAAGGAGCCGGATCCCGCAGTCGATGGCGCAATTGACAAGCTCCGGAGCAACGGTTTTGGTCACCGCCATGATGGCGATATCCTCCGGACGTCTGCCGCTCTGCACCGCTGCCGCTGCGACATTTTCGCAGATGCGTGCATAATTCTCACGCACAGCCGCAAAACTATTCTCCATCTGCATCGATTCCTTTCGTAATGATGGCATCATAGAGCAGCAGATAGCCGCTCTGCGTGGTTTCCGCGGAGATGACATAATCGTTGCCCTCGTAGATGACATCGAGCTTCCGGAACTCGGGCTGCTCGCCGTTGAGGACATACACGCCGCGGTAATTGGTGGTCACCATCGAGATGAGGCCGGTTTCGGGATCCTCGACCTCTTCGGTCAGCTCCTTGAAATGCAGCGCCCTTCTGGGGACCATAATACCCTTGTATTGGCCGCGGATGATCTCCACCTGCTCCGTTCGGTGCTGTACGAGATCATAGGTCAGCTCCTCACAGCGGACAACGATCATGGTCTGCGCGTCACCGCTGCTGCTGTCGATCTTGACGATCTCTCCGGTTACGATATCGGAGGTGGACGTGAACTTCAGTGTCACTTCATCGCCAAGCTCGTAGATCCTCATGGAATTGTCCACGACCGCTGCAACGGCCCACTCATAACCGTCGATCAGCTTGCCGACGATATTGCTCTCATTGGAGGGCTGATCCGTCACGCCCTGCAGCTGCTCGATCGTCAGCTTGTCAAGGGAAGACAGTGTCAGTGTGTTCTCATAGCCATCCGCGTAGCTAACAAAATAGCTGGACTGATCTGCCACGATGGTATCAAGCGGTGCAGCCTGCGCCATCGAAAGGGACCTGATCTCCGAGCGGATGCTCTCCATGCGCGCCTCATAGTTGATGTCGCTTCCGGTCACGAGCTGGTAGGTACTGAGCAGCACCACCATTTCCTCGCGCTGCGTCTGCAGGTCGGAAAGGTTTCCCTTCTCACGGCTGAACAGAAAACTGCGGTAGTTTTCATCGAACAGTCCGGAAAGATTGGAGGGCTGTGCTGTCTGGGTCGTACCCGGATTGGAAATTCTCTCCAGCAGCGCAAGCTCATTCTCGAGCAGCGCAATGCGCTGTTTGATCTCGATCTGGCTCTCGGACGCGTAGACATTTGCGATCACGGAGCCGATACCAAGCTTGCCGCCGTCAGAAACCTCATAGCTGATCACACCGGAACCGTTGTAGGTGATCACCTGCTCATCGCGGATGAAAACCGCCTGTACGGACTCCGAGTCATTGCCCGTGGAGAGCAATGCCGTTTCCGTTGTATAGTCCTTGGAAAAGGTCTGGAAAAACACATTGACAACAGTCAGAATGGCAAAGACCGAGACAAGTCCAAGAACGATTCTCAGCATTTCTGAGTTCATAGCATCACCGGCTTTTATTCAGATTTATCTTCTGCATCCAGAATGGAGATCGGCTTGGACGGTGCAATGGTAGTGATGGCATGCTTGTACGCCATCTGCTGCTGTCCTGCGCAGTCAAAGATCACGACATAGTTGTCGAAGCCCTTGACAATACCCTTGAACTGAAATCCATTCACAAGGTAGGTGGTCACAAGGATGCGCTCCTTGCGTGCCTGATTCAGAAATGTGTCCTGTAAATTCATCATCTTATTCATGTGTCTGCTCCTTCTCCCGTTCTGAGGGATGTTTTTTCTTTCTGCACCAGCTGCGCCGGCAATCCGTTCCGTCCTCCACGGTCGGCCTGGCACTAAAAAAACATGCCATGCCGCTTGGCTCCGCAGAAAAAACGGACACTCGGGCACTGCACGTCCTCCCTTTCCGGATGACGTGCGATAATGCCTCACGATTCATTATACCACAAAATTTCCTTTTTGGCTATGTTTTTTTCAGCTTTTTTAGAAATTTCTTGCAGTTCATCATTTTTACCCAATATCAACCATTCAATTTGAGCATTTCGACGAAACCAAGTGAGCTGTCTCTTGGCATAACGGCGTGTTTCCTGGCGGATCCGGTCCGCGCACTCGTCAAGGGAGGCCTTGTTTTCGAAATAAGGGATCAGTTCCTTGCAGCCGATGGCATTGGCAGCGGTGCCGAAGTCCCCTGCTTCCCAGACGGCTCGCGCCTCTTCGAGCAGACCTTGCTCGAGCATCAATGTCACGCGGCGGTTGATCCTGTCGTAGAGATCCTCGCGCTGCGCATAATCGAGACCGATGATACAGCTGTTGTAGGGCGATGGCGCGGAAGCGTTTTCGGCCTTGATCTCGGAGAATTTTCTGCCGCTGGACAGGCAGACCTCCAGTGCGCGGACAACGCGCACGACATTATTCGGATGGATGGCGGCTGCCGCCTCCGGATCCAGTGCGGCAAGATGCGCGTGAAGCGCTTCGTTGCCCTCCGATCTTGCCCGTGCGTACAATTCCTCGCGCAGCTGCGGAGAATTGCCCTCCTCGGAAAACTGCATGCCGCTGAGCAGGCTGTCCACATAGAGTCCGGTTCCGCCGACAAGAATGGGAAGCTTTCCCCTGCCGGCCACCTCACGGATGGTTTCCTGCGCAAGTGCGACGTATTCCGCAACGGAAAAGCTTCTGCTTCTGGGGATCACACTGATCAGGTGATGGGGGATCCCCTGCATCTCCTCCTTGGTGGGCTTTGCAGTGGCAATATCCAGCCCCTCATAGATCTGCATGGAATCCGCGGAAATGATCTCGCCGTCATAGCGCTTGGCAAGCGCTATGCCAAGTGCGGTCTTTCCGGATGCAGTGGGACCTACGACCGCAAGAATACGTTGTTTTCCCATACTACACCCTCCGTCTGAACTGCTTTTCGAGATTGTACTTCGACATGGTGAACATCACCGGTCTGCCATGCGGACAGTGCCGGATGGACTCGTCATTGCAGACCTGCTCCGCAAGTGCCTGCAATTCACGGATGTCGTTCTTATCATTGGCCTTGATCGCCGATTTGCAGGCAAGCTCATGGAGCATATCATCGAGCAGATGCGTCTGCGGATTGACCTTGCCGAGGAAGAGATTGTGCGCAAGCTCCTGCACGATCTCATCGATATTCAGTCCGTCAAAAAAGACGGGCGCTGCGGTCGTCAGTATGTAGGGCTTATGCGTGAAATCAAACGCAAAGCCGAGGCGTTCCAGAAGCGGCTGCTGCTCCTCCATTGCGGAGAATTCGTCCATCGTGAGCAGCACCTTGCAGGGCGAGAGCAGCATCTGACGGTACTGCCTGCAATTATCCCTGCGCAGCTTCTCAAAGATCACGCGCTCATGGGCGGCGTGCTTGTCGATGATGATCATCGTTTCGCCCGACTGCGCGAGGATGTAGTTTCCGAACAGCTCGCCGATCACCTTCACATCCGGGAACGGCTCGACCTCGATCTCCTGCACGGGGGGCTGGGGCGGAATCTGCTGCACGGGAGCAGGCTCCGGTACGCTTTCCTCCTTCGTAAAATCACCGCTGTCGATCGGGACCTTCGACGGGGTGCGATCCGCGAAAAGGCTGGGAGACGCAGAACGCTGCGGCATAGCAGGACGCTCCGGCACGTCCGGACGTTCCGGTGCAGGAGGCTGCACGGGCGCAGGTGTCACAGGCACGGAAAACGGCATGGACGCTGCCTGCAGCACGGGCTTTGCTGATACGGCAGGTTCCGGCGCAGGGCGCACGGGAACGGGCGGCTCCGGAATGAGGGGCTGCTGGGTATAGGACGGGGTTTCCGGTTCCTTGGCATACCAGTCCTTCGACGGCTGCTGTGCGCGGAATTCATAGATCAGACCTGCCTTCAGAAGGGCATTCTTCACGGCAAAATAAATGGCGTTGACGACGGTTTTTTCATCGGAGAAGCGCACCTCCGCCTTCGCCGGATGGATATTGACGTCAAGGGTGTCCGGTGCCATGTCCAGCATCAGCACGCATGCCGGAAATTTGTTCGTCATGAGGAGATTCTCATACGCACTCTCAAGCGCAACGGAACACACCCGCGACCGGACGAAACGCGTGTTGACAAAGAAATTCTGGAAGCTGCGGTTATTCTTCGCGTAGAGGGGCTTGATGACATAGCCCTTCACGGAGATGCCGTCCTGCGCATGATCCACGGGGATCAGGTCGCGCGCAAAATCCTTTCCGTAAACGGCATGGATGGCGGCAAAGAGTGTGCCGCTGCCGTCGGAATGGAATTCGAGCTTGTTGTCGCGGATGAACTTGAAGGCGATCTCCGGATGGGAGATCGCGATCTTCTGGATGATCTGGGACACGGCATTGCCCTCCGCCGTGTCGCGCTTCATGAACTTCCGGCGTGCCGGAACATTGAAGAAGAGATCCTTGATGAGGATGGTGGTGCCGTCGGGGCAGCCGCATTCCTCGGGCGTTCCGGCATCGGGACCGGCGATCTCGTATTTGGTACCCATGGGGTCCTCGCGGCGCTTAGTCAGCACGGTTACCCTTGCCACTGCCGCCACGGAGGCAAGCGCCTCGCCGCGGAAGCCAAGTGTACAGATCGTGTCAAGATCCGCCTTCTCGGTGATCTTGCTCGTGGCATGGCGCAGAAATGCCGTCGGCACGTCCTCTGCCGCCATACCGCAGCCGTCGTCCACGATGCGCATGAAGGTGGTGCCGCCGTTTTTGATCTCGACGATGATATGCCGTGCGCCGGCATCAATGGAATTCTCCACCAGCTCCTTGATAACGGAAGCCGGACGTTCGATGACTTCGCCTGCGGCGATCAGCTCGGAGACGGTTTTGTCAAGTACGGAAATAACTGCCATCGGGACTCCTTTCGTATGTTGCGTTTGAGAATGCAGCGCGCTGTATTCTGTCCAAAGCTTATGTATCCAGCATTGCGGTCAGCTCTTCGAGCAGCTCGCGGCATTCGGCATCGGTCAGCTCGCCGATATTGGTACGGCGCAGGCGGTCGGGGATCTCGGATTCCGAAAGACTGCCGAAGCTGATCTGGGTGTCGGACTCGGCAGGTCTGCGCTCGGCGGATGCCGCCTGCAGCTCCAGCTCCGCAAGGAGCTGACGGGCGCGCTGCAGGACCTTTGTCGGGAGGCCTGCAAGCTTTGCCACATCGATGCCGTAGCTGTCATCGGTGCCGCCGGGAACGATCTTGCGCAGGAAACGGATGCCGTC
Organism: uncultured Ruminococcus sp.; assembly: GCA_964472035.1. Lineage (GTDB taxonomy): Bacteria > Bacillota > Clostridia > Oscillospirales > Ruminococcaceae > UBA3855. The sequence goes on from CAYYIT010000008.1 coordinate 23,564, forward strand.
CCTGCCCTTCTTGACAGCGACGCTGTAGTTGCGGATGCCGTCCACCATGGATTCGAGCGCGATCAGCTCATGGTAATGCGTCGCAAAGAGCGTCTTGCAGCCGAGATTTCTCGCGCTGCAGATATGCTCCGCCACGGCTCTTGCAATGCTGATGCCGTCGAAGGTGGAGGTGCCTCTGCCGACCTCGTCGAGGACGACAAGGCTGTCCTTGGTCGCGTGCTGCAAAATCTCGGCGACCTCGCGCATTTCGACCATGAAGGTACTCTGTCCTGCGGCAAGGTCATCGGAGGCGCCGACTCTGGTGAAGATCCTGTCCACAACGGAGATCTTCGCGTGGCTTGCAGGGACAAAGCTGCCCATCTGTGCCATCAGGACAATGAGCGCCGTCTGGCGCATATAGGTCGATTTACCGGACATATTGGGACCTGTGATCATGGACAGGCGGTTCGCGCCGGTATCGAGATAGGTGTCGTTCGGAACAAAGACCTCTTCCTCCAGCACCTGCTCCACGACAGGATGTCTGCCGTCACGGATGAAAATAGTGCCGTCGATCGCAATGTCGGGCTTGCAGTAATTGTTCTTCGCGGCGGTCTCCGCGAAGGAAACGAGGACATCCACAGCTGCGACCGCAGCGGCGGTCTCCTGCACGGTCACGAGTGCCTGTGCAAGGTAGTCGCGCACCTCGTTGTAGAGGTCCTGCTCGAGCTGGAGGGCCTTGTCCTTAGCGCCGAGTACGGTGTTCTCGGCATCCTTCAGTTCCTGTGTGATGAAGCGCTCGCAGTTGGCAAGCGTCTGCTTGCGGATATAATGCTCCGGTACCTTGTCATAGAAGGAACGGGTGACCTCGAGGTAATAGCCGAACACGCGGTTGAAGCCGACCTTCAGGTTCTTGATGCCGGTGCGCTCGCGCTCCTGCTCGCAGATTTCTTCAATAAGGGTGCTGCCGCCGTTCTGGATGCGGCGCAGTTCGTCAAGGTCATGGTCAAAGCCCTCGCGGATCACACCGCCGTCCTTGATCACCGCAGGCGGATCCTCCACGATGGCGCGGTCAACGAGTGCGGCAATGCTCTGCAGGTCGGAGATCTGGCTGTTGAGTCTGCGCAGCAGTGCGGAGCCTGACAGGCGTTCCAGAATTTCCTTCATCTGCGGCAATTCCTTCGCGGTCTCCGCCATGGCACGCAGGTCACGGGGCATGGCTTTCTTATAGACGATCCTCGTCATCAGGCGTTCGAGGTCATACACGCGGTCGAGGCAGTCCTCGAGGTCGAGCAGCTCCATGCTGTTCTTCATCAGCAGCTCCACGGCATCGAGACGTGCCATGATCTTCGCAGGGCTGCGCAGGGGGCGTTCCACCCATGCCTTGAGCATGCGCTTGCCCATGGAGGTACGGGTGCTGTCGAGCACCCAGAGAAGGGTACCCTTCTTCTCGCCCGTGCGCATGGTGCGGACCAGCTCCAGATTGCGCATGGCATTGTAGTCGAGTGCCATGTAGGCGCTGCTGTCGCTGTGCTCAAGATTGGTAAAGCGGCCGACCGGCACCTTCTGGGTGCTCTGGATGTAGGAGAACATGCCGCAGACCGCCGATGCTGCGCTGTCCATGGACTGCAGTCCGAGCTCTACAAGGGAATTCACGGAGAACTGCCGGCATACCGTTTCCGCCTCATGCGCCGGATCGAAGCTCTCGTCCTCGCGCAGGGATGCCGCACAGCGCAGGCGGATCTTCAGGAAATTCCCGACCTCGCGCAGCGACAGGAAGCCCTTGTTGAAGATCAGCTCCGCCGGCATATAACGGGACAGGAGGTTGATGATCTCATCCTCCTGATGCTTCTCGGCAATGGGATACACCGCCGCCTCGCCCGTGGAAAGATCGGCAAAGCACAGGGCGGTGCCGTCCGTTCCGCAGTAGGCGCTGCAAAGGTAATTATTGGACGCATCATCGAGCATATTGTTCTCGATGACGGTACCTGGGGTCACGACGCGGATGACCTCGCGCTCGACCAGACCCTTGCTCAGGGCGGGATCCGTCATCTGCTCGCAGATCGCCACGCGGTAGCCGAGGTCGATGAGCCGCTTGATGTACAGCTCGCAGCTGTGGTATGGCACGCCGCACATGGGCGCACGCTCCTCCAGACCGCAGTCGCGGCCGGTGAGCGTCAGCTCCAGATCCCTCGATACGCGGACAGCATCGTCAAAGAACATCTCGTAGAAGTCACCCAATCTGTAAAAAAGGACGCAGTCCGGGTATTTCTTCTTGGTATCAAAGTACTGCCGCATCATCGGGGAGAGCTTGCTTTCGTCAATCTTGTTCCAGTCCACAGTGGGTAACCGCCTTTCCTCGTCGTTTGATCATCCTTTGTAAATTGACCGCATACCCTGACGGGCAGGGTATGCGGATCTGCTTTTATATTGCCTGCTGTTAATGGCAGCCGCCGCAGCTGCCGCAGTCGCCGCTGCAGGATGCGGTGGTCACGTCGCAGGTCTCGGGATCTGCGCCGTTTGCGGACATGGTGATGATGGTATTGATCTGGTTAAGCAGGTCATCCATTGCGGTCTTGGTCGCATTGTACACCTTCATCTTCGGGTTCTCCATGATCTGCTTGTAAAGGTCGCGGATGACTTCGTCCAGCTCTGCGATATGCTCCTGGTTCTTGTCCTCCTTGCCCATCTCCATGTTCAGCTCAAGGCGCTTGAGGTTGAAGGCACCGATCAGATTCTGCAGCTGCTCGTCCTCATCATTTGCCTGCTTTGCAAGATTGTACGCAATATAGCGGTCATCCGCCTGAATTGCCTTGCCGAGTGCTCTTGTCATTTCGATGATATCCATGATTTATTCTCCTTTATTCTTCAATCATTGTTCCGGTCACAAGACCGTTGTGGGTTTCGGTGATCACAACATTCACGAAGCTGCCGATCAGCTCCGGACTGCCGGCGAATTCCACCAGCATGTTCTCCGCGCTTCTGCCGGTGAGCATACCGGGACGCTTCCGGCTCCCGCCGTCCGCGAGGACACGCAGCGTCCTGCCGAGGAAACGCTTGTTGTTCTCCACGGAGATCTCACGCTGCAGGGCAAGCAGCCGCTGCATACGTTCGCTCTTTTCGGCATCGCTGATGCCGTCGGGCATGGTCGCTGCCTTCGTACCGGTGCGCTTGGAGTAGATGAAGGAATACACATTGTCATAGCGCACCCTGCGCATGAGCGCGAGCGTCCCCTCAAAATCCTCCGCGGTCTCATCCGGAAAGCCGACGATCAGGTCGGTGGTCAGCGAAAATTCGGGATCCCTGCTGCGGATGTAGTCCGCCTTCTGCAGGTACTGCTCCACGGTATAACGGCGGTTCATCCGCGCGAGAACATCGTCGCTGCCGCACTGCACGGGAAGATGCAGGTGCTTGGCAAGATGCCGGCATTCGAGGATCGCATCCATCATCTCCGGAGTCGCATCCTTCGGATGGGAGGACATGAAGCGGATCCAGAAGTCCCCCTCGATCTTATCCAGCTCACGCAGGAGCGTGGGGAAATCCATTCCGTCCGCAAGGTCCTTTCCGTAGGAATTGACGTTCTGTCCGAGAAGCATGATCTCCTTGTAGCCCTCTGCCACAAGGCCGCGCACCTCGGCAATGATATGCTCCGGACGGCGGCTGCGCTCCCTTCCCCTGACATAGGGGACGATGCAGTAGGTGCAGAAATTATTGCACCCGAACATGATCGGTACGGACGCCTTGAAGCTGCTGTCACGCACGCTCTCGCGTCCCTCCGGAATATCCATATAGGTCTCGATATCCTGCGCATAGAGGACACCCTGCATATGGGCATAGAGCATCTGCGGCAGCCGGCTGACTGCGGAAGTGCCGAGCACCACGTCCACATGGCTGTAGGATGTGCGGATCTTCTCCGCGATCTGCGGCTGTGCCGTCATGCAGCCCGTCACGCAGATGATGAGTGCGGGGTTCTCACGCTTCAGCTTCTTGATACTGCCAAGCGTTCCGAACACACGGTCCTCCGCGTTTTCACGCACGGCACAGGTATTGTACAGAATCAGCGATGCCTTTGCTGCATCGTCTGTAAAGCCATAGCCCATCTGTCTGAGGATGCCCTTGAGCTTCTCACCGTCGGCAACATTGAGCTGGCAGCCGAAGCTGTGCAGGTACGCAAGCGGCTGCTCCGGCCGCTCGGAAAGCCATGCCGCCACCTCGCGGATGCATTCTTCGTCGGACGGATAGGAAACCTGACTGAGCAAGCTCTGCATGCATTTCGCCTCCTGTCTTTGATAAAAGTCTCACATTTTATTATAGCATAGCTTCGAGAAAAATGCAAGTAGTTTCACTTGATTTCCTTCACGGTGAATCCTGCATCCTCCACGGCACAGCGCAGGTTATCCAGCAGTGCAAGATCCGGATAGCCGCTGTAGCGTACCGTAACACTCCCGTCACGCAGATCGGCAGATGCACGGATGCCGGGGAAGGCGTTGAGCGCAGCCTCCACATTCGCCTTGCAATGCTCACAGTTCATGCCGTCGATGTACATGGTATAGCGGCCGCCTCCGCCGGGAATCGGCTCCTCCGGAACCGTCTTCTTCGCTCTTCTGCGCAGAGCCGTCACAATGGCTGCCGCCACCGCGATCAGCGCACCGACCACTGAAATGATCCATCCGTATTCCATCATGGCACATTCCTCCTGTCAATTAGTTTCATTGATATTATAACATACTTTCCGCAAAAATGCAAAGTGATTTTTCCGCGGATATCATATTCCTCCGAAATCCGCGCATATAGTTAACAGAAACCCTTGCAGCAAGGGAATACAGAATGGGAGTGAGGTTATGCAAAGTCAACCAAACGACAGAGCCGTCATGCTCGGGATCTATATCCTCGAACACCGCGCCACGGTCCGTGCCGCCGCAAGCCAGTTCGGGATCTCCAAAAGCACGGTACATAAGGATGTCAGCGAGCGTCTTCCGGGCATCCGTCCGCAGCTTGCTGAACAGGTGCGCGAGGTCCTTCAGCAGAACAAACAGGAACGCCACATCCGCGGCGGTCTTGCGACCAAGGAAAAATATGCGCGTCTTGCAGACCGCCGGACCTGATGAAACTTGGCATAATATAATGGAATCTCGTTTTATTCACGGATTATTAACATAATATACTTTATTTATTCTTATTTTATGGGCGGTTTTATAGTATACTATTAGAATAGGCTGTCATCTGAGGCGGATCCGGATCATACAGGGGATACCGACGACAGCGCGGGCACGGCCGCACATCCGTGTTCCGGAATTTTTCATGATGGGATTCATAAATACAACAAAATGTGCCAGAATAGGAATATCAACTGTAAAATAAGAAAAGGGGAAGTCGAATGTCAAAATTACTATCCGTCACCGTACCCTGCTATAACTCTGCGGCGTATATGGAGCATTGCCTGGATACGCTGCTGGCAGGCGGCGACGATGTGGAGATACTCATTGTCAATGATGGTTCATTCAAGGATAATACCGCCGAGATCGCTGACCGTTATGCTGCGGCGCATCCGGATATCATCAAGGCCATCCACAAGGAAAACGGCGGTCACGGATCCGGCGTCAACGCCGGCATTGCAAACGCAACGGGACTGTACTTCAAGGTCGTCGATTCCGATGACTGGGTGAACGAGGAAGCGTTCCTGAAGATCCTCGATAAGCTCCGCGAATTTGCAAAGCTCCCGCATCCGGTGGATATGGTCCTCTCCAACTACACCTACGAGCATACGGAGGACGGCACCAGCCATACCATCCGCTATACGGGAAAAATGCCCGTTGACAAAATCTTCAGCTGGGATGAGATCGGACATTTCAAACCCAGTCAGAACATCCTGATGCACTCGGTCATCTACCGCACGAAGCTCCTGCGCGAGAGCGGTATGCAGCTTCCGCATCACTGTTTCTATGTGGACAATATCTTCGTCTACCAGCCGCTTCCGCTTGTGAAGACGCTCTATTATATGGACGTGGATTTTTACCGCTATTTCATCGGCAGAGCCGATCAGTCCGTCAACGAAGAGGTCTTCATCCGTCAGGTCGACCAGCAGCTGCGTGTCACCTATCACATGCTCAAGGGCTGCAATCCCATGAAGCTCCAGTGCTCTGTAAAGCTGCGCAATTACCTGCTGCACTACCTCTCCATGATGATCGTTGTCTGTTCCGTTTTCCTTGTGCTGAGCAAAAAGGAAGAAAACGAAGCCAAGCGTCAGAAGCTCTGGCGCGATATCAAGAAAATGGACATGAAGCTTTACAAGCAACTGCGCTACCGGTCGTTCTGCGGACTGTCCGATATGCCCGTGATCCGCTCCCCCTTTGTCATGGGAAGCTGCTACCGCATTGCACAGAAGATCTATAAGTTCAATTAGGCACCCTAAATCAAAATGTATAAATATCCGTTCAGTGCCGAGAATAATGTGGGCAAAAAGCTGAATCTGCGTTAACTAATGCAATCCCGATTGACAAAAAACTTAAAAAGTTGTATCATGAACATAGAGGGATATCCCGTCCCTCTATGTTCGCAAAAGCACCCCGAACGGAAAGGAAGATGTCGTTTATGTCACAGAACTTTGCACCTGAATGGGATGGCTTCACGCCCGGCAGATGGAGCAGCGGCTCTGTTAATGTGCGTGACTTCATTCAGAAAAATTACACTCCTTATGACGGGGACGATCGTTTTCTGGAAGGCCCCACTGAGGCTACCACGGCACTCTGGGAGCAGGTAATGGAACTGTCCCGTCAGGAACGCGAAAACGGCGGCGTACTGGATATGGATACCAAGATCATTTCTACGATCACCTCCCATGGCCCCGGTTACCTGAATCAGGAGCTGGAAAAGATCGTCGGTTTCCAGACAGACAAGCCCTTCAAGCGTTCACTGCAGCCCTTCGGCGGCATCCGCATGGCACAGACCGCATGCAAGGCATATGGCTACGAAGTTGATCAGGAAGTTGTTGACATCTTTACAAAATACAGAAAGACCCATAACCAGGGCGTTTTTGATGCTTACACGCCGGAAATGCGCCTGGCAAGAAAATCTGCCATCCTCACCGGTCTGCCCGATGCCTACGGCAGAGGCCGTATCATCGGTGACTACCGCCGCGTGGCACTCTACGGCGTGGATCGCCTCATCGAGGACAAGCGCCACCAGCAGAATACGCATTTTGCACGCATGACCTCCAAGAACATCCGTCTGCGCGAGGAGCTTTCCGAGCAGATGCGCGCACTGGAGGAACTCAAGGAGCTGGGCCGGATCTACGGATTTGATATTTCCCGTCCGGCACGCACGGCACAGGAAGCGATCCAGTGGCTGTATTTCGGCTATCTTGCCGCAGTCAAGGAGCAGAACGGCGCCGCAATGAGCCTCGGCAGAACCTCGACCTTCCTCGATATCTATATCGAGCGCGACCTGCAGAAGGGTCTGATCACCGAGCGCGAGGCGCAGGAAATGATCGACCACTTCATCATGAAGCTGCGTCTGGTCAAGTTTGCACGCACCCCGGAATATAATGCCCTCTTCTCCGGCGACCCGACCTGGGTAACGGAATCCATCGGCGGCGTTTCGGTGGACGGCATGCATCTCGTTACCAAGAACTCCTTCCGGTACCTCAATACCCTGAACAATCTCGGCACTGCACCCGAGCCGAATATGACCGTTCTCTGGTCCACGCGCCTTCCGCAGAACTTCAAGAAGTTCTGCGCCAAGATGTCCATCAAGTCCTCCTCCATCCAGTATGAGAACGACGACCTGATGCGCGTGACACACGGCGATGATTACGCCATTGCATGCTGCGTTTCTTCCATGCGCATCGGCAAGGAAATGCAGTTCTTCGGCGCAAGAGCCAACCTCGCAAAGTGCCTGCTCTACGCCATCAACGGCGGTGTGGACGAGGTCATGAAGGTGCAGGTAGGTCCCAAGTACCGGCCTGTCGAGGGCGATTACCTCGACTTCGACGATGTCATGGACAAGTATGACCAGATGATGGAATGGCTCGCGGAGCTGTACGTCAACACCCTGAACGTCATCCACTTCATGCATGACAAGTACAGCTATGAGCGCCTGCAGATGGCACTCCATGACAGAGATGTCAAGCGTTATTTCGCAACCGGCATTGCAGGTCTGTCCGTTGTGGCAGACTCCCTCAGTGCGATCAAATATGCCAAGGTCAAGTGCGTCCGTGACGAAAACGGCATCGTGGTCGATTACGAGGTGGAGGGCGACTTCCCCAAGTACGGCAACGATGACGACCGCGTGGACAGCATTGCGGTGGACGTAGTCCGCACCTTCATGGACAAGATCCGCATGCACCACACCTACCGTGACGGCGTGCCGACGATGTCCATCCTGACCATCACCTCGAACGTGGTGTACGGCAAGAAGACCGGCAACACCCCCGACGGCAGAAAGCAGGGCGTTCCGCTGGCACCGGGTGCCAATCCCATGCACGGCAGGGATACCCACGGCGCGGTGGCATCCCTTGCCTCCGTTGCAAAGCTCCCGTTCCGTCATGCACAGGACGGCATCTCCAACACCTTCTCCATCATTCCGGATGCGCTGGGCAAGAGCCAGAAGGTCTTCTCCGGCGAGCTGGATCTCGATGCACTCAGAGAAGAGGCTGAACATGAAGCAGAATGAGTATGATGCCGATCTGGAGGCGCAGGCCGAGGAGCTTGCCGCCATGCTCGATGCACTCGTAGAGAGCGGCAGCGGTCACATCCACCTGCAGATCGGAGAGGAAACCACCGTACAGACCGTCAACAGCACGGACTGTTCCGGCAGACTTGGCGCATGTGCGGTTCCGACATTCTATGATGACAAGGAAGAGGATGACAGCACGGAGGATTCCGACGAAGAGGATTTCTGATCATCCAACGCATTTATCCCTCAGGAGGTTATATTATGGAAAACAAACAGCAGATCGACAACCTCGTAGAGTTACTTGACGGCTATGTCGCTAAGGGCGGCCATCACCTGAATGTGAATGTCTTCACAAGAGAGACCCTGCTCGATGCGCAGCAGCATCCGGAGAAATATCCGCAGCTGACGGTACGCGTGTCCGGCTATGCAGTCAACTTCATCAAGCTGACCAAGGAACAGCAGGATGACATCATCTCCAGAACATTCCATTCTAAAATCTGACACAGCAAAAGCCCTGTCCCGGTATGGGTCAGGGCTTTTCTCAAAACGAAAGGAGCCGGCTATGGAGGGCTATATCCATTCAACGGAAAGCTTCGGCACGGTGGACGGGCCGGGCATCCGGTTTGTGATCTTCTTTCAGGGATGTCCCATGCGCTGCCTGTACTGTCACAATCCGGACAGCTGGGAGCCTCGCATCGGACAGCTGCGCAGCAGCGATTCCCTGCTGGCGGAATTCGACCGGTACAAGGAATTCCTGAAAAACGGCGGCATTACCGCAACGGGCGGTGAGCCGATGATGCAGCTTCCCTTCCTGACGGAGCTGTTCACGAAGGCAAAGGCCAAGGGAATCCACACCTGCCTTGATACCTCCGGCGTTCTGTTTTCGGAAAACCGGCTGGAGGAGATGCGTGCGCTCTGCCGCGTCACCGATCTTGTGATGCTCGACATCAAGCACATTGACGATGACAAACACAGAAAGCTCACCGGTCACAGCAACCGGAACATCCTCGCCTTCGCAGAATTCCTCGCGGAGCAGAATATCCCCCTCTGGATCCGGCATGTGGTGGTTCCGGGATGGACGGACGATCCCGACGCGCAGCGAAGGCTTGGACATTTCATCGGAGGACTCCGGACGCTCAAGGCACTCGATGTTCTGCCCTACCACGACATGGGGAAGGTAAAGTACAGGGAGCTTGGGATGGACTATCCGCTGGAGGGCATACTTCCCCTGCCGGAGGAGGAGGCTGTGGCTGCCCGTGCGCAGATCATGCAGGGACTCAAGCAGCGTCTGCGGGAAACCAAATAAAAAAGCTGCACATCTGTGCAGCTTTTTTTGAATCGCTTAGTTGTTGACAGCTTCCTTCAGGTTCTTGCCAGCCTTGAATGCCGGAGCCTTGCAAGCCGGAACGTCCTGCATCTCGCCTGTGCGGGGGTTCTTGCACTGCTTAGCGCTGCGCTCACGAACCTCGAATACACCAAAGCCGGTCAGGGAAACCTTATCACCAGCAATCAGTGTCTCCTTAATGCTGTCCAGTACTGCGTTTACAGCCAGATCTGCATCCTTCTTAGAGCAGTCAAGCTTTGCAGCAACTGCCTGAATCAGTTCAGCTTTTTTCATCGTTACATCCTCCATAAAGTTTAATATATCTGTATTATATCCGATTTATTGCGATTTGTCAAGATATTTCGGGAAAATTGGCATTTCTACAGATTTTCGGGCGGTTTCTGCCGTAATTTTAGATAATATAATAAGGAATTGCCCCGAAAACACGTCCAAAGCAGCAGTTTTCTGCCCATACTGCGACTGTATCAGGGGAAAAATGTGTTTTTTCATTCCCCAAAGGAAAGTTTTTTTCAGAAACCACTTGTGTTTTATCCAAAAAAATGATATAATAACTATGTACATATTGAATCAGACTGAATGCGTCCTGCAGACGACTGGATGCATTGCTAAGAAAGGTATGCCGATCCGCGGCGGAAGGATGAAATGATGATCAATTTTTTTGGAAATAAATGGACAAAGCGTGCAGTATCCCTGCTCAGTCCCCTGTACTGCATCCTGATCGTGATGCTGTCCTATTACTCGATCTTCTATGATATGACGGTGCGCAACCCCATGACGGTCTGCGTACTGCTCTCGGCGATTTCCCTGATCGCCCTTGTGATCATGCTCTACACCAGAAAACAGCTGATCACGATCGTCACGAGCCTTGTGATGCTTCCGGCACTGCTGCCGGCGGTACTGCTGTACTTCGGGCAATGGGAGGTACTGATCCCGATGCTTGTGGTGGCACTCATTGTCTTCTTCTTTTCGGGACTCGGCGAAACACCCAAAACAGCATTCGGCACGGTGTTCCTGCTGATGTATCTGCTCGGCTCCCTCGGCTACTTCCTGCTGACGTCCCTGTTTGCACCTTCCACGGTTTCTACCATCGTGGAATCGGGAACCTCGCCTTCCGGCACATACCGCTTCCAGGTCATCAACACGATGGACAGCTCGGACGGCAGCACGACCATCAGCATTGAAACCAACATGCTCGACAAGGACTATGACATGGTGCTGTTCCAGATCAAGGGACTCAGCCGCACCGTCGTTGTGACACGTCCCATGGAGGAAGTCACCAATGTCGTATGGCAGACAGAAAAGCGTGCGGACATCACCAAGCAGATCAACAGCATCTCCAAGGATATCAAAGTCACCCTCAGCGACCAGCAGATGGAGCTGCTGGGCAGAACGGCCTACCACGTTACCTATAGTGACGGCCAGTCCCTGCAGCTGAGCGGTACCGAATACCAGAAGCTCACGGTCACACTCAGCGCCGCTGCGCAGGCTGCACTTGAGATCTATAAGGATGAAGTGCTGGTTTCCGCGCTGGACGAGGACAGCCTCGAATACCTCGGTATTACCGTGACGGACTACAAGACCGTGCAGCTCTCCACGCTGACGGACTCCGACCTTGCAGCACTCGGCATTCCGGAGGAAGGCGACGTGATGTACTGCAACGGCAAGGTATGCTTCCGCTACTACATTGCCATTCTCGAGGAGTATTTCGACATCTCCAAGCAGGAGATCGGTCTGGCGTAAATCACACAGACAGCGGGCGTGGGGCGCAGCCCCACATTATTCCACCACCTTATACATGGGAAAGATTGGAGTATCTTCCAATTCAAAATAAAAAGAAAAATTTTTTCAGGAGGTTCGTTATGAGCGAATTTTTCAAGAACATCGGCAAGATTCCTTATGAGGGTAAGGCATCTACCAATCCGCTGGCATTCAAGTACTACAATCCGGACGAGGTCATCGCAGGCAAGACCATGAAGGAGCATCTGAAGTTTGCACTTTCCTGGTGGCACACCATGGGCGGCGACGGCACCGATATGTTCGGCTGCGGCACCACCGACAAGTCCTGGGGCGAGACCGATCCGATGGCGAAGGCGAAGGCTAAGGTTGACTGCGCATTTGAGATCATGGACAAGCTGTCCATCGATTACTTCTGCTGGCATGACCGTGACCTGTCCCCTGAGTTCGGTTCTCTGGCGGAGACCAATGAGAAGTTTGACGAGATCGTTGACTATGTAGCAGAGAAGATGGCTGCGGATCCTTCCAAGAAGCTCCTCTGGGGTACTGCAAAGTGCTTCGATCATCCGAGATATATGCACGGCGCAGGTACCTCTCCTTCCGCAGATGTATTTGCATACGCTGCTGCACAGATCAAGAAGGCTCTGGAGGCTACCGTAAAGCTCGGCGGTCAGGGCTATGTATTCTGGGGCGGCCGTGAGGGCTACGAGACCCTGCTCAACACCGATATGGGTCTGGAGCTGGACAACATGGCTCGTCTGATGAAGCTCGCTGTTGACTACGGCAGAAGCATCGGCTTCACCGGCGATTTCTACGTAGAGCCCAAGCCCAAGGAGCCGACCAAGCATCAGTATGACTTCGACTCCGCTACTGTGATCGGCTTCCTGAACAAGTACGGCCTTGACAAGGATTTCAAGCTGAATATCGAGGCAAACCACGCAACACTCGCACAGCACACCTTCCAGCATGAACTCCGCGTTGCAAGAGTGAACGGCATGTTCGGTTCCATCGATGCAAACCAGGGTGACACCCTGCTCGGCTGGGATACCGACCAGTTCCCGACCAACATCTACGACGCTGCACTGTGCATGTATGAGGTTCTGAAGGCAGGCGGCTTCACCAACGGCGGTCTGAACTTTGACGCTAAGACCAGAAGAGGCTCCTACACCATGGAGGATATCTTCCTCGGCTACATCGCAGGTATGGATACCTTTGCACTGGGTCTGCGCATTGCGGACAAGATGATTTCCGACGGCAGAATGGACCAGTTCGTAGCTGACCGTTATGCAAGCTGGACCACCGGCATCGGTGCCGATATCATCAGCGGCAAGGCTACCCTCGCTGACCTCGAGGCTTATGCACTGTCCAAGGGTGAGGTGACCGATTCCCTCACAAGCGGCGGTCAGGAGAAGCTCGAGAGCATCCTGAACAACATCATGTTCAATCTCTAAGGATCACGCTCAAAGCCCCCTTTGCAAGGCATCGGGGGCTTTGCTGACCATCGGAAAGGAAGTACAAGGCATGGGAATTCGGAAAGATCACTTCATCAGACTCACAGCAGTCCTGACTGCCCTGTGCATGACGGGCTGCGCGGCGGTATCTCCCGAACCGGAGACTTCCCTGCCGGTACCCACTGCGGAAACGGCTGCGGAAACCTCCCCTGCACCGACGGTTCCGAACGAGACGGAAACCTCCGCCCCGTCCGAAGCGCCGAGCGAAACGCAGACCGAAACTGAAGATACGACGGAAGAAGCCGCGGAGGCTGTCACCGAGACGGTTCCGGAAACGACCGAAGCACCGGACATTCCGGCAGAATCCATCAGCCTGAGCTTTTACGAGGTCACGCTCTATACGGGCGACAGCGCCATGCCGATCGTGACCATGCAGCCGGAGAACGTGACGGACCGGACGGAGATCTGGTCGACCTCGGACAACAGCGTGGCGTCCATCGACTACCGCGGCAATATCACGGCGAATGCACCGGGCAGCTGTGTGATCTCCGTTGCCGCTGCAAGCGCGCCGGAGGTCATCGCTGAAGTCAGCGTCACCGTGGTGGAGCGTCCCCAGACCGATCCGCCTCCGACCGAAGCGCCCAAGCCCGAGCCGGAACTGACCTACATCGGCGGCATCCTGATCGCGAACAAGACCTATGCCCTGCCCTCGACCTATAATCCGGGGCTGGATGCGACCTGCAAGGCGCAGTTCGATCTGCTTGCTGCTGCGGCGGCTTCGGAGGGGCTGAACATCTGGCTCGCTTCGGGCTATCGCTCCTATGAAAGGCAGGCGACGATTTACCAGAACTACCTGAACTGGTACGGGCAGGAGAAAACGGACACGCTCTCAGCAAGACCGGGGCATTCGGAGCACCAGACGGGGCTTGCGATCGATGTGAATTCCGTAACGGACAGCTTCGCCAATACGCCGGAGGCGGCGTGGCTCGCGGAGCATGCGCACGAGTATGGGTTCATCATCCGCTACCCGAAGGGCAAGGAGCATATCACCGGCTACAAGTACGAGCCGTGGCACATCCGGTATCTGGGTGTGGAAACGGCAACGGCCGTTTACAACAGCGGACTTTGTCTGGAGGAATATCTCGGCATTACATCATGTTATGCGGAATAGAACAAACCGCCGGCAGCGGAGGCTGTCGGCGGTTTTTGTTTATACGAATCCCTTTAACTCTGATAGACAAAGTCTATCAGAGTTTAGCCGACGAAGTCGGCGTTAGGGATTGCATGAGACGGGATTTGAACGCTTGGCGTTCAAATCGGCGGATGGCGCAGCCAGCCGCCCTCCAAACCCCAATGATCTATTGGGGTTTGGAGGATTCGTATTATAATACGTAATTGCTGATGATCCTGCAGATCTCGGAAATATTGCAGTTCGCGGTGAATTCAAACTTCACCTTGCCCAGTCCGCTGAAGTACAGCTCCAGCTCGCTGTCAAGATCGAACACGCCTGCGGTTTCCGTCGAGAACGCCTGGATCTTGCTGTAGGGCAATGTGGTGACGTCCTTCTTCTTTCCGGTCACGCCCTGCACATTGATCGCGAAAATGCGCTTATTCGTGAACACCACGCCGTCGCGGATCGTCTGGTAGGTGGAGATGATCTCCTCACCGCCCACGAGCAGCGGCTGCAGCAATGACGCATAGGTCTTGTTGCTTGCGGACTTGAGCTTGAAGATCACCTTGTTCTGAAAATCGATCATGCCATCCCCTCCCCGTTTACGCGCTTACAGCGCTGCCAGCTTCTGGAACTGTGCCTTCAGAGCTGGATAGATCCCGCGGTACATCTGGTAATACTTCTCGTATTCCGGAACGTTCTCTGCCACCGGCTCCTGCACATTGGCAGTGCGGATGATGGCATCGCAGGCCTCCGGAACGCTCTTATACATGCCAGCGCCTACTGCTGCGAGGATCGCAACGCCCAGTGCGGGGCCTTCCTTGGAATCCACGGTCTTGACCGGGCAGTCATACAGGTCAGCGAGCATCTGTCTCCAAACAGGGGAAGAACCGCCGCCGCCGCAAGCCATCATATCGCTGACGGAAACGCCCATTTCACGGCAGACCTCCACGCAGTCGCGCAGGGAGTAGGTCACACCCTCCATCACGGCGCGGAGCATATCGCGCTTCTGGTGAATTGCGGACAGACCGAAGAACACGCCTCTTGCGTTCGGGTCGAGGTGCGGTGTGCGCTCGCCCATCAGGTACGGGAGGTACAGCAGCTTATTCGCACCGATCGGGGATTCGAGGGCTGCCTTGTCCATCAGATAGTAGGGATCCACGCCCATTGCCGCTGCGGTTTCCTTCTCGGCACCGCAGAAGTTATCGCGGAACCACTTGAGGGACAGACCGGCACCCTGGGTCACGCCCATGACATGCCAGCAGCCGGGAACCGCACAGCAGAAGGTATGCACTCTGCCGCCCTTGTCGATCGTGATGCCGGAGGTATGCGCGAAGACAACGCCGCTCGTACCGATGGTGGTGAACGCCTTGCCGTCCTGCACAACGCCCGTGCCGACTGCTGCGGCAGCATTGTCGCCTGCGCCGCCGACCACTATGGTGCCGGGCTTCAGGCCGCATCTTGCGGCAGCTTCCGCTGTCAGGCCGCCGGTCACCTCGGGGCTCTCGTAGACCTTCGCGAGCATGGACTTGTCGATGTCGAGCTTCTCGAGGACCTCATCGGACCACTGACGCTTCGGGATATCGAGCAGCTGCATGCCGGAGGCATCGGAGACCTCGGTCGCAAATTCGCCGGTCAGACAGAAGCGCACATAGTCCTTCGGCAGAAGGATGTGGCGGCACTTCTCATAATTTTCGGGTTCGTGATTGCGCACCCAGAGGATCTTGGATGCGGTAAAGCCCGTGAGGGCAGGGTTTGCAGTAATTTCGATCAGACGCTCCGCGCCGACTCTCTCGGTGATCTCCTCGCACTCCTTTGCGGTTCTCTGGTCGCACCAGATGATGGAATTGCGGATGATATTGCAGTCCTTGTCGAGCATCACAAGGCCGTGCATCTGGCCGGAAAGACCGATGCCCTTGACCTCATCGGCGGAAACGCCGCTCTTGTCCATGACGGCTCGGATGGTGGTGAAGGCAGCCTCGCGCCAGTCCGCAGGATCCTGCTCTGCATAGCCGTTCTTCGGCTGGTACATGGGATACTCCACGGTATGGGAAGCGATGACCTTTCCCATTTCATCAAACAATACGGTCTTGGTGCCGCTGGTACCAAGATCCACACCGATTACATATGCCATAATTTTTCTCTCCATTCTGTGTTTCTCGTTGCCCCGTCTGCGTTTCGGGGCTTGCTTTTATTATACAATATTCTTCTGAAATTTGCAAGGTTTTCAGCATAATTTACAAAAGAATTTTGAAGTTTCTTCCTGATGCAGAATCCTCCAATTTCTGAAAAAGAAAAATATTTTATCGTTTTTCAATAAAAAACTCTTGACAAATGATAAAACACGTGCTATACTGGAATTACAATCCAACACAAATGGAGGTAACTGCTATGTGGAACAAAACGAAATCCTTACAGCTCTCGATCATTCTTGTGCGTGTTTTCTTTGTGCTGATCCCCTTGCTCATGTGCTGTGTGCCGGTCATTACGCAGTGGTATGATGCGGTTTATGGAGAGGGTGTCGGGCTGCTTGACGGCGCGGTGGCAATTCCGCTCTCCGTCTGCCTGTATCTTGCGGCAGTCTGCGGACTGGTCTGCCTGTGGGCACTGCACAAGCTGCTGATGAATCTGAAGAAAGAGGAAGTCTTCATCCCCCAGAACTGCAAATGCCTGCGCATCATCTCCTGGTGCTGTCTGCTGGCGGCACTGCCGTTCTTTGCATTCGGCTTCTGGCGTTCGCTGAGCTTCATCGTGGCGCTGGCTGCCGGCTTCTTCGGACTGATCCTGCGCATGCTGAAAAATGTCTTTGATAAGGCTGTGGAGCTGCAGGAAGAAAACGACTACACCATTTAAGGAGGGGTACTATGCCGATTATCGTCAATCTCGATGTCATGATGGCAAAGCGGAAGATCTCCTCCGGTGACCTTGCCAAAAAGATCGACATCACACCTGCCAACCTGTCCATCCTCAAAACCGGAAAGGCCAAAGCCATCCGCTTCTCGACGCTCGAAAAGCTCTGCGAGGTGCTGGACTGCCAGCCGGGGGATATTCTCGAATGGAGGGATGAAGCATGACAAAACGCAAGAAGAACGTCCTGATTCTGGGCATCATCGCCGCATTGCTGCTCGGCTTCTGCGCATTTATGATCAAGGGCATCTGCGATTATCTTGCCGAAGTGCCGCAGATCACGGTGCTGGAGCAAAATGCCGTCACGACGGGCTCCACCCTCACCCTTGAGGAGCTCGCCGTTGTGGAGCGTTCGGTCGAAACGAAGCTTTACATTACGAATGCCGACCGCACGGTGCCGGTGGTGTCCGCTGACGAGCAGCGCGTTGCAGTCGGCGAAGCCGCCGGAACCTTCACGGTCTGCATTGAGGCGGTGGGCGAAAATAGCGAACACCGTTCCGAAGAGATCACCATCACTGTTGTACAGGAAGGAGACGCATCATGAACGACATTATGACCGTTCTGCCGCAGGAACCGCTCTGCGCGGAAACAAAGCATTTTTCGAAAACACAGCAGATCCTCTCCTTTGCCTGCATGGTGCTGGGATTTCTGTTCATCCGGCTCTGCTGCTACCATACCTCGGGACTGCTGACGACGCTGCTGTTCTGGGCGGTCACGGGCGTGAACCTGTGGTTCCTGCGCAGGAACGGAAGGGCACTCGCCAAGGAAGACCGCGTCCTTGCAGGGATCGTCTTCCTCTTCGGTGCGGTGTACACGATCACTGCCAACCCCTTTCTCAAGTTGCTGAACACGGTATTCCTGATCGGGATGGAGGCACTGCTCTGCTACAGCATCTGCCACCGGGGCGAGGAGGTGTTCCGGTACCTGCCGATCTCGGTCAAGAACGCGGTGCTGCGGATGCCGTTCTCGGGCTTTGGTGACTGCCCGAAGGCGGCGATCAGCGTGCTGAAGGGCACCTCCTCGGCAAAGAACATTCTCTATGTCTGCGGCGGTCTGCTGCTGGCACTGCCGCTGACCTTCGTTGTCGGAGGGCTGCTCGCTTCCGCGGATGACAATATGGAGCGGATCCTTGAAGCCATTCTGAACCTGCCGACGGACGGGCTGTATCCGCTGCTTCCGCATCTGTTCTTCGGGATCCTCTGCGGCTGCTGGCTGTTCGGCTTGCTGTATGCAGGGCTTTCCGGAACATTTCATCCGGCGCCGGAGGAATGTGAGGCGCGCATCCGCGCGCTGCGTTTTCTCCCGAATCCCATGGCGTATGCTGCGGTGACGCCGGTATGCATCCTCTATGTGCTGTATTTTTTCTCGCAGATGGGCTATTTTCTCGGGGGCTTTACCGGAGAGCTCGCGGAGGGCTTCACCTACGCAGAATACGCAAGACAGGGCTTTTTTGAGCTGTGTGCGGTCTGCTTCATCAACGCCTGCGTGATCGGTGCACTGGCTTTCCACACAAAGCAGAGCGGTGCCGCAAAGCCCCTGATGCTGAAGGTCTACACGCTGTTTCTGGGCTTTGCATCGCTCATTCTTGCCGGAACGGCGATCGCCAAAATGCTGCTCTACATCGGTGAATACGGCATGACGCCGCTGCGTGTTTACACCACATGGTTCATGCTGCTGCTCATGGTCTGCTTCGTGCTGGTGATCGTCCGGCAGTTCCGTCCGCTGCTCCCCGTGTGCAGGATCGGCTTTGCGGCGTTTGTCCTGTTCTTCGGACTGCTGTGCTTCTCGCGGCCGGATGCATGGATCGCCAAGTACAACGCGGAGATGTACATTGCCGGAGAACTGGAGGAATTCGACAGCGACATGATCGCCACGCTCTCCGACGATGCCGCCGCTGCGCTCCTTGACTACACACCGCATCAGCTCGGCACCACGGAGATCCGCACGAGCATCCTCCGCGCACAGAACGGATACGAGCGCGATCCGTACCGTGCGATGAACCTCTCGGCATGGATGATCCTCTTGGAAGGAGGCAGAGAATGAACCCCTTTCCCTACTCCGATGACAACAAGCGTTACCACACGCTGTACTATCACAATCGGCAGAAATTCGGCGGCAGAGTCTACAAGGCTGTGCTGAACGGCGGCTTCACCTGTCCGAACATTGACGGCACGAAGGGCACCGGCGGCTGCGCCTTCTGCGATGGCGGAAGCGGCGCCTTCACCCATCCGGCGCCCCTTTCTGAACAGCTGCGGCTCGAAATGGAACGCATCCGCAGACGCGATCCAGAAGCGCGCGCGATCGCCTATTTTCAGGTACACACGAACACCTACGCGCCGGTGCCGCGGCTGCGTGAGCTGTTCGAGGAGGCGCTCGCCTTCCCGGGGATCTGCGGACTCTCCGTCGGCACGCGTCCCGACTGCCTGCCGGAGGAGGTACTCGACTACCTCTCCGAGTTGCATGCGAGGACGCATCTGACCGTGGAGCTTGGCGTACAGACCGTGCATGACCGGACAGCGGAGGATTTCAACCGCGGCTACGCCTACGAGGAATTCCTGCAGAGCTACCGGAATTTACAGGCGCGAGGCATCCGCACCTGCCTGCACATCATCAACGGTCTGCCGGGCGAAACAGCGGAGGATATGCTCGAAACAGCAAGGCAGCTCGGTTCCCTCCGGCCGCAGGCGGTAAAGCTCCAGCTACTGCATATCCTCGAAGGCACGGACTTTGCCGGACGTTTCCGGCGCGGTGAGCTGACGACAATGACGCAGGAGGACTATATCCGCACGGTCGTTCGGCAGCTCGAATACTTTCCCCCCGAGACCGTGATCGAGCGCGTCACGGGGGACGGCGAGAAGGCAAAGCTCCTCGCGCCGCTGTGGAGCATGGACAAGATCCGCACCCTTGGCGGCATTGACAAATGCCAGAAGCAGACGGACTCCTGGCAGGGCAGGCGTTTTGCACCCGAATAACAGTACAGAGCATCGGGCGTCAGCACGATGCAAAGGGGTTCGGGGACGAAGTCCCCGATCTATCGCCCCTCCCCTTCGGGGAGGGGTTGGGGCAGGGCAGTTGATATCGCCAAATCCCTGATATAACAGATTTTTGACAAACAAAGCAGCGTCAGCAATGCCGCTGCTTTGTTTTTCCGGTTGACAAAACCGTGGAAAAACGATATAATGAGGATAGTTGATACACAGCGATCGGTTAAGGAGGAACTACCCATGGCAACCATTTACACATCCGCAGATCAGCTGATCGGCAGAACCCCGCTTCTTGCACTTTCCAACATCGAAAAGCAGCGCGGCCTCGGTGCGCGCGTTCTCGCAAAGCTCGAGTACTTCAATCCGGGCGGCTCCGTCAAGGACAGGGTGGCGAAGGCCATGCTGGATGACGCGGAGGCAAGCGGTACGCTCAAGCCGGACTCCGTCATCATCGAACCGACCTCCGGCAACACCGGCATCGGACTTGCTGCCGTTGCGGCCGCGCGCGGCTACCGGATCATCATCGTGATGCCCGAAACCATGTCCGTTGAACGCCGTCTGCTGATGACAGCATACGGTGCGGAGCTTGTCCTCACAGAGGGTGCACTGGGCATGAAGGGCACGATCGCGAAAGCGGAGGCACTTGCGCAGGAAATTCCGAACAGCTTCATTCCCTCCCAGTTCACAAACCCCTCCAATGCCAGAGCGCATATTGCAACGACCGGACCGGAGATCTGGGAGGATACCGACGGCAAAGTGGACATCTTCGTTGCAGGCGTCGGCACGGGCGGAACGATCACGGGTGTCGGTGAGTACCTGAAATCCCGCAATCCCGATATTCAGATCGTGGCCGTGGAGCCTTCGGATTCCCCCGTGCTTTCCGGTGGAGCGGCAGGCCCGCATCCGCTGCAGGGCATCGGCGCCGGCTTCATTCCCGAAGTGCTGAACACGGCGATCTACGATGAAGTCATCACGGTTTCCGGCGAGGAGGCTTATGCAGCCGCACGATGCATCGGCAGAAGCGAGGGCGTGCTGGTGGGCATTTCCTCCGGTGCGGCAGCGCACGCTGCATTCGTGCTTGCAAAGCGTCCCGAAAACGCAGGAAAAACGATCGTGGTACTGCTCCCCGACACGGGCGACAGGTATCTTTCCACGCCGCTTTTCTCCGCAGAATGACGATAAAAACGAGCAGTACCGTAATCATCCGGTACTGCTCGTTTGTGCTTGTATTATACCAGAGATTCCAGAAAGGCTCTGGCTTCGCTGAGGCCTCCGGCTTCGCGGAAGCTGCGGGAGATCTTCCCGGCATTGGCCTTGTACGCCGGATCGTGCAGCACGCGTTCGATCGCGCTGCGGATCTTTGCAGGCTTTGCAGACGCAAGACGCACACCGGCACCCAGCTCCTCCGTGCGCAGTGCGACCGCGGTCTGCTCCGGTGTCTGCGGTACAAGCACCAGCGGCACCTCATGGTACAGACCCTCGGACGCGGAATTCATGCCGCAATGCGTCACAAAGACATCCGCGATCTTCAGTACTGCCATCTGGTCAACGGTATCATATACCTGGAACTGCTCCGGAAGTGTGCCGAGGTCCGTCCGGCTGCTGCCAAGCGACAGGATGACCTGATAGCCGGAATCCTTCAGTGCTTCGATACAATTGCGGTAGAAGCTCTCATTTCTGACGACCGTGCCGAGAGAAATATAGATCGTCTTCTCCGCGGTTTTCTCCATCGGCGTCCGCACGGGACGGATCGAGGGACCGATGAAATGATAGCGGTCCGAAAAAGTCTCCGCACAGGGCTGGTAGTAGTTTGATGTGTAGACAATGGTGTTGGTGTTCTGGTCGTTCTGGACGATCTCCAGAATGTTCTTGACGGGATAGCCATGCTGCTGCAGACGGGCGAGCTGCTTGTTGATCTTCGGCATGGAGAACAGCATTTTGATCAGGCTGCCAAGCCCCTGCTTCATGTAGCGCGAGGAATGCTGGTTGAATGCGAAGGTCGTTGTGGACGAAACATAGGGGATATTGTATTTCATTGCCGTCAGCTTTCCCCAGTAGGCAACGGAATCGGATACGATGAGATCCGGCTGCAGCCTCCGGATGGCTTCCGAAACCATACCGTCCAGCGCGAGCGTGGAGCTGACGAGCAGCTCAGTGGCAAAGGCCATGTCCTTGCCGACCCTGTCCGCATTTTCCTTGTCCTCCATCTCGAAATCATAGCCGTCGCAGCTGATAAAATGCGCGCCTGCCTGTTCCAGCTTTTCGCGGAACTCCTCAAACGAAAAATAGTGCACCTCATGTCCTGCGTCCGTCATTTCCTTGACGAGTCCGAGCGTGGGATTCGTGTGACCGTGCGCAGGGATACAAAACCAAGCAATTTTCATTGCGGATACCTCCCATCTTCTCTCCATATCATACCATATTTTCCCTTTTGTGTCAAGAACGCCGCAGCGTGATGATGACGGTGAACAGGTCGTCTTCCAGCGCGCCGGAGATGCTGCCGCCCATTTTCTCGGTCAGGCCGCGCGCGATGGAAAGACCGAGACCCGTACCCGCGCCGCTGCGGGCGCGGTCGGAGCGATAGAAGCGCTCGAAGATCCGCTCCACATCGAGATGCTCCGGATCGGTGCAGCGGTTCCGGATGCGGATGCGCACCGCGTCCCCCTCCTCCTGCAGGGTCACGCGCAGAAGCGGATGCGACGGACTGCCGTGCATGAGGGCGTTTTTCAGGACGTTCTGGATCACGCGGCGCAGGGCAGTCTCGCTGCAATGGGCATTGACCGCCTCGTCGGGGATCTCCACCTCTGGTTCGATGCCGCGGCTGCGGCACTCCTGATAGAACGACAGGAGCGTATGGGTCACGATGGCATTGACGGGCATGACGGCGCACGGGAGCGCGTCGTTCTCATCCTGCAGCCTTGCGTAGGTGAACAGCTCCTCGAGCAGCTCACGGAGCGCCGCGATGCGGCCGCTGATCATATCGCAGTATTTCCGGCGTTTTTCGGGATCCTCCGTTTCCAGAAGCAGCTGGAAATACCCGTCGAGGGAGGTCAGGGGCGTGCGGATGTCGTGGGAGAGATCGGCGATGCTCTCCTTGAAGCGCGTTTCCTTGACAAGGGTCCTGGCGTTCACATGACGCTGGTAGCGCAGGTAGCGGTTCAGGTGGCTCTGCAGCCGCCGGAACGGCGCAGAATGCAGACGCAGGGTAATTTCGAGGCTGCTGTCCTTCTCCTCCAGAAACGCCAGCTGGCGGCAGATATCATCGATCTGCCGCCTCTGTGCGATATGATAGAGAATGGATACGCCGAGTGCTGCGAGCGCAGCGATCACAATCCAGATCATATTTGGCTCCTTTTATTTGACGTCCTGTTTTCTTCCGACGAGGATGCTGATGCCGGCGCAGACGATCATGACGATCACTGCGGAGACAGCGGCGCTTACAAAATGCTCGTTAGAAGAGGTGACATCGAGTGTGTACATGTTGCCGTAGGGCAGGTAGTGATAGATGGTGAAATCCTTCACGTCGAGCTTATTCACTACCACCATATTCACCAGCTCATAGATCAAAGTCGCGAGCATGCAGACCCAGACAAGGGGAGCTGTGATGGCAATGGCACGATTGCGTGTCAGGGTTGCGATCAGGGTGGAGAGCATGCCGAATGCCGTGTTGAGCAGCACATAGATCAGCAGGTATGCGATCATTCTTCCGGCATTGCCGATGACCAGATGCTCATAAGCGAGGTTCAGGGCAAGGATGAAGACCGCAGCACCGATGGCTACTGTGATGATGCTGTAGGTCAGACTCATCAGAAAATCGGAGAGAACAAGCTGCCATTTTCTGGTGTTGCCTGCGATATTCTTGCTAAAGCCCGTCACGGTATGTCCCGTTGCAAAGATGCCCATGAAGATCGCAATGAACAGCACAAAGCCGTTGTTCTGGAAATACAGCCCGATCTCGTCGCTCACGCGCACCTGCATCAGCTCTTCGAGATCCCCTGCGGAGATCCGGTCGCCGTCGGCTGTGAGCACAAAGCCGCCTTCTTCGATCACGATCTCCTCGGCGGATTCGATTCCCAGCGCTTTCTGGAAACTCTTTGACAGGTCGCTGTCACCGAACATCAGTGCGGACGGGATGGTGAGTATGGAAAAGATCGCGGTAAAGATGATCAGTGTTACCCAGGTAGCCTTGCTCTTGAGCATGCGGTACCATTCCATTCGTAAAACATTAAGCATTGTGATTTCCTCCTCCGGTCAGTGCAAAATAATATTCTTCTACGGATGTGTTGTCCAGTGCGATGCCGGCAACGGGGACATCGGCCAGCACAAGTCTGCGGTTGATCTCACAGATCTCATCATAGCGTTCAAAAACGTGGATGGTGTGCGGATCCATCACCTGATAGCTGCGGATGTTCATCTCCTCGAGTGCCACACTCGCAAGATCCGTGCGGTCGGTGGTAATGCTGATCCTGTCGCGGCACTTCTCGAGCAGCTGTTCCTGCGTCAGCTCTGCAAGCAGCTGTCCCTCGTTAATGATACCGTAGCAGGTCACGACCTTGGACAGCTCCTCCAGAATATGGCTGGAGATCAGGATGGTCATCTTCTTCTCCGCATTGAGCTGCTGCAGAATACGACGCATATCCGCAATACCCTGCGGGTCCAGTCCGTTGGTGGGTTCATCCAGCACCAGTAGATCCGGATCGCCCACAAGCGCCATTGCAATGCCAAGGCGCTGCTTCATACCGAGGGAGAAGCCGCCGACCTTCTTGTTGCTGACATTCTGCAGACCGACCAGCTCCAGCAGCTGCTGGCAGTATTTTTTCGAATCGCCGATGCCGTAGGCAAGACACTTGAGCTTCAGGTTCTCGCTGGCGTTCATGCCGGGGTAGAGTCCCGGTGCCTCGATCAGAGTGCCGATCCTGGACAGCACCTTCTGCTTTGCGATTTCCTGTCCGGTGCAGCCGAAGAGGGTGATCTCACCGGAGGTGGGATGTGCCATGCCGCTGATCATCTTCATAAAGGTGGTCTTGCCAGAGCCGTTCTTTCCGATAAAGCCGTAGATCTCTCCCTGTCTGAGATGCATATTCACAGCATTGACAGCCTTCTGTTTGCCGTAGATCTTGGTCAGAGCGTTCGTCTGTAATGTAAATTCCATAAGTACCTTCCTTTCTCTCTCGGGGGGCGTCCCCCTTTCCATGCTTCTATCTTACCGCACAAAGGTAAATCAATCGCTAAAAAAGATTAAAGAAATGGTAAAGTTTTCTTTTCGCCGTTCTTGACATTCTGCAAACAGTATGGTACTATATAGGTAACTTCAACTGAAAGGCGTGAATCTAATGCGATCCCATATCTACAATCCCTTTCTTCCGCTGTACGAATGTATTCCGGACGGCGAGCCCCATGTCTTCGGAGACCGCGTCTATCTGTTCGGTTCCCATGACAAGGAGGGCGGCGAGACCTTCTGCATGCTCGACTACACTGTCTACTCCGCGCCCGTGGATGACCTTCGCGACTGGCGCTGCGAGGGCGTGATCTACCGCGCCGCGCAGGATCCCGACTACGATAAGGGCCGCAGCTACATGTATGCCCCCGATGTTGTGCAGGGCAATGACGGACGGTACTATCTGTACTACTGCATGTCCGGTGAATTCGGACACGGCGGCTACTTCGGGCCGATCAGCGTAGCGGTCTGTGATACGCCTGCCGGAAAGTACGAGTACCTCGGCTTTGTGCGCAATCCCGACGGCAGTCCGATGCAGAAATACGTCTGCTTTGACCCCGCAGTCATCAACGACAACGGCACCATCCGGCTCTATTATGGCACACAGTATCCCTACGAGGAGGAACCGGACTTCCGGACGAATGAGGAAAGGATCCGTCAGGAGATGGAGATGTTCGGCAAGAGCCGCGAGGAGATCCTCGGCACGCCGGACTCCGTGATGGGTCCGTCCGTGCTGACGCTGGAGGATGACATGCTGACGGTGAAAACAGAGCCGCGGCACATCATTCCCTACCGCACAAAGGGGACGAGCTTCGAGGCGCATCCCTTCTTTGAGGCATGCTCCATGCGCAAGGTGGGCGATACCTACTATTTTGTATATTCCTCCATGCTCAACCATGAGCTTTGCTATGCAACGAGCCGGTATCCCGACAGGGATTTTGTCTTCGGCGGCACGATCGTTTCCAACGGTGACGTGGGATATCGGGGCAGAAAGGCGGAGGATCGCCTGAACATGACCGGCACGACCCACGGCAGCATCGAACAGATCGGCGGCCAGTGGTATGTCTTCTACCATCGTCTGACGCACAAATCCGATTACAGCCGTCAGGCCTGCGCGGAGCCCATCACCATTCTGCCGGACGGCAGCATTCCGCAGGTGGAGATCACCTCCTGCGGTCTGAACGGCGGTCCCCTTCCGGCACAGGGAACCCATCCGGCCGTGATCGCGTGCAATATTACGAACGGCCACATGCCCCACGGCTCCAACAGCATCTATTCTGTCAGCTTCCCGAACGTGACGCACTGCGGCGACGAGCGCTTCATCACAGAGATCGCGGACGGCACCATGATCGGTTACAAGTATTTCCGCTTCACGGAAGGCACCACGCTCACGCTGACACTGCGCGGCACGGCAAGTGGTACACTGGAGGTTGCCTCCTCCGAGGACGGCACTGCGGCATGCAGCATTTCCGTTGCACCTTCTGAAGAATGGTGCAGCGTTTCGGCGGCACTTCCCTTCCCCGAGGGTACCCATCCGCTGTACCTGCGCTATCGCGGCGAGGGCATGCTGGATCTTCTGCAGCTGGAGTTTTCTTAAGCATAAAAAGGATTCGTCTATGACGAATCCTTTTTCACAGCCAGTACGCCCTCACCATGCGGCGATCCTCCAGAAACGCAGAAAGATCCGCCGCGCGCTGCGGCTCGCTGTCACCTGCATGCACATTGTAGAGCTCGTACTGGCCGTCACGATACCGCCACGCGACCGTATGCATGCCGCCGCCGAAGAAATTCAGCGGATGCGCAGAAATACGATGGTTCCAGTAGGAAATGATGCCGCACCGGAATTCCCCTTCTGCGGCATGGGCAAGGAATTCCTCCCTGCGCTTCGTCGTCCTGCAAGCAAGTCCCATCGCCGCAAGCGGACGCCCGAGCTTTCCGGGATGCGTCCCGAACAGGCCCGTGGGAAGGATCCAGCACATGCGGTTGCGTTCGAACTCCCAGATCAGCTCCGGAAGCGGACGGTACCTTCCGCACCAGAGGAGAACATTGTATACAGCGATCACGCCGCAGCCGTTCCAGAAAAACGGATGCCTGCCGTAGCGCATCAGGCACAGCGGCGGCTCCCCCTGTCCGTGCATCGCGCATGGTGCCGCAGGGTTCCAGTGTGCGGCATTGTGCCGGAAATTACGCTCCGCACGTCCGTTTCCGGATAACGCTTCGTTCTGTGATGACGGATGGCGCCGCCAGTGTCGCTGCCGCATGGGCTTTCCCTCCTTGCATAATACTCTGTTGTCATTATAACACAGGATCGGAAAAATGTAAATCACAAAAAAATTCACAAAATTCCACTTGTTTTTTTCGTCGTTTTATGGTATATTGATGAGTGGGAAATATTGCAGATGCAAATCCGTATTTCCTGAAGGAAGCTGTTATGAAACACAATTTACCAAATTTTCTGATCCGGATGATACCCACCTTGCTGGTATGCACCGTTGTCATTTTTGCCTCCATCATGACCTATCTGAACCTTCTGGAAATTGAGGAGCGCCGCTGCAGCCAGCGGCTCAATGAGGCTGCCGAACATGTCATGGAAGAGGTTACGCTCAGCATGGAGCACAACGCACAGGTCCTGCGCCTGACGTCGCTTGCTCTGACACAGCACAGCGAGGACCATATCTCTCTGGATGCCTGCGCTTCACAGCTGGCGATCTACCAGCAGCAGTCCATGTTCTCACGCATCGACATGCTCTACCCCGACGACTCCCTGCAGCTGCAGGCGGGCAGGACAATGGACAGCTCTGCTTTGTCATTTGACAGGATCGCCGCGGCCGGTGAGCATTGCTCCGCACCGATGGAAGATCCGCTTACCGGAGAGCGTGTCATTCACTACTATGTCCCCGTACTGTGCCATGATCAGGTGACGGCGATTCTGGTCGGCGTGCTCGAATGTGATCTTCTGCCGGAACGTTTTGTTTCCACTGCCTATGACGGAAATGTCGCCATCTCCATCGTACAGCGTGATGACGGTGCACTGATCCTGGATGGATGGAATTCCGGTCTTAACAGTCTGTTTGAAGAACAAACGCGCATTCTGTCCGATCAATACAAGGAACTTGATCTGATCACGGAGATCCGGAACGGCCGCAGCGGTACGGTTTCCTACGAGATGCTCGATGGCAATGGCAATTCCTATCTGGTATACCAGCCGTTCGAATCCTTTGCATGGGAAATGCTCTGCTTTGTACGCGAGGATGTGGCCTTCGCCAGCCTCCAGAACGCAAGGCAGATCATGATGTATTTCGGCATTACCGAAGCATTGCTGCTGATCCTGTACTTCTTCTGGAACGTATACACCCTCAGCCGCCTTCGCCAGAGCAAGGCAAGCTCTGAAAAGCAGCTGCTGATCTCCAATACGCTCGTGGAATGCATCACTTCGCTTTCCTCGTACTCGGATATCCATGCGGCGATCAACAACCTGCTCGGAACGCTGACGCGCTATTTTGACGGCGACCGCACCTACCTTTTCGAATTTGACTTCGACAAGCATACCACCTCGAACACCTACGAATACACGACCGAAGGCGTTTCCAAGGAGATCAACAACCTGCAGGATGTGCCGCTTGTGGTCATCGAAGCGTGGATCCGCAAATTCAAGGAGAAGGGCACCTTTTACATCTCCCACATCGACAAGGATGTCCATAAGGATTCGGACACCTACCGGATCCTGGATGCGCAGGGCATCGAGAGCCTGATCGCAGTGCCGCTGAAGGAAAACGACGTGATCATCGGCTTCCTCGGCGTGGACAATCCCAAGCGCAACTACCGTGACCTCTCGCTGCTGTCCTCGACGACCTTCTTCATCATGGACAGCCTGCAGCGCAGAAAATACCAGGAATCCCTCGAGCAGCTCAGCTTTGAGGACACGCTCACCAAGCTCCACAACCGCAACAAATTCAACCAGATCGTGGAGCTGTGCAAAAAGGAGCGTCCGCATGCCATCGGCGTTGCCTACTTCGATCTCAACGGTCTCAAGGTCATGAACGACCGGCTCGGCCATCAGGCAGGCGACGCGTTCATTCAGGCATCCGCTGACGTGATCCGCAAGGAGTTTGGGCAGTATGCCTACCGCATCGGCGGTGATGAATTCACCGTCATCATGCGCGATATCAGTGAATTTGCCTTTTTTGACGCGGTGGCACGCGTTTCGCTGGAGCTGAAGGACCGGAATCTGAGTGTTTCCATCGGCACCGCATGGGCCGGCGAGGACAACGACATCGAAACCCAGCTGCACGAGGCAGATCTCAGAATGTACGAGGACAAGGAAAAATACTACAGCAACCACAGGCACGACCGGCGCAAAACGCCGAGATAGTGCTTCACAGCGAACAAAACGCCGGTGCGGATGCATCGGCGTTTTTCGTTCTCTTTATTTTTGCAGGGAGGCAAGCGTTTCGTGGATGGCAGCGAGGGCTTCTTCGGGGGATGCGGCATGCTGCACGGCGGTCTCCATCGGGCAGAAGCCCGTATTCGTCCGGTTGCGGATCGCATCGGTCAGCACATCGAAGCTGACGGGGATGCGGTATGCCTCCAGCACGGAGAGCGCCGGACGGCTGATCACGGCGGCATGGACCCTGCCGATGCCGAGCAGCACATACAGGTAGGCAGCGGCTTTTCCGATCACCTTGTCGGCGGCGGCGAATCGTGCAAGATCGCGGCCTTCCTCCAGCCATGTGAGCAGGGGGCGCACGCCGCGTTCGTGGGTGCGGATGGTTTCCGCATCGCTGCACAGGACGCAGGTGCAGCCTTCCGCTGCCAGGATCGCCCTTGCGCTGTCAAGCGCTGCACTCAGCGGCCCGCGCGCTTCGTCCATGTCATCACCATCGGGATCAGGAGCAGCTGCAGTGCGATGCCGATCACGCCGACCTGAATGCTGGTCAGGATCACCGCCGTCGGAACGGCAGTTTGGCCGAGGCCATAGAAGGCAACGAGGATCGCCGCTGCGCGGACAGCTCTTCCGGCGATCTGCGCAAGCAGGACCTTCAGTACTGCCGGCATGCGCGTATTGCAAAGCAGGCCGCCTGCCAGTCCGTAGATGCAGAGCTCGATCATCATGAAGGGGAGCATGGCGCTGCCGGGCATGCCCGTGCCGAGGAAGCTCACCAGCGGCGCAAGGAAGCCTGTCGCGGCACCTGCCCAGGGACCTGCCAGAAAGCCGACAAGCAGCACGGGCAGATGCATGGGAAGGAGCATTTCACCGAGGGCGGAGCCATGTCCGGTCGCACCTCCGATCAGGTGGACAAGCTGCGGCAGTGCCACGGCAAGTATCATTGCTGCAAAAGCAGCAAGCACCTGCTTTTTCACGGAAAGACGCGGTGCGGTATTGGTCATTGTTGTCATAAGTACCCTCCTTATCTGAGCTTTTGTACGAAGTCTGCAAGCACTTCGGAAATCGCGATCTGCTGGGGACAGACGGCCTCACAGCTGCGGCAGCCAAGGCATGCCGAAGGCTGCTGGCCCTCCGGGACCGCCTGCAGCGCCATGGGCGCTATGAAGCCGCCGCCGGTCAGGACATGCTCGTTGTAGAGCGAGATCATCTTCGGAATGTCGATCTCCTGCGGACAGTGCGCTGTGCAGTAACGGCAGGAGGTGCAGGGCACGGAGGCCTTCTCCATCATGTCCTTTGCGATGGCAAGGATCGTCTGCATTTCGGCTTCGCTGAGGGGGTCCTCCTGCTCGAAGATGCCGATGTTCTGCTTGAGCTGGTCGAAATTCGACATGCCGGAAAGCACCATGCTCACCTCCGGAATGCTCTGCAGGAAGCGAAACGCCCAGGAAACCGCCGGCGCGTCCGGACGGTGCGCACAGAGCTTCTGCATGTACTCCTCGCACAGGCACGCAAGCTTGCCGCCGCGCACCGGCTCCATCACCCAGACAGGGATGCCGTATTCTGCGAGCAGGGCGGTCTTCTGCCTTGCCTCCTGGAATTCCCAGTCGAGGTAGTTGATCTGCAGCTGGCCGAATTCCATGGCATCGCCGTAGGCATCGAGGAAACGGCGGATGGTATCCATATCGCCATGGGCGGAGAAGCCGAGGTGACGGATCCTGCCGTTCCTCTTCTGCTCCATGAGGTAATCAAAGATACGGTACTTCGGATCAAGATACGGGTCGATGTTCATCTCGCAGACATTGTGGAACAGGTAGAAATCGAAGTAGGACACCTGGCATTTTTCCAGCTGTTTCTCGAAGATCTCCTCCACTTTATCCATATTGGAAAGATCATAGCCTGGAAATTTGGACGCGAGATAGAACGACTCCCTCGGATAATTCGCAAGGATCTTGCCCATCACGACCTCGGAATTGCCGCCGTGATAGCCCCATGCGGTGTCGAAATAATTGATGCCGCTTCGGATGGCGTAGTCCACCATTTCCGCGGAGGCGGCTTCGTCGATCTCGCTGTCGTTTCCGTTCACGGTCGGCAGGCGCATCGCGCCGAGTCCGAGCAGTGACAGCTTGTCATTCTGGAATTGTTTGAAAATCATAGGTCTTCCCCCTTATGTCAGATTGATGGTATTATTATACTACAGGCGGCACGTTTTGTCAATAAGACACAAAAACGGACAGCGTGCAAATTTTGTCAAAATGCTTGCATTTTCCTGCTTTCTGTGATATAATAAGAAAGATATTATGGTTACATCTGAAAGGACTTGAAACTATGTCAAATAAAAACGAACAGGGCAAGAAGCCCTTTGAAATTCCGCGTCCGGAATTCCCGAAGCGCGCTGTTGTCACAGCGGGCATGCCCTACGGCAACAAGGAGCTGCACTTCGGCCATGTCGGTGGAATGATGGTGTTCGCGGACACCTACGCGCGTTTCCTGCGTGACCGCATCGGCAAGGAGAATGTAATATTCGTCAGCGGCACCGACTGCTACGGCTCCCCCATCGCAGAGGGCTGGCGCAAGAAGGTCGAGGACGGCGAGTTTTCCGGCACACTGGTGGATTTTGTCACCAGAAATCACGAAAAGCAGAAGGCGACCCTGAAGGACTACGCCATCTCCCCCAACCTCTTCGCTGCCTCCGGCATCGGCAGAAGCAAGGAGATCCATGCGCAGTACACGCTGGAGTTCCTCAACGCCCTGCATGAAAAGGGACAGCTGAACAAAATCTCCACCATGCAGTTCTTTGACGAGAAGGCAGGCGTATTCCTCAACGGCCGTCAGGTCGTGGGCAAGTGCCCCGTGGAGGGCTGCTGCTCCGAGAAGGGCTACGCGGACGAGTGCGACCTCGGCCATCAGTACATGCCCGAGAACCTTCTGAATCCCGTCAGCACCCTTACCGGCGAGACCCCCGTCATGAAGCCGGTCGTGAACTGGTACTTCAAGCTGCGCGACTACGAGAAGCTCCTGCAGGACTGGGTGGCTGTGATGCAGAAGGACAAGTCCATCCGTCCCGTTGTGCACAAGACCATTTCCGAATTCCTCAAGCCTCCAGTGATCTACATCAAGCGTGAGTTCGAGGAGACCTACTTCTCCCTGAAGGACTCCATGCCGGAGCATAACTATCTGGAGGAAAAGAAGAAGCCCTCCTTTACGATCGAATTCAAGGATCTGCCCGACTGTGACGAGGCATGCCGCATCCTGACACAGAACGGCATCCGTTACCGTACCGGCAAGACCCTCGTTCCCTTCCGTCTGACCGGCAACATCGAATGGGGTGTACCGGCTCCCAAGTTTGAAGAGAACGGCGAGGATCTGACTGTATGGGTATGGCCGGAGTCCCTCTGGGCACCGATCTCCTTCACCAAGACCTACCTTGAAGAACAGGGCGCGGATGAGAACGCATGGAAGGACTACTGGTGCAGCAAGGAAGCGAAGGTATACCAGTTCATCGGTCAGGACAACATTTACTTCTACGGCATCGCGGAGCCTGCCATGTGGATGGCGCAGCAGGCAGCTGCGGAAAAGACTGCCGATCCCGGTGAGGGCGAGCTGCAGATGCCTACGATCGTTGCAAACCACCACATTCTGTTCCTTGACAAGAAGGCATCCAGCTCCGGCGCGGTAAAGCCCCCGATGGCGGATGATCTGCTGAATCACTACACGCCCGAGCAGCTGCGTATGCACTGGCTGGGTCTGGGTCTGGGTCAGCGTTCCGTCAGCTTCATGCCCAAGCCCTACAATCCGGATGCAAAGCCGGAGGATGCCGATCCTGTAGTCAAGGACGGTCTGCTCCTCTCGAACGTCTACAACCGCATGATCCGCACGGCATTCTACACGACGCAGAAGGAATTCGACGGTATTCTGCCGGATCTCCAGCCCGAGGAGAAGTTCCTTGCAGACGCGAAGAAGGCAGTGCTGGAATTCGAGCGCCACATGTCGAAGTTCGCATTCCACCAGTGCACCTATGTGCTTGACAGCTATATCCGCAACGGCAGCAAGTACATGGCAAAGGCACTGAATGATGAAAGCGCTGCCCCCGAGGTGCGGAAGCAGGCATTGGCAAATCTGTTCTACATGATCAGAATTACCGCGATTCTGCTGCATTCCATGGCGCCCATCGGCACCGAGAAGCTGCAGGAATACCTGCGGGTGGATGACAGGATCTGGAGCTGGGAGACGATCCTCGAGCCGCTCACCTACTTTGTCGGCGAGAACCACCAGCTGAAGTTCCTCCCCCCGAGAACGGATTTCTTCACAAGACACGAGAGTCAGTTTACAGTCTCTGAGGAATAAGGGGATCCATTAAAAAAAGCAAAGCCTGAGAAGAACTAATGTCTTCTCAGGCTTTTTGTTGTTTTACTAATAAATTAGATTTTGCCATTACGAAATTCTATGATGACTTTTTGAATACTATCGAATAACTGCTCCTTGTTAATTACAGCTATTTCAGATAAGGGCGAATTCCAGCCTTTTCGGTCATTGGAAGAAAGCACCGTAATATAATAAATCCCATCCTTTTCAGCTTTTCCAACATCAATAAACATACCATCAGGATACGTTATTTCAATCATATCCTCAAGGTCATCACCAATAAAAAACACTTTTCCACCGAAAAAATCAAGTGATTCAAATTCTCTCCACCACATAACTTTCTCCACTAAACACCCATCATTCATCCGATCGGCACACATCTTCCGATTCCTTTTCAATTGCTTTTGCTTCCAATTTCTTCAGATACGCCTTCATGCCCTTGCGTGACATGGACATACAGATAAGATAATAGAGCATATAAAGAATGAAAATACCGCTGGCAAGAAGGACTGCTCCTGCAAAAATCATTTCTATGACAGAAAATACCTCTTCCATTCCCTTCTCTCTCCCCTTATCAATCAGAGCAGTGTGATTCCCTTCTCCGCGCAAGCCTTCATCATTTCGGAAGGCCATACGGATGCCTGGACTTCGCCGATATGCGCCTTTTCGAGCAGGAGCATGCAAAGTCTGGACTGTCCGATACCGCCGCCGATGGTCAGGGGGAGGGTTCCCTCCTTGATCATTCTGTGGTAATCGTACTGATAACGATCCAGTGCGTCGCGCTCCTCGAGCTGCTTGTGCAGGGACTCGGCATCGACACGGATGCCCATGGAGGAGATCTCCAGCGCATTGTCCAGCACCTCATTCCAGAAAAGCAGGTCGCCGTTGAGACTCCAGTCGTCATAGTCGGGCGCTCTGCCGTCGTGTGTTTCGCCGCTTTTCAGCTTGCCGCCGATCTGCATCACAAACACGGTGCCGTGCTCCTTGGTGATCAGGCGCTCACGCTCCTTGGCGGGCAGGTCGGGGTAGAGATCCTCCAGCTCCTGGGAGGTGATGAAGAACGGCGTATCGCAGATGGTACGCTTCAGCTCCGGATAGCGCAGGCTCACCTTGCGCTTGGTGTAGGCGATGGCCTTGACGATGGCGCTGACGGTGTTCTTGAGGAATTCGAGGTTCCGGTCCTCCGCGGTGATCACCTTTTCCCAGTCCCACTGATCCACAAAAATGGAATGGATATTGTCCGTGTCATCGTCGCGACGGATGGCATTCATATCAGTATAGATGCCCTCACCGGCATTGTAGTGATAACGGTACAGCGCCATTCTCTTCCACTTGGCGAGGGACTGCACGACCTCAGCGTCGTTCTCGATCTCCTTGATGGAGAATTCCACCTTGCGCTCGATGCCGTTGAGGTCATCGTTGATGCCGCTGCCCTTCTGGACGATGAGCGGCGCGGTCACGCGGTCAAGCGTCAGCGCAAAGGACAGTGCCTGCTGAAAGATATCCTTGATATACTTAATGGCATGCTGTGTCTCTCGGAGTGTCAGAGCGGACTGGTAGTCCTCGGGAATATACAGGGTTCTTGACATAAATACCACCTCAAAATGATTTGCAATCGGATTGTTTATCGGATGCTGCCGACGGTTCTCGGATAGAGGATCACGTCGCGGATGTTGGAGGTACCGGTCACATACATGATCAGACGCTCAAAGCCCAGACCGAAGCCGCCGTGCGGTACGGAGCCGTACTTTCTCAGGTCAAGGTAATCGGTGTAGAGGTCGAGGTTCATGCCGCGCTCGTTCATTGCTGCAACGAGCTTGTCATAATCCGCCTCACGCTCGGAGCCGCCGATGATCTCGCCGACGCCGGGAACCAGCAGATCCACTGCCGCAACGGTCTTGCCGTCGGGATTCTGCTTCATGTAGAAGGACTTGATCTCCTTCGGATAATCGGTCACGAAGACGGCCTTCTTGAAGACCTTCTCGGAGATATAGCGCTCATGCTCGGTCTGGAGGTCGCAGCCCCATTCTACGGGATATACGAACTTCTCGCCGGATTCCTGCAGGAGCTTGATGGCTTCTGTATAGGTCACAGTGCCGAAGTCGTTGGAGATCAGCTCCTCAAGACGGGCAATGATGCCCTTTTCGAAACGCGCATCGAAGAACTTCATCTCGTCAGGGCAGGTCTTGAGTACCTTGCCGATGACGGTCTTGATCATATCCTCTGCAAGCTCGATGATATCGGGAAGCTCTGCGAAAGCCACCTCCGGCTCCACATGCCAGAATTCCGCCAGGTGCTTGGGGGTGTTGCTGTTCTCCGCACGGAAGGACGGGCCGAAGGTATAGATCCTGCCCATTGCCATGGCAGCTACCTCGCCCTCGAGCTGGCCGGAAACGGAGAGGCCTGCCTTCTTGCCGAAGAAATCGTCAGCGTAGTATTCCTCCTCGTTCTTGTAGTCCTGGGAATAGCCGATGGTGGTGACCTGGAACATCTCGCCGGCGCCCTCGCAGTCGCTGCCGGTGATCAGAGGCGTGTTGATATAGACATAATTCTTGCTCTGGAAGAACTCGTGGATCGCAGCAGCCATCACGGAGCGCACGCGCTGGATCGCGTTGAAGGCGTTCGTTCTGCCTCTCAGGTGGGGCATGGTACGCAGGAATTCGAGGGTGTGACCCTTCTTCTGGAGGGGATAATCGGGCGGGCAGTCGCCGAGAATCACGATATTTGCAGGCTCTGCGATGATCTCAACGGTGTTGTTGCGGCCCTCGGCAACCTTACCGGTCACCTTCAGGGAGGTGCCGACTCTGGGCTCCTTGTAGTCCGGTGTGTTCTCCTTCTCCACAACGATCTGGAGATGGGCAAAGGTCGTGCCGTCGTTCAGCTCGATGAACGCAACGTTCTTGGAATTTCTTGCGGTTCTTACCCAGCCGCATACGGTCACTTCACTGCCGATGCGCTCAGGACAATTGTACGCTTCCTTGATCTCTCTGATGTCAATGTGTTTCATAACAATGCTTCCTTTCCATATAAATAAAAAAACTCCTGCCCTAACCCAATAGGACGGAGTTACCCGTGGTGCCACCTACATTACCGCCGTACGGCGGTCACTTACGCTCAGAAAAAGCGTTTCCATTTAACGCATGGTCACGGCGCACCTACTGCATCCCCGAAGGGAGGGTTCAGCTTGCTGCTCGGAAGTGTTATTCGCAGAGGCTCTGACTGCGCGGTTTTCACTGTCCCGCACTCACTTTGAGCGAACTCCCCTGTTACTTCTCTTCGTCACTGCATTTTTTGAATATGCTTTATTATAGCACGTTTCGCCGGCTTTGTCAAGCGGTTTTCCTGATTTTCCGCAAATATTCCGCTGCAAAGCACTTGCAATTCCGACAGAATTGTGCTATACTTAAAGCAACAATTTCCGGAAAGGATGATCCTGCATGAAACCGATGGATGTTCTGAAATTCGCGGCGGCTGCGGTATTTGGCTTCACTGCGCTTGCACCGCTGGCACCTCCGGCGCAGGCTGCGGAGGAGACAAAGTACATTGCACTGACCTTCGATGACGGTCCGAACACGACCACTACGGTGGAGATTCTTGACATACTGGAGGAATACGACGCGCTCGCGACCTTCTTCCTGATCGGCAACAACATCAACGATGAAAGCGCTGCCTCCGTCAAGCGCGCCTATGACATGGGCTGCGAGATCGGCAACCATTCCAGATCACACGGCAACATGCCCCAGCTCTCGGCGGAAGAGATCGCGGCGGAAATCGGGTACGTTGACGACTATGTGTACGAGATCACGGGCGAGGGGACGCGCTATTTCCGGCCGCCGTTCATTGATACGAACCAGACGATGTACGATACCATCGACAAGACCTTCATCTGCGGCTTTGACTGTCAGGACTACATGGCAAATGTCACGGCGCAGCAGCGTGCGGATGCGGTGATCGGTGCGGCGAAGGACGGACTGATCGTACTGCTCCACGATGCGGCAGGCAACGACCAGACGGTCGAGGCGCTGCGCACCATCATTCCGACGCTGCAGGCGGAGGGCTACGAATTCGTCACGCTCTCCCAGCTCTTCGAGCTCCAGGGCGAAGCGCCCAGACACGGCATTCTCTACAACGAGGTCACAAAGTACCCCTGTGACGATTACATCCTCTACGAGACGCTCTTTGAAGGGGAGATCACGGGCGAGTCCAGTTCCGCAAGCTGGTCGGAGCAAGCGGCTCTGAACACGGCGATCTTAGCCTCCGTCGATCCGGATTATGCCATTTCGGTCGCCTGCACGGGTGCCTATCCGCCAGCCATTGCGCTGCAGAAATGGTCGGACGGCATGTCGGTCTGGGCTATGGTGAAGCCGGCGTATTTCAACGGTGAGCGCGCCTGCTTCCTTGCTTCGGACATTCGGGCTGCGCTGGAGGAAAACGGCGTGACCTACGAAAGCCTTGACCGCATGACCATCACGCCCCAGAACGGAACCATGACACTGACGAACATTTCTGTTCTGGTACCGTTTACGATCTCGTCGGTGCAGGGTGATGTGAACGCCGACGGCAGCTTCACGGTGCTGGATCTGGTAGCGATGCAGAAATACCTGCTCGGCTGCACGGCGCTTGCGGATCCGGCGGCTGGCGATCTTCAGGCGGACGGCGTACTGGATATCTACGATCTCGGCATGATGAAGAAGCTTCTGCTTGCACAATAATCATTCCGGCAACGAAATATGGATGCTTTTTCTGGGGGGCAGCACTACAAAACTGCCCCACCCCAACCCCTCCCCCTCGGGGAGGGGCTATTTATGGAGGGTGCTGCGCACCCTCCACCCGCCATAGGCTATCACCTTCTAATTGCCGGAGCAGCAAAACCAAAACGCTTCTGTCATTTCTGACAGAAGCGTCAGTCTGTCAAAAAAGTCCAGCCCAGTGCTGGACTTTTTCACACAGAAGTGGT
>CAYYIT010000009.1:0-24831 GCA_964472035.1 uncultured Ruminococcus sp.
GGGGTTGGGGTGGGGGCAGTTACATGATGCCTATCCTTAAGAAAAAGGACTTTTTGACAGACTGAAGGCTGTATCCGGATGGATACAGCCTTTTTTCTCATCTCAATACGCTGATTATTCAGCCTGAGGAGCATCAACAGGACATACACCTGCACATGCACCGCAATCCAGACATGCGTCTGCATCGATTACATACTTGTCATCGCCAGCAGAGATTGCGCTTACCGGGCACTCAGCCTCGCATGCGCCGCAGCTGATGCACTCATCA
This sequence comes from uncultured Ruminococcus sp., assembly GCA_964472035.1. Lineage (GTDB taxonomy): Bacteria > Bacillota > Clostridia > Oscillospirales > Ruminococcaceae > UBA3855. Next base: position 269 of record CAYYIT010000009.1, read on the forward strand.
GTGATTTTATATGCCATAATTCTTACACCTCCGGTTATGTAATTGAGAATACGATCACGATCGTGTTCTGCTACTTCTATTCTAACATATTTTCAGAAAAAATCAAGACCTTTTTGAAAAAAATATTTCTATTCATAATTTTACCTCCCACGTGTATAGGACAATGTTGCCAAAAACCCCTAAAAATCGTGACTTTAGTACATTTTAATTTTTAGTTAATAGATTTTATTATAGCAAAATGAGGCATTAAATTATCGGATGTGTGCATAGTGAATAAAAGCCTGATGAATTTTTTGTGTAATTTATGAGAAAAAAGCTTGACACGCGAGGGGGTTTCCTGTTATAATATAAGATGTATTATGCGCTGCTGCGCTCTGCGGCGGATAGAAAGATCGGGGCTGTTCAAATGGAGTTACTGAACAGTCCGTTGTTTGTGCGTATTTATGGGAAATGCGCATGCATAATAGAACCGGCGGCAACGCCGAAAATATCGCATGTCCGGAACGTGCGAAGAAAGGCGGAGATTTTTTGAAAGGCAAAAAAATGTCCATGCGGCTGCTCAGCACATTGCTTGCTGCGTTTCTGTCTGCACAGACGTTTCTGGTAACATCGGCCTTTGCGGCGGATACAGAAACGGATGCAGGGGAAACAGCAACACTGACATTGACGGCTGCAGAAGAAGAAACGGTGCTGCTTTATGAGGAACAGCGCACCTACAGCGATTATTATGATATGTATGCAGGGGAGAACCATCCTCAGCAGGAGGTCATGATCCCCGGCAACAGCTATACTGCAATGGATCACGGCTCGGATGCCGATGTATCCGTCGGCAGTTTCGGAACGGAGTATTCCGAGGAGAATAAGGATGATGTCCTGATCTGGAATGCGGTGGATGGTACCGTGACCTATCCGGTATCCGTGCCGGAGACTGGTCTGTACTGTCTGGAGTTCTCCTATCTGCCGATCCCTTCCAATATGGCAAATGTGGAGTTCAGTATTCTGGTCGACGGTGAGTCCCCGTACGATACTGCATCCCGTGCTACATTAAATAAGGTATATGTGAACGACGGTGAGATCCATCTGGATTCCAGAGGCAACCAGGTGCGCCCCTCCCAGAAGCAGATCGGCCGCTGGATGACGACGCCGCTGTTTGATGTGGACGGTCTGTTCAATACGCCGCTCTACTTCTATCTGGAAGAGGGCGAGCATGAGCTGACACTGGACATCATCAAGGGCTACTTCGCACTGGAGTACATCAAGCTGTACAATCCGGAGACACTTCCGACCTATGAGGAATACAAGTCCGCTGTCGGCGGCGGTGTGACCGTGGAGAGCACTCCCTCCACACTCATCCGCATTGAGGGCGAGAATGCCGCATTCAAGAGTGATTCCACGCTCTATCCCACAACGGACAACTCCAGCTATCTTGCTTCTCCCTCCAATCCGTCTAAGACGGTGTTCAACACCATCGGTGCCGGCAACTGGGATCAGGCAATGCAGACCATTACCTGGGAGATCGGTGCTGACGAACTGACAAACGATGGCTGGTATAAGATCGGTATCAAGGCACGCCAGTCCCAGATGCGCGGCTTCTACTCCAACCGCCGTATCTATGTGGACGGCGAGGTGCTGTGTGATGACCTCGATCAGGTGAAGTTCTACTACAGCACAGAATGGCAGGTCGTTTCTCCCTCCGGCGAGAACGGCGAGGATATCTATGTCTACCTCGAAGGCGGGCAGGATCACAGCATCACCATGGAAGTCATCCCCGGTGAGATCGGTGACTCCATGCGTCTGCTCGATGCCGCTGTACTCGATATCAATACCTATTACCGTAAGATCCTGATGATCACGGGCCCCACTCCCGATAAGTACACTGATTATTATGTGCATGAGCGCATTCCGGAGCTGATCGATGAGTTCACAAGACTGTCTGCGGATCTCAAGAAGATCAAGAATGACATCGAGACCCTCGCAGGCTCCACCGGCTCCGAAGCAGCAGCGCTCGAGCGTATGTATATGGTGCTGGATAACTGTATCGAAAAGCCGCTGAAGATTCCGGATTACATGTCCCAGATCAAGGACAATATCACCGCACTTTCCTCCTGGATGTGTGACTACCGTACACAGCCGCTGGAAGTGGACTACATTGAGCTTGCTTCCGCCGACCAGAAGTTCAGTTCCGTCAAGGAGAACTTCTTCAAGTCCTTCGGCTACGGCTGGCAGCGTTTCTACAGCTCCTTCTTTGAGGATTACACCAACCTCTCCGATGATGCAACCGGCGAAGCGATCAATGTCTGGGTAAGCCTTGGCCGTGACCAGGCAATGGTTGTCAAGGAGCTCGTGGAGTCCGATTTCAACCAGAACCACGATTCCCAGGTTGCCGTTAACCTCGTAGTCGGCGGTGTTGTAGAAGCAACCCTCGCCGGCAAGGGTCCGGACGTTGCGCTCTTCCTTGGCGGTGAATTCCCCGTAAACCTTGCAGCAAGAAACCTGCTGGTGGATATGAAGGCGGAATACGCGGACTACGAAGAAGTCGCTTCCCGCTTCCAGCAGTACGCTGCAACGCCCTATACTTATGAAGACGGTGTATACGGCGTTCCGCTGACACAGAGCTGGGCAATGATGTTTTATCGTAAGGACATCCTCACTGAACTCGGCTTTACCGCACCGCCCGATACCTGGACGGATATCATCGACATGCTCCCTGCCCTGCAGAGAAACTACATGTATGTCGGCCTTGTGCTTCCGGTAGTATCCGGTACCAATGCGACCATCTCTGCTGCGACGGAATCCGGTCATACTTTTGCAACATTGATGCTGCAGAATGGCGTCAGCTACTATAACGACAGCCTGACCCAGACCAATTTCGACAGCATCGAAGCAGTACAGGCTTTTGAACAGTGGACGGACTTCTACACGAAGTACGGCTTCGAACAGTCCTATGACGGCTTCAGCCGTTTCCGTACCGGAGAATATCCCATTGTCATTTCGGATTATTCCTTCTATAACCAGCTGACAGTGGCTTCGCCCGAGATCAAGGGCCTCTGGGATTTCACACTGATCCCCGGAACCGAACAGGCGGACGGCAGTATTTCTCACGCGGTCAATTCCACTTCTTCCGGCGCCGTGATCTTTGACAAGTGCAAGGATAAGGAAGGCGCATGGGAATTCCTCAAGTGGTTTACCTCCGCTGAAATTCAGGTCGAATACGGCACCCAGATCGAGGGCCTGCTCGGTCAGCTCGGACGTTACACGCCGGCGAATGTCGAGGCACTCCAGCAGCTGTCCTGGTCCAAGGACGAACTGAACGTCCTGCTCTCTGCTATGGACCAGCTTCAGGAGATCCCGATCATCCCCGCATCCTATGCCGTTACTCGTAACATCATGAATGCATTCCGTGAGACAGTCAATAACTCCGAGAATCCGAGAGATACTATGCTCTGGTACAACCGCGATATCAATACGGAGATCACCAGAAAGCGTGAGAACCTTGGACTTCCGACCATTGAGGATTAACCGACAGTATGTCGAATTACTTAGAAAGTAAGGAGGGTTTCATTTGGATACTGCTGATATCGGCAAGCGCAGCAAGCAGGAGAACCGCCGCTTGATCTGGCTGCAAGTGAAACAGAATAAGGAATGCTACATCATGATGCTCCCGTTCATGTTGGTATTTCTGGTATTTACGATCATCCCCGTTGTGATGTCCCTGCCCATGGGCTTTACGGACTTTGATATGGTACAGCTTCCGAAGTATGTCGGACTGTCCAATTACACAACCCTGTTCCTGAATGACACCATTTTCATTCAGTCCATCCGTGTAACGCTCGTTTTTGCGATCTTTACAGGTCCCCTCAGCTATGTACTGTGCTTTCTGCTCGCATGGCTGATCAACGAGCTGCATCCGAAACTGAAGACCATCTTCACCCTGATCTTCTACGCACCGTCCATGGCGAATGTCTACACGGTGTGGCAGCTCATCTTCAGCGGTGACTCCTATGGTTATCTCAACTCCGTTCTGCTGAATCTGGGTATCATATCTTCCCCGAACCAGTGGCTGACGGACAGTAAGTATGTCCTGACTGTGACCATTATCGTTCAGCTCTGGCTGAGCCTTGGTGCCGGCTTCCTCTCCCTGAGAGCGGGATTCCAGAATATCGACCGCTCCCAGTATGAGGCAGGCGCGATCGAGGGCATCAAGAACCGCTGGCAGGAACTGATCTACATCACGATCCCCTCCATGGGACCGCAGCTGATGTTCGCGGCAGTTATGCAGATTGTCAGCTCCTTCACTGCCGGCACCGTTGCACAGAGCCTTGTCGGCTTCCCGAGTACGGACTACAAGGCACATACCATTATGACACATGCCTATGACTACGGCTGGGTACGATATGAGATGGGTTACGCTTCCGCGATCTGCATGATTCTGTTCATTGCGATGTTCCTGGCGAATAAACTCATCAGTAAGATCCTCAGCAAGTACATGGACTAAGGAGGCGCAGAAATGACAGATACAAAACGATTGAAAGCCTCCAACAAGCAGGCGGGCAAAAAGATCGGCGGAACCATCGGCATCTTTGCGTTTCTGACGATCCTCGGCCTGTTCATGGCGCTCCCGATCTATCTCGCGATCGTCATGTCCATCAAGCCCGTGCATGAGCTGTTCGTCTTCCCGCCGAAGCTCTATGTCATCGACCCGACACTGGACAACTTCAAGGATATGTTCGCGACCCTCTCCGATATGTGGGTGCCCTTCTCCCGTTATGTGTTCAACAGTGTCTTTGTTACCGTATGTGTAACCGTTGCACAGTGCGTGTTCGCTTCCATGGCAGCGTTTGCACTTGCTAAGTGCAAGTTCCCCGGCAACAAGTTCCTGAACAACCTGATCGTTGTGTCACTGCTGTATCAGAGCAATGTTATCTACATCATGCAGTACATCGTTATGGCGAAGCTCGGCATGATCAATACCTACTGGGCACTGATCCTTCCGTCCGTTGCATCTCCGATGTGTCTCTTCCTGATGCGTCAGTCCATGTCCACGGTTCCGGATGCGATGATCGAAGCTGCTAAGGTGGACGGTGCCAATATGTTCACCATCTGCTGGAAGATCGTCATGCCCAACCAGAAGCCGGCACTGATGACCATGATCATCTTTGCTTTCCAGGCAGCATGGAATATCCAGGGCGGTACTCTGGTTTACAAGGAATCCCTCAAGACCCTGCCCACTGTTGTTCAGCAGGCGGCAAGTGCCGGTCTTGCGAGAGCCGGCGTTGCAATGGCAGCGGCCGTGTTCATGCTGATCCCTCCGATCGTGATTTTCATGATGGCCCAGAAGAACGTGATCGAAACGATGGCGCATTCCGGTATCAAGGATTAAGAAAGGGTGGTACATATGAAGCAAAACATGAAAAAGCTTGCTGTCATCGCCCTTGCCGGATTGATGTCAGCGACCTTCTGCCTGAGCCTTACTGCTTCGGCGGATGAGCATTATGATGTCTACAACTACGACCGCTGGAAGGAATCCGTACCGTCCCAGGCCGGATACCTTGCGGCACGTTCGATCAGCGGTGAGGATCTGGGAATCGGCGACTTCTCCGAGCCCAGCGATCTGTTCCGCGACGCCTATGACCAGTTCTTCATCGTGGACACCAAGAACAACCGCATCGTTGTCACCGACAGCGAACTGGAAGATGTCGTGATGGTGATGGATGAGTTCTACTACGAGGACGGCTCCGTCACGACCCTGAAGGATCCCGAGGGCATCTATGTTGCACCGGAGACGGATCTGATCTACATTGCGGACTACAGCAACTCCCGTGTACTTGTCTGCGATTACGACGCCAACGTCAAGCTGGAGATCACAAAGCCCACCGCAGAGATGTTCTCTCAGGAGCTGACCTTCATGCCCCAGCGTGTACTGGCGGATAAGGCGGGCAATGTCTATATCGTTCTCGGTAATATCACCACCGGTGCTGCCATGTTCAACAGCAAGGGTGAGTTCCAGGGCTACTACGGTGCCAATACCGTAGAGCAGACCTCCGAGGTCATTGCCAACTACTTCTGGAAGCTGATCTCCACAGAAGAGATGCGTTCCAAGAGCTCCAGAACCGTTCCGACCGGTATCACCAGCTTCGATCTGGATGATGAGGGCTTTATCTACACCTGTACGCAGTCCGTTTCCCAGAAGACCGATACGGTCAAGAAGCTCAATCCGGCAGGCAAAAACCTATTCACCGGTCTGCAGACAACATGGGGCGATATCGACTCCATCTGGGATACCAATACCAATAAGAATTACCAGTCCATGATCTGCGACATCGAGATCTCCGATGACAAGAACATCAACTGTCTTGACCTGACCTCCGGTAAGGTCTTCCAGTATGACAAGGACGGCAATCTGCTGTTCATCTTCGGCAGCTCCTCTGACCAGCTCGGCGGCTTCACCGAAGTATCCGCCATCGAGTCCATCGACAGACGCATCCTGGTACTGGATACCAGAAAGAACTATATCACCGTGTTCGAAGAGACCGATTTCGGCAATATCGTGCATGAAGCCACCGATCTCTACAATGCCGGCTTCTACGAGCAGGCACTCGAGCCCTGGTATGAGGTGCTGCAGTATGACGGCAATTACCAGAGAGCATTCCTCGGTGTTGCAGCTGCACTTCTGGTAGAGGGCGATTACGAGGGATCTATGAAGTATGCAAAGCTTGCGGATTCTTCCTACTATTACAACAGAGCATTTGAGGGCTATCGTTCCGAATTCATCAGCGAGCACATTGATGTGATCGCCGGCGGAATCGTTGTTCTGCTCGTCGCATATTTCGGCTACCGTTTCTGGCGCAGAAGAAAGCAGCGCGGAAATCAAGGAAAGGAGGCGTGACCGCTATGATGGATTTAACGAACAGACAGTGGGTCAAGCATGCAGTCACCCATCCGTTTGAAGGCTATGAGGATATGCGATGGAAGAAAGCGGGCTCCATCAAGTACGCAATTGTGATCATTCTGCTCTGGTTTGTCGCCTCAATTTTCTACAACCGTCTGTATGGCTTCCAGTTCTATACAGAGCCGGATAAGATGTTCAATATCATTCCCTACATCGTGCAGACGATCGTTCTGTTCATTACCTGGGTAGTGGGCAACTGGGCGATCTGTACGCTGCTCGACGGCGAGGGAAGCATGAAGAACATCTTCATCTACAGTGCTTATGCGCTGGTTCCCTATGTAGTGAGTATCTACCTTGATGTGTTCATGTCCCATTTCCTGATCCGGGATGAGTACGTGTTCATTCAGGCAGTCAGCTACATCGGACTCGGCTGGAGCGTTGTGCTGGTGTTCTCTGCCATCAAGGCAGTGCATCAGTATTCTCTGACAAAAACTGTATTTGCAATCATTCTGACGATCGCAGCAATGCTGATCATGCTCTTCCTGCTCGTTCTGCTTCTCTCGCTGTTCCAGCAGGTATATGTATTCGCGTATTCCGTATACACAGAGATTGCATATCGACTGAAGGTTTAAGATTGGCGGTGAAAGTATGCAGAAAATCAAAAGAAAACAAATCCTGACATGCTTGCTCGCTGCAGCACTGGCATTGCCGCTGAACAGTATGACGGTCAATTCGGAAGGGGAGGAGAATACCTCCGCCGAAGCGACCACTGATGCAGCGGAAGGCACTGCCCAAGAGGAAGCCAATGTCATCGAAGAAGAACTCGAAGAACCCGATGTCAATGCGGAAGAAGTCGAGAAGTATATGACCCCCCTGGGCGAAGTGGACGGCTATGCCGTGTACCTGCGTCCGGAGGATTACAAGGACCGCATCGCGGCGGACTTCCCCGAGACCGAGGAAGAATCCGAGGACGAGGATGCCGAGGATGCGGACGATATTGAAAAGAAGTTCAAGGATGCGGAGGTTGCCATCATTGATACCGCAACCGGTACCGTTGCCGCTGTATTCGAGGAGATCGCCAAGAATGACGAGAGCGTGATTTTCTTCAGTCAGGCAGGCAGATACCTTCTGCACCTGAATGCGGATCTGACAAAGCCCGTGCAGCTGCGCCATCGTGTCTCCACAGCGGACAGTCCCTATCTGTTCCTGACAAAGGATAAGAACACCCTGGAGCTCTACAGCACCGACTACAAGGAAGTGCGCGCTGTCATGACGCTCGAGGAGCAGAATGACAAGGAATGTACCTACCGCAGCAGCGACAAGGCCTACTGGGCGACACTCAATGCTGACCAGAATCAGGCGTGGTCCTGTGTCAAGCAGGTTGCAGAAAATGACAGAATGAAGCTCTATGTGGATGAGGACAATGCGATCCTTGCCCTTGAGAATAAGGAAAACGGTTATGTCTGGTGGTCTTCTCCCCAGGGCGCCAACCGCGATACCCGTGCGACAACGACACTTGTCAGTGACCTGCAATCCTCCGTTGTACTGACCTACGGCGACAGAGAAAGCTTCGGCATCACCAATCAGCGTTCTGCAAATGCAGCAACACTGAAGATGAAGGAGATCGAAGGCGGCGTAGAGATCACCTACAGCTTTGATAAGTGCGGCATCAGCGTTCCGGTATGCTACAAGCTTGCAGAGGACTACATGGAAGCCAGCGTTAACTGCACCAAGATCCAGGAAACCAAGACCGCGGAGGGCATCGTTGCCACACAGCTGACCGTTCTCGGCAGCTTCGGCGCAGCGGATTCCACAGAGGAGGGCTACTTCGTTCTGCCGGACGGCTGCGGCGCGATCGTGAATTTCAACAACGGCAAGGAAGGCGCTAAGAGCTACACCCAGAAGGTGTACGGCCGTGATATTACCATCGTTCCGACCACAAAGCCGGCGGTAACTGAGGAGGTCTACCTCCCTGTTTATGGTATCGTCAAGGAAGGCAATGCCATGGCTGTTGTCATTGATGAGGGCGATGCCAATGCTGCGATCAATGCAAGCGTCAGCGGCCAGTCCCTGAGCAGCTACAATATCTGCAATTTCAACTTCACACTGCGCGGAACGGATACCTACTACCTCGCAGGCGATGCAGGTAACCTGACCGTCTTTGAGGAAGGCGACATCAAGACACAGAGTCTCAAGCTGCGCTATTATCCCATCGCCGCAGAGGATGCGGACTATGTGGATGTGGCTGAGGCATACCGCAATTACCTGACAACGGACGGCGGCGTGACCAAGAAGACCGAGGCCGGCTCCACTGAAATGTATGTTGATTTCTACGGCGGAACCATGAAGGCGCAGTCCATTCTCGGTATTCCGGTCAATATGAAGACCTCTATGACCAGCTACAGCGAAGCACAGGATATCGTGGAAAGTCTCACAGAACTCGGCGTTGACGACATGGTCGTTGTCTACAACAACTGGACGAACGAGGGTATCTCCGGCAAGGTCGACAATAAGGCGAAGCCTTCCGGTACACTCGGCGGCAAGGGCGATTTCAATGACCTGAAGGATTACCTCAACGGTCAGGGCTATGCATTCTATCCGTCCGTGGATAATGTGACATTCAAGTCCGGCAACGGCTACTATACCTTTATGGATACCACCATCCGTATCTCCGGCTCCTACTCCAGACAGGCACAGTACACACTGTCCTATGGTGTACAGGATCCCACCGTCAAGACCCAGTCCCTGCTGTCTCCGGACACCTTCCTCGATGTATACGGTGATCTGGCGAAGAACTACAGCAAGAAGGGCCTGAGCGGCGTTTCCCTCGGCAGTATGACCTCCACGCTCTGGGGCGATTACGGCAAGGTGAACATGTCCCGTGAGGATACGATGCAGACCCTGCAGCAGTCCTACCAGACCATGAACGACGCAGGTCTCTCCATTCTGGCGGACAGCTGCGCAGCCTATGCACTGCCCTATGCGGATCGTATTTCGGATATGCCCCTGCAGTCGAGCGGCTTTGACGTGTTCGATCAGGATATTCCGTTCTACCAGATCGTTCTGCACGGCCTGATCCCGTACTCCGGCACGGCCATCAACGCAAGTGCGGACAGCATGGAGACCTACCTCACCAGCATTGCGACCGGTGCAAACCCTGCATATGATATGATCTATGCAGAGGCAAGTGACCTTAAGGATACCGATCTTGACAGCTACTTCTATTCCCATTATGCATACTGGGTCAATGACGCAGCAGAGGAATATAAGCTCGCATCCGAGATCCTTTCCGGCGTCAGCGACCAGACCATTACGGACTATACCAGAGAAGACAATGTGTCCGTGACAGTATATTCCAACGGCACTGAGATCGAAGTCGATTATGATGCAGAAACCATCACTGTCAACGGTACAGTATACAGCGTATCCGATGCGGATACCGCAGCGGAAGGAGCGTGAGCAGACAATGAAGTTACCATATGAAAAACGAAAGGCGCTCTACGGCTACGGCTTTATTGCGCTGTGGATGGTCGGCACACTGCTCTGGTTCATCTACCCCCTGATCGAATCCCTGCGTTACTCCTTTATGGATGTCAGACCGGAAAAGGGCGGCATGCAGGGAACCTGGGTCGGTCTCGATAATTACGTTTATGTATTTACGGGCGACCAGCACTATGCCAAGTACCTCGTCAATGTCCTGGTGGAGACCCTGTGGAAGACACCGCTGATCCTTGTATTCTCCCTCTTCATTGCGGTCATTCTGAACCAGAAGTTCCGCGGAAGAGCCTTCGCAAGAGCCGTCTTCTTCCTGCCGGTCATCATCGCCACCGGTCCCGTGTACAACATCATCAACGGCAATATCTCCAGCAGCGGTGCCAGCAGTGCCGGACAGTTCTCCACCATGTTCTCCACCGATCTGATGGGCGAGCTGTTCCAGTACATCGGCATCTACGGTCTGAGCGACAAGATGCAGACCATGGTCGAGACCGTTTCCAACAATATCTTTACGATCGTGTGGAATACCGGTATCCAGATCCTGATCTTCCTGGCAGCCCTGCAGAACATTCCGGTTTCCGCCAAGGAAGCCGCACAGATGGAGGGCGCAACGGCATGGGAATACTTCTGGAAGATCACCCTTCCCTATGTCAGCCCCATGATCCTTGCCTGCCTGATCTTCACCGTTATCGACTCCTTCACCTCTCCTGACAACCAGGTAATGGGAAGAGTACTCGATATGCAGAGCGACTGGCATTACGGCTGGGCAGCAGCAATGGCGTGGATCTATTTCATCATCGTGCTGGCTGCAGTGGGCATTATCACATTGATACTCAATCGCTTCATTTACTATGAAGTAGACTAAGAAAGGAGGGAACACCTATGGCAAAAAAAGAAACAGTGCCTGCACAGGCAGGCGAAAAGGTCATTGGCAATGGTCTCTCCAAAAAGCAGATCCGCCAGATTCATATGCGCAATATGAATAAGGAGGAGATCGCTTACCTTCGTCGTAAGGAAGCACTTGAAAAGGTATGGCCCGTTGTCCGCTTCTTCATTCTGTTCGGCCTGTGCTTCATCATTCTCTATCCGCTGATCTACATGATCAGCTGCGCATTCCGCGCCCAGGAGGATATGAGCGACCCGACAGTAATGTGGATCCCGCGCCACCTGACGCTGAAGATCATTCAGCAGACCGCCAATGCCATGAATTTCGGAACCACACTGCGCAACACGCTGTTTATGAACATCGGTTGTTCGCTGGTGCAGGTCGTTACCTGTGCGATCACGGGCTATGGCTTTGCACGATTCCGCTTCAAGGGCAAGAATCTTCTGTTCGGCATCGTTATCATGATGATCCTCGTGCCGCCGCAGATCATTGCCATTCCGCAGTTTATGGAATTCCGTTACTGCCTCGGCCTGCAGCCGATCATTGAGAATATGTTCGGTTCCGCAGTCGGCAGCAAGTTCAATCTGATCGATACACCGCTGACGATGTATCTGCCCGCACTGACTGCAAACGGTATCCGTGCCGGTCTGATGATCTTCATCTTCCGCCAGTTCTTCAAGGGCCTGCCCAAGGAACTGGAGGATGCCGCTTACCTCGATGGCTGCGGCCCGTTCAGAACCTTCATTCAGGTAATGGTTCCCAATGCTGCATCGTCCTTCCTGACCGTATTCCTGTTCTCCGTGGTATGGTACTGGAACGACTATTATGTAAGCTCCACATTCTTTACGAACTTTACGACCATCGCGCTGTCCCTGAAAAATCTGGGCCAGACGCTGACGATCGAACTGTTCAACAGCCCGACCGCCAAGATCTCTCCCCGTGAGCAGATCATCTGGATGGAAGCCGGCTGCCTCCTGGCAGTAACCCCGCTGCTCGTAATGTATACCTTCCTGCAGAAATACTTCACAGAAGGTATCGAGCGTTCCGGTCTCGTTGGCTGATATCTCTTATATGAAAAAAATCGGAAGCGCCGCAGGGGGCTTCCGATTTTTGTGTTGACGAAAAGATGAACTTGTAGTATAATGAAAAAAGAACGCAAATATGCAATTCGGAGGTGGATGCAATGAAACTGATATTGGAAACAAAGCGGCTGCGCCTGCGACCATTCACAATCGACGACGCTCAGGCAATGTTTTCCGGATGGGCAAATGATCCGGAGGTCACCAGATATCTGAACTGGAATACCCATGAAAGCATCGAGGATACCGCAGCCATCCTCAACCTGTGGATCGGGGAATATGAAAAACCGGAACGACTGAATTTTGCGATCGAACTGAAGGAAACACAGCAGCTCATCGGCGGGATCGATGTGGTCGGCTACCTGAATGGGGTCGGCGGAACTCCCGTGATCGGTTACAATCTGTCAAGACAATTCTGGAACAGGGGCTATATGACGGAAGCCTGCAACGCGCTGATCGAATATCTGTTTGCAAAAGGGTATTCCGAGATCAGGATCGATGCCATGACCGAAAACACCGCATCGATCAGGGTGATCGAGAAATGCGGCGGTGTATTCCTGAAAACCGAAGAACAGGAATTTCCTCTGAAGAACATGACCGCATCCGTTAACAGATACCTCGTGAGGGCGAAGCAGCCTGCTGATGATCCATGTGAAGCAGGAAATTCCGATTCATGTCCTATTGCAGATATTGATGAAACCTCAGGAGGTGCGTTATGAAATCATTGTGCGGTGCCGAGTGCAGCAGCTGCGGCTACGGAAAAGAATGCGGATGCAAGGGATGCAGCGTCACAAACGGCTGCCCCTTCGGAACGAGGTGCTTCATTCACAGCTACATTGAAACAGGCGGCAGGGAATGCTTTGAACAGTTCAAACAGACACTGATCGGTGAGTTCAACAGTCTCGGACTTCCCGGAATGCCGGAGATCACGGAGCTTTTCGCCTTGAACGGTGCCTTTGTCAACCTTGCGTACCCTATGCCGAACGGCGAGTGCGTCAGACTTCTTGACGATAACGCCGTGTATCTTGGTACGCAGGTCTGCTGCGAATTCGATGACGGCGACGGTGAACGATGCTTTGGACTTGTTGCCGGAATGGATTTTCTGCTGGTGGCAGAATATGGTGAGAACTGCGCTGATCCGGAACTTCTGATCTACCGGAAGCGCTGATCCAATACAGGAAAGGAGAATGCAGGAGATGAAACTTGACGGTTTTGGATTGTTTGTCAACGATATGGGGAAAATGATTCGCTTTTATCGCGATGTTCTCGGATTTGAGATCCGGGAAGGGGAGGATACCTCGAATGTGTACCTTGTCAAGGACGGTACCCTGTTCCTGCTCTACGGCAGACAGGATTTCGAGAAAATGACAAGCCGCAGATACGAGTATGTCAAGGGACTGAACGGTCACTTTGAGATCGCTCTCTATGTCGATACCTTCGATGAAGTGGACGCCGCTTACGCCGATGCGATCGCAAAGGGTGCCGCTTCCGTGCTGCCGCCGGAAACCGAGCCCTGGGGACAGAGAACATGCTACATCGCCGATCCCGAAGGGAATCTGATCGAGATCGGGTCATTCGGCAGACCTTTCGGAAGATAAGAATGCAAAAAAATCCCGTCAGCTGATGCTGACGGGATTTTGTCATTACTTTGTGTAGAAAGGCTCTGCATCCTTCAGTGCAGCAACACCGAGCTGATTGAAGGAAGGAACGATTGCCAGCTCTACGCCGCGCAGATGGGGCTTTGCAGCCTGTGCAATACCATCGAATACGACCTTAGCAGCAGCCTGATCCATTTCTCTGTCAATGTCAACCACGAACAGGAAGTTCGGCTTTTCCTTATCTTCACGCTTCATCACGCGCAGATAGATCGCATTGATCGCATCATCCGTTGCAGCGTGTGCCTTTACAGCTTCAACAAGCTCAGTGGGCTCTTCCTTCAGGGAACCGATCTGGATCTTGGTGCCGGGAGCCATCGCTTCTGTTGCATTGACACGGAAGAGGGTCTCGGAAGGAACCATGATGTTCTGACCGAAGGGATTGATCACTGCGCCCTCACCATCGGGATTGGGATTCTTCTGCATGATCTGGCAAAGATCACGGAAGGAAAGTGCAGCCAGCTGAGAATCCTGGTGCTTGTCCCACTTGCGGAACTCTGCGATATCTGTGAACAGCGGGAAGAACTTCTTGCCTTCCTTGTTGTTGAACAGCATGAAGCGAACCTGGGGCTGCTCCTTCAGCTCAACGGTACCGTCCTCATTGGCCTGCGCAGCCTGTACCTTATTTACACTAGCGGGAACCAGGAACCGCGCAGCCTTCAGTGCTGTGACGAATGCCACTTCTGTCTTAGGATTGCGATCCTGCTTCATTTCATCCATAGCTTTTACCAGAGCAGGATTTGTGATCGGAGCCTGGTTTGTTTTCTGTTCTGCCAAAATAGTCACCTCATTATATACTTTTACAGCAGCAAACAGCGCATAGCTGCCTGCCGATTGCATCTGATATAGACATTATAACATAATTTTCTCGTAAAGTCAACTACATTTTTATAAAGTATGTGAAAAACATGGAATTTCCGTGCGGCAAAATACCGGAATAACCGCAGAAAGCCGAGAATACGGAGCTTTTAAGGGGGTAAATAAAAAAGCTCTGCATCTTAATGCAGAGCAGCGGCAAATGAAAAATCAGGAGCAAATCCGGAAACCCGGTTCCTCCTGATTACTTTTCATTGCTTTGTGCAAGACTTATGCACGCTCGATCTTGCCGGAACGCAGGCATCTGGAGCATACATAGACGTGACACGGAGAACCCTTAACGATTGCCTTAACACGCTGTACGTTGGGCTTCCAAGTTCTGTTTGTCAATCTATGGGAGTGAGACACCTTGTTACCAAATGTAACGCCCTTGCCGCAAATTTCACACTTTGCCATGTGGGATACACCTCCTTCAACATGTAGAAAAACACCTATGTCAATATTATAACAGATACGGACGAAAAAAGCAAGCCTTTTTTTCATTCTTTTCAAAAAAAATTTTTTACTGGCAGATTCTACAAAATATGCTTGCAAAGTTTCTGCATTTGTTGTATAATAAAAGAGTGCATATCTGGAATTGATGCTGATGATCGGACCTGGGGTGTCCAGACGCACAGTATGTATACAATTTGGAAGGAGTGTTTTGATTTGTTCGGATTGGAAACCGCGGATCTGCTGGAGGGCCTTGTCAAGCTGATGATCATTTTCATGATCCTGCCGCTCCATGAATTCGCCCATGCCTGGACTGCAAACAAACTTGGTGACTATACCGCCAAATACAAGGGCAGACTGACATTGTCTCCCTTTGCGCACATTGATATTATGGGTGCCATCCTGCTCTTTTTCTGTGGCTTCGGATGGGCAAAGCCCGTACCGGTCAATCCCATGCACTTCAAGCGTCCGCGCTATGGCATGATGCTGACGTCCCTTGCCGGCCCCCTGTCCAACCTCGCGGCAGCGCTCGTCGGCACGGTGATCCTTCAGGTGATGTCCGGCGTTGTGACGGAAGTAACGGAAACGATCATGTATGTTGTCATCATGCTCAATGCGTTTATTGCGATCAATGTCAATCTTGCGCTGTTCAACCTGATTCCGGTGCCGCCGTTGGACGGTTCTGCGATCCTCGGCTATTTTCTGCCGCGGAAGGTGGACTACTGGATCCAGCAGAACCAGATGACATTCTATGTGATCGTGCTGGTGCTGATGGTGACGGGAATCCTCTCCACACCCTTGATGTGGCTGAGCGGAAAAATCTGTGAGGGTCTGGTGCTGATCACCGACTGGATCCCCATGCTGATAGGATAATACAATGGCTGTGATTCAATTTAAGCTTGATGTTTTTGAGGGACCGCTGGATCTTCTGCTCCACCTGATCTCCAAACACAAGCTGAACATCAATGATATCGAGATTACAAAGCTCCTGGAGCAGTATCTCCTTTATATGGAGCAGGCGCGCCAGCAGGATCTGGAGCTTGCCGGTGAATTCCTCGAAATGGCAGCAAGACTTGTCTATATTAAAAGTGCATCGCTTCTTCCGAAGCCCGAGGAAGCAGAGCGCATCAAGCAGGAGCTGCAGGGTGCGCTGATCGAGTATGCGCTGTGTCAGGCTGCGGCGCGTGAGCTGCGTGAGCAGTTTCGTGCGGACGATATCTTTGTCCGCAAGCCGATGAAGCTCCCGAAGAAGCAGACCTATGAGCTGCAGCATCCGCCGGAAAAGCTCGCGGAGCTGATCGCACAGCTCGGCAAGGAACGGATGAACGGACAGCTTCTCTCCGAGAAGATCACCGACACTGTCACACAGGCGAAGGTGGTTTCCGTGATCTCAAAGGTCGTGTTCGTTCTGCGC
Source organism: uncultured Ruminococcus sp. (assembly GCA_964472035.1). Classification (GTDB taxonomy): domain Bacteria; phylum Bacillota; class Clostridia; order Oscillospirales; family Ruminococcaceae; genus UBA3855. Next base: position 16,995 of record CAYYIT010000009.1, read on the forward strand.
AGGCTCTATGCCGGCAATACCGTGTCGGTGGATTCCCTCTATGAGGGCATCACGGACCGCTCCGCAAGAGTGGCGACCTTCCTGGCGGTGCTGGAGCTGACACGATTCGGCAGAATTGCCCTCAATGAAGACAATACCATGCTCAGCATGTGTGAAAAGAAAGGCGGTTAACGGATGGAAGAGAATATGCTTGCAACGGCGGAAGCCATCCTGTTTGCTGCCGGAGAACCCATGGAGACGGAGCGTCTCGCGATGACGCTGAACATTCTGGAACGCGACGTCCAGCCTTTGCTCGAGCAGCTTGCGGAGCGATACCGCGAAACCGGCAGTGCGCTGCAGGTCATGCATCTCGGCGATGCCTGGCAGCTCGGGACCAGGGAGGAATTTGCACCCATGATCCGCACGGCGCTTGAAACCAAGCGCATGCAGCCGCTTTCCAACGCGGCAATGGAGGCGCTGACGATCGTTGCCTACAACCAGCCGGTGAGCAAGGGCTTCGTTGAACGCGTCCGCGGCATCGACAGCTCTTCCGTGGTCAATTCCCTCGTGGACAAGGGTCTGCTGGAGGAAGCCGGAAGGATCGATGTCCCCGGCAGACCGATCGCCTACCGGACAACATCGCTGTTCCTGCGTACCTTCGGACTTTCCTCACTTGAGGAGCTACCGGAACCGAAGCGCAGTGAAGGCGGAGAGCAGTTTGCAGGTGAGCTTGCCGGCATGATGGAAGAACTGCCGGAGTAAGCTGGCGGATATAGTGAAGGAGGTGACGGCGTGCGGATCTTTCTGACAATACTATTGGCGATTTTCCTTTTGCTTGTGCTGATCGTGGCGATCCTGTGCCTCGTGTCCGTCACGGTGTCACTGGAGTGGTGGAACGGCAATCTCAAATGGAATGTCCGCCTCTGGGGCATCAAGCTCCTGCCGCGCAAAAAGAAGAAAACGCAGGAAGCACCTGCTGAAGAGACAGAGGCCGATCCCGAAGCGGAGCAGAAGCCAAAGAAAGAAAAGAAACCGAAAAAGGAACCCAAGCAGAAAGCAGATCCTGCGGATAAGCCGAAGGAATTCTTCATGGACAAGCTCGGAAAGCTGATCATGAAGATCACGAAATACAGCGACCTTGCAGCGAATGCGTTCTATGCGATCCCGAAGCCCCTTCGTAAGATCGGAAAGGCCTTCACGCTGAGCCATGTGCGTACGGACATCGTCATCGCCGATGAGGATGCCGGAAAATGCGCGCGTCAGTACGGAATGATCCAGCTGTTCATGCAGCAATTTCTGTACAAAACCGGCAAGGTCATCAACGTGCGCCGTAAACGTGTGCAGATCGTCTGCGATTTCACAGCGGATGAGAGCCGCTGGAACGTCGGATTCCGGCTGAAATTCCGACTCGGTCCGGTGCTTGCGGCAGCTGTTATTTTCCTGTGGCATTTCCTGTGGGATATGCATCGTGCCAAAAAGGCAGTGATCAGTAAGAAACTATGACATATCCAGCCGCCGTATCCGGTGAGGCTGTAAGAATAACAACCAGCGGCTCAGCCGCGGAAGGAGTAGAATATGAGCGAACATGCAATCAACGGCTTTATGGGGATCAGTATGGAAAAGATCCGCAGCATGGTGGATTCCAATACCATGATCGGCAATCCGATCGTCTGCGGTGACGGTACCACCGTCATTCCGGTCTCCAAGGTAGCGATCGGCTTTGCATCCGGCGGTTCCGATCTTCCCACCCGTACTGCTAAGGAATACTTCGCAGGCGGCGCAGGTGCCGGTCTGAGTGTCAAGCCCCTCGGCTTTCTGACGGTCAAGGACGGCGAAGTGAAGTTTATCAACGTGCCCAGCAAGGAAGAAAAGGGCGGCATCGTGGATCAGATCCCCGCGCTGATCGAAAAGCTCGGTGCCATGATCCCGAAGAAGGGCAAGAAGGACGCGGAGGAAACTGCTGAGGATGCAGATTCCATCGCTGAGGTCGTAGAGGAATAAGGACTAAAACCGGCCGTGCTCCCATACAATACAGTAACAATTGCTTTGGGAGGACGGTATATGAAACGGATCGTAAGTGTGATTCTGGCGGTGGGTATGATGCTTTGCTGGATGCCGCCGCTGTGCAGTACGGCATCCACGGAGGTTTCGGCACAGGCATGCATCCTTATGGAGGCTGCTACGGGCGAGATCCTGTACGAGAAGCAGGCATATGAAAAGCGCCCCATGGCGAGTACCACCAAGATCATGACAGTGCTTCTGACGATCGAAAGCGGTGACCTGGATGCGGAATTCGTCGTGGACAGCGATGCCATTCGTGTGGAGGGCTCGTCCATGGGACTGCAGGAACAGGACATCGTCACCAAGCGTGCGCTCTGCTACGGCATGCTTCTGCCCTCCGGCAATGACGCCGCCAATGCGGCGGCAGTTGCGGTGGCAGGCAGTATTCCGGCCTTCGTGGAGCGCATGAATCAGCGCGCTGCCGAGATCGGAATGACGCGTACCTGTTTTGCGACGCCTTCCGGACTTGACGGAGAGGGGCACGGTGCTTCTGCCTATGACATGGCGCTGCTGACGCGGGTTGCCCTGCAGAACGAAACGTTCCGGGAGATCTGCTCCAGACCCTCTGCTCTTGTGACATTCGGCAATCCGCCCTACGAACGGACGCTGTACAATTCCAATAAACTGCTCGGTATGTGCGAGGGTGTGATCGGCGTGAAAACGGGATTTACCGATGAGGCCGGACGCTGCCTCGTCTCTGCCTGTGAGCGTGACGGCATCACCCTGATCTGCGTGACGCTCCATGCGTCCGATGACTGGAATGACCATATTCGGCTCTATGATGAGGGCTTTTCCATGGTGGAGACCGTAACGCTTGATTTTCCGCCGATCCTGTCACAGACGCTTGTCGGAGGAGAATGCGGACGAATCGCACTCCGGCCTTCGGAGACGGTCACGGTCGGTGCCGCAGACGGGGAGATCGGAACGATCACCTGCCGCGTGCTGCTGCCGCCGTTTGCCTATGCGCCCGTGAAAAAAGGCGATGCGCTCGGCGTGCTGGAATTCTATCAGGGAACGATCCGTATTGCTGCAGTGCCGCTGTGCGCGGCAGAGGATGCAGCTGTCAGACAACAAGAACAGCCCTCCGGTGACATGTTCACGCGGTTCCGGAACTGGCTTGATCAAAAATGGAAGTAATACGAGGAGGATGTTGTGGCGACTATCAGAATTCAGAAAATACTGGCGGATGCCGGTTTCTGCTCACGACGCAAGGCCGAGGCACTCATCAGTGCCGGAAAGGTACAGCGTAACGGCAGACCGGTGAAGCTTGGAGATAAGGCTTCTCCGAAGGATCTGATCACGGTGGACGGTCAGCGGATCGTTGTGCCGAAAAAGAAGAACCTGCGTTATATTATGCTGAACAAACCACGCGGCTATGTGACAACGGTGTCCGATGAACTGGACAGAAGATGCGTAATGGATCTTCTGGAGGACGTGGAGGAGCGTGTGTATCCCATCGGCCGGCTCGACCGGAATTCCGAGGGATTGCTGCTGCTGACCAACGACGGTAATTTTGCCAATGGCATCATGCACCCGAGCCGCCATGTGACGAAGACTTACCGTGTGACCGTGCGTCCGGAAATCACGGATGAGCAGCTCGTGCAGCTCTCCGACGGCGTGATGATTGACGGTAAGAAGACCCTTCCGGCAAATGTCGTTGTGATGTCCAATGAACCGGGACGCGTCGTGATGCAGATCACGATCAAGGAGGGAAGAAACCGCCAGATCCGCCGTATGTGTGAGGCTGTCGGTCTGGAGGTGGCGCGTCTGCGCCGTACATCCATCGGCCCCATCAAGCTCGGTATGCTCAAGCCCGGTACCTACCGCGATCTGACCGCGGAGGAGCTGCGCGCCATCCGCAATGCCATCGGAAAGGAATAAGCCATGCTGCAGATCGTTGAACAGAAAGACCTTTCCGGTTATGAGGCGCTCTTGGATTCGCTGAAGGCGCCGGAGGGAACACGCCTCTATCTGACTGAAGCGCTCGATGCAGGTGCTGTGACCGGACATATCGTCTATGCTTATGAGCCGGATCGTGCTGCGATCTATGCGGTGGATGACGGCGGTGACCTGTACCTGTGCGACGGACTCGTCCGTTCTGTGCTGTTCAAAGCACAGCTCCGCGGAATGGAGAAGGCAGTCTATTATGTGCAGGATGCGGCGATGATGGCACGCATTCGATCTCTGCGACTTGCACAAAAAGAAGACGCCATTCTTGAAAATATTAACGAAATCATGGAAAGTTGCAAAAAGTGCAAAGAAAACACCGGAAACACTTGAAAAAAAACGAAAAAAATTGTATTATAAAGATGTATAGTCTACATTCAGGAAGGATCGATAATATGCAAATGGAGAAAAACCAGAACAGCCCCGCAAGAGTGCGTCTTGCTGCACTGTTTGATGAGGGCGCATATAAGGAAATTGGTTCCTATGTGATGGAAACTGCAGCACCGGCAGGCGTTGTAACAGCTTATGGCTATGTCAACGGCAATCCGGTCTATGCCTTCGCACAGGACCAGAGCGCAGAGAATGGTGCCGTTGGCGCCGCACAGGCGGACAAGCTTGCAAAGCTCTATGGCCTGGCAGCAAAGACAGGTGCCCCCGTTGTTGGTATCTATGATTCCAACGGTGCGTTCATGGACGGTACTGTCGCATCTCTGAATGCGTACAGCCGCATGATGACAAGAGCAGCAGGTCTGTCCGGCGTGGTTCCGCAGATCGCAGTGGTTGCCGGTACATGTGCTGGCTGTGCCGCAATGATGGCATGTGCTGCGGATTTCGTTGTGATGGCTGAGGATGCTGAGCTGTTCCTGACCCCTGCTTTCGAGAAGGGTGCCGGCAGCGCAAAGGCAGCCGCTGCAAACGGTGTTGCAGCAATCACCGCAGCAGATGATAAGGCGGCGATCGAGCAGGCAAGAGCCCTGATCAACATCCTGCCCGTCAACAACATGGCTTGCACACCCTGCATGGAGTATGAGGCTCCGGCTGCAGCAGCAGGCGCAGACCTCCAGTCCATCGTAGGCAGCATCGCTGACGGCGGCAGCGTGACAGAGCTCTATGCGGATTATGCTGGCGCTGCATATACTGCACTTGCAACCATCGCAGGTTCCACAGTCGGCATCGCAGCAACCAACAAGGCCGAGGACAAGCTCACTGAGGATGACTGCGCAAAGCTTGCACGTTTTGTACGCACCTGCGACGCATTCTCCATTCCGGTAATTACTCTCGTGGATACGCTCGGCTTTGCCGGCAGCGCAGATACTGAGATCAGCGGCGCTGTCAAGGCTCTGACAAGACTCGCCGGCAGCTATGTGGAAGCAACCACAGCTAAGATCACTGTTGTGACCGGTAAGGCAGTCGGCCCCGTATTTGTGGCACTGGCTGGCAAGAGCAGCAATATCGACTTTACATATGCGCTGGAGAAGGCATATATTGCACCTCTGGCTCCCGAGGCAGCAGTTGAGTTTCTGTGGCACGATAAGCTTGCAGGTGCTGATAACCTCGCAGCAAAGCGTTCTGAGCTGGCTAAGGAATATACGGACACACTCGCATCCGCAATGTCCGCTGCACAGCAGGGCTGCGTGGATGAGATCGTAGAGGCTGCGGATCTGCGTGCAGTTCTGAGCAGCGCTCTGTCCATGCTCGAAGGCAAGCGTGTGACCACTCTGCCCAAGAAGCACAACAACTTCCCGTTCTGATCATAACAAGATCAATCGGTTTTGAATCCGTAAATAATAATGAATGGTGGTAAATAGATATGAAAAGATTTAGTGTAACTGTAAATGGCAAGGCATACGACGTTGCTGTAGAAGAACTGACAGAGGGCGCAGCTCCGGCTGTTGCCGCTCCCGCTCCGGCAGCAGCACCGGCACCGGCTCCGGCAGCCGCTCCGGCTCCCGCAGCAGCAGCTGGCGCAGGTGAGAAGGTTTCCGCTCCCATGCCCGGCACCATCCTGGATGTCAAGGTTTCCAACGGTGATTCTGTTACCAAGGGTCAGTGCATCATGATCCTCGAAGCAATGAAGATGGAAAATGATATCGTTGCTCCCTGTGACGGTACTATTTCCAGCGTCCTCGTTCAGAAGGGCAGCACTGTAAACGCTGGCGATACCCTCGCAACTGTGGGCTAAGTCTACGCACAGCAGGAAATTTTGAGAAAGGATGCACACCCCATGCCGGGGTGGCAAAGTGAATAATTATGGCAAAGATTAAAGTAACTGAAACCGTTCTCCGTGATGCGCATCAGTCCCTGCTTGCGACACGTATGAGAATGGAGGAAATGCTCCCGATTCTGCCGCTGATGGACAAGGTTGGCTTCCATTCTGTAGAATGCTGGGGCGGCGCGACCTTCGACTCCTGCCTTCGTTTCCTGAACGAAGATCCCTGGGAGCGTCTGCGCACCATTAAGAAGAATATGCCGAACACCAAGCTGCAGATGCTGTTCCGCGGCCAGAATATGCTCGGTTATCGTCACTATGCGGACGATGTTCTGGAATATTTCGTTCAGAAGTCCGTTGCAAACGGCATTGATATCATCCGTATTTTCGATGCACTCAATGATATCCGCAACCTCGAGTCCGCCATCAAGGCAGCAAAGAAGGAAGGCGCACACACACAGATCGCAATTTCCTATACGCTTGGCGAGGTGTTCACCACCGATTATTATGTGGATTATGCGAAGAAGATCGTTGACGCCGGTGCAGACTCCATCTGCATCAAGGACATGGCAGCACTGCTGACTCCGTACGAGACAGAGAAGCTTGTAAAGGCGCTGAAGGCTGCTGTGGACGTTCCGATCCAGCTGCACACCCACTATACATCCGGTCTGGCTTCCATGTGCCTGATGAAGGGTATCGAAGCAGGCGTGGATGTCATTGATACTGCAATGTCTCCGCTCGCACTGGGTACCTCCCATGCACCGACTGAGTCCATGGTTGCTGCACTGCAGGGTACTGAGTACGATACCGGTCTGGATCTCGTACAGCTCACAGAGATCCGTGATTACTTCATGACACTGCGCGAAAAGTACATCAAGGAAGGTCTGCTCGATCCCAAGATGCTGGCAGTTGACGCAAATGCTCTGATCTATCAGGTTCCCGGCGGTATGCTGTCCAACCTCCTGTCCCAGCTCAAGCAGGCTGGCAAGGAAGATCAGCTGAACGAAGTGCTCAAGGAAGTTCCGAGAGTCCGCAAGGATGCAGGCTTCCCGCCGCTGGTAACTCCGTCCTCCCAGATCGTTGGTACACAGGCTGTATTCAACGTGATCATGGGTGAGCGCTACAAGATGGTCACCAAGGAATTCAAGGGCCTGGTTCGTGGCGAATACGGTCAGACTCCTGTTCCGATCGATCCGGAATTCCGCAAGAAGATCATCGGCGATGAGGCTCCCATCGACTGCCGTCCGGCAGATCTGATCGAGCCCGAGCTCGAGAAGCTGCGCAAGGAATGTGCAGAGTGGACCGAGCAGGAAGAAGACGTTCTGAGCTATGCACAGTTCGGTCAGGTTGCCCTGAAGTTCTTCGAGGCTCGCCGCAATGCAAAGTTCGGCCTTGACGGCAAGCACGGCGATGCTGCAAAGCAGGTTCATCCTGTTTAATCAGAGGTTTTAGCGACAGTCTGCCATTTCCTTTCTGGGAATGGCAGACTTTTGTGGACGCAGTGGTTATGTTTCCTGTCTCTGCCGAGAATGAATTGCCTGCAATTCAAGCGTTTTGTCAATGTCCCATCGGGGCATTGACAAAACGTCTCGGGATTCCAAAGGGATTCCATCCCTTTGGCGGGGGTCAGGGGGCAGAGCC
>CAYYIT010000009.1:24841-55023 GCA_964472035.1 uncultured Ruminococcus sp.
TGGCCCTGGGGTGTATCCACAAATCGTCTGGGGATCCCTCCGGTTTACATCCTGTTGGGGGGGGGTCGGGGGGCACCCCCCCCCGCGTCTGCAAGTGTACTATCATTCAGAAAGGAGAGGGCCAGAATGCCGATCAGAATTCCTGAAAATCTACCCGCCTACCAGACATTGGAAGAGGAGAACATCTTTGTCATGCCGAAGAACCGCGCGGAGCATCAGGACATCCGTCCGCTGCGTGTGCTGATCCTCAATCTGATGCCCAAAAAAATCGAGACGGAATGCCAGCTCATGCGGCTGCTGAGTAATACACCGTTGCAGGTGGACGTGGATCTGCTTCAGGTGGAGCATGTGTCCAAGAACACCTCCAAGGCACATCTGAGTGCGTTCTACAAGAGCTTTGCACAGATCCGGAATGACTTCTATGATGGCATGATCATTACCGGCGCACCGGTGGAGCAGATGGATTTCTCCGATGTGGATTACTGGGATGAGCTGTGCGAGATCATGGAATGGACCAAGACCCATGTCTACTCGACCATGCATATCTGCTGGGCGGCGCAGGCAGGTCTGTACTACCATTTCGGCGTGCCGAAGTATCAGCTGGATAAGAAGCTCTTCGGTGTCTTTCCGCACAAGGCGGAGGTGCAGAATACCCCTCTGCTGCGCGGTTTTGACGATGAATTTCCCGTGCCGCATTCCCGACACACGGAAACAAGAAGAGCCGATATCGAGAAGATCCCGGAGCTCGAGATCCTGGCGTACTCGACCCTTGCAGGCGTCTATATCGTTGCCAATAAGAACGGCCGACAGTTCTTCCTCACCGGACACAATGAGTATGTCCGTGATACCCTCAAGGAGGAGTACTTCCGCGATGTGGAAAAGGGACTGCCCATTGACGTGCCGTTCAATTACTTCCCCGGTGACAATCCGAACTGCACGCCCAGATTCTCGTGGCGCAGCCATGCGAATCTGATGTATTCCAACTGGCTCAACTACTGCGTCTATCAGGAAACCCCCTTCCATCTGGAGGAGCTTCCGAAAATGGTTGAGGACGGTATTGCGTAAAAAAATCCCTCAGTCATTTTTGACTGAGGGACTTTTGTTATCGGATCTCGCACAGATCAAGAACAGGAAGGTTTTCCTCGTAGGTCAGCAGGTAGTTGCCATGAATGTTCATATAAACGTTCCCCAGCATATCATCGCCGACAAGAAATGCAAGCTGCACATCTGCGGATTCACCCGGCGCAAGGATCAGATGATTCTTGTCGTGCGCATGTTCCGTCTGCAGGGAGAAGGCAGTGCCGTCCGTATACAGCGGCAGGGAATCCCAGTATCTTTCCGTAACATCAGGGCGGATATTGTCCATTCTGCAGATGCGGTCTTCCGCTACAGTGAACAGGGTGGGGAAGACAGTATATTCCGTATCATGATCGGATTCGTTCGTGTAGGTCAGGTTCATGACTAGAATGTTCTGTCCGATGGTATCCGTTCTGATCGTTTCATCCAGTGTGTTTACACCGTCTCCCTGATTGTACCATGTGCGGACATTATCGATCACATTGCCGTTTTCATCCATGTATTCGCTGTAATCCGCTGGCTCTCCGATTCTACCTGTTGTGATACCATCGAAATTCGTCTGCAGCTCTGCGCTGTTCACAGTAATGGAAATGGTATCCTCTGTGTTATTTACGCTGGTACAGTTCACAGTTGCGGTTTCGTCGAGCGCGTATAGGTTCAGTGCCTCCATATCAAACGGAAGGGTGATTCCATCTTCGGATACATTGTTTCCGGAATTGTTCCCGGAATATGTTTCTTGCTTTACGTACTCGCCAGCAGTTTCTTTATCGGAGGGAACGAGTGCCAGACCCTCAGCGAATGCTTCCACCTCCGAGGCAGTCAGGTCGGAAGTCAGGAACGCATGTGCTGCATAGCTCGTCCCATCAAAAAGCACCCAGATCTCGTGGCTGTAGTAGGTGTCCTGGAATGCTGTGCCGGAAGACCGTGCAGTGTTGGAAATCAGGATTTGTTTTCCGTCCGCTTCGTACTGCTTGCTGGAAATACTATTATTGATCTGCTCTATGACGATCATGTCATCGGGAATCCGCACAAACATACAAGTGATGCCGCCGCCGTCCGCACCGTTGTACTTGCCCTTTGCTTCATCAAAGCTGTATCCTTCCGGAAGCCAGCCGATGTCCAGTGCCATGTACTGTGCTGTAGCCTCCGCCGCTTCCGTTGCCGGCGGTGTGATGTTGACGGTGTTCTGATAGGCTCCGGTGCGTTCAATTTTTGCCGTAAAATGCTCATAGGCAATGGCACCCATCGGTACGGCTGCGATTGCTGCTGCAATGACGACTGCGGTAATCATACGTTTCTTCACTGTGATTTTTTTCTTATTTTCCATAGTGACACACTCCTTCTGTATCGGCTTTGAAGCGGCGTTTCCACATTCCTGATAGATCTGTGTATATGCCGCCTGACATCTTGCGTTGACAATTTCCGGCAGCTCAATGGGTTCGAAATTCATTTTCATAGGGAAATCGCCTCCTCATTTCGATAGATTTTCCGGAATTCATTCCGTCCTCTTGCAAGTCTTGTCTTGACAGTGTTCTCTTTCATGGAAAGGAGTGACGCGATTTCCTTTACCGTAAGTCCCTGCAGATAATATAGTGTAAAGATCAGACGGTAGTTTTCGCTCAGCGCATCGATACATTCCTGAATCTGCCTATCTTCCAGGCGCGTGTCAGAGCCGGTCTCGACCGCATCGTAGCTTTCGAGATACACAGTGTGCTGATTCTTCCGGATGATGTCCTTGCAGCAGTTGATGAGAATTCTTGTCATCCATGTTTTGAAATACTGCGGTTTCTGCAGGTCATGGATTCCCTGCCAGCAGCGCAGGATCGTGTCCTGCATGGCATCTGCTGCATCCGCATCATTGTGTAAGATCGAAACAGCGGTGCGGTACATGACCGCCTTATGCAGCTCCATCAGTTCTACAAACGCATTTGGATCGCCGCGCTTTGCACTGCGGACAAGGGAAAGTTCCTTCATGTACGTCCCTCCTTTCTGAGAGGATCAAAGCTTTGATTCATCCATTAGACGCAGATAAAACAGGAAAGGTTTCACTTCGGTTCATTTGAGGATGCGCTCAAAAAACTCCCAGGTTTCCAGCATCCCATCCCGATTGTACCGGTCAAGCCCCAGCAGACAGTCGGGATCCTGTATAATGTAATTCGGCCGTTCGTAGCAGGTGAAGCTGCACACGAATCCAAGCTCCTTCAACACCGGAACGCTTTCCTTGCAGACAAAGCCGTACGGATACGCAAAGGCAGCCGGCATTGTGCCGGTTTCCTGTTTGATTTCGTATTGGAGCCGGTAGAGATCCTGCGTCAGCATCTGCGCGTATGCCTCGGGATCTTCTCCGAACCGGATGGAACAGCCGGCACGTTCGTCGTTGCTGTGGAGCTGATGGGTGTGGTTGCCGATCTCGATCCTGCCGGAATCCAGCAGTGTCCGTACATCCTCCCATGTCAGGTAGGAATAGGCATCCGCCTGCGCCTCCTGTACATCCTTCGTCTGTGTGTACGAACCGACTATGGAAATGACCGCGCACATGTTATACTGCTCCAGCAGCGGCAGGGCAAGCGAGAGATTGTTGTAAAAACCGTCATCAAAGGTCAGCATAATGGGCTTTTCCGGGAGCGTTCCGCTGCCGCGGACATAGTCCGAAAGCTGCTGGACGCTGACCGTCTCGAAGCCGTTTTCTGCAAGATAGCGCAGATCTTCCTCCAATGAATCCGCAGTGATCTGGTATTCTCCCGCAAGATTCCGCGTGACACTGTGATACATAATGACCGGCAGGAAGATACCCTCCGGTCTGGAATTGTCAGAAAATACAGCCTTCCCCACAGCCATGCACAGACAGCACAGCAGGATGCCGAGCAGATCCAGTACAAGCAGTACCGCGAGCCGCTTCGGATTATAGCAACGATACATAGCGATCCCTCCCGTCCTTGAGTATATGCAGGGGATGCATTCCGTTTGCATGTCCCGCATGGGAATAATGGGGCGTTCCGGTGCATAGAATGGGATATCAAGGCAATCCTAAGGAGGGTGAGGCAATGCGTCATCGGCGTAACCGGACATTTCGTACCATGGCTGTGCTGTTTCTGCTGTTCTGGCTGATTCCGCTGGGAATTACGGGTGCCGTACATCTGATGCCGGCACTTACAACAAGTGCATCTCCCTGGCAGGTCTGGAATGAACCGGCAGAGTATGCTCCGCAGCAGGAAACCCTGCCCGCAGCAGCGGAGTCACCGCTGTTCTTTCCCTCGCAGGGATTCGGCGCGTGGGAGGAAATGCTCCCCGTCGCAGCGCCCGTCCCGTCGGCCGATCCGGGCCCCAAGCCCTATCCGGAATACTGGGAGCTTTCCGGCGGCACCGTCATGCGTATGAAATATGCGCCCTATCAGGGGGACCAGTATTTCGACCTGAAAAAAGCCGGACAAGTGCTGAACAAGACGAGCGTCTCCAATGATGCGCTCTATGCTGAGAGTCTGCTCTATCCCGAATTTACCGTCAGTACGGACGGCACGCCTCAGGTCCTCATCATGCATACCCATACCACGGAGAGCTATGAACCCTATGTAAGGGAATTTTACGATGCGTCATTCAACTACCGCACCACGGATCCGTCCCTGAATATGGTCATGGTGGGGGACGCCATTGCAGCGCAGCTGGAGGCAGCCGGCATCGGATACATCCACGACACGACCATCCATGATTACCCGTCCTATACCGGCTCCTACGGCCGCAGCGCGGAGACAGTGAAGGCGATCCTGAAGGAATACCCGTCCATCTGCGTGGTGCTGGACATTCACCGAGATGCCATCGGCGGAGACGGCGTCATCCACCAGCCCTTTGTGACCATCGATGGCAGGGAAGCGGCACAGATCATGATCATCTCCGGCTGTGACGACGGAACGATGGGCATGCCGCAGTATATGAAAAACTTCCGCTTTGCCTGTCTGCTGCAGCAGCAGATGGAGCTGGACCATCCCGGTCTGACGAGGCCGGTTCTGTTCGATTATCGTAAATACAATCAGGATCTGACCACCGGCAGCATCCTGATCGAGGTCGGCTCCCATGGCAATACATTGGAGCAGGCCGCCTATGCCGGAGAACTGCTCGGTGCCTCGCTTGTCAAGGCACTGCTGTCACTTCCAGGATAACGCGAAGGGAGGGATCCTTTGAAAAAAAGAAAGCATTGCATGCTATGGCTGACGGTGCATATCGTCCTGAGCTTTACGGTCTGGGGAACGCTTCGCGTTATGCAGCGCGGCTACAATGCTACCCACCGCGAGCAGCTTGCCATGGCAAACCTGTCACTGCATGATGGGCAGGCGGTTGTCAGGATCCTGGATGGATCCTGCGAGATCCCGATCACCTTACTCGAACAGGATAGTCCGCTGTATTATGCATTGTACTGCATGACGGACAGCTTTCTGCATCTGCTGGTCTATACCGGAGAGCTGTGCTTCGGGGAATAGTCGTTCATAAAATGTTCAATTTTCCCCTCTTGCAAAACAGGGTAAAATCTGCTATAATATAAAAGATGTATAGACGCGCCTGTAGTTTAGTTGGATAAAACAGGGGACTCCGACTCCCCAGAGCGCAGATTCGAGTTCTGTCAGGCGCACCACATCCCACTGCACCAATGCAGTGGAAACGGGATGTAGCTCAGTTTGGTAGAGTGCTTGGTTTGGGACCAAGATGCCGCAGGTTCGAGTCCTGTCATCCCGACCAGCGCGGCGTCCGCGCAGTTGGACGCATGAGAAAGTCTCCCTTTTGGGGAGACTTTCTTTTTGCCCTGTTCAAATGTTCACCTTCAGAGCGCAGTTATTGTTTCTGCGTCACAGAAGTCAGTGTTCCGTCTGCGGCATGCAGATTGCGGAACGCCTTCGGCGTCATGCCGCGGTGCTGACGGAATACGCTGATAAACGCGCTCTGGGAGGAAAAACCAAGCGCAAGGGAAATGTCCAGATACGAGAATTCGGAAAACTTCAGCATGTTTTCCGCTGTGTCGAGCCGCGCGTTGGTAATGAAGGTTTTCAGCGAGGTGCCCGTTTCTTTCATAAACAGCTTGGAAAGATAGGACACGTTGAGGCCTGCCACCTCCGCGAGGCGCTTTACCGTCAGCTTCTCCTGCAGATGCTCGTAGATGTAGTCGATCGTGCGCCGGATATGCAGGGAGATAATGTCGTTTTTGCGGATCTCGCGCATGCGTCCGGCAAAATCCAGATGCATCTGTTCAAAGAGAGCGAGGATCTCTTCGCAGGAGCTGCTGGTGTCCGCCCTGTGAATATAGATATCACTGAGCGTGTAGGCAGTATCGTGTTCCATGCCGCCTTCCACACAGATGCGAGCCACCATCGCAGCGGATACCACAAAATGATAGATCATATTCCGCAGAGGATCATCGGAGAGCTGTCCCTTTCCCGAAAGGAAATTACTTTTTGTCGTTTGCAGATTGCTTTTGGTTTTTTCGATATCACCTGACTGTATTGCCATGTATTTTTCAAACTCGCTTTGAAATGCAGTGCGGCAGAACCCGGTCACCTTATGCAGATACAGACGATAATTCAGATCGCGCGTTGTACTCATTTTGCTACCCCACTTTCTGTGATATTGAAATTATACCACATTTTTGATATAAAAGCAACTGTTTTGATATCATTTTCTTTGCCGTTTTAGTATAATAAAGTTATAATTTACTTTTAGGATTACAGCATCCACCGTTTGCGGTGGATGTGTGGCTGCTTTGTGAGATTGCAGTATAAGCCCTTGACAGGAGGATGCGAACCATGAAGATCCTGATGATCGGCGGAACCGGCACCATCAGTATGGCAATTACCCGTCAGCTGGCCGAGCAGGGCCATGAAGTATATCTGCTCAACCGCGGTACACGCAATGCACTCCTGCCCGAGGGGGTCCATACGATCGTTGCCGATATCCAGCAGGAAGAGCAGGTGCGGCAGCGTCTTGAAGGCATGAGCTTTGACGCAGTATGTGAATTCATCGGTTTTGTTCCGGCACAGGTGGAACGCGATTACCGCCTGTTCAGCGGAAAGACCAAGCAGTACATCTACATCAGCTCCGCCTCTGCCTACCAGAAGCCGTTGTCCGATTATCGGATCACGGAGGGTACGCCCACAGCCAATCCCTACTGGCAGTATTCACGCGACAAGATCGCATGCGAGGCATATCTGATGCAGCAGTACCGTGAAAACGGATTCCCCATTACCATCGTTCGTCCCAGCCATACCTATGATGAACGTTCCATTCCGCTTGGCGTTCATGGCAATATGGGCAGCTGGCAGGTCGTACAGCGTATGCTGGAGGGCAAGCCGGTCATTGTACACGGCGACGGCACCTCCCTCTGGACGATGACGCATAACAGTGATTTTGCCAAAGGCTTCATCGGCCTGATCGGCAATATCCATGCCATCGGCGAAGCCTACCATATCACATCGGATGAAACACTGACATGGAACCAGATCTATTCCGTCATTGCAGATTGTTTCGGTGCCGAATTCAAGCCGTACTATGTACCGTCGGATTTTCTGGCAAGCGTGGGCGACTATGATTTCACCGGCAGTCTGACCGGTGATAAGGCAAATTCCGTTGTGTTCGACAATTCCAAGTTAAAAAGAGCAGTGCCCGGATTCACAGCGACCGTGAGATTCAGCGACGGAATCCGTATGGCTGCCGAGTACATCCTGAGTCACGAGGAATGCCGGATCCCCGATCCGGAATTCGATGCATGGTGCGATCGTGTGATCGCTGCGCTGGACGACGCCAAGGCGCAGATCCTCAGGTAATTGTACCAGGAACATCCGACCTCCTGGATGAGAGAATAGAGCATGCAGGATGCTCCCGGCTTGCCGGGAGTTTTCTGCGTCCGGAATATGACAGCACCCCTATTTCAAAAAACAGGGGTGCTGCTTCGTTATCTGAGCCTTGCGATGGCTGCTATGTAAAAGGTGAAATTTGGCAGGGCTTTCAAGATTGACAAACGCCGTAAATTACGGTACAATAGAGATAGCAAACCAGATGAGGAGAATTGTCATGTCCGAACTGATCACCAAACTGAAAGACACACATGATCTTAACAATACAGAGCTGCTGGAGCTTCTCGAAACCGACCGCTACGATACGGAACTGCGGATGGCTGCCGATCAGGTGCGCTGTGCACATTACGGCAGGGACGTCTATATCCGCGGTCTGATCGAGCTGACGAATTACTGCAAGAATAACTGTCTCTACTGCGGCATCCGCAGGGAGAATCACGCCGCGCAGCGCTACCGTCTGACACCGGAGCAGATCCTTGCCTGCTGTCGGGAGGGCTATGCCCTCGGCTACCGGACCTTCGTCCTGCAGGGCGGAGAGGATCCGTGGTTCACGGATGAACGCGTCTGCGCCATTGTCGCTTCCATCCGCAGGGAATTCCCCGAGTGCGCCATCACGCTCTCCCTGGGTGAGAAGCCCTACGAGAGCTATCTTGCCTTCTTTGAGGCAGGGGCAAACCGCTATCTTCTGCGCCATGAGAGTGCGGACGCGGTGCATTACAGCCGCCTGCACCCCTCGGAGCTGACTTTTGCCGAGCGCCGCAGGTGTCTGTTCGATCTGAAGAAGATCGGCTATCAGGTCGGTGCCGGTTTCATGGTGGGGAGTCCCTATCAGAAAACGGAACATCTCATTTCCGATCTGCGCTTTCTGCAGGAGCTGCAGCCTGACATGATCGGCATCGGGCCGTTTCTGTCCCATAAGGACACGCCCTTCCGCGATTTTGTGAACGGCGACCTGAAGCTGACGCTGCGGCTGCTCGGCATTCTGCGCCTGCTGTTCCCGAAGGTTCTGCTTCCGGCAACCACAGCACTCGGTACACTCCATCCCCAGGGAAGGGAACTGGGCCTGCAGACCGGTGCTAATGTCGTGATGCCGAATCTTTCTCCGACGGATGTGCGCAAGCTCTATGCACTCTACGACAATAAGCTCAGCACCGGTGCAGAATCCGCCCAGAGCCTGCAGGAACTGAAGGAACGCGTTTGCGCTGCCGGCTATCAGGTCGTTACTGCGCGCGGTGATGCGAAAACGAAGATATGACGACAAAAACGCCGTTCCCATTTGATCCGGGAACGGCGTTTGCGTTTCGTTTATGCAGCGTTCGGGACACTCTGTCCGCATCTGCGGGAAAGTACCGGCAGTGCGTAAGCGGTTGCACCGACAAGGAGTACCACCGCAGCCGTCCATGCCACCGGACTTGCAAGGCATACGCCCATGAAGCCGAGCGTATCCACCAGGAACCATGCGGCGAACACTCTCGCAAACAGTTCCGTGATGCCGGCACACATCGGCAGCAGGCTGAAGCCCATGCCCTGCAGGGAATTGCGCAGTACGAAGAGTACAGCGAGCAGAGGATAGAACAGACCGCTGATGCGGAGATAGCGCAGTGCGTATTCCATGATGGAAGCGAACGCCGCTTCTTCGCTGGAAACAAACAGATACACGAAATACTGACCGAGGAAGAACGTGAACAGATAGGCCGCTGCGGCATAGAACAGGGCAGTGAGAATACTGCTGCGTATGCCATGACGGATCCGGTCCATTTTTGCGGCACCCAGATTCTGGCCGCAGTAGGTCGCCATCGTGATACCGAGCGATTCCATCGGACCTGCTACGACGTTCTGGATCTTTGTGGCTGCGGTGACGCTCGCGATCACGGTCGGGCCGAAGCCATTTACGGCCGTCTGCAGGATGATGGAGCCGATCGCCGTAATGGAGAACTGGAACGCCATCGGGAGGCTGATGGAGCAGAGTGTGCCGCAGCATTCCCGGCGGAAGGGGAGTTCATCGGCTTCGAAGGTAAGAACATCGAATTTCTTGTACATGTAGTACAGGCACAGGAAGGCGGAGACCGCCTGCGAGATCACCGTTGCGAGAGCAGCGCCCATCACACCAAGATCGAAGATCAGGATCATCACAAAGTCCAGCAAGATGTTCAGCACCGAGGAAACTGCGAGAAACAGGAGCGGTGTCCGGCTGTCGCCCATGGCACGCAGGAATCCGGCAAGGAGATTGTAGAGGATGGTGGCGGACAGACCTGCGAAGATCACGAACAGGTAGCTGTGAGCGCTGTCGATGATGGAATCCGGTGTCTGCATGAGCTTAAGCAGGGGACGGCATCCGATCGTTGTGATGAGCGTCAGCAGTGCAGCCGCAGCCACTGCGATATAGACCGCATTCATGATATAGCGGCGCATGCCCTTCATGTCGCCTGCACCGTACCGCTGCGCAACGGGAATGGAAAGTCCCGTGCAGAGTCCCGTCGCAAAGCCGATCACCAGAAAGCAGACAGAGCCGGTCGAACCGATCGCGGCAAGTGCATCGGAGTTGATGCAGCGTCCCACAATGGCGGTGTCCGCCATGTTGTAGAACTGCTGGAGAATGTTTCCGAAGATCATCGGAATACAGAATTGCAGAATCAGTGTGAGCGGCCTTCCGCTCGTCATGTCCCTTGTCATATGGACCCCTTCTTTCCGTTTTCTTGATTTCTATAACAGTATAGCACAGCCGAAAACCATTTGCAAGACGGAAAACTGACGGTTTCCAATGCACTTCATTTCCGGAATTTGGGCAGAATTTCGGGAATCCGGTATTTTCCGATACTGCCCTGAAGAAATGTTATAAAATTAACAAAGGGATACTTGCAAAAGCCGGAGAAATATGGTATACTATTGATAATGGGTGGGGTGATGCCCTGCAAGAAAATAACGGAGGTAATCAACATGACTTACAAAGAAAGCTTTATTCAGTTTATGGTGGAATGCGGCGTGCTGACATTCGGCGAATTCACCCTCAAGAGCGGCAGAAAGGCGCCGTACTTCATCAACTGCGGCAACTACAAGACCGGCGCACAGCTGGCAAAGCTCGGCGAATACTACGCAGAGTGCATCCATGCCAACAATATCCCCGTAGAGACCCTCTTCGGACCGGCATACAAGGGCATTCCGCTGGCAGTATCCACCGTTGTGGCACTGAGCAACAAGTTCGGCATCGATGTGAACTACTGCTTCGACCGCAAGGAGGCAAAGGATCATGGCGAGGGCGGCATGTTCGTCGGCAAGACCCTGACCGACAATGAGAAGGTTGTCATCATCGATGACGTAATGACCTCCGGCAAGGCACTGCGTGAGTCCATGCCCAAGCTCAAGGGCGCAGCCGATGTGGACGTGACCGGCATGGTAATTACCGTTGACCGCATGGAGCGCGGCACCGGCGAGCTGTCCGCCGTACAGGAAGTCAAGCAGGAATTCGGCGTGACCGTATACCCGATCGTGACCATGGAGGACATCATCGACGCGATCAAGAACGACATCGTTCCCGGCAAGGAGTATCTGGACAAGATGCTGGCTTACCGCGAGGAGTACGGTGTGAAGTAAGCGAATCTCATCTGCATATCACCCACGGCGGATCGCTGCCGTGGGTTTTCTCTTATCAGAAAAATAGAATTATCTGCCAACCTTTTCTGAAAACGCCCCACTGTATGTATGAGAACGTTCCAAAAGCGAGGGAAAACAATGAAGAAGCATGAAGCAGACAGGATCATATCGTCATATGTGAAAAAACTGTTCGGATTTGCAATGTCCGGGCTGTCAAAGATCGACGAGGCTGAGGAGCTTGCCGCAGAGATCACCCTTCAGGTGTATGAATCTCTGCTGCGGCAGGATCACATCGCGAATCTTGACGGATACATCTGGCGTGTTGCCAGAAATGTCTATGCACGGTATATCGACGGCAGAAAGAAGCATGCCTGTGTTGACGGTGTGGAGTATCTGCCCGACAGCAGGGATTTCACAGCGGAGCTGATCGCAAGCGAAAGCTATGGGATCCTTCGGCGGGAGATCACCTATCTTTCGAAGCTGCAGCGTGAGATCATTGTGCAGCACTATTTCCACGACAAAAAGGTCAGGGAAATTGCCGCCATGCTTTCCCTTAACGAAAATACAGTGAAATGGCATCTTGCCTGTTCACGGAAGGAGCTGAAAATGGGTATGCAGAAAGTAAGAACAACAGGAAATCTGGGGACGGAGCCAATTCGTTTCTACAATATAGGGCATAGCGGCAGTGTCGGTAAGAACGGGGACACAGCCACTTTCCTCTCAAAATCCCTTACACAGAACATCGTGTATGCAGCGTATCATCAGCCAAGGGGCATCAATGAAATTGCTGAGGAGCTCGGTGTCAATCCGATCTTTGTCGACGACGAAGTTGCTGTGCTTGAGGAGTATGGATTTATGGATCGTCAGAAGGACGGGCGATACCTTGCCAACATCCAGATCTATATCCCAAGCAAGGAAGCGGATGATATCCGGAAGGAAATCAACCCGAAATATTCAAAAATCTTTGCCGAAAAGTTCTATGCTCCTGCGCTGGAAAGCATTACGGAAATTCCGGACTTTATGAAAGTTCCGGATAATGACCTGAATCTGCTGAAATGGGCAATGGTGGTGTTTCTTTCCCATAAGCTCGGTCCGGCGGAGATCACAAACAAATACTCTGTAAAACGGCCCGACGGCGGCGACTATCAGGCATACGCTTCGCTCCTTAATGAATATATAAAGGAAAAGGGGACGTACAACAAATACTGGTACTGCGGCGATATGTGGCACAATCATTATGGTGATGGAATCTGGTGGGAAAGCTGGCAGTTCGACTGTGAATATACGGATCGCAGCGGTTTCTGGATGGACAATCTGACGGAGGATTACGATAAGCTTTACCATTTCCTTAATGGGGATCTTCCGGAAAATGCAGCGAATGTGGAAAGCTACCAGCGGCTCCTTGACAAGGGCTATCTTATTAAGGAAAATGGCAGCTACAAGGTGAATATCATCCTCTGCGACAGCGGAAACAGGTGGAGAGGGATGATTCCAAATGCTTCTGAGGAAATCATCCGTTACTCCAAGGAATACGCAAGGCAGGCGACAAAAGCGGCGATTCTGAATCAGCCGAAGTATATGCACGAGCAGATCAGCTATTGCCTTCAGAATTCTGCGCAGTGGCTGCATACACAGGTGATGGAATTGCTTGTGGAGATGGGTGTGCTGACAATGCCGACTCCTGAACAGAAAAAAGGTCTGCTTACCATTCTGTTTACGGGTGAATAAGAAGAAAATCACGCACAGCAGTAACATTGCTGTGCGTGATTGATAATTTATGCAGCGTTATTTCCGATTCTGTCGGATCCGCTCGATCTCCTCATCCCGCTTCCACAGGAAGCTGATGTGGGCTTCGGTGCCGCATCGGATGCGCCGGAGGTTCTCGATATGCTTGTAAACGATGATGACCGCTGCTGCGAGAAGTACCAGCATACCCTGCAGATTCTGTTCCAGATAGCCGTAGATCAGCGGAAATACCACCGCGCCGCCCATCGTGACAAAGCACACATAATTGCAGAGCATCCCGACCACGAGTGCGCAGGCGAACAGTGCGAGGAATACCCTCCAGTCGTACGCAAGCACTACACCGGCGAGACACGCAAGACCCTTGCCGCCGCGGAATCCCATGTGGATCGGGAAGATATGTCCGAGAATGCACGAGGTCGCCGCAAGTGACCAGGCGATCCGGTATTTCGGAAATAGGAACATGACGATTTTAATAGCGATGATGGCTTTCACGATGTCAAACATCGCTGTAAAGGCGCCGACGCCCTTTCCCATCGTGATGACTGCGTTGGATGCGCCGGCGTTGCCGGAGCCGGATTCCCGGATGTCAAAGCCCTTGCATCGTGCCGCTATGTATGCCGGATTGATCCCGCCGATCAGATAACCGATGATTGCACTGCATAACCCTTCCATAATGATTCCTCCTGTAATGCATCACAAAATAGAAAAAGTACAGCAAAAAGCCATACCCCGATTCTGTCATTTCATAAGTCCCATCATGTTTGCGTGGAAGCAGAAAAACTGTTTTCCCGTCGTTTCCCCTGTTAATATTTTATCACAGTTCCTGGAATTTGTCAATAGCCGGATGGAATGTGCAAATGGCATACTTATCCATACGCCGAAACAGGAGGATTTATGTATCACATCGATGGGGAAATTTTTACTTGACAAAACAGAATCGCTATGCTATAATTGTAATGTTGCCGGTGTGTCGGAATGGCAGACGAGACAGACTCAAAATCTGTTGTCCGCAAGGGCGTGTGGGTTCGAGTCCCACCACCGGCACCAGATACGCCCCTGTACTGTACGGTACAGGGGCGTAAGTTACTATTGCAGGAAAGACAGAGAATAAGGAGGCATTGCCATGAATAAAAAGGATCTGGCAGAACTGAAAAAGCATTTTTCCCAGTCGGACGATCTGCTGCTTGTCAGAAGGATCTCCACGACGTTTATTGATTCCGAAAAGGAGCAGCGCTGCCATAGTGTGCGCAGCTATCCGGAGATCCCGGATGAAGAGATCAGCTGCATTTACCAGTCCCTTTCCAAGGTGCTGCGCGGTACGCTCGGCAAGGCGCTGATCGAGTACCCCTTCCCGAATGAAATGTATGAGGATGACCGCAGCCAGAACCTGCTCTGGACAGTTCTGGAGAATGGCCTTGAGCATGAGGAGTCCCTCCAGAAGCTCATCGATCATATCACTGCAAATATGGTGTACGATCTTCCCTATACCCTGTTCATTGCAGAATGCGTCTATACCGTTTTTGAGAAGACCAAGAACGACGAGACGAACAAGCATGACAGCCACGAATACCGTTTCCTGCTCTGTGCAGTATGCCCCGTGGAAGCACGCGTGGATGGCCTGATCTATGATGAGGAGGAGAACAACATCGTCCGCAAAACGGAGTATGACCGTATCGTTGCGGAGGCACCGACGGATGGCTTCCTGTTCCCGACCTTCACCGGCAGAGGCCCCGATGTGAACCATGTTATGTACTATACCAAGAAGCCCAAGGATCCCAATGTTTCCGTAGTGGAGGAGGTGCTTGGCTGCCACTTCACGCTTTCTGCACAGGAGGAGAAGGAGACCTTCCGGGCGGTGCTGGACAAGGCAGTGGGCGAGGAGCTGAACCTGCAGGTGATCGCAAGCGTCAACGAGAAGATCCAGGACTATGCCAAGAACTTCAAGGATGAGCCGGAGCCTCCGGTGATCAGTGATATCATGATGCGTGACATTCTGCTCGATTCCGGCGTTTCGCAGGATCGCGCAGAGGCTGCCCAGCATCTGTACCAGGAGACCGCGGAGGGCAATTACTTCACCGCCTCCAATCTCACGGAAAGCAAAACAACGCTCTCGTCCAGCGGTGTGACCGTCAGCATCAGCGGCGATGCAACCGATAAGATCACCACACGCCAGATCGACGGCAGAAAGTTCCTCATGATCAGTCTTGATGATCCCGAGGTCACCGTCAATGGCTTCCAGATGAAGATCCAGTAACTCCTGTTCCGTTCCAGTTCTTTGCTGGAACGGATTTTTTTCAGAAAATCATCAAAAGTACTGGACAAAACTGCTTTTATGTGCTATAATAATAAAGATGAATCCTTTAAGTCAGTCCCGTGAGGCTGATAAGGCGTCAGATTGCGAAATATAACGATCGTTCTGTATATGGGATCCGTGTAGGCGGAGCTGTATATGGATTCCAAACGCTTATCTGTCAGCCGATGGATGGGCGTTATTTTTTTATGCCATAAACTGGAGAGGGGGCAAAGAATGGAAGAGAAAAATATCATCATGGATGAAAATGCGATCAGCCGTGCAACGGCAAGAATCACATATGAGATCCTGGAGCGCAACAAAGGTGCGCAGACCCTGTGCCTTGTGGGCATCCTGTCCAGAGGTGCGGTGCTTGCAAGACGGATCTGTGAAAAGATCCGTGAACTGGAGGGCGTCTCGGTGGAGTGCGGCGTGCTGGACATCACCCCTTATCGGGATGATCTTCCCCATGATGCGGATTATCAGGAAAGAACGGATATCGCCTTTTCCCTGACGGACAAGAACGTCGTGCTCTGTGACGATGTGCTGTATACCGGCAGAAGCAGCCGTGCCGCCATTGACGCTGTGATAAAGCGAGGCAGGCCGCAATCCATCCAGCTGGCTGTGCTGGTGGACAGGGGACACAGGGAGCTGCCCATCCGGCCTGATTATGTCGGGAAGAATGTTCCCACCTCGCGCAGCGAGAAGGTGCAGGTTCATGTCCGTGAGCTGGACGGCGCCGATAAAGTAAGTATTTATTTGCCGGAGCGATCCGGAACAGAAACGGAGTGATACAATGAAAATTCTGATCAAAGAAGTCCGCGCCGTGGACATCGGGCTGGATGAGGTCACAGATATCCTGATTGCGGACGGCAGAATTGCAAAGATGGGACAGAACCTTCACGAACCCGTTGACCGTGTCATCGACGGCACGGAGCTGACGGCGTTCCCCGGACTGTTCGATATGCATGTGCATTTCCGCGATCCCGGTCAGACCCAGAAGGAGGACATCCTCACCGGCTGCAGGGCGGCCCTTGCCGGCGGTGTGACGGGCGTGCTGTGTATGCCCAATACCGTTCCTCCGGCCGATGATCCGGAGATCCTGCAATATATGACAAAGAAGGCGAAGGATACGGGCGTTTCCGTATATCCCGTCGGCTGCATCACCAAGGGTATGGCCGGCGGTGAGCTGACCGATTTTGCCGCGTTGAAGGCGGCAGGTGCAGCAGCACTTTCCGATGACGGCAGACCTGTGAAGAATGCCGAGCTGATGCGTCAGGCACTTGCAAAGACGAAGGAAGAGGATATGCTCATCACCTCCCACTGCGAGGACCTCGATATCATTGCCGGCGGCATCATGCACAAGGGCAGCGTCAGCGAGGAACTGGGCGTCAAGGGCATGGACAGAGCCTCCGAGGATTACATCACCGCACGCGAGATCGTGCTGGCGTCCTCCGTGGGTGCAAGGATCCACATTGCCCATGTCAGCACCAAGGGCAGCGTGGAGATCATCCGCGCAGCCAAGAGGCTCGGTGTCCCGGTGACCTGCGAGACGGCGCCGCACTACTTCATGTTCACACATGAGAAGTTGCGTTCCAGAAACGCAAACGACCGCATGAATCCGCCCCTGCGTGAGGAGGAGGACCGTCTTGCGATCGAAGCCGCCGTGCTCGACGGCACGATCGACTGCATCGTGACCGACCACGCGCCCCATACGCGTGAGGAAAAGACCAATTTTGAGCTGGCACCGAACGGCATTGTGGGACTTGAGACCTCCCTTGCCGCAACGCTGACAGCACTCTACCATACCGGTAAATGTACCCTGGAGCAGATCGTGCAGCTGATGGCTGCACAGCCGAGAAAGATCCTCGGCCTGCCGCCGGAGCGTCTTGAAGCCGGCATGCCGGCAAATCTGATCCTTGTGGATGTCAACCGCAAGTGGACCGTGGAGCCCTCAAAGCTCCGCAGCAAATCCTCCAATACCGCATTCCGCGATATGGAGCTGACAGGTAAGACCGTGATGACCATCACAAACGGCGTCATCCGTTACGAAGAGACCAACAAAGCATAAATTGAAAGGAGATTTTTATCATGGGTTTTGACAGACTGATCGAAAAAATTAAGGAGACAGGCAATCCGTCCGTAGTGGGACTGGATCCGAAGCTTGACTATGTACCGGAGTTCCTGATCAAGAAGTTCCAGGAGGAGGACGGCTGGAGCCTGAGAGCCGCTTCCAAGGCGATCTACGCATTCAACCAGATGATCATTGATGAGATCTGCGACATCGTTCCGGCGATCAAGCCGCAGGCAGCTTACTACGAAATGTACGGATACCATGGCGTGAAGGCGCTCGAGCGCACCATCCGCTATGCAAAGCTCAAGGGCATGTTCGTCATCACCGACGGCAAGCGCAACGATATCGGTGCAACCATGCAGGCATATACCGCTGCACATCTGGGTACCGTAAAGGTCGGCGAGAATGAGCTGGAACCTTTCGGTGCAGACGCACTGACTGTGAACGGCTACCTCGGAACTGACGGCATTGCGCCTCTGATGGATGTCTGCAAGGCAAAGGACAAGGGTATCTTTGTTCTCGTAAAGACCTCCAATCCTTCCAGCGGTGAGCTGCAGGATCAGCTGATGGACGGCGAACCGCTCTATGCACGCATGGGTGACCTTTGCGAGAAGTGGGGCGAGGATACCATCGGCAAGTACGGCTATTCCGCAGTGGGTGCTGTTGTCGGCGCGACCTATCCCGAGCAGCTGCGTGAGCTGAGAGCGAGACTGCCCCATACCTTCTTCCTCGTGCCGGGCTACGGCGCACAGGGCGGCGGCGCAGAGGGCGTTGCAGCTGCATTCGATGAGAACGGTCTGGGCGGTATTGTAAATTCCTCCAGAGCGATCATGTGCGCATACCAGAAGGAAGGCTGCGATCCGAGAGATTTTGCAAAGGCAGCAAGAAGAGAAGCACTGCGCATGAGGGACGATATTACCGCACATATCAACCTGAAGTAAAAATCCCGTGCGCCCGGCAGCATGTACCGGGCGCAGTTCCGGTTTGAAAATATATGGAAAGAAGGATGTATATGGCATTGATCAAAGGAGGAACACCCGCATGGCTGCTGCTGGCAGACGGTCAGGTGTTCGAGGGAAGGAGCTTCGGCGCACAGGGTACTGCCATCGGTGAGGTGGTATTTACCACCGGTATGACCGGCTATCAGGAAACCCTGACGGATCCGAGCTATTACGGACAGATTGTGACACAGACATTTCCTCTTATCGGCAATTGCGGCGTGAACGGTTCGGATTATGAATCTGTAAAATCCCATGTCAGCGGTTATATCGTCCGCGAATGGTGCAACACACCCTCCAATTTCCGCATGGAGGACAATATCGACAGTTTCCTGAAGGAACAGAATGTCATCGGTTTGTACAATATCGATACACGTCGTCTGACCCGTGCCATTCGTGAAACCGGTGTTATGAACGGTGCCATTACCACCGAAGATCCAGCCAAGAATAAGGAAGCACTGCTGCAGCAGCTCCATGCCTATGCAGTCCGTGATGCGGTGGCAGCTGTGACCTCCGCTGAGAAGACGATCTTCTCCGACGGCGAGCCGCGTTACCGTGTTGTTCTGTATGATTTCGGCTATAAGCGCTACATTCGCAAGAACCTTATGGCGCGCGGCTGCGAAGTCATTGTCGTTCCGGCACATACCACTGCCGAGGAGGTGCTTGCCCTGCAGCCCGACGGCGTGATGCTCTCCAACGGCCCTGGAGATCCGGCAGAGAACACGGAGATCATCGCCAATATCCGCAGGCTTGCAGAAAGCGGCATCCCCATGTTCGGCATCTGCCTCGGTCATCAGCTCATGGCGCTGGCAATGGGCGGAAAAACCGAAAAGCTCAAGTACGGCCACAGAGGCGCGAACCAGCCTGTCATTGACCTGCGCAGCGGCAAGACCTATGTCACCACCCAGAACCACGGCTATGCCGTGATCGCGGACAGTATTCCGGCGGAGGTCGGAGAGGTTTCCCATGTGAATGCCAACGACAAAACCTGCGAGGGTGTTTGCTACAAGAACGTTAATGTGTTCACGGTACAGTTCCATCCCGAGGCGCATGGCGGCCCTCTGGACACCGACTATCTGTTCGATGAATTCGCAGAGAGAATGCAGAAGGAGGCAAAGTAAATGGCACTGCGCAGTGATATCAAAAAAGTACTCGTCATCGGTTCCGGCCCGATCGTCATCGGACAGGCAGCGGAGTTTGACTATGCCGGCACACAGGCCTGCCGCGCTCTGAAACAAGAGGGACTGGAGGTCATACTGATCAACTCCAATCCGGCGACTATTATGACAGATAAGGCAATGGCGGACAAGATCTATATCGAACCGCTGACGCTCGATACTGTCAAGAGAGTCATCGAGATCGAAAAGCCCGACAGCGTACTGTCCACACTCGGCGGCCAGACCGGCCTGACACTTTCCATGCAGCTTGCCAAGGAGGGCTTCCTTGATGCGCATGGTGTCAAGCTCCTCGGTGCGAATCCCGAGACCATCCATAAGGCGGAGGACCGCCAGGCGTTCAAGGATACCATGGAAAAGATCGGCGAGCCATGCATTCCGTCCAAGGTCGTGGAGACTGTGGAAGATGCAGTTGCCTTTGCAGAAGAAATTGACTACCCCGTGATCGTCCGTCCGGCATTCACGCTCGGCGGTACCGGCGGCGGTATTGCATACAATGAGGAGGAACTGCGTGACATTTCCACGAACGGCCTGCGCCTTTCTCCCATCACACAGGTGTTGATCGAAAAGTGTATCAGCGGCTGGAAGGAAATTGAATTTGAGGTCATCCGTGACAGCAAGGGAAATGTCATTACTGTCTGCTCCATGGAGAACTTCGATCCGGTCGGCGTCCATACCGGTGACAGTATCGTCATCGCGCCGGCTGTGACACTCACGGATAAAGAATACCAGATGCTCCGCTCGGCATCCCTCAATATTGTATCCGAGCTGGGCGTTGAGGGCGGATGCAACTGCCAGTTTGCGCTCCATCCGGAGAGCATGGAATATGCAGTCATCGAGGTAAATCCCCGTGTGTCCCGTTCCTCCGCACTGGCCTCCAAGGCAACTGGCTATCCGATCGC
The DNA here is from genome assembly GCA_964472035.1 of uncultured Ruminococcus sp. Lineage (GTDB taxonomy): Bacteria > Bacillota > Clostridia > Oscillospirales > Ruminococcaceae > UBA3855. The sequence goes on from CAYYIT010000009.1 coordinate 45,528, forward strand.
AAAGGTGGCATCCAAGATCGCCATCGGCTACAGCCTCGACGAGATCCTCAATCAGGTAACGGGCAAGACCTATGCCTGCTTTGAGCCGTCCATCGACTACGTTGTCATCAAGTTCCCGAAATGGGCGTTTGATAAGTTCGTATACGCCAAGAGGACCCTCGGTACCCAGATGAAGGCAACGGGCGAGGTCATGGCCATCGGTACGAGCTTCGAGCAGGCGATCATGAAGGCAGTCCGTTCCACCGAGCTGGGTGTGGACTCCATGAATATGAAGAAGTACGCAGAATGTACTGCGGAAGAACTGCTTGAACACCTGAAGAGCGGTGTTGAGGATGAACGTGCCTTCCAGGTGTTTGCAGCGCTTAAGCGCGGCGTTTCCATCGAGGAGCTGCATGAGATCACCATGATCGACGAGTGGTTCCTTGACAAGTTCATGAATCTTGTCGAGCTGGAACAGTGGCTTGCGGAAGATACGCTGACGGAGGAGAAGTACCGCATTGCCAAGCAGTACGGCTATCTCGACAGCACCATTGAGCGCATGTCCGGCCAGAAATGCCCCATGCACCGCCATGCGGTCTACAAAATGGTGGACACCTGTGCCGGTGAATTCAAGGCGGAGACTCCCTATTTCTACTCCACCTTTGACGAAGAGAACGAGGCGGCGCAGTTCATCGAGCGCACCGATACCGGCAAGAAGAAGGTCATCGTATTCGGCTCCGGCCCCATCCGTATCGGACAGGGTATCGAGTTCGATTACTGCTCCGTACACTGCGTATGGACCCTCAAGGAACTGGGCTACGAGGCAGTCATCTGCAACAACAACCCCGAAACTGTTTCCACCGACTTCGATACCGGCGATCGTCTCTATTTCGATCCGCTGACGAAGGAGGACGTGGAATCCATCATCGCCACCGAGCAGCCCTACGGCGTGGTCGTACAGTTCGGCGGCCAGACCGCCATCAAGCTGACGCGTCACCTTGCTGATATGGGCGTGAACATCCTCGGTACCTCCGCTGACAGCATCGACGCTGCGGAGGACAGAGAGCGTTTCGATGAGCTGCTCGAAAAGTGCGGCATTCCGAGACCCGAGGGCTTCACCGTCATGACCACGGAAGAGGCGGTGGAGGTTGCCGATAAGCTTGGCTATCCCGTACTGCTGCGTCCGTCCTATGTACTGGGCGGCCAGAACATGATCATTGCACATTCCGAGCAGGATGTGGTGGAATACATGGGCATCATCACCTCCACCATGATCGAAAACCCCGTCCTCATCGATAAGTACATGATGGGTACCGAGGTTGAGGTCGATGCGATCTGCGATGGCAAGGACTTCCTGATCCCTGGTATCATGGAGCATATCGAACGTGCCGGCGTGCATTCCGGTGACTCCATTTCCGTGTACCCTGCACAGAATCTTTCCGATAAGATCCGCGAGACCATCGTAGAATACACCAAGCGCCTTGCGCTGGAGCTGCATGTCATCGGTCTTGTGAACATCCAGTACGTTGTGTACCGCGACGAGGTCTATGTGATCGAAGTGAACCCCCGTTCCTCCAGAACGGTTCCGTATATCAGCAAGGTCACCGGTATCCCGATGGTGGACATTGCCACCAAGCTCATGTTCGGTGCGACTCTGAAGGAGCTGGGTTACGAGGGCGGCCTGTACCCTGAGAGCGGCTACGTTGCCGTCAAGGTTCCGGTATTCAGCTTCGAGAAACTGCAGGATGTCGATACCATGCTCGGTCCGGAGATGAAATCCACCGGCGAGTGCCTTGGTATTGCGAAAACCTTCGAGGATGCCCTGCTGAAGGGTCTGGTAGCAGCAGGCTACGACCTCAAGCGCGAGGGCGGTGTGCTGATCTCCGTGCGTGACAGTGAGAAGAAGGAAATGATCCAGATCGCGGATAAATTCTCCCGCATGGGCTTCGATCTGTACGCAACCAGCGGAACAGCAAGCTACCTCAACCGCAATATGATCGCAACGAATACCGTCCGCAAGATCTCCGAAGGCTCTCCCAACACAATGGACCTTCTCGACAGCGGAAAGATCCACTACATGATCTCCACCTCCGCCAAGGGCAGAATGCCGGCACGCGACAGCGTAAAGATGCGCCGCAAGTCCGTGGAACGTTCCATCTGCAGCCTGACCGCTGTGGACACCGCCGACGCTCTCGCCAATGTGCTTCTGACAGAGCGCACCATGGATGACGTGGAGCTGGTGGATATTACGAAGATTTAAGTGAGGAATGATTATGAAATACACACAGGGACAATATCCCATTATTGAAAAGAAGACCCTCGCAAAGGAAATGTACAGCTACGTCATCCTTTGCCCCGAGGTGGCAGCTGCCGCACAGCCTGGTCAGTTTGTACATATCCGTGCCAATGGCTTTACCCTGCGCAGACCCATCTCCATCTGCGAGATCAACAAGGAGCGCGGTACGCTGCGCATGGTATTCGAGATCAGAGGTAAGGGTACTGCCGAGATCGCAAAGCTTAACACGGGTAATCTCATCGATATGCTGGCACCCCTCGGCCACGGCTTCACGGTGAAGCCTGAACTGAAGAAGGTTGTCTGCATCGGCGGCGGCATCGGCACACCGCCCATGCTTCCGCTCGCGCAGGCGTACGGTGAGAAGGCGACCGTGATCACGGGCTTCCGCAGTGCGAATGCCGTGATCCTGCAGGAGGACTTCAAGAAGAGCGGCGCAGAGACCATCCTCTGCACCGATGATGGTACACAGGGCGTGCACGGCTTTGTGACCCAGCCGCTGGAGGACATCCTGAAGGCAGGCGGCGTGGACGCGGTCTATGCCTGCGGTCCGATGCCCATGCTCAAGGGCATTGCGGCGCTTGCGAAGCAGTACGCAGTCCCTCTGTGCGAGGTATCCCTCGAGGAGCGCATGGCGTGCGGTGTCGGCGCATGCCTCGGCTGCGCATGCAAGGTAAAGAGAAACGACGAGGAGTACTTCCTGCATGTCTGCAAGAACGGCCCCGTATTCAATGCTGAGGAGGTAGTTTGGTAATGGCTGATCTGTCTGTAAACGTAGCCGGCGTGGAGTTCAAGAACCCCATCATTCCGGCATCCGGCGTATTCGGTTATGGTAGAGAATACGAAGAATTCTATCCGCTCTCCAAGCTCGGCGGCATTGCCACCAAGGGTACGACTGGCACGCTGCGCACCGGAAATCCCTCCCCGAGAATTGCCGAAACACCGGCAGGTATGCTCAATTCCGTAGGCCTCCAGAACCCCGGCATCGATACCTTCATCGAGAAGGAACTCCCGAATCTGCTGACAAAGGACACCGTGATCCTTGCCAATATTGCAGGCTCCACCCCCGAGGAGTGCGCTGAGGTTGCCGCAAAGCTTGACAAAACCGACGTGCACATGATCGAGCTGAACATCTCCTGCCCGAATGTCAAGCAGGGCGGTGCGGCGTTCGGTACCTCCTGCACAAGCGCGGAGGCTGTGACTGCCGCAGTCCGTAAAGCGACAAGCAAGCCGCTCGTTGTGAAGCTTTCTCCGAATGTCACGAGCATCACAGAAATCGCCAAGGCAGTGGAGTCCGCCGGTGCGGACGCCCTCTCCATGATCAATACGCTGCTCGGCATGAGAATTGATGTGAAGACGCGCCGTCCGGTTCTGCGCAATAATGTCGGCGGTCTGTCCGGTCCGGCGATTCTGCCCGTGGCAGTGCGCATGATCTGGCAGACAGCGAATGCCGTTTCCATCCCGATCATCGGCATGGGCGGTGTTTCCACGGGCGAAGACGCTATCGAGCTGATGATGGCTGGTGCATCCGCCGTGCAGGTGGGCGCAGCGATCTTCACGGATCCTTACGCTCCGGTGAAAATCGTGGAAGAGATGAATGCCTTCCTCGATGAAAATAAGATTGCTTCTGCGAAGGATATTATTGGTACGGTAAAGCCTTGGTAAGCGATGATGAAAATATGTACTGGCGAAGGCACTTATGAGATTCGAGCAAAGGAAGAATTGTCTGCCCTTATTCGAAAAAGCGCAGAAGGTTCGATGGATGACATATGGATCAGTGGTGATGAGAAATACCCCTGTCTCGGCATTCTGGTTAATGGCGTCCATGCCTGTGTGCATTTTTTTGAAGATGACAGCGGTACAATGTGGCAGTCCCGGGGTATGTATGAAAAAGCAGTTATCTTCTTAGCAGGCGGTGTGGAATGGGAAGCACCTGCGGACGCTGTGGTGTCTTTGGATGCTGCCCTCCACTGTGCGGAGGCGTTTTGGGAGACAGGGAAAAGACCGGGTTGTATTGAATGGTTGGAACTGTAAGGAGAGTAGTATGAAGATCATAGCAGTAGACTTCGGCGACGCCCGCACAGGGCTTGCCATCTGCGACAAATCGGAATTCCTCGCATCCCCCGTGTGTGTCGTGCAGGAGCGCAATTTTGAACGCTGCGCACAGGCCGTTGCCGATAAGGCAAAGGAACAGGGCGCGGAGCTGATCGTCGTAGGCTACCCGAAAAATATGAACAATACCATCGGCGAACGTGCCGAGAAGTGCACGAATTTCGCCAAGCTCCTCGAGGAGCTGACGGGACTCGAAACCGTCATGTGGGACGAACGGAGCACCACAGTTTCCGCCCACAATTACCTCAACGTGACGAATACCAGAGGAAAAAAACGCAAGGCAGTCGTGGATGCTGTGGCAGCGGTCATCATTCTGGAAAGCTATCTTGCCTACCGGAAAAACTGCGTCAATAAGTAAGCAGGGCATCCGCCCTGCCCAGGGGTGCAGGGGACGGAGTCCCCGCAGAATCGCCCCTCCCCCTCTGGGGGAGGGGTTGGGGTGGGGGCAGATTTCGACAAATGCCCCCTCCTATTTCTGAGCAGGGCATCCGCCCAGCAGGATCATCTGACGAGAGAAGTCAGATCATCGAGTACGCATCCGGCGGCCTTGAGCGTCTTGCCGATGTGGCGCTTCATGCTGTGCTTCTGATGGCTCGATGCCTTGGACAGTACATAGCACGCTGCGCCCACCGCAGTACCGACGGTCACACCCTTGACGATGGCTCCGATCTGCATTGCGATCCCTCCTTTCCGCTGGGAATAGTATACCGCAGATCGCCTGAATCATACTGCCGCCAAACGGCAAAAAGGAGAAACTTCCATGGCATTGCATATCGTTCTTGTACAGCCCCAGATCCCGCAGAATACCGGAAATATTTCCCGTACCTGCGCCGTGACCGGCGCAAAGCTGCACCTTGTCCATCCCTTCGGCTTTACCATCACCGACAAGCAGCTCAAGCGCGCAGGCCTTGATTACTGGGATAAGCTCGATATCACGGAATACGAAAGCCTTGATGCCTTCATGGAACAGCATGGCGGCGATCGCCTCTATTTCTTCACAACGAAGGGAAGAAGCCGCCACAGCGACGTGCGCTATCCGTGCGATGAGGATGTCTATCTGCTGTTCGGCAGGGAGGATGCAGGGCTTCCGGAGGCACTGCTCCACGCGCATCCGGACGAATGCCTGCGCATTCCGATGCGTCCGACGCTGCGCAGCCTGAACCTCTCCAATTCCGTAGCCATTGCCGCCTATGAAGTGCTGCGGCAGTGGGATTATCCGGAGCTCGAGACACAGGGGAACCTGACGCAGTTTTCCTGGGAATGAAGACATCGTATCAGAACGTTCAAAAAACATGCACATCTGCCGCTTTGCAGATGTGCAATTGTATTCGGAGGGAGCTATGAAGGACCAGCTCATTATCATCGGCGGCGGTGCATCGGGACTTGCGGCGGCGGTGACTGCCGCATCTCTCGGCGTGCAGAAGATCACCATTCTGGAACGCCTGCCCAGAACCGGCAAGAAAATCCTCGCCACCGGAAATGGCCGCTGCAATCTCAGCCATACGCCCATTGACGCGGCGGATTATTCCGGCAGTGTGCAGGTGGAAGAAATTCTGTCAGATTTTGGCGATGCTGCAGCTTTTTTTGAAACGCTCGGCATCCATTGCCGCACGGATGAGCAGGGGAGGATCTACCCCTACAGCAATACTGCCACCGCTGTTCTTGATGCGCTGCGCAGTGCCTGCCGGCAAAGCGGTGTCGAGGAGCACTGCGATGCGCACGTTACGGCGTTGGAGCCTGCAAAGCACGGCTGGCGGATCTGCACGCAAATGCAGGAATACTTCGCCAGCGCTGTTGTCTTTGCAGCAGGCGGTCACGCCGCCCCCCAGCTCGGAACGGACGGCAGTGCGTGGGAGCTGCTGCGCGCGCTTGGGATTCCGCTGGTAAAGCCGCGCCCCGTCCTGTGTCCGGTGCTGTCCGACGCAGGTATGCTCCGTCCCCTGAAGGGACTCCGTGCCAGAGCAAAGGCTGCCCTGTACGACCGCGGTGTTCTGCTGCGGCAGGAATGGGGCGAGGTGCAGTTCACGCAGGAGGCACTCTCCGGCATCTGCCTCTTCAATCTTGCAGGACTCGTGGATGCGGCGAGATGCAGGGATTTTTCCATTGCGCTCAATCTTTGTCCGGAGCAGGACAGCGGCGGGACATCTGCCATGCTGTACGGATTTCAGGCGGTACGTTTCGATGCCGACTGCGAAATGCTGCTCTCCGGCATCGTCCAGAAGCCCCTTGCACGGCTCATTCTGAAACGCTGCGACATCGCCGCCGCCATGCCGGCAAGCCGGCTTGACGGCAGACAGATGCAGGCAATCGCTTCGACGCTCTGCCATCTGGAATTCCCTGTGACGGGACTTGCCGGCTGGAGACAGGCGCAGGCAACTGCCGGAGGTGTTTCCGGAGATGCGCTCGATGAACATCTTCAGGTGAAGCGGCATCCGGGGCTGTACATCGTCGGCGAGGCTGCCGATGTGCACAGCCTCTGCGGCGGCTATCACCTCCACTGGGCATGGGCAAGCGGTGTGCATGCGGCACGGCACATTGCCGCGCAGAATTGAGAAAGGAAGTGTTTCCATGATTCGATTGCAGAATATCCGCATGCCCCTCGACTACAGGGAGGCGGATCTCTATAAGGCGGCCGGACGCAGACTGCAGATTCCGGCAAGGCAGATCACAAAGCTGCGGATCCACCGCCGTTCCGTAGATGCGCGCAAGCGCGATGCCATCGTCTTTCTGATGACGCTGGATGTCGAGGTGCCGAAGGAACGCCAGCTCCTGTCACGCTTTTCCGGAAACAAGGACATCCTTCCCGTGCAGGACAAGCGCTATCGTGTGCCGATCTGCCGCAGCCCGAAGCGCCCCGTCATCGTCGGCTTCGGCCCAGCCGGAATGTTTGCGGCGTACGTCCTTGCCAAGGCCGGACTGCGTCCTATCGTTCTGGAGCGCGGCTGTGCCGTGGAGGACAGAGTACGCATCGTCAAGGAATTCCGCACCAGCGGCATTCTGGATACCGAGTGCAATATCCAGTTCGGCGAGGGCGGTGCCGGAACCTTCTCCGACGGCAAGCTCCATACCGGCATCAAGGATCCTCGGATCCGTTTCGTGCTGGAAACCTTCGCGGAATGCGGTGCGCCGGAGGAGATCCTCTGGCAGGCAAAGCCCCATATCGGCACGGACAAGCTGACGGAAACCGTACGGAATCTGCGCCGGAAGATCCAGGCGATGGGCGGAGAGATCCATTTCCGCACACGCATGACCGGCTTTACGCAGAAGGATGGCGTCCTTGAGAGCATCCGCTGCATCGAGGACGGCGAGGAGCGTGAATTCCCTGCAAGCTGCGCCGTTTTCGCCCTCGGACACAGTGCAAGGGACACACTGGAAGCCCTGCATGCAAGCGGCATTCCGCTCGCGCAGAAGCCCTTTGCGATGGGCGTGCGCATTGAGCATCTCCAGCGCGAGATCAACCGCACGCTTTACGGAACATTCGCAGAGCATCCTGCGCTCGGCGCAGCGGACTACAAGCTCGCTGTGCATCTGCCGAACGGCAGGAGTCTCTATACCTTCTGCATGTGCCCGGGCGGTGAGGTCGTGGCGGCAGCCTCCGAGGAGGGCCGACTTGCCGTAAACGGCATGAGCTGTTTTGCCCGTGACGGCAAAAATGCCAACAGCGCATTGCTCGTCGGTATGAATACAAGCGATTTCCCCGATGATCACCCGCTCTCGGGCATGTACCTACAGCGGTCGATCGAGGAGGCGGCCTTCCGTGCAGGCGGCAGCAATTACCATGCCCCCGTGATCCGTGTGGGAGATTTCCTCAAGCAGAAGGAATCCACTGCGTTTGGCAGTGTAAAGCCGACCTATACACCGGGAACGCACTTTGCGTCCCCCGATCAGTATCTGCCGGACTTCATGTGCGAGACCCTGCGTCTTGGCATCCGTGAGATGGACAAACGCCTGCGCGGTTTTGCAAGCCCCGACGCCCTGCTCACCGGCGTGGAATCGAGAAGCTCTTCGCCCGTGCGGATGCTTCGCGGTGAGGATTATTGCAGTGTCGGCGTGAAGGGTATTTATCCCTGCGGCGAAGGCGCCGGCTACGCGGGCGGCATTACTTCCGCGGCAGTGGACGGCATTCGCTGTGCGGAGGCGATCATGAAGGAATTAGGAGGTGCAGCATGCAGCTGACTGATATCGGATATGTGAAACAATTGCTGGAACGCCATGGCTTCCATTTCTCAAAGGCACTGGGACAGAACTTTCTGATCAATCCCAGCGTCTGCCCGAAGATCGCCGAGATGGGCAATGCCGCCCCCGGCTTCGGTGTGCTGGAGATCGGCACCGGCGTGGGAACGCTGACTGCCGAGCTTGCAAAGCGGGCGGATAAGGTCAGAGCGGTGGAGCTGGATGACCGCCTGTTCCCGATTTTAGAGGAGACTCTCGCGGAATTTGACAATGTGAAGGTCGTTCACGGCGATGCCATGAAGTATGACCTTGCCGCCCTGATCCGCGAGGAATTCGAAGGCCTGCGCGTTGCAGTCTGCGCAAATCTCCCGTACTACATCACGTCCCCCATGATCATGCGCCTTCTGGAGGAACGACTTCCCATCGAGACTATTACCGTCATGGTGCAGAAGGAAGCTGCCCAGCGCCTCTGTGCGCCCATCGGCAGCCGTGAATCCGGTGCGGTCTCCGTTGCAGTCGCCTATTACGGCGAGGCAAAGCAGCTGTTCGGTGTTTCGCGCGGCAGCTTCATGCCGGCGCCGAATGTGGATTCCGCCGTGATCCAGATCACGCTCCATAAGGAGAAAAAATGGCAGGTGACGGATGAAGCGCTGTTCTTCCGGATGGTGAAGACGGGCTTTTCCCAGAGAAGAAAGCAGCTCTCCGGCGTGCTGGCAGGGGGACTTGGCATCCCGAAGGCGCGCATGCAGGAGATCTTCGCGGCTGCGGAGATCCCAGCCAATGCCCGTATTGAAGCGCTGGACATGCAGGCACTCGTGCGCCTTGCCAATGTGCTTGCAGAACAATAACATAATTGTAAAGCCGCACCGCAGATGGGTGCGGCTTTTCAGTCTGTCGAAAAAGTCCCGTCCAGCCACTGCGCCTCTGGCGCAGGGCTGG
>CAYYIT010000010.1:0-53769 GCA_964472035.1 uncultured Ruminococcus sp.
CTGACGAAAAATCTGCTGCACATCTGACGCACTGTCCTTTGTGCGGTATTGCCTTAGGAAGTAATGAATTTGAACGGAGGAACCCCCATGAACACACTCGATTCCCTCAGACCCGAAAAGGTCTTTGCCTTTTTCAGAGAAATCGCTGCCATTCCCCACGGCTCCGGCAACACCGCGCAGATCGCGCAGTACTGTCTGGATTTTGCCGCTGCACGCGGCCTGAAGGCCGTACTTGACAAGGGCGGCAACGTCATCATCTGGGCAAGCGGTACACCCGGCTACGAGCACTGCAAGCCCGTGATCCTGCAGGGACATATGGACATGGTCTGCGAAAAGACCCCCGAATGCACCAAGGATCTTTCCAAGGACGGCCTGACCCTCTGCACGGACGGCGAATGGCTCTGGGCGGACGGCACCACCCTCGGCGGTGATGACGGCATTGCCATTGCCTATATGTTTGCACTGCTCGATTCCGACGATATCCCCCATCCGCCGCTGGAATGCGTCATCACCCGTGATGAAGAGACCGGCATGTTCGGCGCGGAGGAGCTGGAAGCCTCCTACCTCAGCGGCAATACCATCCTCAACATCGACTCCGAGGAAGAGGGCATACTCACCGTGAGCTGTGCCGGCGGCATCACCGCGCACTGCGATATTCCTCTGACCGCACCGGCAAAGCAGCTGCCGTATGCCTACGAGATCTCCGTTTCCGGCCTGACCGGCGGTCACTCCGGCGTGGACATCGGTAAGGGCAGACTGAATGCGTTCAAAATACTCTGCCACCCGCTGGTATATGTGGAGGGAAATCCTGATTTCTGTATTGCCAGCATCACCGGCGGCGGCAAGCAGAATGTCATTCCACAGAATGCAGCCGTCATCATCGGCACGGAAACTGACTGCTTCGATCTTCTTGCAAAAAATATTGATCTGTGCAATCATGCAGGACTTGGTGGAGAAGCAGACCCCGATCTCCTCTTCTCCATCAAAAAGCTGGAAACGCCGCCGTACTTCTACGATGAGGAAACCTCGGACAAAATCCTTGACTTTCTTGCCAATGCCCCCACAGGCCCCACCATCATGACACGGAGCATTCCGCCCGTTGTGCTGACCTCGCTGAATATGGGCGTATTTGCGCTCGACGGTGATATGCTGCGCACGGCCTTCCTCATCCGCAGCAACTCCGCCTCCGGCAAGGAGGATCTCGCAGCGGAGGTCACTGCGTTCGCCGAGCGCTACGGCGGTACCGCCGTACTGGATGCCGACTATCCGGCATGGGAATACCGCGAGGAATCCCCCCTGCGCGACCTGATGGTACGGACCTTCTGCGATCTCTACGGCAAGGAGCCGGTGGTGTCCTCGATCCACGCAGGTCTGGAATGCGGCATTTTCACCAAGAAGATCGAAAACGCCGACGCCATCTCCTTCGGTCCGGATATCGAAGACATCCACACCCCCAAGGAACGCCTGAATCTTGCCTCCGCACAGCGCACCTGGGACTACCTCTGCGAAGTCCTCAGGCGCATGAAATAACTGCACACATGCATTTTCAATCCCTCCCGATTATCCGGGAGGGATCTTTTGCACCACCTGCACAAAAAATACCTGTTCGCTTTGGTCGGTATTTCCCTTGATTTTGTTGTCGGAATATGTTACAATTAAACTAATATTATGTCATTTTGACAAGTTTGGAGGCGGTTATGAAAAATAACACAGAATTCAAGCCGTACATTCCTGCGTCAAAGATAACGCCGGAATTTACGGTAACGTCCATCGTCATGGGCATCATCCTCGCCGTGGTATTCGGCGCAGCCAATGCGTACCTTGGTCTGCGTGTCGGAATGACCGTATCGGCTTCCATCCCCGCTGCGGTTATCGCAATGGGCGTGATCCGCGTAATCATGAAGAAGAACTCCATTCTGGAGAGCAACATCGTACAGACCATCGGCTCCGCCGGTGAATCCGTTGCAGCAGGCGCGATCTTCACGATCCCTGCACTGTTCCTCTGGGCAGCCGAAGGTGCTGAGGGCATGGAAAAGCCCGGCATCATCGAGATCGCTCTGATCGCCATGATCGGCGGCCTGCTGGGCGTATTCTTTATGATCCCCCTGCGTAATGCCCTGATCGTCAAGGAACACGGCACACTTCCCTATCCCGAAGGCACGGCCTGTGCAGAGGTTCTGCTCGCCGGCGAAGAGGGCGGCGCAAATGCTTCCACTGTATTTGCAGGTATGGGCTTTGCGGCACTGTTCAAGTTTATCATTGACGGCCTGAAGGCTGTTCCCGGTGAGGTTTCCCTCCGTGTGAAGGGCTTTGCCGGCGAGATTGGCACCCAGATCTATCCGGCGGTAATGAGCGTCGGCTACATCTGCGGCTTCCGTATTTCTTCCTACATGTTTGCCGGCGGCGTGCTCAGCTGGCTGGTTCTGATCCCGCTGATCGTCATGTTCGGCGGCGACGCTGTGATCTATCCCGGCACCGAGTCCATCGCTGAGATCTACGCAGCGGACGGCGCAGGCGGCATCTGGGGCTCCTACATCCGCTACATCGGCGCAGGCGCACTGGCAGCCGGCGGTATCATCAGCCTTTGCAAGTCCCTGCCCCTGATCATCCGTACCTTCCGTGATGCCGTAAAGGGCATGGGCAGCAAGTCCGCTGTTTCCCAGGAACGTACCGCACAGGATCTGAGCATGAAGATCGTTCTGGGCGTCATCGCAGTCCTGACTCTGGCAATCTGGCTGATCCCTGCAATTCCCGTTAATCTGCTGGGCGCGATCATCATCGTGGTATTCGGCTTCTTCTTTGCGACCGTATCCTCCCGTATGGTAGGTCTGGTCGGCAGCAGCAACAACCCCGTTTCCGGTATGGCGATCGCAACTCTGCTGATCTCCACACTGATCCTGAAGGCAACCGGCATGACCGGTGCCGCAGGTTACTCCGCAGCCATCGCGATCGGCTCCATCATCTGCATCGTTGCCGCGATCTCCGGCGACACTTCCCAGGACCTGAAGACCGGCTACCTGCTGGGTTCCACTCCGAAGAAGCAGCAGATCGGTGAGGTACTCGGCGTTATCGCCTCCGCACTCGCGATCGGCGGTACCCTGTACCTCCTCGATAATGCATGGGGCTTCGGCTCCGACCAGCTCGCAGCACCGCAGGCAACCCTGATGAAGATGATCATCGAGGGCGTTATGAGTGCGGATCTGCCGTGGGGTCTGGTATTTGTAGGCGTATTCATTGCCGTTCTGGTAGAAGTGATCGGCATCCCGGTACTTCCCTTCGCGATCGGCGTATATCTGCCGGTACAGCTCAATGCCTGCATCCTCGTGGGCGGTATCGTTCGTCTGATCTTCGACAAGATGAAGGGCGACGAGGCCAAGAAGAAGGACATCACCAACGACGGCATCCTGTTCTGCTCCGGTATGATCGCCGGTGAGGGTCTGGTCGGCATCCTGCTGGCAGTCCTTGCGATCTTCGGTGTGGACAAGTATATCGATCTCTCTGCAAAGCTCGGTCTTCCGGCAGTTGTTACCCAGATCGGCAGCCTTGTGGTATTCGGTCTGATCATCCTGACCCTGCTCAAGTTCTCCATCTGGAAGAAGCGCGGAAAGAGTGCTGCGAAGAATGAAAAGTAAGCAGAAACCCGAAGAAAACTACCTCGAACGCTGTCCCGTCCGTCCGGAATGGATCGCATGGTCAGCGGACGAAACCGGCATTGTGACGCTCGACATCGAGAACAAGGGGCTGATGAACCGCATTGCGCAGAAGCTCCTGAAAAAACCGAAGGTCTCCCACATCCACCTCGACGAGATCGGCAGCTTTGTCTGGCCGATGATCGACGGTGAGCGCCGCATCATGGACATGGGCGCACCCATGGAGGAACATTTCGGTGAGCGTGCAAAGCCGACCTACGAGCGGCTCGCGAAGTTCTTCCAGATCCTTGAAAGCTACGGCTTTGTGGAGTGGAACACCGCCAGCACGTCCTCGCAGGACGAACCATAACAACGCAAGGGCATCCCTGTTCGAAGGGATGCCCTTTTTGTTAAGATGCGCTTTTCCGAGGATGGCACAGCCGGAACTGCCCCCACCCCAACCCCTCCCCCAAAGGGGGAGGGGCCACATTGCGAGGGTGCTGCCGCACCCTCGGACCCGCCCTCTTGCAGAGCGCCCTTTTGTGCGCCGCATCAGGCGGATGCCTGCGCGATATATTCCTCAAAGCCAAGCGTTCCGCCCGAGCCTGCGTAGGCTGCGTACTCCAGCACGAGGGCGGCGTCGGTCGCATCGAAGGCACCGTCATTATTCACATCCGCGTAGACCTTCTGTTCGTCCGTCAGTCCGCTTGCTGCACCGGAGCCCTGATTTGCTGCCGCAACGAGAATTGCTGCGGCATCGGTTGCATCCGCGCTGCCGCTGTAGTCAAGGTCACCGAGATGGGAGGTCTGCGCGATGGTCTCGTCATAGCTGCCGTCGCCGTCCGTATCCACTGCCGCACCAATGGTGTATTCGTCAATCTCATAGAGCAGGACGGAGTCCGCATCAGCAGAGAACGAAAGCATGGCTGCAACGGTGTCGTTCTTGGCATTCACTGTGATTTCCTGCAGGTTATCAGCAGCAAGGATGTAGCCTTCCTCGGTTTTCTGCAGGCTGGCAGTATCCGCGGTACCGCTGACGCTCATCTGGTACCAGTCCGTACACAAATATCCATCGTTGAATACCATGTCAAAGAGATACTCCGAATCTTCGCCGGAAATCGCCATATAGCCGGAAGGCTCCGCTACAAACTGTGACGCATTCCCAGCCTGTGCACGCATAAGGCTGTCCTCATAGTACATTGCAGCGTCGAGTGTCTGCGCTGTCTCAAGATCAAGAACATAGCCTGAGTCCGTATCGGGGGTAAGGAAGTTCTTCGCAGCACTTGCCACACAGTCAGGATAGAAAGCAACAGTTTCCTTCATTGCATCGTTGGTTTCATTGGTATAATCCCAGGAGTCACCGGATAGTGCCGCCTTGGAAACGGTATAGTCGGAATCCAGCTCATTGGTGACAAACACACCAAGGAACGGATTTTCAGAGGTGTATTCCGTCCGATACATGAGACCGACATGGTTAATGAGATTGACATCATTGTTGACACATTCAATAGAAGCAGTTTCATTGGTTACACCCAAAGCACCATACAGCGTCCATGACCAGTCGGAAGTATTAAAATACAGATTTGACCAATCGTAAATGCTCATGATATTGCTGTCATAGACCTTGATGCATCCATCATAGGTCTTACCATCCCATTCACATTCATAGGTTCCATATTCAACATCAGTCGCCACCACCGCATGAATCTGGCGATAGTCCAGTTCCCATAGGAATCCGTTCACATTAAAAATGGTTGCTTGTCCGTTTTTGGCACATTCTACCAAATATTGCAGCCGCTCCGTATCCGACATCTGATATCTCTGCCAAGCAGTATTCTGACGGATGGCATCCGTTGCCTGTGTGAGCTGACTGTAGTTGATGTAGGAAGTTACTCTTGCAGGAACCTCATAGGGTGCGCCAAATTCTTTTGGACAACTAAGCAGGCTGATAGAATGCCAGTCAGAGTCAACATATTCATTGTCAATCAGACGCTCATCCAGCGCCTCTGCATCCACCATACCATTGGCAGAGAGCATGGAAATCGCCGCCATACCATAGCACGCTCCGCCGGATTCAATTTGCAGCGCAAGGTTCGCTGTGTACTTCTCCGTATTCTGAAAGTTTGCAAGCAATGCGGCATGGTCTTCCTCTGTCAGGTAGTTGCGGGGACCCAGGTTATTTCCATTGGGTATCATGAAATTATCCCGATACATCACAAATTCTCCATTAGCAGCAGATGCTGATAGCGGCGCTGTCAGCATTGCAATCGCCGCAAATACCGCAGTGATTTTTCTCAATTGCATGGTAGTTCCTCCTTATCCCTGTCTGAGATATTCCTCGATCGTCAGCGTTCCGCCGGAACCAGCATACGCCGCGTACTCCAGCACGATGGCAGCGTCGGTCGCATCGAAGGTGCCGTCGGCGTTCACATCGGCGTAGGACTTCTGTGTCTCCGTCAGACCGCTTGCCTGTCCGGCACCCTTGTTGGCTGCCGCAACGAGAATTGCTGCCGCATCGGTCGCATCCGCGCTGCCGCTGTAGTCAAGGTCACCGAGATGGGAGGTCTGCGCGATGGTCTCGTCATAGCTGCCGTCGCCGTCCGTATCCACTGCCGCACCAATGGTGTATTCGTCAATCTCATAGAGCAGGACGGAGTCCGCATCAGCAGAGAACGAAAGCATGGCTGCAACGGTGTCGTTCTTGGCATTCACTGTGATTTCCTGCAGGTTATCAGCAGCAAGGATGTAGCCTTCCTCGGTTTTCTGCAGGCTGGCAGTATCCGCGGTACCGCTGACGCTCATCTGGTACCAGTCCGTACACAAATATCCATCGTTGAATACCATGTCAAAGAGATACTCCGAATCTTCGCCGGAAATCGCCATATAGCCGGAAGGCTCCGCTACAAACTGTGACGCATTCCCAGCCTGTGCACGCATAAGGCTGTCCTCATAGTACATTGCAGCGTCGAGTGTCTGCGCTGTCTCAAGATCAAGAACATAGCCTGAGTCCGTATCGGGGGTAAGGAAGTTCTTCGCAGCACTTGCCACACAGTCAGGATAGAAGTTAATTGTTTCCCTCATCGCATTGTTGGATTCATTGGTATAATCCCAGGAATCACCGGAGAGAGCCGCCTTGGAAACAGTATAGTCGGAATCCAGCTCATTGGTGACAAGTACACCGAGGAACTCATTTTTAGAGGTATATTCAGTCTGATACATCAGCCCCGCGTGGTTGATGAGTTCTATGTCGTTTGTGATTCCGTCAACAAAGGCAGTTTCACTGGTCACGCCCATACCCTGCATTGTCCATGACCAATCGGAGGTGTTGAAATACAGATTTGCCCATGCTTCCATAGTCATAACATTACTATCGTAGACCAGAAGGCATCCATCGTATGTCTTCCCATCCACTTCGTAGGTTCCGTATTCCACACCTGTTGCTACTACTGCATGTATCTGACGGTAGTCGAGCTCAAAAAGATATCCATTTACAACAAACATTGTTGCCATATCAGTTTCAGCACATTCCACAAGATATTGCAATCGTTCTGTATCAGTCATAGCATACATCTGATATGCATGAAGTTGTCGAACTGCATCTGTTGCTTGAGTAAGCATACTATAATTGATGTAGGAAGTAATTCTTTCAGGCACATTATACGGTGCGCCAAATTCTCTTGGCAAGCAGAGTTGACTAATAGAGTTCCAGTCAGCGTCGAGATATTCATGATCAATCAAACGCTCATCCAGCAATTCTGCATCTACCATTCCATTGGCGGAAAGTACAGAAATCGCCGCCATACCATAGCACGCTCCGCCGGATTCAATTTGCAGCGCAAGGTTCGCTGTGTACTTCTCCGTATTCTGAAAGTTTGCAAGCAATGCGGCATGGTCTTCCTCTGTCAGGTAGTTGCGGGGACCCAGGTTATTTCCATTGGGTATCATGAAATTATCCCGATACATCACAAATTCTCCATTAGCAGCAGATGCTGATAGCGGCGCTGTCAGCATTGCAATCGCCGCAAATACCGCAGTGATTTTTCTCAATTGCATGGTAGTTCCTCCTTATCCCTGTCTGAGATATTCTTCGATCGTGAGCGTTCCGCCCGATCCTGCATAGGCTGCGTACTCCAGCACGAGGGCGGCGTCGGTCGCATCGAAGGCGCCGTCATTATTCACATCCGCGTAGACCTTCTGTTCGTCCGTCAGTCCGCTTGCTGCACCGGAGCCCTGATTTGCTGCCGCAACGAGAATTGCTGCGGCATCGGTTGCATCCGCGCTGCCGCTGTAGTCAAGGTCACCGAGATGGGAGGTCTGCGCAATAGTTTCATCATAAGTGCCGTCGCCGTCGGAGTCAATGGCTGCGGCGAGGGTCGTTTCGTTCACCTCGTACAGCAGAACGGAGTCTGCATCGGTCGAGAAGGTCAGATTCGCCTGTGCATTGTCGTTATGCGCAAAGGCAGTGACATTCTCAAAATTGTCCGCGGTCAGAATGTAGCCGTACTCCAGCTTCTGGAGGGACGCACTGTCCGCATTGCCGGAAACACTGAAGCTGTACCAGCTGCCGGTGTAGTAACCCTCATTCCAGACCATCTCGAAGGCGTAGTCGCTGTCCGTACCGTTCAGCTCCATGTAGCCATCCGGATGGAAAACCGCCTCAGAGCCTGCGGAGCTGTCCGCAATGAGCAGACAGTTTTCGTAATCCATCGCAAGGTCGAGATCTTCGTTTGCACCCGTGCGCAGAACATAGCCGCTCTCGCCGTCGCTGAGGGTGTACTGCCATGCGCTGTCGGTGATGCTCGCGCCAAGGTACGACGCGCCGTCCACGATCTCGGCAGTGATCTCCTGCGCATCCGACCACGCGCCGTCCGCGTAGTCGATCTGGGTAACGCTGTGTTCCCCGTTGAAGCTGTCACAGCTCAGAATGGCGATGAAATCCTCCTCGCGGACATATTCCTCCGTGCCTTCGAGGAGACCGGTTGCGTTCACGAGGGCAGGATCCCCCTGCGCAACAAGGCTGCCGCCGTTCTCGGAGCCGATCCGGTAATAGGGCATGTACCAGCTCTGCTTCTCGGTGTCGAGGTAGATCCACTGGTCGTCAGCTTTGATCTGCTCCGTGGCGATCAGATTTCCCTCTGTATCATAAATATGACTGAGCGCATCCGAAATATTGCAGTCGTAGATCTGGATGCGCGCGTCAAAGTGCGTCTCCCTCTGGTAAGCCTCTCCGGTCTCCGGATCTGCGACCCATTCGGATACGGTAAAGTCGCCGTATTCGGTATTGCCGACTGCATTGATGGCGTGGCCGCTCCTCTTAGTGCCGCCGTTGAAATACCCGAAGAAGCCGATCATCGCAGGGCTGCCGTCGGAAGTGATGTCAATGAGGTATTCGATCCTCTCCCACTCGGTCATGAACTGCTGCGAAGCGTCATGCTGCCGTACCGCATCGGTGAACTGCGTTAACATATAGTAATTGATGAGGGACACTGTTTCCTCGGTGGGCTTGGTATATTTCTCCATGCCGCCTTCCAGCGTCAGGTCATAGAGGGACACCGCAGGTCCTTCCTTCGTAAGCAGATCCCAGGTGCGGTACTTGCCATAATCGATCAGGTCATAACACGCAAGGAGGGAAACTGCCGACATGCCGTAGCAGCTGCCGCCCCATGTGCTGAAGTTATCGAGGAAGCATTCCACTCTGCGCAGCTCGGTGTTGGAAAGATTCTCCTGCAATGCCGCTCCGTCCGCATCGGTCAGGTAATAGTTCTCACCAAAGGCATTGCCATTATTGGTGAACCGGAAATTATCCTCGCCGAAAACGAATTTTCCGTAGCTGTCGTCTGCGGATGCGGTCATGCCGCCGGTGAGCATGGTCATTGCCATAAGGGCTGCTGTGATTTTTGTCAATTTCATAAGTAAAACTCCTCTCCAGTTTTTGCGGCGCAAACCGCCTTGTACTTATATAACAACTGAAACGGAAAAATATTGGATGCTTTGGAAAGTTTTTTTCAGTATAGCACCTGATCGAAAAAAATGCAAGAGCAAGATTGACAGAGCCGCCGCTTTCCTGTATAATAGAAGCAGTCCATTCCATGCAGAAAGGAGGCGTCAGCCCATGTCCCATCCCGTTCACCGTCCGGAGGAATCCGTCCTGCCGGATGTCCTGCGTCTGCTTGCCGCAGCCGTCCTCACTGCGATCCCCGTCGTTGTGACGCGCGCGCTGTACTGGAAGCTCTCCCTTCCGGAGGAGGCATTCCGCGCGGTCGTGGTCTGCGTGATCCTCGTCTATCTGTACTGCTTCGGCAAGAAGCTCCTGCTGACGCTCATTCTGCTCTACCAGAAGTACGCGCCCTCGTGCATCCGGGCATCCTGTCTGTTCACGCCCTGCTGTTCGGAGTACATGAAGCAGTCGATCCTGAAATACGGCGTCCCGAAGGGCGTGCTGCGCGGCATCCGGAGGATCCTGCGCTGCCATCCGCCGAACGGGGGCGTGGATGAACCGTGAGGGCAAACCAAAAGTATCATAACAAGGGTCTGGGAGCGAGCGAAGCAAAGCTCCCAGGGCGGGGGCGGGGTGCGGCAGCACCCCGCCCTATTTCCCCCTCCCTTTAGGGAGGGGGTTAGGGGGAGGGCAAATTTCACAAAACCTGCCCCGTTTACCCGATCATATGCCGCTGCAGCCACTCGGAGTTGGCTGCGATCTGCTCCTGCGTATGGGCGCAGTCCGCAATCGCCAGCATACGGATGTGCTGGAGTACACCCGGACCTGCAAGGATCGTTCCGGCTGCATCACGCAGCAGTCCCACTGCCCAAGCATCGCCATAGGCACGGCTGTTCTGCAGTGTTCCACACTTCACACCATCCACATACAGCGTGTTCAGACCGCCCTCGGTTCGCGTCAGCGCCGCAACATGGTAGACCTCCGATGTGACCGTCGAGGCAATGCCGATGCCGCACTGGTCGGAACCGATCGTATCCGCTGCGGCATAGCCCTCGATCTGAATGCTGAAAAATCCGCCGTTCACGCCCCACTGTCCGACAGAACCCACAATGATCGGATTGCTCTGGGTATATCCGACCGGATCGGTCCGGAACACGGCATAGACTGTTCGGGATGGCGCATATGCCGAAGTGAATGCACCGAAGCTCTGCGCCGTTCCGCGGACGCCTGCGGCGCCGTCCGGCTGGATCTCCATGCCCGTCCAGCTGATGTCCGTGCCGCCGCCGAGATTCTCCCAGCCCTGTGCTGTCAGGCCTTGACGGTAATCAAAATAATCCGTCACACCTGCCATTTCCGGCATCCACTGGTCGCTCTCGCGCTCCCAGATCACCTGTCCCCTGTGGTAAACCCTCTGCACGGGCGTTGCTCCAAGACGGATGTCCTTTGCCTGATTGAGTATCATGGCTTCACCTTCCTTTTCTTTGTTAGAACATACGTTCCTATTCTATTCTAACATGGAAAAGTAGATTTGTCAAACATTTTTTCAAAGAGGGAAGTGGCTTCGAAGTTTGCCCGCCCCCTCCCCCCTCCCTAAAGGGAGGGGGTATTTGAGTAGGGTGCTGCCGCACCCTACCCCGCCCTGGGAGCTTTGCTTCGCTCGCTCCCAGATCCTATATAGGGCTTATTCACGCTTCCTTGATTAAAGCTAAGGGCGGCAGATCCCTCTGCCGCCCTGTGATCGTTTATTTCATCGCTGCCCTGTACTTTTCCGCATCCCAATTCAGGAGAAAGTTCCGTTCCGCGTCCTCCAGCTCCAGCAGATCACCGCCGGAGAGAAAGACCTGCGCGGTGAAATCCAGCATGCAGGCAATATCCCGCGCCGCCTTCACATTCTCCGCAACGGCGAACAGGTACCCGTCCGCAAGGACGGCCTTCACCATCCCATACTGTTCCTGATAACGGCGCAGCGAAGCGGAAAAATCCTCATCCATCACTGCGATCCGACTGCCGCAGTAGACCACGCAGTCGGGAGAATAGGCGTGTCCCCACGCACCGCCGGCCTTGGCAGCGGCCTCCGCTGCTGCTGCGGAAGTCACGCGGTACGCGATCAGTCCGGGCTGGAGCGCCTGCAGCGCCGTAAAGAGACGCTGTCCGGTCTCCACCGCCTTCGTATCGAGACCGAGGGAGGCATCCACCCTGCGGATGACCTCCTGCTGGAGACGCACCGTCTCCTCGAGCGTATCCGCACTGACGATCATGCCATGATTCTTCAGGAAGATCAGGCGTCTGTCGGGTCGGTTCTGCACGGCAGCATAGTATTTCTTGGCAAGCTTGATGCCGGGTGTTGCGTAGCCGACCATGACCGCCTCCGGGAACATCTCCTGCAGCGCCTCCATACCGCCCTCGCGCGCAGCATACATGGTCACGCCCAGCGGATGGGTATGGCTCGTGCAGCGCTGCGTCACAGAATGCAGGAAGGTCTCGATCGATGGTCTGCCGCCTTCGATGAGGGTCTCGGAGAGAATTGCCTGCTCACGGGCATCATCGACCTCGCCCTCCTCAAAGATCTCCACAATGCGGCGGTAATCCACCACTGCATAGCCGCTGCGCTCGGTCACATCCGTCAGCTGGAAGCCGGATGCCTTCACGAGCATGTACCGGTCATCGAGCTTGACGGAGGTATTGCCGCCGCCGGCCTGCACCAGTCGTTCATCCTGTCCGGAGAGCTTCGAAAGGAAGGAAAGCTCCCGTGCAAATTGCAGATCAAATTCCATGGCGTTTCCTCCCTATGCAAAATACTGCTGCCAGAGCGGCAGGTTGTGTGCCTTGGTACAGATGGCATCCGGAAGGATGCCGTTTTCCTTAAGGTACTGCGCATGCGCTGTGATGTCCTCCGGTCTGCCCTGCAGCTCCGGCGAGACGATGCAGATGCGGTAGCCGAGGGCTTTCAGCTCGGCCGTATTCTCCGCGGTCAGCGGACATTTTGTAAAGCAGTCCGCCCAGACCCACTTGGCCTTCCCTGCCATCGTGCGGATGGTGTCGAGGCCTTCGAACTCCGAGAAGCGCAGGGCGGTATCGGTGATCCCCTTCTGGGAGAGCAGATGGATCATCGGAAAGGAGCTGTCGAGGAAGAAGTACTCGCGCACACCGGCAGCCTGCACAAGGGCAAGCGCCTGCTCCTCGATGCGTTCACTCTTGACATTGAGGATCAGTGTACCGTGTCGGTAGGATTTCAGGTATTCCTCAAAATCCTCCCCCGGTGTGAAGGGATCGTGCTGCAGATAGATCCTGCCGTCCAGTCCGTCCCTGAGGTCGATCTCCGCGCCGTACTGCACCGGAATGTCCGCAAGTCCGGCTGCCTGATTGATTCTGTGACAGATATACTGCATTTATCTCACTCCGTTCTTTTTGAGCTTGATGCTGTAGCCGGCAGTTCGCTTGATGAACTTCCACTTGGCCTTCAGGCCGGTGTTCCACTTGGAGCTGCCGTGGATGCGTTCGGGGAATCGCACGGGGAATCGCACCATCTCCAGCCCTTTTTTCTTTGCCATATAGAAGGCATAGAGGTCGAGGGAGAAGTCGTGCGGCGGATTCTCCCACTGCCGGAAGAACTCACGGCTGAAGAGATTGGGCTGGGCGTTGATGTCGTGGAGCCATTTTCCGGTCAGCAGCAGCTCCAGCACGCTCATCCCGAAGGTGAAGAACGTATCGCTGAAGGGTCTGCCCTTGCGGTTGCCTTTGATATAGAGGCGTTTGTCACCCTTGCGTGAAATGACAAGATCCGCCGCATGCAGCACATCCGAGGGATCGGTCTGCAGGTCGGCATGCGTCCAGCCGATGAAATCGCCCTTCGCGGCACGCAGTCCGGTCAGGATGCCGTAGCCATAGCCCTGATTGACCTCGACGGATGCCTTCACAGCGAAGGGATAATCGGGCAGGAGGGCATCCATCACCTCTGCACTGCCGTCCGTGGAACCGTTGTCCACGAGGACGACCTCCACATCCTTTCGCTCGCCGATGCATGCGGCAAAACGCCGGAGCAAAAGCGGAAGATTTTCCTTTTCATTATAACAGGGGATCACGATGGAAAACTGCATGATCACGCCTCCTTCTTACGGAATACAAAAAATTTCTGACCAATGAAATTCATCACAGTGCTCACGCCCGTTGCTGCAAGGAAGGCAAACAGCTTCCAGCCAAACCACCCCAGTACCAGCTTGTTCACAAGGGTGTTGGCGAGTGCAGAAACAGCGTAGAGGATGATGTATTTCACGATCTCAAGCGGCCGGAACTGCTTGCTTTCAAACGTCCAGAGCTTGTTGATGACGAAGCCGACAGCGGCTCCCAGCACATAGGAGACCGCCTTGGCAGGGCTGATCCCGAGTCCGAGTGCCATGAGCAGCTGGTAGCTGAGAAAATCCACCAGCACCGCCGAGCCGCCGCCCACGAGAAAACGCAGCAGCTCCTTCATTGGTAATTGTACCGGAAGCTTCATGCCATCATTCCTTTCACGATGTCCGCGAGCGTCCGGAAGTCTCCGGCGCAAAGCACATGGCGGCAGTCCGTTCCGAACTGGATCGTATGGATGCCGAGTGACTGTGCACCGAGGATATCCTTCCGGTAATCATCGCCGATCATGACGGCCTCCTTCGGCGAAACACCGAGCTTTTTCAGCAGCAGCCGGTAGGAGCGCGGATCGGGCTTTTCGGCGCCGCTCTCCTCGCTTGTCACCATGGCATCGGCAATATCCGCAATGCCCAGCTGCACGAGCTTGCGCATCTGGATGTGCGCCGTCAGATCCGTGCAGAAGCCGAGCTTCACACCGGCACTGCGGATGTCCTGCAGCAGCGCAAGCGCGCCGTCAAAGAGCTGCATCTGCGCAAGATAGGCATCCCAGTAGGCGTTGTACACCGTCAGGGCATGCGCCGCCGAAAAGCAGCCGCACAGCTCGCAGAGTCTCTGGGAATAGAGCATCCGGTTGTGGCAGGCAGCGGTGCCTGCGGTATGCGTCTTGACATGGCGTTTGGCAGCGGAGAGCAGCTCCGCGAATTTCTGTGCGGACAGGGGCGTTCCGGTGATCGCGGAAAGCGCCGCACGCATCCCCTCCTCCCCTGCACCGTTGCAGGGCGCATAGGGGTAGAGGGTGTCATCAATATCAAAAAGTACTGCGCGTATCATATTTCACCTCTGAGCTTGGAGCGGATGGCCTGAACGAGTACCAGCTTGCGGACGCCGTCGGAGACATCCTCCGCCTCGAAGGTCTCACTGAGGATGTCATAGCCATGCTCGAAGATCTCGTCGAAGCGCTGTTCGATCTCCTCCGTCTCAAGCGATGCATTCTGTGAGGGACGGAATTCCACGATCTGATGGCGGAAGTCCTCGGAGAATTCGTAGGAGATCTCCGCTCCGGCTTCGCGCAGGGCGGAGATCACACCCTCCATGTCGATCATGGTGCTGATCTTCAGCTCCATGCCGACGCTCTGCGTTTCCGGATCATCGAGAAAATAACGGATAACGATATCCGCAAATTCCTTCTGCGGATAGACGTAGCGGCGCGCGTCCTCATAGCGGGACTGGATCTGCCGGAGGATCTCCTCACGGGTGTGACCGCGCTGCGCCGTATCCCTTCCCATCTTCCAGAGCAGCCGGAGGTCCTCGTCGGCCTCGGTATAGATCTTCAGATCCACGTTGCTGCGCAGCTGCGGAAGATAGAAGATGTGCAGGCCGCTGATGGACATGAAGCGGCAGGGATAGACGGTCTTCTTCTGGGTGAAGTGACCGGTGTTGTGGTCATATTCCACACGCTTGACGGACTCGCCGTTTTTGAGGCGGCGGATGTCCATTGCCTGACGGTAGAGGTAGTTTGCCTGCGGATTGAGATGGGTGTAGTTCTCCCAGTTCCGGTCGCCGCGCTCCCATTTGTGGTCGCCGTCGCCTTCGATGCGCAGGAAGTTCTTCGGGGAGAACATCCGGCTGACGCTGTCCTGCAGCGTACTCTTGCCGGTACCGCTGTCACCGCAGATACCGATGACAAAGGACTGGTTGTGGAACGCATACATGCTGTTGCCGGCGATGCAGAATTTATGCATCAGGTACATCATATAGAGTAGCTTCGAGGTCAGCATCGTGAATACAATGCTGCGCAGCTGAGGAATATCGATCTTGAGGAAGCTGCAGTCCGTTGTCAGGAAGTACAGATCCGTCACATTGTCCTCCGTCCGGTGGAAGCACACAAAATACAGCAGGTACAGCAGCTGGAGCATCCCATAGCAGAGCATGGTGTGCTTATAGCCGTTGGAACGGAGGATGAAGTCCGCCAGAAAAATGATGACCCACATATACCAGCCCGGCATCGGTGCGCACAGTGCCAGAAAAATCGTGAAGATCAGGCCGCCCATTCCGTAGAGCAGGTCGCTGTTGATGAAGTTCAGGTTCATCGTATAGAGGTAGACCAGCGCCGCCGCGATCAGTGCGACATAGAGCTTGAGGTCACCGTAGGAGAAGTACAGCGTGAACAGTGCCGACTGCGCGGAATTGAGCACCACGCCCTCGATGAAGCCCTGCCCGTAAAAGGGCATCAGACAGGCAAACACCACGCCGGCAATGACGGCAAAGTAGGAGGTGGTTTTCGCAAGGCCGAAATGCTTGTAAATGTAAATGGCAACAAGCGGCAGGATCGCAGCAATGTGGAATTTCGAAAGCAATGCCAGCGCCATGAAGAAGGCGGAAAGGCAGAACCGGCGCTTGGTATGTACCTTTGTCAGCCCCACCATCGACAGGAACAGAAATGCCATCGGAATGATGTCCAGCTGCGTATGCATGAACGTTGCATAGAGCGTCAGCGGTGACGCGAAGTATACAAGCGCCGCCGTCACGCGTTTGTCGGGATACATCCGGCAGAGCAGCACAAACACAAGGCAGTCCATTGCCAGAAGCGGCAGCTTGAACAGAATATTGTGCAGCACGAGCGGCACGTCCGGCAGCAGCATGCAAAGCCCTCTGCCCACGGACATGATCAGCAGCATGACCGGCGGATAGGGGAAGTTCATCTCCATCCTGTTTTCATAATAGTGCTGATAAGGGTTGAAGCAGCCATCCGCCCAACCATCGAGGAATTCCTCCAGAAACGGCTCGAACATGGCCGTCTGATAATCGGACGAAAACAGCCCCATGCAGAGCAGCTTCACGGCAAGCAGCAGAACGACAAGTCCTGCAAACCACCGCGGCTGGTTCAGAATCGTCTCAATCCTCTGGTATAAATGCTGGACTGTCGGTAAATGCACGCCAGTAAGAAAGTGTTTTTTCATAATTTTCGTAATCCTCGGGGGTTCCCCATCCAATATATCTTTCTATCTCAAAAACTCTCGTATCAAGGCCGTTCTTTACACAATACGCGATCACCTGATCCGCGTAGAACTCCCCGTTCACACGATCATCCGCGGCGATCATCTCCTCGGCGCAGCGAACGAAATCCGCACCCCTGCGGAACCAGAACGATGCCACGATCGCATGGTCATGCAGCGGATCGTCAGAGATCGGCTTCTTGACGGAAACGCCCGTCACGCGGGTGCCGTCCTCGCCGACCTTCACCCAGCCGTAGGCATTGGGATTGCGCAGCACCGCCTCGTGATTCCGGTAGGTGAACACCAGCACATCCGCTTCGCCGGACGCCTTACGGAACGCCTCCCTGTCAAAGACCATGCCGTTGTCGCAGCCGGCAATGAAGAGCGGCTCGTTATTGTTGATCCGATCCTTTGCAAGCAGGCAGGTGCATGCCTGCCCCTCGGTGAGGTGATCGACACCGATCAGCTCGGCCTCCGGAAAATGCGACAGGATCACGGGACGGATATCACTCCTGTCATCCGTACGGATGACAAAGATCGCAGCAGCGTCCGATCCTGCACATTCGAGGACATCGTGCATGGCACAGACCACCATGGGGTACTGCTTTCCGTCACGGCGCTCGGTGGTCGGGATCAGGGGCTTGAGCAGCGTGTAGCCCGCATCGGCAAAGCGCTTGCCCGCGCCCGCCATCGGCATCAGAATATTCATTTGCCATACCTCCTTGTCAGCTCTGTCCAGAAGAGATACTCCTGCAGATCCTCAGGGGTTCCCACTGGCAGAAGGCCCTCACATTCACCGGGATCCAGACCTTGCGGCCGTCCTCCACGAGGAAGTTATAGGGAAGGCTCGCGTAATGCTCGCCGTTCAGCTCCTGACCGCAGTCTACCTGCTTCTGGAAATAGGTCTTGAGCAGCGCGCCCGTCCGGAAATAATACACGCCCGGAGAATGCCGCGCCCTGGTCTTGTCCTGCTCGAAGGAAAATTTCTCGCGGATCTCAATGAGGTTCTCCTCCTCGTCCACAAGGCAGGAGGCGTAGAGATTCTTCTCCGGAAGCAGATGGGGATGGAAGCCGCTGTAGCAGGGCACCGCACCGTCACAGCCGCGCGCTTCTGCCTCACGGCAGAAGGCTTCGTAATCCCAGTCCATATAGAAATCGCAGTAATTGACGATGCACGGCTTGTCATCGGAGATCTCTCCGGCGGCGCGCAGCACGTCATAGACAGGGCCCTTCTTCACCCAGTCGGAGATCGCAAAGATCCTGCCCTCCGGTGCAAGCGCGCGGAGGGTCTCCTCCATCTGAGGGATCGTGCGCAGGTGCTCCTCGCGGCAGACGAAGAGGAAATCCGTCTCACCGGGGTACATGCCCTTCACGATCCATTCGATGATGGGCTTGCCCTGTACGGGGATCAGGGGCTTGAGCTGCTTGTAGCCGGCGGCGGCAAAGCGGGAGCCGTAGCCGGTCATGGGAATCATAATCGTCATTTGCTCTGTTTCCTCCCTTCTCTGAGCAGACCCAGCAGCATCGCGCCGAAGAGCAGCACGATCACGCCCTCGAAGGCGAAGCTGATGAGACTCAGGGTATCCTGATAGGACAGGTAGATGGTGGTATTCTTCAGACCGTCCGCATGCACGACGGTATCGCCGTTCTCATCGGCACTGATCTCCAGAGGGGTGCGCATGCCGAAGACATCCTCGCTCCATGCGGTCAGTCCCTCTTCATAGGCAAAGGACAGGGTGTACGACGCCGCGCCGCCTGCCACAAAGGAGATCGTATCCATGCGGCGGCTCATCAGCGGAAGTGCTGCGCCCTCGCCGTCCGTGCAGAGACCGTTCACGCCGTCAAGGACGATCACGTCATAATAGTCATTCACGGAGCGCACCTCGGCGATGGAGACATGCTCCAATGATTCGAGTGCCTCGCATACGAGGGCGGTGAAATCCGTATCCAGCAGATCTTCCTGCACTGCGGAGATTCTGGCATAGCAATCGGTTTTCTCCCAATTGCCGTAGCCCTCTGTGAAGTAGGAGAACTGCACGTTCTCCTGCTGCTTCTGTACGAAGATATATCTGACAGCGTTCGAAATCAGCTGCGCCTCCGTTTCCTCCGGACGGTATTCTGCACTCTGCACAAAATGAGATGCCATACCGCAGTTCACCATGCGTGTGTAGATGTTATTGCAATCGTACAGCTCATCAAACTGCTGCAGATGTGCCTCCGGCGCGGAGATCTCATAGCCGCTGAGGGAAAAGACCCCCATCGTGGTCGCGAAATTGCGCATGAACGCATTGTCATAATGGAAGGTTTCGGGGGTGACATACACATCCGTCTGGAGGAGTGTCATATACCGGTAGGTATCCATATCGGGGGTATGCCCGCGAAGGATGGCTGCGCCGTGCTCCTGCTCCTCCGAGAGCGTTGCGGTATGCGCATCCGTAAAGCAGCTGCGGACGATATCGCCCGTAACAAAGGCATTATTGAGCAGTCCCACTGCGACAAATACACAGCAGGCAGAAACCGCGATCATTTTGATGCGGCCGCGGATATAGGGCCATGCGGCAACCGTCAGCACTGCCGTGAGCGGCTGCAGAATGAAAATACACTTGAACAGGAAGCGGAACTGCTTGATCACGGGCATCGCACCGAGGATCCACGCCACCAGACCATCCGCAATGAAGGAGGTGAAAAACCACACGCACAGCAGCAGTCCCAGCAGCATAAGATGGCTCTCATCGCTGCGTTCGAGTGTACCATGATACCATTTCTTCACGGCGTCCGAAAAGCAGCGTCCCCATTCCTTCAGGGTGCGCTCCTGCTTGAAATCGAGTGCTGTGAGGCGCTTTCTGTTCCGGATGAGCCAGATCACGGCACCGACGCCCACCGTCAGCCAGAACGCTGCAAAGCCGCCGTTCCAGAGCCAGGTGTAGTCATCGCGGTCCATGGCGGAGTCACTGAACGGCAGGTTCTGGATCCCGAGCTTCTGCAGAATACCGCAGGGCACCAGCGCGCCGAACAGCAGTTCCAACAGTCCGATGTCCATGATGTGGAATTCTCCGCCGCCGAAGCTTCCGGAGGAACGCATCAGCTGCAGCAGGAAGGGCGCTGAAAGGCCGACCGCAACCGCGATATTGGAAAAGAATATGCCGATATAACGCTTCTTTCCGAGCAGCACGAACATCAGGCAAAGCATCGCAAACAGCATATAGTGGTAGCAGGTATACTGCACATTGCCGAACAAGATCTCCAGTGCCAGCACCGAACCGCAGGCGAAAAACCCGAGCTTCCGGTCACGGCTCTTCCAGAACACGAGCAGCAGGAGCGGAATGAACAGAAAGTTATTGAAGGCATAGTACCAGTAGCCGAATGCAAATACAGAAGACATTCCGGCGTAGGCGCCGGTGCAGAGGAGTGCCTCCCACCATTTGCGGCCGATGCTCCGGCAGAACCAGTAGAAGCAGACATTGCCGAGGCTGAACAGCAGACCGATATGTATGGTCATCGTCGAAAACGGCAGCCCTGCAAAATGCGACAGCACATACGACAGCAGCATCAGCGGATTGACGATCCCGTAATAGCCGGGGTCGGCAATGGACATGCCCTTCATCTGATAGAAGTCATAAACCGGCATACTTCCCGTCCGGAAAAAATCCGCATAGGCTCGTTCCATCACCGGAAACCATTGCGTCCTGTTGTCATCGATCAGGAACGCCTCCGGATCCCACTGTCCCCACAGAAGGATCATCACAAAAGAAACGATCAGTACGCCAAGTGACACCGTCACTCCCTTTAGATAACGCATCACAATTCCCACCTTATTACATATTTTTTCTGTTGGTCGGATTTTTTTCATAATTCCGACATCTATATATCATAATTATACCATATGCTTCCGTAGGTGTCAATGAATCTGACATATTTTTTGAAAAAATTACAGGGAGGAATGAGGGAAGGGCGCCGGTACGAATCGATCTTCCATGCAATTATGGGGAGACGCCGCCTGCGGCGGGCATCAAGGCAACACCGCACAAAGACCGCCTGACGGCTCAGCACGTCATCTGTTTGCATCTTTTCCGTCAGCTATGCATAAGCGATCAGCACCAAATCAAAGATTTGGGCTGCCTGCTTAATCTTGCCCCAAAATCCCTTGACATACGCCAGTATGCCCGAATGCGAGTTCAGATCTTGTTTGAGCATGAGTGGTATGCAGGCATCGGATTTAAGCCTGCATGCGTCATTAAACAATCTGACGAAAAATCTGCTGCACATCTGACGCACTGTCCTTTGTGCGGTATTGCCTCAACTGCCGGTTTCTTACAGGATCACGCCCTGCACGAAGATCTCGATGCCGATGAAGATCAGGATCGCGCCGCCGAGAACGGAGGCCCTGCCGGCGAGCTTGGTGCCGAACTTTCTGCCGATCAGCAGTCCCGCTGCGCAGATGCCGAAGGTGACCGCTGCGATCAGCAGGGAACAGACAAGTGCCATCACGAAGCCATAATCAGAAATCGTAAAGCCAACCGACAGGGCATCGATCGACGTCGCTATACCCTGCATGAGCAGCGCTGCGGGCCCAACGCCCTGCGGCGCAGTTTCTTCTTCCCCGCCGCGCAGGCCTTCGATCAGCATCTTGCCGCCGATGAAGAGCAGCAGCACCAGCGCGATCCACGGGATCATGGCTTCAAACGAACGGAAGTACTGCACGATCGTATGGACGCAGATCCATCCAATCATCGGCATGAGTGCCTGAAAAAATGCAAAGACACCGGCGATCGTGCATAGCTTTCCGCGCCGCATTCCGGGCTCCTGCAGGCCGTTGGCGAGGGACACGGAGAAGGCATCCATTGCCAGTCCCACGCCGAGCAGCACACTGTTGACAAAAAACATTGCATTCCATTCCATTGTAACGTCCTCCTATAACAAAAACCCAGGCAGGGCGCACGCCATGCCTGGGTCAGGATCAAAAGGGTACAGTGACTCCATGCATCGCTTGCGCAGTGACACATGAGTCTCGCAATTGAAAGCAAGCCAGACCGCCTTGGCGATCAGTATGTTGACTTGCTACACCGAAGTGCTTGCTACTCCCCCACGGGTTTTCTTGATTACTTATGATTATACATCATTTTCCACGACTTGTCAAGTCCTTTTCCGGACAGCAGCAGCTCGGGGCGGCCGCGTTCCTTCCCTTCCGGAATACAAACCGCGACAGTGCCGTCACCGCGAGGATGCCGAGCGCAAGCGCGGAGGCCAGCTGCAGCGTGGATACCGCCTTTGCAAGGAACTGCTCAAAATCGCTGCCGAAGGCATAGGCCATCGTGTAATACAGCGAGCCGCCGGGGATCAGAGGAATGAGCGAGGTCGTCACAATGGGCGTTGCCGGTGTCCGGAGCAGACGCGCCATCACCTCGGCATACAGCGAGATCACGAACGCGACGACAAAGTAATTGAACGGTTCGCTGGCGATCCAGCAGTCGAGCAGCAGGAACAATCCCCACGACAGCAGTCCGCCGGCCGCGGAAGCCGCCAGACGCATCCCCCTGAGGTTGAAGAGGATCCCGAAGCAGAACGACCCGACAAACGACGCCGCAAGCTGCACCCATACAGCACCCATCATCCGACACCCCCTGCCAGAAATACCACGGCACAGTAGCCTGCCGCGATGGACAGCGCCGTGATGCACGCCTCGATCGTCCGCAGAAGTCCGGCGATGCTGTCACCGATGAACAGCTCCTTGAGCGCGGTCGTCAGACCGATACCCGGAAGCAGCGTCATGATCGCGCCGATGATGACCTGATCCGCATGGGGGATCAGCCCCAGCTGCACCGAGAGCATCGTCAGTGCCGTCGCGGTCAGCGAGGCAAGGAATTTCGAGAAGATCCTGTTCCGGATCGTCCTGTCGCCGACCTCCATCATCAGGCGCACGATGGCGCCGATCACGAAGGAAATGCCTGCCTCCGCAGGTCCTCCGCCGAAAAATGCCGTGAACGCGCCGGAGATCACCGCGTAGCAGAGATACTCCGTCCAGACGGGACGGGGCTTTGCGGCTTCGATCGCGCAGAGCCGCTGCACGATCTCCTCCGGAGGCAGCCGCTTCTCACAGATCTCGCGCGAGAGCGCATTGAGACGGTGCAGCCTTTCATAATCCATCGAGGAACCAGTAATGCGGCGCGTCTGTGTCAGCACCTCGCCCTCCTGCGTGTGGATCGTCACCACCATGCTGCTCGGAATGATGAACACATCCGTGCGCCTTGTTCCGCAGGCGCCCAGCATCCGCTGCAGGCTGTCCTCCACGCGATGCACCTCGGCACCGCTGAGAAGCATCTGTTCTCCCAGCTCCATGATGCAGTCAAGCAATTGCTCCATCGTTCCACCTCCATCGTATTCCGCGTCAGCGCATCAGGAACGCCCTGCACGGTGCGCCGTCGCAGCCGCCAAGATTCAGGGGCGCTGCCGAGAGGAAGTACCTGCCCTCCTCCACATTCGTCAGGACGATGCCCTCCAGCAGGGCGATCTGCGCGCCCAGCAGGATGAGATGCACCTCCATCGGAGCATCCTCCGGACCGACCGTCTGCCCCTCATTGCCAAGGAGCAGGAGGCCGGCTTCGGCGAACACACGCGCCGCTTCCGTCGTGACCGTCAGTGCGCCTGCAAGCAGGATGCGCGGTACGCCCTCCGCCCTTGCAAGCATCCGCTGTGCGTCCAGCGCAGACACATCGCCCCCATGCCGGAAGACGAAGCATTCCCCGACAAAGGGGGCAAGTCCCATCGCATCGACGCTTTTGCCGTCGCCCAGAAAATGGAACGGGGCGTCTACATGCGTGCCGTTATGTGCGCACATGGAAAACGCCGTGAGATTGTACAGCGCACCCTGCGCCGTGCTTTGCAGGCAGTTCCGTTCCGGCGCCGGATCGCCGGGATAGACCTTGCAGGAGAATACCTCCTGCGAGATATCGATCAGCATGGTATGGCTCCTTACTGCATGCAGTGCTGTTTCAGCGCACGTTTCAGATACTCATACCGAAGGCGTTTCTCTTCCTTGGCAAAATGCACCTCGCGCAGCTGCTCGGGATTATTCTCGTAGCACAGCACCTCGTCCCCGAACTGCTCGCTCGTCAGATCGAACACACAGTCGCCGATGACATTGTAGCAATGGTAGTTGCCGTCGGGACGGCGGATGCCGTACACCCTGCCGCCGAAAATATCCTGCGCCAGAAACGCCGTGATCGAGCATTGTCCGCAGGTGGGATTGTCATTGCTCCAGCGGTCACGCATCCGCGGCGCGCAGGTTTCCGCACTCCACAGCTGCAGGAGTGCATCGTAGAGATCCTGCGGTGTGCAGATGGTCGGGTATTCCTCCGTCACGGCCGGAACCAGTGCATGCTCCCAGCCGTAGAACCGATATTCTTTCATCATAACCTCCTCATTCTGCCGGTATCTGTCCGGCACTGAAGACCTCCTGCTTGAGCAGGGCAAGGTCGTAAACATCGAGGACGCCGTCCTCACAGAGATCGCCGGCAGCGCTGTCGGTGATGTCCCCCGCGCAGAGCAGCCATTTCTGGAGCATGATCACGTCCAGTACGGTGCAGGCGCCGTCGGCGTTGACATCGCCGCGCACGCCGGAGACGGTCATTTCCTCGCGGATCACCGCGAGAAGCGAGTACTCCCCTGCCGCGTCCTGCGACAGCTCCCAGATCATGATGCCGCCGTAATCGCGTGCCAGCGCGCATTTTTCACGCATGGTCGATGCACCGTTATAGGCAACGCCGTTGTACACGTCCGCATCGTAGTTCGCCGGATCCGCCGCGATCAGCTCGGAAAAGGCAACGTAGGAATTCCAGTCCAGTGCGCCGTCCGCCGTATAGCCCCTGCCATAGAACGGCACGCCCAGCACCAGCTTGTCCTTCGGGATCTTCCGCTGGACGTGAAAGTACTGCAGCGACTGCTGTGCAAAATCCATATCGGCATGGGAGCCGTCGCCCAGCTCATTGTCGTAGGCCATGACATTGACGAAATCGAAGAGCGCATATGTCTCCGGCTTCACGTTCACCGCCACCCACTGTGCGGTCGCGGTAGAAAGCTCGTAGCCGCGCGCATCGCAGAGTTCACGCAGCGATACCACCCAGTCGGCGTAGTAGTTCCAGATCTCGTGGCTTGCGCCAAGCTCGATGTCAAGGTCGATGCCGTCGAGATCGTAGGTCTCGCAGTAGGCCATGATCTTCTCGTTGAACGCCGCCATTTCCTCCGGCGTATCCACAAGCGGAAGATAGCCGTCACAGCCGCCGCCTCCGCCAAGTGCCGCCATGACCTTTACGCCGCTTTCATGGGATTTCTTCACGATATTCTGCATCTGCGCATCGGGGATCCAGCAGGACAGATCGCCGTCCTCGTCGGGGTTCACGAACGCGATGTTCAGATGCGTCAGCGCGTCAAGATCCAGCGTACTGTAGGCGGTGTATGACCAGTCGGGCAGATAGCCGACCACGCGGGAGGTATGTACGGTATCCGTTTCCGGCGGATCCTCCTCCGCTGCGCCGACGCGCATTTCGATTGCGTATACGGTCACGGGGGCATTCGCCGCCATGATGGAAATATAGTCCAGCAGCGCAAAATCCGTTCCGAACTCCGCCGCCATCGCATCGTAGGAATAGTAGTACCAGTCCCCCTCCGCGCCGTCCGGCTGGACCTGTGCCCAGGCCTCACCGCCGCTGTTCGAGGTCAGGACAAAGTACGGGGCTTCGTCCGACGTGCAGTGCACTGCAATGGTATTGTCCGGCGCGTAGATGCTCCGGTCGGACACGGGGAGCGTAATGGGACAGGTCCACGCCTCCGCGGACGTCTCACCGGAATAGAGCAGCACGCTTTCCTCTGCGGCATCTGCGGTAATTCCCAGCGGCGCCAGCAATGCTGCGGTCAAAAGCAGCGAAACCAATCGTCTGTATTGCATTAGGATCTCCTCCCTGATCGGATCATTGTCGTAATCGGAACACCCTGCATCACTGCAGCAGCTCGCGTTTCATCATGCCGATGTCGTACACATTGATGACACCGTCCTCGCAGAGGTCGCCGGCGCCGGCATCGGTGATCTCACCGGATCCCAGCAGCCATTTCCGGAGCATGATGAGATCCAGCACACTGCATGTGCCGTCGGCGTTGACATCGCCGCGCACCGGTGCGGAAGCACTTGCCGCCTCCGCCAGAAGGTACACAAGCACGCCGTTTCCGTATACGGTATGTTCATTCGTCACCCAGTCATTATCGCTTTCCAGATAGCTCTTGGCCGCAAAATGCGTCTGGGTCTTCATCGCTGAGTAATTCGGTCCCTGCGGCAGATAGCCTGCGGGGATCTCTTCGATCCCGTCCGCCTCGTAGATCTGGCTGTAGATCGTCCGGATGCTGTTCTCGCCGCAGCCGGATACATAGCTCAGGCTCATGGGATTGGCACCCAGCAGCCAGGAAAGGGAGGTCTGCGCGCACTGCATTGTGCGGCTGTCATCGAGTCCTAAGATCTCGTCCGTGACGGAAAGTCCCATCGCCATATTGCAGATCTCCGCGGTGATGCCGCGGAAGTAATTGCCCTTGTGCAGCGGCACGCCCCAGATGTTCTTCTCCCACTTGGTCGTGAGGATCACCTCGCGCCAGATGCCGATCTCCTCGGTGAGCCACTGCGTGGTCTGCGCATCGGTCTCCTCACAGAGCAGATAATGCCAGCAGCCGGTCATCCAGTTGTCGCCCCAGCGGTTCGCCATGGCATAGCTGTCCTCGAATTTTGCTTCCATCGCCCTGCAGTTCTGCTCGAAGTATTCCCTGCACGAAGCATTGCCGCTGGCGCGGTACAGTGCGCCTGCCGCCCAGAGGCGATCGGCCGTGTCATCGGAAACGACATAGACATCATAGCCCACGATATTCTCCGGATGCGCTTTGAGAAATTCCCAGCCGCGTTCCGCCGCCGCAAGGCAGGCATCCGCAAAGGCAGGGTCGGATGCCCTGTAGGCAAGGTACGCCTCCGCGAGCGCGCCGACCGCGCAGGCGGTATCGTCCGTTGTGCAGCCATTGGCATCCATCACGGTGCGCTCTCCGGCGTCTCCCTGAATTCTCGGGTAGAAGCCGCCGCTTTCGGGATCCTGCATGGTAAGGATCCATTCCAGCTCCCAGCGTGCTTCATCGAGCAGGTCGGAAACACCGTTGCCGCTTTCGGGAATATTCAGCGAAGCGTCCGGAAATGCCTGCGGGAACATCTCATACGCCCAGAGCAGATGCGAGATCGTTCCTGCGCCGGTATTGACGTATTTGCCGGAATCTCCCGCATCGAACCAGCCCTTCTGCGAATCGAGCGTTCCGGCCTTTCCGCTTGCGAAGGGCACGGCGGAATCATCCAGTCCCAGATCATCCCTTGCAAAGATGCCGGCATATTCCTCCTCGAGGGCAATGCCCTGCCGCTGGTAGTAGAAGTAGCGCTGTGCCGCGGCAAGCGTGCTGTCGTAGACATTGCCGGAGATGGCAAACGGAACGGAATCCTCAAGTCCCTCCACAGAGACATAGTAGCTGCCGGCAGATTGAAGCGCGGAGAAATCCGCCTTCAGTACCTTCTCACCGCTGTCGCGCTGGTCGAATTCCGACAAAAGCTGCAGCGTTCCCTCATAGACCGCTTCACCCGTCTGCGCATCGCAGACCGTGAAAGCATCGCCCTCGGAGATGCTGTACCGCTCGGGAAAGAACGAAACGAGCGCGTATTTCGGCGCATCCGGCAGATAGCCCACCTGATTGACCTTGATGGGTGCAAATTCCCGTTCGTGTCCGTCGGACGTGATCGCGATATTGGTGATCCAGAACTTCTGGGCATTTGTCGTGCCGTCATTTTTCAGGTGCAGGAGCGTGATATCGCTGAAATCCATGTCGGGATTTGCCGCGGCAAGATCCGCCAGGGGGATGGAGACATGCTGCCACTGCGTGGTAAGGGTCGTATACTTCCCGACGGAAACATACGCGCTGTCCTCGTCCGTATGATCGGAAAGGCCGATGCAGAACGCTTCATTGCCGGCATTGCCCTTCACGTCGAATTCCAGATATCCCTCCGGCACATACTGCGTGAAATCGATGGACATCCAGCTGCGGACGACCAGACGCGCCGACCACCAGGTCGAGGTGTCCGTGACATTCACGCGCAGTGAAGGAACCCCATCAAGCGTCACCTCGCTGTCCACGGGGAGTCTGGCGTTTGTGACCTCCAGATTCGGACCGCCGCACCAGTTGACCGTTCCGGTACCGTTGAACACCGCGTAGTCAAGCAGCGCGCGATAAGAGGTATCCGCCTCGGCACTGACCGGTGCGGTACTGCCGAACAGCAGGGAGATCGCACAGCAGAGCGCTGTCAATTTTCTGAATTTTTTCATGATTCCACCTTCCGTTAGTATGCGCAGTGCCGGCGGCCGGCACTGCCTTCTACTCTCTATTATACACCATCTGCCGGAAATTTTCAAGAGTTCCGGTGCGTTTTCTGTGAATTTCCACAAATTCGATCCGGCTTGCGGAATACCGCCGCAGTTCCTGCAAAGGATTAACAGTTCTCAAACAATTTCAAAACAACTTGCAAACAAGCGGATGGTATCATAAAACTGTAAACGAAAACCCACCGATACCGGAAAGGAGAACAGCATCATGAAAGAATTTTTCAAGAAGGCATTTGCGGATATGAAGGAAAGCACCAAGGCGCAGCACGAGGTGGATAAGGCGAATTTCGCCGCAGCGAAGGCAGAATCCAAGGCACAGTGGGAGGAAGCCAAGGCAATGGGAAATCCCGAAAAGCGCAAGGCGATCCTGCAGGCGCAGCGCGATGAGCAGATCACCGCAGCGGGCAAGAGAATGGCAGAAGCACAGGCACGCATCGACGCAGCAAAAGAATAAGCACAAGGGCAGCTCCGATCGGGCTGCCCCATGCCATTTTGGGGGTACTTATGAAAAAGAAAATCATCATCCATGACCAGTACGGCGTCAAGGAAAAGGAGATCGACTACATTCCTGTCCGCTTCATCATCGCGAGGACTGCTGATCATTTTCGAAACCGCGGCGGTGATCGGCATCACCATGCTCTGCGGCGCGTACATTCCATACTTCTACCTTGCGATGTGGGCAACGGAGATCTTCTGTGTGCTGAAGATCAGCAACTCCGAGGAGAACCCCGACTATAAAATCCCATGGCTTCGGACAGTCACCTCTACCGCAACACCCAAGCGGAGTATTATCCCATGGGCGAGGACATGCATGCAGCCATGCCTGCGGATCTCCAAAAAGCGGAACGCTTTATTTTCCTCGAGTATTTCATCTTAGAAGAGGGCGTCTTCTGGAACAGCATCCTTAAGATCCTCAAGGAAAAGGCAGCACAGGGCGTGGAAGTGCGCGTACTGTATGACGATGTGGGCTGTATGCTGACACTGCCGGGCGACTATTACAAAACACTGTGCAGCTTCGGGATTAAGGCCATCTGCTTCTCCCGTCTGAAGGGACAGGCGGACAACGAATTCAACAACCGCAGCCATCGCAAGATCCTCGTGATCGACGGCCGGATCGGCTACACGGGCGGTGTCAACATTGCGGATGAGTACATCAACGAAAAGAAGCTGTTCGGCATCTGGAAGGATGTCGGCATCCGCCTGAAGGGCGAGGCGGTACAGCAGCTGACATCGATTTTCC
This sequence comes from uncultured Ruminococcus sp., assembly GCA_964472035.1. Lineage (GTDB taxonomy): Bacteria > Bacillota > Clostridia > Oscillospirales > Ruminococcaceae > UBA3855. The sequence goes on from CAYYIT010000010.1 coordinate 29,595, forward strand.
TCTGCGATTACGAGCTGTGTCAGGCCATGGAGAACGCTGCCATGCGCGGCATTGACGTGCGGATCGTCCTGCCGCATATTCCCGACAAGAAGGTCGTTTTCATGATGACACAGAGCCATTACAAACGGCTGATCGATGCCGGTGTACGGATCTTTGAGTATGAGCCGGGCTTTGTGCATGCAAAGGTCTATCTCTTCGATGATACCTATGGCATTGTCGGCACGGTCAATCTCGACTACCGGAGCCTTGTCCATCATTTCGAGAACGGTGTATGGCTGTACAGGCACGATGTCCTGCAGCAGGTGAAAGCAGATATGCTTTCCACGATGGCGCAGTCCTTGGAAATGACGGAGAAAACCATCTCCAATACGATTCTGCAGCGAATCATCCGCGCGCTCGTCAGGGTATTCTCACCGATGCTGTAAAAACAAAATCGTTCCGGCTCTCAGGATGCCGGAACGGTTTTCTGCGTATCGGACAGTATCCGCTATTTCATCAGTTCCTCCGTCAGCCGCAGGATCTCGGGGGCGATCTTCTCACGCTCCGTTTTGAGGACATGATTGTACACCGGATAGGCGGCACCCGTCACGGCAATGCCGGCCACGCCCACGATGATCCCGGGGACGAGCAGTCCCGTCCACACCATGCAGCAGCACATGCCGACGCCGAGCAGCAAGGCACCGATGATGCCGACGACCAGCGACAGGACCGTTCCCTTCTGCGTGGCACCTGCATCAAGGCGGCGCAGCTGCTCCATTTTATCGGCTTCCCTTGGGATATATTTCTCACGGATCCGCCGGATCTCCTCCTGCTCCTTGGCAGAATAGGTGTAGCGGAAGGTATCATTTTTCTCCATCATCATTCTTCTCCGTTACTTTTCTGAGTTCTCCTGAATTCTTCACAATGCTGTACACCGCCATAGTGACGATGACGATGCTCACGCCTGCGCCCGTCAGGGCGATCATGAGCCGCTGGTGTTCGGGCGTCATCTCCTCGCCGAACTGCGAGAACATCGCCGTTTCCAGTGCCAGCATGGAAACGAGCGCTGCCGCCATATTGATGATCTTCGACATGGACATCACGGGGCTGCCGAGCTTTCTGTACTTCACAAGATTGATGATCGCCGCGGTGGTGATGTAGAAGGTATAGGACGCCATGACATAGATCAGGATACCGTGGTATTCATAGCCCTTGTCCTGATAGAGGATCATCAGCACCGCCCCCGACAGCGCAAGGTTCACCGTCAGCAGGATCGCGCCGCACAGACGCGAACGCCGCAGCTCCCCGAAGCGGTCATTGCCGATGCCTGTACGATTCACGAAGCGCACCAGCAGAAAGCGCATGACGGCAAGGATCGCGTAATAAAAGGCAAGTACGAAAAACCACGCTGTATGGTATAAAAATCCGGACACTGCATTCAGTACAACGTACAGGAGATTGACCGCAAGCGAACCGTACAGCGAAACATGCGTGCGGAACTTCATATCCGTCATCAGGCGTTCGCCTACCGGATGGTCATAGACGCGCTGCTTTGCGGCACGGCAGTGCCTCGGGATGACGTCAATGCATTTCATGACGATGACAGTCAGCGCGTAGAACGACAGCACATACACCGCATAGGCAAGCGGATGCGCCTCATGTCCGCCGAGGAAGATCACAAGGAGCGTCGCCGTGGAGAGCAATGCCAGCAGCACCATCACCCACACCGGCGGATACAGCAGCTTAATCAGCCGTTTCCATTCCAATGCGGCCACCTCTTTTCAGCGTTACGGTAAACGTACTTCCCCTGCCGATCTCGCTCTCGACAGCGATCTCGCCCTGCATGATATCCACGATGCGCTTAACGAGGGCAAGCCCCAGTCCGTTGCCCTGCGTGGCATGGGAGGTATCGCCCTGATAGAATTTCTCAAAGATGTGCGCACCGGTCTCGCGGGAGATGCCGCAGCCCGTATCGGACACGCGGATCACTGCAGTGCTCTCATCCGCGGTGAGTGCGACCGAGACCGTACCGCCGCGTTCGGTGAACTTGAAGGCATTGGAGAAGAGGTTGCTCCAGACAAGTCCGAGCAGCTCCGCATCGGAGCTGATGCAGACGCCGTCCTCGATCTCCGTCGCGATGTCAATGCCCTTCTGTTCCCAGATCTCCTCGAACTGCAGAAGGCTCCGGCAGAGCTGCTCACTCAGGTCAAAGGACTGCGCCACCGGAAAGATCTGCTGGTTCTCGAGCTTGTTCAGCTTGAGGATGTTCGTGATCAGACTTGCAAGCCGGCGCGAATTGTCCGTGATGCCCTTTGCATATTCGATGCGTTTTTCATCGGACAGCACGGGGGCCTGCAGCATGGTTCCGTAATTCTGCATGACCGCAAGCGGCGTTTTCAGCTCATGGGAAACATTGGCGATAAAATCGGTCCGTAGGGTTTCCACGCTTCCCAGCTCCGAAGCCATGTGGTTGAAGCAGCCGATGATCTGGTTGAAGCCGTCATAGGCAGGACTGCTGCCGAGCGGCTCGATGCGTGCGCTGAAGTCCCCTGCGGTGATCCTCTTTCCGGCCTCGGTGATGCGCTTGGTCGCGCGGTCCACCATGAGCTTACGGCGCACCGCATCGATGATCGTGAACAGCAGGCTGATGAGCAGGACATTGCCGAAGGTGAGCTTTGCCGCTGCGGAGATGTTCTCCTCTGTGAAAGCAATGTTCAGCGTGTTTGACAGCGTCGTGACGAACAGCATGGTGCAGCAGGTCACCACAAACGCTGCCAGCAGGAAGAACACGATCCAGTTGTTGAAGGCGTGCAGGATCTTCCGGTAATTCATTTGATCACCGCCTTATAGCCGAGCCCGTGAACGGTGACGATCTCAAAGTCGCTGCATTCCGACAGCTTGCTGCGCAGCTTTGTCATGTACACATCCACCGTGCGCGGTCCCGAGGCCGTATCGGCGTCCCAGAATTCGTCCATGAGCTGGGTGCGCGTAAAAGTCTTTTTCGGGTACGACAGGAGCTTGTAGAGAATGCTGAATTCGCGGTTCGTCAGGGCGATCTCCTCGTCATTCAGATAGGCCGTATGCTCATCGACGTCCATCATGAAGCTGCCCACCGTCAGCTGACGGCTCGCGGCGATCTTGGCGCGGCGCAGCAATGCCCCGATCCGCAGGAACAGCTCATCGAGATCGATGGGCTTGACCATGTAGTCATCGATCCCCACGCGGTAGCCGCGCTGCTTGGATGCAAAATCATCCCTTGCCGTCATGAAGAGAATGGGGATCTCCTCGTTGAGGGAGCGCACGGTCCTTACAAATTCAAAGCCGTCGATCCCGGGCATCATAATATCCGAAACGATGAGGTCGAACATATTCTCGTACATCGCGTCATAGGCCTCATCCGCGCGCAGGCAGCCCGTTGCCTCATAGCCGCTGTTGCTCAGAAAGGCGCATACCGTGCGGTTGAGGTCACGGTCGTCCTCCACTACCAATATCTTGAACATCGGTTTCCTCCATGCATTTTTCTTCATACTAATCCTCTAACGCCGACTTCGTCGGCTAAACTCTGATAGACTTTGTCTATCAGAGTTAAAGGGATTAGTATCATTATAGCACAGAAATGTTAAAGTTTTGTTTCTGTTTGCGCACCTGCCGGAATTATTTTCAGAAAAAGCGGAGCCATGCAGCGCCCCGCAGGCTCCGCCCATCGTTATACAAGGCTCGTTCTGTTCAGCACCTGATTGCCGGCTGCGCCGAGTCCGAAGGCAAAGATCGTTCCGCCAGCAAGACACAGCAGCACATGCAGGGGTGTTGCGCCGAGCGGTGTGATGACCGGCACCATCATGAAGAGCAGCATGCCTGCGCCGAGGCTGCCGCAAAGGCAGAGCCACGCCCTGTGCTTTGCCGCCACGCTGATGAGAACGAAGATCGATACGAACACAGGCATCAGAAAGATCTTCGCCAGCATACACATCATGAGATTGCCGGCGGTCAGACCGCACAGGTCGAAGGACAGTCCCGATACCGCGCCGCCGAGCATCGCGCCGATCAGGTAGGCGATCAGCATCAGTGCGCCGCAGACAAAGCCGGCAAGCGTCTTGGAGGCGACATAATCGCCCTTCCCTGCGCGGACAGTGAACAGATTCTTTGCATAGCCGCTCCTGAAATCCTCCGAGATGAACAGGCAGATGAACACCGCCGCCGCCATGAACATCATATTGATGTTGCACATGCTCATCACGTCCATGCCGCCCATCGCCCCACCTCCGGGGAGCGTGCCGAGGCTCTGCCATGTGTTTTCGGGGCCCTCCATCACGGTTTCCACGCCCGTCCGGGGATCGACGGAAACGCTGCCGTCCATCATCGTCATCATCACTGTCATGAGGATCGGCATCACGAGCGCACAGGCGAGCAGAATATAGAAGAGTTTCGAGCGGAGCATGCGCCTGCAATCGACCTTCAGCATGCTGCGCAGCCGCGCTCCGAAACCGAATGTCTCAAATTTCACTGCATTTTCCATTATTGTTTTCCCCCATTCATCAGGTCGGTGTAGTATTCCTCCAGACCGATCCGGTCCGTCCGAAGCTCCGTCACGCAGATACCGCTGCCGTAGAGATGCGTCATGATCTCCTCCGGCGTGACCGCATCATAGACGCGCAGGAAGCCGGCTTCGTCCTCCTCCACGCGGGAGTACCGACAGCTGAGGATCGCCTTCGCACGGCCCATCTCCTTTGCGGTCAGCGCCGTATAGCTGCGGCAGTCCGCGTCAAGCTCTCCGGCCGTCATCTCGCAGAGCATCCTGCCGTAGCGGATGATGCCGTAATGCGTCGCGACCTTCTGCAGCTCACCGAGCAGATGGGAGGACACGAGGATGCTGCGTTTTCCGTCCTTGATGATATCCGTGAACACCTCGCGCATGATGCGCATGCCGTCCGCATCCAGACCGTTGAGGGGCTCGTCCAGAACAAGGAGCATCGGATCGCCGAGCAGTGCCATGGCAATGCCCACCCTCTGCTTCATGCCGAGGGAGCAGTTCTTGTATTTGTTGCCGGCAGCGCCCTCCATCCGGACGGTTTTCAGAATCCGGATGACCTCCTGCTGCGCATTCGGGATGCGCAGATTTGCCGCCTGCAGCATCATATTGTCCCAGACAGTCAGTCCGGGAAAGCAGCCGGGGCTTTCGATCAGCACGCCGAGCTTCGCCCTCACCGCGCGATCCGTATGATCCCTGCCGTACAGCGAGATCGTGCCGCTGCTCTTGGGAATGAGGCCGCAGATCATCTTTTCGGTGGTGGATTTGCCGGAGCCGTTTTCTCCGATAAAGCCATAGACCGCGCCCATCGGTACGGTCATATTGAGGCCGCAGACCGCCTGCTTCTGGCCGAAATTTTTGGAAAGATCCCTGATTTCCACTGCATTCATCGTTTCCGCCTCCCATCAATAGACATCGCAGCGCGTGAGGATCCGCGTGCCGAGTACGTTATAGAACACCGTCCAGCCCACGGACACCGCCATGCAGATCAGGAAGGTTCCGATATCGCTGACAAGGCAGGCATTGACCGAAGAGCCGTACAGGAAGAGGTTCAGGAACGCCGTCGGAACGGACAGCTGTTCCACGACGGCAGCCGCACCGATGATGAGGATGCCCGTGCCGAAGAAAAAGCTTGATGCGATCGAAACGCCGAAATACCGTCTGAAAATGATATTGAGGAAGGTGTAGAGGCTTGCCCAGCCGAGGCTCATGACGATCTTGCCGAGAATGGCAAGGATTAAGGAGCCTGCATTTACTGCGAGCGAATAGCCCGCCAGCACGCCGCCGAGCGTACCGCCGATGAGGTAGGTCACGCACATCGAGGCCATGGCAAACGCGCAGACCAGCGTCTTGGACAGCATGTAGTCCTGCTTCTTTGCGTGAGTGGTGAAGAGCTGCTTGACGTAGCCGCTGCGGTAATCATGCCCGATGAAGATGGAGACCATGATGCCGCCGAAGATGAAAACCATGTTCATATTGGCATAATCCGCGATGCTTCTTACCACATACAGCGGCTCGGAGGCCGCAATGATCTGCCATACATTGGAGTACAGCGGTTCCATCGTATTGCCGTTCTGATCGGGCATCATCGTCATTGCCGACACCATCGCCGGAATGATCGCCGCGATGGCGAGGAATATGTAGAACATCGGCGTATGGAACAGCCGGTAGAAATCCACGCCGAGCATTCCCTTCATGCGCTCCGAAAAGCGCGGATCGCTGAATTTCAGTTCTCTTGCCATGTTACTGTGCCCCCTTTGCCGACATCAGTTCAATGTAGTATTCCTCGAGACCGATCCTGTTCTTCCGGATCTCGCTGACCGCGTGGCCGTGCTGCATCAGCTGCTCCACGATCTGCTCCGTATCGTCCACATCGTACACACGCAGGTACTCGTCCTCCATGCGGACATCCGCAAAGCGGCTGCGCAGGACTGCCTGCGCCTGCTGCATCTCCCTGGTTCTGAGCGAAACGAAGACCTGCGCTCTTGCGTCCATTTCGGCAGCGGACAGCTCCATGATCATTTTGCCCTGCCGGATGATGCCGTAGTGAGTGGCGATCTTTTCCAGCTCCCCGAGGATATGGGAGGAGATCAGAACCGTGCAGCCGGAATTCTGCGTGATATCGAGCAGGATCTCCCTCATGATCCGCATGCCGTCGGTATCCAGACCGTTGATCGGCTCATCGAGAATGAGGAGTGCCGGATCGCCGAGCAGTGCCATGGCGATGCCGATGCGCTGCTTCATACCAAGCGAGCATTTCCGGAATTTGAGATGTGCATGCTCCTCCATGCGCACGATCTTCAGCACGCGGCGGATCTCCTCCTCGCGGTGCGGCAGTCCCAGATTGATCACCTGCATCATGAGGTTGTCCCGCACGCTTGAGCCGGGAAAGCAGCCGGCGTTTTCGATCAGCGCACCGACCCTGACGCGCACGCCGGCGTCAGTATAGTCCCTGCCGAACAGGCGGATCTCACCGCTGTCCGGAACAAGATGACCGCAGATCAGCTTTTCCGTCGTGGACTTGCCGCTTCCGTTTTCGCCGATGAAGCCATAGATCGCGCCGACCGGAACGGTCATTTGCAGATGATCCACGGCGTACATGCCACGGAAGCTTTTGGAAAGATTCCTGATTTCAACAGCATTCATGTCCGATTCTCCTTTACACATGATTTCCATTTTCCCCATTGTACCGCAGGGATGTTTGGGAGTTGTTTTTGAAATGTTTCACTTTTGTTAATCCGTACGACGGTGCGCAAAAAGACGCCGCATCTGCGGCGTCCCAGCTTGTCAAAAAGGGGCAATTTCCTGAAAATTGCCCACCCCCTAACCCCCTCCCTAAAGGGAGGGGGAAATAGTGGAGGGTGCTACCGCACCCTCCACCCGCTCACCTGCGGTGCACTTTTTGGCTATATATCGGGGGTTATAGGGGGCGCAGCCCCCTATATGCGCCGAAGGCGCAACTAAATGAAAAAACTTAGTCCAGCCCTGCGCCAGAGGCGCAGTGGCTGGACGAGACTTTTTCGACAGACTGAACCTATGCGCCGCATGGCGCATAGGTTTTTGTCATCATAATTATACGGGCAGGGATTCGATCAGCTTCACGAGATACTTCATGATGCTCAGCGCATCGGTGGTATTTACAGTGCCGTTCTGGTCAACGTCCGCATTAGCCGCCGCTTCTGCTTCCATTGTAGCTGCACCCATCAGTGCCTTGGAAAGTGCGATAACATCGAGGATCTCAACCTTGCCATTGAGGTCAACGTCACCGTAGGTCACATCAGTGCTCGGCTCGTCTGTAGGCTCTTCACCCTCAGTAGTGGGCTCCGTATCCTCACCCTCGGTAGGATCAGTGGTGCCTTCTACTTCAATGTAAGCACCAGTGATCTTCACATCGGCTGTGGAAGCGGACTCACCAGCAGCATCGGATGCCCACCAGATCTGGCCCTGGAATACAGTCTGCTCCAGAATTGCCTGCTTCGCAGCTTCGATGATCGCTTCATCAGTTACTTCATCAGTACCAAGTGTTACATTCAGCGGATTGGTCATATCCACCTTAACTGTGCCGCTTTCGGTTGCTTCCCACATCACATTTACCCAGTAGGTCTCACCGTTTACGGTTGCATTGCCGCCAAGACCACCGTTTGCATAGGTCACGCCATCAGGAAGCTCCACAATCAGGTATGCGGTTTCGCCGACTGCCTGGTCGAAGATGATCTCATAAACGCCGTCTACCAGAGTTACCTTTGCATAACCTGCCTCAGGCTCTACATACTCCGTAGGAGGCTCAGTGGGCTCTGTCGGAGCCGGAACGAAGGGCTCGCCGGTGTACTCATAGGTCTTATAATCCGGCAGCTCACCCAGAGTGATCACGCTGTCGCTCTTATAAATAGCGGTCAGAGTATCTGCGTTATTGAACAGGGTCAGGAATTTACCGCTGTCGGAGTCCGGAGACTCATACCAGGGGCAGAAATACAGCCAGTATGCATTGTCATCCAGCATGTTCTCGATGGACGGAACAGTATCGCACTCAGCCATTGCCACCATCTTGCCGGCACCGCCGTACATGTCAACCAGAGCAGAGAACTTGTCGATCAGAGAATTCTCATTCGGATTGTTCATAGAGGCGTTGTACTTGTCATAACCGATCATATCAACATAGGCATCACCCGGATACCAGTTCATGGAAGAAGAATAGGTGTAGCTGTTGAATTCCCAGATCAGATTGTGAATACCATACTCGTTGGTCAGCTTGTCATACAGGAGCTTCCAGAGTTCCTTGTAAACAGTGGAGCCATCCTTTGCCCACCAGAACCAGCCGCCTGCTTCGCCGCCATTGCCCTCTGCCTCGTGAAGAGGTCGGAAGATCAGCGGAACGCCTGCTTCCTGAACCTCAAGCAGCTCATTCGCAAGTCTGTCGATTGCATCCATGAAATAAAGATACTCAGCGGATGTTTCATCTGTCAGAATCAGAGAAGGATCAAAGTTTGTCTCAGCACTCTTATAAGTGCAAGCACTCCAATCCAGTGTGCTGCCAAATGTATAGCTCGACATATCCTTGGGAACATTAATGTGCCAGGAAGCAGTTGCAATACCATTGCGCTCGTTGACCCACGCGATCACACGCTCAGTGGTGTTGTCATCCCAGCCATAGAGGGAGTTGTAATTCATGAAGTCGAAGCCGCGGATTGCGGGATACTGACCGGACAGATCATAAATGTACTCAAATTCCCACTCATAATCACCGCTACGGCCGCCACCGTAAACCTCCTGCTGACCGGATACGATGTACTCACCGTATACGGTTGCAAGGTAGTTCATCAGGCCCTGTGCTTCGGGAGTTGCATTGTCATCGCTCAGTTCGTTGGAGCAGGAAAGATCCAGTTCTACCGGAACATTGGGAGTAATATACATGTAGTCGAGGTTCATCCAACCCCATGTGCTCTCGACGGTAAGGGTGTGAGAACCTGCCTCGAGATTGATGGTACCTGCCTTGATGTCCGCAAAAGTTGTGGAGCTGAAGGAGGTATCGGTGGAGAGCATTCCGCCGTCCACGAGTACATTCTGCTGCTTAGTACCATAGGGAGCACTGTAGCCGATCATGATATCATACTTGTCAGCTTCAGCAACCTCAAAGGTCACAGTAACAGAATCGCCGGCATTTTCAATGAAGACATAGCCGTCACCGGAGTAGCCGCTTTCGGTTGCATCAGAGCCGGTCTTTACCTGAGCTGCGCTGACGGTACCGTCTTCGAACTCATACTTTACGACATCTGCTGCAGTTGTTGCGAACGGAACCATCAGCAGGCTGTTGACAGCCATTGCGCAGGCGATACTTCCGCTCATGATTTTTCTTTTGAGCATAAAAATCCATCTTCCTTCCTAAAACAATATATATTTATTATAGCATGTAAAGAATGACAATTCAAGTATCCACACTGTTTTTTGTGCAAAACTGACAATGGTTTTTGTTAATTTTGCCAAATAGGGTAAAAAAAGAAGAGGACCAAAGTCCTCTTCTTTGAAAGTAACGAAATTATTCGTTGATAGCGATTACAACGCCGGAACCAACAGTTCTACCACCCTCACGGATAGCGAAACGGAGGTTCTGCTCGATAGCGATAGGAGTGATCAGCTCAACGTCCATCTCTACGTTATCGCCAGGACGGCACATCTCAGTGCCCTCGGGCAGAGTGATGATACCAGTAACGTCAGTTGTTCTGAAATAGAACTGAGGTCTGTAGTTGTTGAAGAAAGGAGTATGACGGCCGCCCTCTTCCTTCTTCAGAACGTAAACCTGGCCCTTGAACTTTGTGTGGGGGTTGATGGAGCCGGGCTTGCACAGTACCTGGCCTCTTTCAACGTCCTTTCTCTGAACACCACGGAGCAGAGCACCAACGTTGTCACCAGCCTCAGCAAAGTCGAGCTGCTTTCTGAACATTTCGAGACCAGTTACAGTGGTCTTGGAGCTTTCGTCCTTCAGACCAACGATCTCAACTTCCTCACCTACATTCAGACGGCCTCTCTCTACACGGCCAGTTACTACGGTACCACGGCCAGAGATGGTCATAGTATCCTCAACAGGCATCAGGAAGGGCTTAGCGTCATCACGCTCAGGAGTCGGAATGTACTCGTCAACAGCTGCCATCAGCTCAAGGATCGGTGCATATGCAGGATCATTGATGTCATCGCCAGCGTTCAGTGCTGCGAGTGCAGAACCCTTAACAATCGGAATATCATCGCCAGGGAACTCATAAGAAGACAGAGTATCACGGATATCCATCTCTACGAGCTCGAGCAGCTCTTCGTCGTCAACCTGGTCAGCCTTGTTCATGAATACAACGATAGCCGGTACGCCTACCTGACGAGCCAGCAGGATGTGCTCCTTAGTCTGAGCCATCGGGCCATCAGAAGAAGCTACTACCAGGATAGCGCCGTCCATCTGTGCTGCACCAGTGATCATGTTCTTTACATAGTCAGCATGTCCAGGGCAGTCAACGTGTGCATAGTGACGTGCATCAGTCTCATACTCAACGTGAGCAGTGTTGATTGTGATACCGCGCTCTCTCTCCTCGGGAGCCTTATCGATCATGTCATATGCCTCGAACTTAGCCTGACCCTTCATAGCGAGAGTCTTAGTGATAGCTGCAGTCAGAGTTGTCTTACCGTGGTCAACGTGACCAATTGTACCAATATTTACATGGGGCTTGGTACGTTCAAATTTTGCCTTTGCCATTGGAAGTTTCCTCCTTTAATTGCTTATTTCTAAATGCATTGTGTGCATTTGGAATCATATGCCGTTTCATCAACAGCATATAGTAACTATATTATAACAGATTCCCGGTAGAATTGCAAGTGTTTTTCAGAAAATTTCTTTCCTGAAAAACACTTTTTTATTCCGGGGTTACAATTAGCCCTTGCTTCTGGATGTCATGATCTGCTCTGCAATGTTCTTCGGAACTTCCTTATAGCTGTGAGGCTCCATAGAATACTGACCACGACCCTGTGTGTTAGAACGCAGGTTGTTGGAGTAACCGAACATTTCAGACAGCGGAACCAGAGCGTCAACCTGTACAGTACCAGGTCTTGTTTCCTGACCGAGGATCTCACCACGACGGGAGCTCAGGTCACCGATGACATTACCAAGATAATCGTCGGGAGCAATAACAGAAACCTTCATGATGGGTTCCATCAGAGCGGGCTCTGCCTTACGCATTGCTTCCTTGAACGCCATAGAACCAGCGATCTTGAACGCCATTTCAGAGGAGTCAACTTCGTGGTAAGAACCATCATACAGTTCAACCTTAACGTCAACTACCTGATAGCCAGCCAGGATACCTGCCTGCATAGCGCCCTTGATACCAGCATCAACAGCGGGGATATATTCCTTCGGGATGGAGCCGCCGACAACGGAGTTGACGAACTCATAGCCCTTACCGGATTCGTTCGGGGATACGCGGATCTTAACGTGACCGTACTGACCGCTACCACCGGACTGCTTCTTATACTTGTGGTCAACGTCTGCGTTGCCCTTGATGGTTTCCTTATAGGATACCTGAGGAGCACCTACGTTAGCCTCAACCTTGAACTCGCGGAGCAGTCTGTCTACGATGATGTCGAGGTGAAGCTCACCCATACCAGCGATGATGGTCTGACCAGTTTCCTCATCAGTCCATGTACGGAAGGTCGGGTCTTCTTCAGCCAGCTTTGCGAGAGCAACGCCCATCTTCTCCTGACCTGCCTTGGTCTTCGGCTCGATCGCCAGGTTGATAACCGGCTCCGGGAATTCCATGGACTCGAGGATTACGGGGTGGTCTTCATCACAAAGTGTATCACCAGTAGTGGTCTGCTTCAGGCCGATTGCTGCTGCGATATCGCCGGAGTACACCTGATCCAGCTCCTTACGGCTGTTAGCGTGCATCTGTACGATACGGCCGATTCTCTCGTGCTTGCCCTTAGTGGAGTTCAGAACGCCGGAACCAGCTGTCAGAACACCGGAGTATACACGGAAGAATGTCAGCTTACCAACGAACGGGTCAGTTGCGATCTTAAATGCGAGCGCAGCGAACGGAGCGTCGTCGGAAGAGGGGCATGCCTTCTCCTCGCCTGTCTCAACATCAATACCCTTGATGTCGTCAACGTCGGTCGGAGCGGGCATATAATCTACGATAGCATCCAGCAGCTTCTGTACGCCCTTATTCTTATAAGAGGTACCGCAAACTACGGGAACCATAGTGTTGGCGATACAGGACTTTCTGATGCAGGTCTTGATCTCTTCGATTGTGAGCTCCTCACCTGCAAAATACTTCTCCATCAGATCGTCATCCTGCTCAGCAACATGCTCCAGCAGGGACTCACGATACTCTGCAGCCTTGTCAGCCATGTCTTCCGGAATTTCCTCAACACGGATGTCCTTGCCCAGATCATCATAATATACATAAGCCTTCATTTCTACCAGGTCAATGATACCCTTGAAGGTCTCTTCAGCGCCGATCGGCAGCTGAATCGGAACAGCGTTACACTTCAGTCTGTCACGCATCATATCTACAACGCGGTAGAAATCTGCGCCCATGATATCCATCTTGTTGACATAAGCCATTCTCGGTACCTTGTACTTGTCGGCCTGTCTCCAAACGGTCTCGGACTGGGGCTCAACGCCGCCCTTTGCACACAGTACAGTTACAGAACCGTCGAGTACACGCAGGGAACGCTCAACCTCTACAGTGAAGTCAACGTGTCCGGGAGTATCGATGATGTTCAGTCTGTGGCCTGCCCAGTATGCGGTTGTTGCAGCGGAGGTAATTGTAATACCTCTCTCCTGCTCCTGCTCCATCCAGTCCATCGTTGCAGCACCCTCGTGGGTCTCACCGATCTTGTAGTTTACACCTGTATAGAACAGAATACGCTCAGTTGTTGTTGTTTTACCGGCATCGATATGAGCCATGATACCGATATTTCTGGTACGTTCCAGTGAACAATCTCTTGCCATAACTCTCCTCCTTTACCAGCGGATTCACAATCTGGCAAATTACCAGCGGTAGTGAGCAAACGCCTTGTTTGCCTCTGCCATCTTGTGAGTATCCTCGCGCTTCTTGCAAGCGCCGCCGGTTCCGTTGAGTGCGTCAAGAATTTCACCGGCCAGTCTTTCCTTCATTGTCTTCTCGTTACGCTCTCTGGAATACTTGGTAATCCATCTCAGACCGAGTGTCTGCTTTCTCTCAGGACGAACTTCCATCGGAACCTGATAGGTAGCACCACCCAGACGGCGAGCCTTAACTTCGAGCTGAGGCATAATGTTCTCCATAGCCTCTTCGAAAACTTCCAGTGCATCTCTGCCTGTCTTTTCAGCGACAATCTCAAATGCACCATAAACGATCTTCTGCGCTACGCCCTTCTTACCATCCAGCATCACGTTGTTGATCAGACGTGTTACAAGCTTGGAATTGTAAACGGGATCCTGCAGTACATCACGCTTTGCGACATTACCTCTTCTTGGCATTTCGCTTCCCTCCTTCACATTAATTCATGAATTCATAGGTACTCGTCCCATTTGACGGGACGTCAAGACCAATGCAGAGGTTTCGCATATATTATATATGAAAACTCCACATTTATCCTGTGGTAATCTGATGATTCATTCAAAAAATTTTTGCGACTTCACGCGGCAATCTTACTTCTTGCCTGCCTTCGGTCTCTTGGCACCGTACTTAGAACGTGCCTGCTGTCTGTTGGCAACACCCTGTGCATCAAGCGCACCACGAATGATGTGGTAACGTACACCAGGAAGGTCCTTTACACGTCCGCCGCGGATCAGAACCACGCTATGTTCCTGCAGGTTGTGACCGATACCCGGAATGTAAGATGTAACCTCGTAGCCATTTGTCAGCTTAACTCTTGCGATCTTACGCATAGCAGAGTTCGGCTTCTTCGGAGTTGTTGTCTTAACAACTGTGCAAACGCCTCTCTTCTGCGGAGCACTCTGGTCGATCTGCACCTTCTTCTTTGCATTGTAACCCTTCTGCAAAGCCGGAGCAGTGGACTTGGACTGCTGCATCTTTCTGCCCTTACGTACGAGCTGGTTAAATGTCGGCATCTTGTATCCTCCTTTTCAGATAATATTATGCATGCGTATATACGCCGCATACTCGCTTATTATACACTATAAAACGCGTCTTGTCAATAGGTTTTTTCAGAATTTTGATATTCTCGCCAAAAAAGGCGGTCCTGAAGGCTGCTTATTCGGCAGAAAACTCCAGAGGTCGGCCACTTCCGACAATTCCGATATAGCTGTTGCCGGCATTTACGGTCAGTTCTTCGCCGGTCATATCATAAAAACGGATGGGCTCTGTGTCGGATGTCTTCTCCCAGCGGATGCTCTGGTAGGCTCCCATCGTGAGGTAATAACCGCTGCCGCCGGACAGTTCCACACGTTTGAGATAGCCGTCCTCCTGCAGGTCAGAAACCGTCGTTTGCAGGATGAATACATTCTTAAAGGAGATACGCTCATCCGTTCTGCCGTCCATCTGGTGTTCGCCGTTATGGGACATGCGGTACACCTCCGCCTTGGCACTGTAGCGAAAGCCGGTGATGCTGCTGTTCGAAAAGTAGATATCCGCGCCTCGGCAGGCCTCCGTCGGGAGCACCATTTCATCGGAGAAATTCATAAGCGGTCCGGTTCTTGTACATTCCTCGCGGATCCCGTATTTCTCGATCGCCGCCGGAAGCTCCGATCCCTTGAGGTAGCCGGTATGCTCGGAGGCATAGACACCCACGCGGTCGGGATCGCGATAATACAGGATACTGTTCATCAGCTGACCGCCGTCAAGGCAGTCGATACCCAGCTCCCTGATGGTTTCCGGTGCAAAGGTCTGTTCGCTGCCCCAGTGGCAGTAAGCTGCATCCAGCCCCATCGCCACCTTGGGGTAGTAATACCTGCAGCTGCGCACGGAGCAGACATCCGGAACATTCGAAAAATCGGCATAAACCGCCATCATTCTGGTTACACCGCCCTCCACGGGCATCTCGAAAACGAGGTCCGCTTCGCTAAGGCCGTACTGGGGGTAGGCGACCTCCACGTTGCTGACCATCACGGCAACCGGACGCTTCCCCTCCGCGGTTTCGGGATAGCCGGACTCCCCTGTCAGGGGATTGGTGCCCGTCATGAGAACCGGTTCCGTGGGCGCAGCTGTCTCCGGTTCCGTCATCCCATCAGTCGTATTGGGTTCCGCGGTCGCTGCGGACTGCGTTTCCACAGCGGACGGCAGTTCCTCTTTTGGCTTTGTTTCGCCGCAGCCCGTACACAGCAGAAGCAGCAGTCCGGCAAGCAGCGCTTTCGTTTTTCGTTCCATAACACCCTCCTGATCACGATCCGGATCTTTGTATAGTGTGTCATCCGGATCCTGTAATGATGATTGGAAGTATTCTCCCCCATTCCCATGAACTACCATGCCATCTAAAAACGCTGCATTCGGCATATCAACCAAAACGCAGCGTGAAAGCAATCGAAATTTTATCTTAAACAACGAAATTTCCAAAACAACTTGACACGCATTATAAAATGTAGTATAATTTTATAATGTATCATAATGGGTTGGTATGCGTGTTTGTACAATAGTATACCACATCCTTCGGCATTTGTCAAGTGCTGAATCAAAATTTTTGATACGTAAGATCCAAGATCCACCGCACGCCGGATCGGGTGCAGCTGCGCCTTGTTCGTGCGTGAATAATTTCAAGGAGGTATCCGCCTATGGTGAATGTGACTGCCAAACAGCTCGGAAAAAATGTCAGAATGAGCTTCGGCAAAATCAATGAAGTTCTCGATATGCCGAACCTGATAGAAATTCAGAAGAATTCCTACAAGTGGTTCAGAGAAGAGGGACTTCAGGAAGTATTCCGTGATTTTTCTGCTACGGACTACAACGGCAATCTGGTACTGACTTTCGTTGGTTATCGTTTTGACGATGACAACCTCAAGTATACCATTGCTGAATCTAAGGACCACCAGGCTACCTATGCTTCTCCCCTCCGCGTGACAGCTAAGCTCTGGAACAAGGAAACGGGCGAGGTGAAGGAAAGCGAAATTTTTATGGGTGATTTCCCGCTGATGACCGAGAGCGGCACGTTCGTGATCAACGGTGCAGAGCGTGTTATCGTTTCCCAGCTGGTACGTTCCCCTGGCGTTTACTATGATATGGAAAAGGACAAGACCGGTAAGGAACTGTTCAAGTCCACCATCATCCCAAACCGCGGTGCATGGCTGGAATATGAAATGGATTCCAACGATGTGGTTTATGTCCGTATTGATAAGAACCGCAAGATCCCGCTGACGACCTTCATCCGTTCCATCGGTCTGGGTACTGACGAGGAGATCACGGAGATGTTCGGTACTGACGAGCGTCTGTACCAGACCATGCTCCAGAAGGACACCACCAAGAACACCAACGACGCGCTGATCGAAGTATATAAGAAGCTTCGTCCCGGCGAGCCGCCTACGGTAGAGAGTGCGCAGTCCCATCTGTACATGCTGTTCTTCGATCCGAGAAGATACGACCTGTGCAAGTTCGGACGCTTTAAGTATAATAAGAAGCTCGGTATCGCTTCCCGTCTGACCGGTCACCAGCTGACCAAGCCCGTGATCAACACCCGTACCGGTGAAGTTCTGGCAGAGGCCGGCGAGGTCGTTACCCTTGAGAAGGCACAGGAGATCGAGCAGGCAGGTGTATACGAGGCATTCATCACCGTTGAATCCAAGGAATACTACACCAACGAGCAGGGTCAGAATTCCATCCGCATGGTAGAGAAGGAGATCAAGGTGCTGGGTAACGGCATGGTAGATCTCGCAGGCTATGTGGACTTCGATCCGGCTGAGTGCGGCATCAACGAGAAGGTTTCCTTCAAGGTGCTGGCTGAGATCCTCGAGAACACTCCTGCTGACGAGCTGAAGGCTGTCATCACAAAGCGCGCTGAGGAACTCGTTCCGAACCACATCACACTCGATGACATCTATGCAACTGTCAGCTACTTCCTGAACCTCTGCGAAGGCGTCGGCACCATCGATGACATCGACCATCTGGGCAACCGTCGTATCCGCTGCGTAGGTGAGCTGCTGCAGAACACCATGCGTACCGGCTTTGCAAGAATGGAGCGTACCATCCGCGAGCGCATGAACACACAGGCGCAGGATATGGATGTAGTAACGCCCCAGGCTCTTGTTAACATCCGTCCGATCACCTCTCAGGTGAAGGAATTCTTCGGTTCCTCTCCCCTGTCCCAGTTCATGGACCAGAACAATCCGCTGGCCGAGCTGACGCACAAGCGCCGTCTCTCCGCACTGGGTCCCGGCGGTCTGTCCCGAGACAGAGCCGGATTCGAGGTTCGTGACGTACACTACAGCCACTACGGCAGAATGTGCCCGATCGAGACCCCCGAAGGTCCCAACATCGGTCTGATCTCCTACCTTGCGACTTTCGCAAGGATCAATGAGTACGGCTTCATCGAAGCACCGTACCGCCGTGTGGACAAGGCAACCGGCGTGGTTACTGACGAAGTTGTTTACATGTCCGCTGACATGGAAGACCTGTTCGTTGTCGCACAGGCGAATGAACCGCTGACAGAAGAAGGCAAGTTCGCTCGTTCCAAGGTGAATGCACGTTATCGTGACAAGATCCTCGAGTGCTCCAGCGATATGATCGACTACATGGACGTTTCTCCGAAGATGGTAGTTTCCGTTGCGACGGCAATGATCCCCTTCCTGGAGAACGACGACGCAAACCGTGCCCTCATGGGTGCGAACATGCAGCGCCAGGCTGTGCCGCTGCTGAGAACCGAACGTCCCTTCGTTGGTACCGGTATGGAATACAAGGCAGCGGTCGACTCCGGTGTCTGCGTACTGTCCGAGACCGAGGGCGTGGTTACCTATGTCGATGCAGACAAGGTCGTGGTTCGTGATTCCAACAAGATCGACCACACTTATAATATGATCAAGTTCAAGCGTTCCAACCAGGATACCTGCGTGAACCAGCGTCCCATCGTCAATGTGGGTGATACCATCCGCAAGGGTCAGGTTCTGGCGGACGGTCCTGCTACTGCGGACGGCGAGATCTCCCTTGGTAAGAATGCCCTCATCGGCTTCATGACCTGGGAAGGCTACAACTACGAGGATGCCGTTCTGCTGAATGAGCGTCTGGTGCGTGAGGACGTCTTCACCTCCATTCATATTGAAGAATATGAACTGGAGTGCCGTGATACCAAGCTCGGTCCGGAGGAGATCACCCGTGATATTCCGAACGTGGGCGATGATGCGCTGAAGAACCTCGACGAAAACGGTATCATCCGTATCGGTGCCGAGGTACAGGCTGGCGATATCCTGGTCGGCAAGGTCACCCCGAAGGGCGAGACTGAACTGACCGCAGAAGAGCGCCTGCTCCGCGCGATCTTCGGTGAAAAGGCACGCGAGGTGCGTGACAACTCCCTGAAGGTTCCGCACGGCGAATGCGGTATCGTCATTGATGTCAAGATCTTCACAAGAGAGAACTGCGACGAGCTGACCGCAGGTGTCAACAAGCTGGTTCGCTGCTATATCGCACAGAAGCGTAAGATCTCCGTCGGCGACAAGATGGCGGGCCGTCACGGTAACAAGGGTGTCGTTTCCAGAATCCTGCCGGAAGAGGATATGCCCTTCCTGCCCGATGGTACACCGCTCGATATCGTTCTGAACCCCCTCGGCGTACCTTCCCGTATGAACATCGGTCAGGTACTGGAAGTGCATCTGGGTATGTCCGCAAAGGCACTCGGCTGGCACATCATGACACCCGTATTCGACGGTGCGCATGAGGATGATATCCGTGCTTGCTTCCGTGAGGCAAACGAGCGCAATACACCTTACCGCGATGAGGAATTCGACCTCAAGCAGATGGATAAGGTCATCAATCCCAAGGCTCTGGAAATGTCCGAGGACGGCAAGTTCACACTGTATGACGGCCGTACCGGCGAGCAGTTCGATAATAAGGTAACCGTTGGTTACATGTACTACCTCAAGCTCCACCACCTCGTTGACGATAAGATCCATGCACGTTCCGTAGGTCCGTACTCCCTCGTTACCCAGCAGCCTCTGGGCGGTAAGGCACAGTTCGGCGGCCAGCGTTTCGGTGAGATGGAAGTATGGGCACTCGAGGCTTACGGTGCAGCATATACGCTTCAGGAGATCCTGACCGTCAAGTCCGACGATACCGTGGGACGTGTCAACACCTACGAGGCAATCGTCAAGGGTCAGAACGTTCCGAAGCCCGGCATTCCGGAATCCTTCAAGGTTCTGATCAAGGAACTCCAGTCCCTGGGTCTGGATGTCAAGGTTCTGGATATCAATCAGGAAGAAATCGACCTCAAGCAGCACTTCGACGAAGACGATGACGTACCGATGGTTCCGACCACGGACTTCTCCGATGAGATGACAGCGGATTCGTTCACGGATAATTCTGATTTCGAAGACGCTGGTTACAGAACCGGCGACAGAGACGAAGAGGATGATATGTGGGCGGATGAGCCTGAGTCCGACAGTGTCTTTGATTTACCGGATGAAGAATAAGTAGATTATTCATCCTGCAGCGGCGCATCTGCTGCTGCAGGATCCCCATCTTAATTTAGGAGGTTAACGGTTTGGAATTTAATACGTTTGAATCCATTAAAATTGGTCTGGCTTCCCCCGATCGCATCAGAAGCTGGTCCTATGGTGCTGTAGAACGCCCCGAAACCATCAACTACAGAACACAGAAGCCCGAGCGCGATGGTCTGTACTGCGAACGCATCTTCGGTCCGACCAAGGACTGGGAGTGCCACTGCGGCAAGTTCAAGAAGATCCGCTTCAAGGGCAAGGTCTGCGACCGCTGCGGCGTTGAGGTTACCCGTGCCAAGGTTCGCCGTGAGCGTATGGGCCACATTGAGCTGGCTGCGCCGGTTTCCCACATCTGGTACTTCAAGGGCACACCGTCCCGTATCGGTCAGGTGCTCGAAGTTTCCCAGAAGCGTCTCGAAGAGGTTCTGTATTTTACAAAATATATCGTTCTTGAACCCGGCAATACCGATCTGATCAAGAAGCAGCTGCTGACCGAAAAGGAATATGTGGAGCATCTTGAAAAGTACGGCGATGAGTTCATCGCTGAGATGGGTGCGGAAGCGATCCAGTGGCTCTTGGACGAATACGATCCGGAGTGCTATGTGCGCTACTTCATCCAGAATCTGCCCCAGTTTGCAGAAGTGATCGGTCTGCCCGAGCAGCAGGTTCGTGATTATCTGTACAAGCGTCTGTATTTCATCGAAGAAGCAGGCCAGTCCGGCTACGAGAACGGTCAGGCAGTTTCCTATGCAGAATACAAGGAAATGATCCTCCCCTACAACCGCAGATGCGAGGACGACTCCAATACTCCGGTTCAGGTAAAGACCGGTTTTGCATACATGCTCGAACTCTTTGAGCAGAACTATGATCCCACAAACACCGAGAACGAAGCCATCCGCAAGGAGAACTGGATCAACGATCTGCAGTGGGTTTCCGATGAGCTGAAGGCTGAACTCAAGGATCTGCCGAATGGTCAGAAGAAGATCAAGCTGCTCAAGAGACTGGAAATCGTAGAAGCCTTCTTCGTTTCCGGCAATAAGCCCGCATGGATGGTCATGAATGTGGTTCCGGTCATTCCTCCGGATCTGCGTCCGATGGTCATGCTCGACGGCGGCAGATATGCTACCTCCGACCTGAACGATCTGTACCGCAGAGTGATCAACCGCAACAATCGTCTCCAGCGTATGCTCAAGCTCGAAGCACCCGACATCATCGTCCGCAACGAGAAGCGCATGCTGCAGGAAGCTGTTGACGCGCTGATCGACAACGGCAGACACGGCAGACCTGTTACCGGCCCCAACAACCGCGCACTCAAGTCCCTCTCCGATATGCTGAAGGGTAAGCAGGGACGTTTCCGTCAGAACCTGCTGGGTAAGCGTGTTGACTACTCCGGCCGTTCCGTAATCGTCGTAGGTCCCGAGCTGAAGATGTACCAGTGCGGTCTCCCGAAGGAAATGGCACTGGAGCTGTTCAAGCCCTTCGTTCTTAAGCGTCTGGTAGACACTAAGGTGATCGCCAACATCAAGAGCGCAAGAAAGATGGTTGACCGTGCATCCGAGGAAGTATGGGATGCTCTCGAACATGTCATCAAGGGTCATCCGGTCCTGCTGAACCGTGCGCCCACACTGCACCGTCTGGGTATCCAGGCATTCGAGCCGGTACTCGTAGAAGGCCGTGCACTGAAGCTCCATCCGCTGGTTTGCTCCGCGTTCAACGCGGACTTCGACGGCGACCAGATGGCTGTGCATCTGCCCCTCTCCGCTGAGGCGCAGGCTGAGGCACGCTTCCTGATGCTCGCTGCAAACAACCTGCTCAAGCCCTCCGACGGACGTCCTGTTGCAGTACCGTCCCAGGATATGGTGCTTGGTTCCTACTATCTGACCATGCTCAAGCCCGGTGCAAAGGGCGAGGGCAAGTGCTTCCGCGATGTCAACGAGGCACTGATGGCGTATCACGAAGGCGACGTTTCCCTGCATGCTCCGATCAAGGTACGCATCACCAAGGACGTTGCTGAAAAGAAGCTTTCCAAGATCATCGACTGCACCATCGGCCGTCTGATCTTCAACGAAAATATCCCCCAGAATCTGGGTTATGTGGACAGAACCAATTCTGACAAGCAGTTCGACCTTGAGATCTCCTTCCTGGTCGGCAAGAACCAGCTCTCCGAGATCATCGAGCGCTGCATCAGGATCCATGGCACCACCACTACCTCCGAGGTTCTTGACAAGGTCAAGGCTCTGGGCTTCAAGTACTCCACAAGAGCTGCGATCACTGTTGCAGTATGCGATGCGACCATTCCGTCCGAAAAGAAGGATATCCTTGCTGCTGCTGACGCAGAGATCGAACAAATCACGGAAGAATACAACTACGGTTATATCTCCGCAGATGAGAAGTCCAAGCGTGTTATCACCGTTTGGAACAACGCAACTGACAGCGTTACTGCTGCTCTGAAGGCTGGCCTTGATCCTTACAACCCCATCGCAATGATGGCAAACTCCGGTGCCCGTGGTAGTATCAGCCAGCTGCGTCAGCTCGCAGGTATGCGTGGCCTGATCGCCAATACCTCCGGTACCACCATCGAAATTCCGATTCGTGCAAACTATCGTGAGGGTCTGAACATTCTGGAATACTTCATTTCCTCCCGTGGTGCGCGTAAGGGTCTGGCCGATACCGCGCTGCGTACCGCTGACTCCGGTTACCTGACACGTCGTCTGGTTGACGTTTCCCAGGAAGTCATCATCCGCGAGCATGACTGCGGTACTGACGACGGCATCGAGATCTACGAGATCCGCAACGGCAAGGAGATCATCGAGCCGATCAAGGAGCGTCTGATCGGACGTTACCTCGCCGAGGATCTGCGCGACGCAGAAACCGGCGAACTGGTCGTTTCCAAGAACAAGCTCATGAACGAAGCCGATGCACAGAAGATCACTGAAATGGGCATCGAGAAGATCCGCATCCGTTCTGTTCTGAGATGTAAGTCCAAGCAGGGTGCCTGCGCGAAGTGCTACGGTGCTAACCTTGCAAACGGCAACCTCGTTGCAGTCGGCGAAGCTGTTGGTATCATCGCTGCACAGTCCATCGGTGAGCCCGGTACACAGCTGACCATGCGTACGTTCCATACCGGCGGTATCGCGAACGCAGAAGATATCACACAGGGTCTTCCCCGTGTCGAGGAACTGTTCGAAGGCAGAAAGCCCAAGAATGCGGCGATCATCTCCGGCATTGACGGTACGGTCCACATTGAGGAAGTCAAGACGACACGCACACTGATCGTTACCAATACCGAGACGGCTGAGTCCGAGACACATATGATCCCCTACAACTACAAGATCCGCGTTCGTGAGGGCGATGTGATCGCGAAGGGTGACCGTCTGACTGAGGGTAATATCTATCCGACCGACATCCTGAACGTAATGGGTACCAAGGCTGTACAGGACTACATCATCAGTGAAGTACAGAAGGTATACCGTCTCCAGGGTGTAGATATCAACGACAAGCACATCGAGGTCATCGTTCGTCAGATGCTGCGCAAGGTGAAGGTTGACGATTCCGGCAGCAGCTACCTGCTCCCCGGCACTCTGACCGACCGCCGCGAGATCGATGCGATCAACGAGACGATCGCAGAGCGTATGGAAAACGGCGAGACCGATCTCTCCTTCATCACCACCACTCCCGTACTCCAGGGTATTACCAAGGCTGCATCCAGCTCTGACAGCTTCCTGTCCGCAGCTTCCTTCCAGGAGACCACAAAGGCACTCACAGACGCTGCGATCCGCGGCAAGATGGACCGCCTGCTGGGTCTGAAGGAAAATGTTATCATCGGTAAGCTGATCCCTGCAGGTACCGGTATGGAGATCTACAACAATGTTGAAGTGGTGAAGATCTCCAAGCCCGAGAGTGCAGAGCACAATGTGACACCGATCGCTCCGATCGTGTAATGCTGCACTGAACGGCAATACAAACCAAAAAGGAACACAGTGTGATGCTGTGTTCCTTTTCTCAGCTTGTCAAAAAAGGGGCAATTCCCTGAAAATTGCCCACCCCCTAACCCCCTC
>CAYYIT010000011.1:0-50929 GCA_964472035.1 uncultured Ruminococcus sp.
CCAGCCCTGCGCCAGAGGCGCAGTGGCTGGACGGGACTTTTTCGACAGACTGAGGCGTATGCTTTTTGGCATACGCCTGTTTTCTGTTTCCTCGGTGTCACTCACAGGCAATGTAGATATCCATGCTTGCTCCGCTGGTTTCAAAGCATGGGATCACGCCCTCCCAGACGTGCTTTAACCCGTTGATTCTCATGTACGCATCGATGGTTTTGTAGCCGTTGGGGATGATCACGAATGGATTCCCAAACGGATTCTCGATATGTACCGCAGCATATTTCTGGGGTTTCTGCTCTTGGATTTCAAAACCTTCAGGAGTCATGTTTTCAGGCAGGATCCATGCGGCAGTGTAGCCGTGCATATTGTATACATTGATCTGTTCCTGAGAAAGATATGGGAAATCCCAGCCGATCACCTTCGGATGTTCATCTCCGTTCTCTTTTGCAATTTTATAGATTCTGTCAAGCGCGTCTCCCTCAGGATTGACGCTGATTACGGTGTAAATCACATAGCGGAACGAGGGGACGGTTTCTATACGCAGATTGGTATACGCTCCATCAAAAGCCCCAAGATCATCCCGGAACAGATTATCAAGAGAGCAGTTAAATAGGCTGCAAAGCTCGATTGCTTTTTCAATTTCGGGCCTGCACTCGTCATTCTCCCACTTTGAAACGGTCTGTCGCGAAACCTCAAGCTTTTCAGCAATGGTCTCCTGTGTCATATTTCGGTTAAGTCTTCGCAAATGCTGAAGATTTTTTCCAAAGCTCATAGTTATCATCCTTCCAAATCGATCTTGTAAGCTTACGAGAAAATTATAGCATATTACACAGAAGCATGCAACCATCAACAACTTGACTTTTTGAGTTTTTTCGCAACCGGAGGTTGACAGCTGTCTTTCGTTGATAGTCTGTTCAGAATTTCGTCATTTTTACTTCATTTTATCCACCAAATCTGCAAAAAATCAGTTGCCCGGTATGCGCCGGAATGCTATAATGAAGTTATCCATATGACAAATCGTAATCTTGATAAGGCGGTGACCCGATGAATTTTCAAAGTATCAGAAAACGGCTCCTGACTGTCACAACAGCAGCAGCCTTGCTTTTCTCTGCAGCGGCAATGCTGCCGGAAGAAACCATTGTTCATGCAGCGGAAACGACCATTTCCAACCCCGTGATCTGGGCGGATGTTCCCGATGTGGATGTCATTCGAGTGGGGGATACCTACTATATGGTCAGCACGACCATGTATTTCTCTCCCGGCGCACCGATCATGAAGTCGAAGGACCTTGTCTCCTGGGAGATCTGCAACTATGTGTACGATACCTACGAGCAGGGCGATGTGCAGAATCTCACGAATGGAAAGCACGACTACGCACACGGACAGTGGGCGACAAGCCTTCGCTACCATAACGGTACCTATTATGTATTCTTCGGCAGCTACGGCTCCGGCAAATCCTACATCTACCAGACAAAGGATATCGAAAACGGTACCTGGACGCGAAGCGAACTCAATGGCATGTACCATGACGCCTCTCTCTTCTTTGACGATGACGGAAGGAACTACCTCATCTACGGCGGCGGCGGTAACATCGAGATCAAGGAGCTCAACGCCGAAATGACCGGCTTCAAGCAGGGCGGCGCTTCGCAGCGGCTCTTTTCCACGGGGCTTGATAATCTGGCGGGCGAAGGTGCCCATGTGCATAAGATCGGGGATTATTATTACGTCTTCATCATCGCCTGGCCGTCCGGCAGCGGCAGAATTGAGCTGTGCTACCGCAGTAAGGATCTGCTCGGCACATACGAAGGCAAGACCGTGCTCAATTCCGGTGTCGGCAGCTACGGCAGCGGCGTTGCGCAGGGCGGCATCGTGGATACGCCCGACGGCAAATGGTATGGCATGCTCTTTCAGGATCATGGCTCCGTAGGCCGGATTCCCGTTCTCGTTCCGGTCACATGGGAGAACGGATGGCCGATGATGGGCGTGAACGGCAAGGCGCCAGTGACGCTGACCGTGGACACGGACTATACGGGTACCTCCCTTGTCAAGGATGACGATTTCAGCTATGCTTCGAATGATGACCTTGCCCTTGAGTGGCAGTGGAACCACAATCCGGATAACACCGCATGGTCCCTCACCGCGCGCAGCGGTTATCTCCGTCTGACGAACAAGACCCTTGCGACCAATATCATGAATGCAAGAAATACGCTTACCACGCGTACGGAGGGCCCTTCGTGCAGCAGCGTGATCAAGCTCGATACCACCGGAATGAAGGCCGGCGATCACGCTGGACTCTCAGCATTCCAGTTCAAGTACGGCAACGTCGGTGTGTATGTCGCCGATGACGGCTCGAAGAAGATCTATATGTCCAACAACGGCGGTTATTCCGGATCCTCTGCCGTTACCGACAGCCGTGACAACATCGTTGAGCAGGTGAACCTGAGCGGAAACGAGATCTACCTGAAGATCGATTTCCTCTTCAATACTATCACTGCTGACGGCAGCAGTTCTAACAACATCGACAAGGCGAATTTCTATTATTCCTATGACGGCAATACCTGGACCAGGATCGGTGAAGAACTGAGCATGGTCTATGATCTGAAGCTGTTTACAGGATACCGCAGCGGCATTTACAGCTATGGTACCAAGAATACCGGCGGATACGCAGATATCGACTTCTTTGATTATGAACGTGCTGACTGGAACACGCCCACCGTGATCGAGCCGGATGCGAACGGCTGGTATTTCCACAGCACGTTTGAAGGCGATCTTGATGAATGGAACGGCCGCGGTGCGGCAAGCGTCATGACAAGCGGCAGAACCGCATATGCAGGCGGCGAAGCACTTCTGGTACAGGAGCGTACCGCGGCCTGGAACGGTGCGTATCGTGCGCTGAGTACCGCTGCATTCAAGCCGGGGGAGACTTACAGCTTCAGTGCGATCGTGCAGTATTTCGACGGCGGCGCAACGGATACCTTTTATATGAAGCTCCAGTACACCGATGGTGCCGGCGAAACACAGTATTCTTCCATCGCGGAGGCGACTGCGGTAAAGGGCGAATGGGTGCAGCTCGCGAATATCGAGTACACCATTCCTGCGGACGCATCCAATCTCCAGCTCTATATCGAAACCGCCGACAGCACCAATAATTTCTATGTTGATGAAGCGATCGGTGCGGTTGCCGGTACGCAGATCGATGGTCCGAAGCCTGTGACATTCCTGCTCGGAGATGTGACATGCGATGGTGTGATCAATGCCTTTGACCTCGCTGCACTCAAGAAGGGCAGCAGCAAGGGATTTGCAAACGGCGTAGCCAAGCTTGCAGCGGATGTCAATCGTGACGGCATGCAGGATGCTGCGGATGCTGCTGCGCTTACAGACTTTGTCCTCGGACGGATCGACGCATTCCCGGAGCCGGAGCTCCCCTCCGTGCAGGGTGACTGGAACAATTATGCAGAAACCGCCACTCCTGCAATGCAGAGGTTCTACAGCAACGCGATCAAGAATATGGGAAACACCGCAAGACTCCGCGAAAAGATCGCGATGGCGCAGCGTGGCGAGGATGTCACCGTTGCGTATCTCGGTGGCTCGATCACCGAGGGCGTTGGTATGGCGGAGACCTGCTATGCCAAGCGTTCTTTCGATTATTTTGCCCAGACCTTTGGTACGGGAAATAACGTGTCCTACATCAACGCCGGTATGTCCGGTACCTCCTCCGTGGTGGGTCTGATGCGTGCTGAGCGCGATATCCTGTCCGCACAGCCCGATGTCATTTTCATTGAGTTCTCTGTAAACGACCATCCCGAAGAGATCTACAGGAAGGGCTTCGAGAGCCTTGTCAAGCAGTGCCTGATGCAGGAGAATGCACCGGCTGTGATCCTGATCATCAACCGTGCCAAGGGCGGCTACTCCATGCAGGAGCAGATGTATGCGGTCGGAAAGAATTATGATGTTCCCGTCATCAGTATGGACGATGCGCTGAGTTCAGCCATTGCTGACGGCACTCTGACGGCGGACAGCTACTTCAGTGATGAATACCATCCCCATGCAGAAGGCGCAGCGCTGATCGCGGATGCGATTGCTTATTACTACCGTCAGGCGCTGCGCACGGAAAATGCAGATGCAAGCTACACGGTTCCTACAACAACGGTATACGGTGCAGAATACAGTACAGCATCCATCGTGCCGCTGGACGAACTTTCCGGACTGAATACCGGTTCCTGGAAGGCAGATCATTCTAACAGCCGTTTTGCATACGGCTACACCTTCCAGAAAAACAGTGCCAACACGCCCATGACCTTCAAGACAGAGGGGAAGGGGATCTTCATTGTGTTCCGTTCCAATCAGAACTCCACGCTCGGTAATCTGAATGTGACTGTGAACGGAACCACCACTACGATCAAGGGCAACAGAAATTACGCATGGGGCGGTGCGGATGCCGAGATCGCATATATCCAGAATACTTCCGGTACGCTGGAGGTTTCGCTGCAGATGGAAAATGCCGGAACGGATTTCAATATCTGGGGCATCGGCGTTGTCCGCTGAGCGTGATGGGTTCACTTCCTCATTCCTATCACTTCAATCCATATGCAGTGACAGAAAAGAGAACGGCAGATTTTTTCTCTGCCGTTCTTGAATTTTTCAAAAAGGTATTGACGAAATAGAAAGAATATGCTATAATGTATGTAGAGATCCAGATATAGGATCGAGAGACGTACATATATGAAGCCCCCTCCTCCAGGATCGTTCTGGGGGAGGGAACCTTTTTTCTGAAGTGGGAACCGATAGGGTAATAGCAAAAAAATTTATAAAATATGCGGAAACAAAATGCAACTTGCAAAGCAAATAAAAAAGCTTCGAAACGGCTATGTTTCGAAGCTTTTGGCGCAGAAAGAGGGATTTGAACCCTCGCGCCGGTTACCCGACCTACTCCCTTAGCAGGGGAGCCCCTTCACCACTTGGGTATTTCTGCATGGTGAACTAAAAAAATATATGGCGGAGAGAGTGGGATTCGAACCCACGGTGCGTTGCCGCATCACCAGTTTTCAAGACTGGCTCCTTAAACCGCTCGGACATCTCTCCAGTCCGTGAACCAGCTTTTATATTATAGCACATCCGGACGTATTTGTCAAGCCTTTTTTCAAAAAAATTGCCGAAATCTGAAAACGTTTTTGTATAGTACGCTGCCACAAAGGGGATACTATCGGAGAATCGCGAAGGGAGGGCATATTATGTGTACTGCGATCACGTTCGGTGAGAACGCACACTTTTTCGGGCGAACATTGGATTACGAACAGCGTTTCGGTGAGGAGGTCGTGATGGTGCCGCGGCAATTTTCGCTGCACGTTCGCGGGGCTGGAACGCTTCCGCGGCACTATGCAATGCTCGGCATGGCGCATGTTGCTGAGCAAACGCCGCTGTATTTCGATGCTGTGAACGAAAAGGGCCTTGCTATGGCAGGACTGATGTTTCAGGGGAACGCGTGTTACAGATCTCCACAGTCGGGCCTTGACAATATCGCGCCGTTTGCATTGATCCCCTGGGTGCTCGGTCAGTGCAGTACGATCGGGGAGACGCGTCAGCTCCTGCAGCGCTGGAATCCACTGGAGGAGTCGTTCAGTGCATCCCTTCCGCTCACGCCCCTGCACTGGATGGCTGCGGATCGTTCCGGTCAGAGCATTGTGATAGAGGCGGTGCGCGAAGGTGTCCGGATCTACGATGATCCGGTGGGAGTCATGACGAACAATCCGACGTTTCCCCAACAGCTCTTCCAGCTCAGCCGTTACCGGAATCTGATGACTCGTGATCCCGAAAACCAATTTGCGCCCACGCTGCCGCTTGACTTGTACAGCCGCGGCATGGGGCAGCTGGGACTTCCTGGAGATCCTACTTCCGATTCTCGTTTTGTCCGTGCGGCATTCCATCGTCTGCACGCGTTGGCAGGGAATAGCCGTGAAGAGACAGTCGCGCAGTTCTTCCATATTCTTGCATCGGTCGCGCAGATCCGTGGTTGTGTAGAGGTCGGGGAGGGGGCGTACGCCTTTACCCAGTATACCTCCTGCTGCGATCTTGAGACGCCGGCCTATCTCTACACGACCCATGAAAACCAGCGGATCACGGAGGTTACGATGCGTCCGGAGCAGATGGATGATGATCGTCTGCTGATCCATCCGCTTCGGCGAAAGCCTGAGATCAAGAATGCCCCGGTTCAATGATGACCGGGGCATTTGTGCTTAGAGGAAAATATACTTAAGAATGAAAAGTACTGCGAGTACGTACATGACAGGATGCACCTTCTTGCCCTTGCCTGTTACCAGGTGGAGCAGCGCGTAGAAGATCACGCCCAGGGAAATACCCTCGGAAATGCTGTAGAACAGGGGCATTGCAATGATGCAGAGATATGCCGGAATCGCACTTGTATAATTGTCTTCTGTGAGCTTGATCTCAGTGATATTGCTGAACATCAGGAAGCCGACAACGATCAGGGCCGGTGCTGTTGCAAATGACGGGATTGCGGTAAATAACGGAGCAAACAGCGTGGAGATCAGGAAGAGGAATGCAGTTGTCATTGCAGTCAGACCGGTTTTGCCTCCTGCTGCAACACCTGCGGAGGATTCTACGAAGGTCGTTGTAGTGGAAGTACCGAGCACGGCACCTGCGGAGGTTGCCACTGCATCCGCCATCAGAGCCGGACGGATCTTCGGAAGCTTTCCGTTTTCATCGAGCATGTTTGCCTTGGTGCTGACACCAATGAGGGTTCCGAGTGTGTCAAAGAGATCGACGAACAGGAAGGAAACGATGATCACGATGAAGTTGAAGATGCCGACACCGTTCATATCTACATTGAAGCACTGTCCGAAGGTCTCGCCGAGCTTTGTGAAATCGGTCATTGCAAAAGTGGGAAGCAGCGAATAGTAGCCTGCTTCTGCATCGGGTGTATAGATGCCGGTGAACTGGCAGAGAATGCCAAGCAGCCACGTTGCGATAATACCGATAAGAATGGAACCCTTGATATTTTTAATGTACAGGAAGATGGTCAGGAAGGTTCCGACAAGCGCCAGTACCGCACAGATACCGCTTGTGGTGAAGTGATCGGTAAAGCTTGTGATGGAAACGAGTGTGGATGGATTGGCAACGGAAAGACCTGCATTCTGCAGTCCGATGAAAGCAATGAACAGACCGATGCCGACAGAAACGGCAGCCTTCAGCGAATATGGTATCGCATTGAAGATGGCTTCGCGGACATTGGTCAGCGAAAGCACAATGAAGATCAGACCTTCGATGAATACTGCGAGCAGTGCAACCTGCCATGGATAGCCGAAGCCCTGCACGACGGTGTAAGCGAAGTAAGCATTCAGGCCCATGCCTGCGGAAAGTGCAAACGGAAGATTTGCCATCAGTGCCATGCAGGCGGTACCAATAAAGGATGCAATACAGGTTGCAAGCAGTACCGCAGTCGGATCCATACCCGCATCCGACAGAATGCTCGGGTTGACGGCGAGGATGTACGCCATCGTCATAAAGGTCGTGATACCAGCGGTGATTTCCGTTTTTACATTGGTGTTCTTTTCCTTAAGATGGAAGATTTTGTTCAGCATGATGTGTCCTCCTTCACTTCTTCTGCTTCTTCATATTCAGCAATATGGGGAAGATTGCGGTAAAGCTCGGCACAGTCAAGACCATAGCCGATCACAAAGTGATCCGGAATCGTAAAGAGCGCAAGATCTGCTTCAAAGTCCACCTTACGTCTGGAGGGCTTATCCAGAAGGGTGACGACCTTCAGCGAAATGGGATTTCTTGCACGCAGCATTCTGACAACGTCATTGAGGGTACGTCCCGTGTCGATGATATCCTCAACGATCACGACATGGTACTGGCTGATGTCCTGGTCGAGATCCATGGTGATCTTTACCACACCGCTGGACTGTGTGCCATTGTAGTAGCTCTTGGCACACATGAAACCAACCTCGCAGGGAACGGTAACGGCTCTGCAGAGGTCTGCCAGAAAGACGAAGGCACCCTTCAGAATGCTGACGAGCAGAATGGGACGACCGTCATATAGGTCGTCAATGAATTTTCCGGCGTTTTTGATGCCGGCAGCGATTTCCTCTTCGCTGATGAGAACGCGCTTGATGCGGCGTTCATAGGCTTGGATATCGTTCACACTATCACTTCCTTGATTGTTATTCACAAAATTTCACGGGGATATTCCAGCAGCATTGCAATGACGGCGTTGGAAACGGCAAAGCCCTCCGGCGTCAGAGAAATGCTGTCATCTGGTTCGGATTTGATGTAGCCGGCCTGTCTCAGCCGGCGGATGCAGTGTTCTGCATCATCATGCAATGCGCTGCGCGGAATTCCCTTTGTTGTCCGCAGTGCAAGCATCAGTCGTTCCTCCGTGCCGCAGGGCGCAGGATCAAGAAGCTCCGTCGGCTGGTACGGTGCATTGCAGAAGGCAGCCACATCCTTCGGAACAAGGAACCGTCTGCCCTGATAACAGGAATGCGCACCAGCACCAATGCCGAGATATGGCGCACAGTTCCAGTACTTCAGATTATGCCGGCTTTCAAAGCCGGTCTTGGCAAAGCTCGAGACTTCGTATTGCGCAAATCCGTGCGCTGCAAGATGCTCCACCGCCTGCAGATACCGATCGACCGTACTGTCCTCGTCGGGCAGTCGGCTGAGAAGGGAAGCATCCTTCGAAAGCGGCGTGCCATCCTCCACCTGCAGGAGGTAGGAAGAAACGTGGGTGATCGGCAGTGCGGTCAGCGTCCGGAGCGTGTTGCGCAGGATCTCTTCCGTCTGCTCGGGACACGCAAGGATCAGATCACAGGAAATGTTCCGAAAGCCTGCATCCGCTGCCGCGTGAACGGTACGGATGCCGTTTTCCGCAGTGTGGGTTCTTCCGAGCAGCTGCAGCTGCCGGTCGGAAAAGCTCTGTGTTCCGACGGAAAGCCGATTGATACCGACCTGATGCAGCTCATGGAGATACTCTCTTCGGTCACCGGAAGGGTTGAGTTCCAGTGTGATCTCGGGATCTTCGCTTAGTTTCAGGTGCCTTGCGCAGGCATCCAGAATGGATGCGATCTGTGAAACACGCAGAAGGGAAGGGGTCCCGCCTCCGAAATAGATCGTATCCACCGTATCTTCTGGCGCATAATGTGCGATGTTGCGCAGGAGCGCCTGTACATACTGCTCTGCGGCATCCTTTCCGTAGGCCACGGAATAGAAATCACAGTAGGGGCATTTTTTCGCGCAGAACGGAATGTGAAAGTAAATTCCTGTCATCTCAGTCCATGATGCGGATCGGCTTTGTCAGCTTACCAAAAAACATATCGAACAGAAAGACCAGCAGGAATCTTGCGGCGATGAATGCAATGATCAGGATGCTTGCACTTGCTGCGGTTTTGGCAGTCAGGTATACCGCAATGCATCCGACCAGCATCAGGAAGCTGACGATCGTGGAGAAATAAATGGACTTCATGTCATTGCAGCATTTTCTGCCGCAGGCAGGACAGGGCTTTCCGGTGGAACGCAGGGAGCCGGCCAGCGCCTTCTGCAGGGGGGAGAAGGCGGCTTCTCCGCAATGGGGACATTTGTGCTTCATGTGTAATTGCCTCCTCTTATTCATCGAGCTTGAGAACGCTCATAAATGCTTCCTGCGGTACCTCTACCGTACCGAGCTGGCGCATACGCTTCTTGCCTTCCTTCTGCTTTTCCAGCAGCTTCTTCTTTCTGGTGATGTCACCGCCGTAGCACTTGGCAAGCACGTCCTTGCGCATTGCCTTGACGGTTTCGCGCGCAATGATCTTACCGCCGACAGCCGCCTGGATCGGCACCTCAAACAGCTGTCTCGGAATGTTCTCCTTGAGCTTTTCAGCGATCTTTCTGGCTCTGCCATAGGCCTTGTCCGTATGCACAATAAAGGACAGTGCATCGACGATCTCGCCGTTGAGCAGAATGTCGAGCTTGACGAGCTTCGACGGCGCATAGCCGATCAGCTCGTAGTCAAACGACGCGTAGCCGCGTGTTCTGGATTTGAGTGCATCAAAGAAATCGTAGACGATCTCGTTGAGGGGCAGCTCGTATTTCAGTGTCACTCTCGTTTCATCGAGGTACTGCATATTCTTGAAGACACCGCGTCTGTCCTGGCAGAGATCCATGATATTGCCGACAAAATCGGACGGCACGAGGATGTCCGCACTCACCATCGGCTCCTCAGCGGACGCAAGGAGCGAAGGATCCGGATAGTTGGTCGGGTTGTCGATATACTGCACGGTACCGTCCGTAAGGGTTACCTTATAGATAACCGAGGGGGCCGTTGTTACGAGGTCAAGGTTGTACTCGCGTTCCAGTCGTTCCTGAATGATCTCCATGTGAAGCAGTCCCAGGAAGCCGCAGCGGAAACCAAAGCCGAGCGCAATGGAGGTCTCCGGTTCGAAGGTCAGTGCGGCGTCATTGAGCTGGAGCTTTTCAAGCGCATCACGCAGGTCGCCGTATTTTGCGCCGTCCGCCGGATAAATACCGGAGAACACCATCGGATTGACCTTTCGGTAGCCGGGAAGTGCTTCATCACAGGGATTGTCTGCAAGTGTTACCGTATCGCCCACCTGCGTGTCGCCGATGCTCTTGATGGAGGCGGCGATGTAGCCAACCTCACCGGCGCTCAGGGTGCCGGTATTGACAAGGGAATTGGTGCTCATATAGCCGGTTTCGGTGACGGTGAATTCCGCGCCCGTTGCCATCAGATGAATGGTGTCGCCAACCTTCACACAGCCCTCCTTCACGCGGACGTAGATGATAACGCCCTTGTAGGAATCATAGTAGCTGTCAAAGATCAGCGCCTTCAGAGGAAGATCCGGATCACCCTTCGGTGCGGGCATGTCCGTTACGATCTTTTCAAGCACCGCTTCGACATTGGTGCCGATCTTTGCGGAAATGCGCGGTGCATCCATCGCAGGGATGCCGATGACATTTTCCACTTCCTCGCAGACACGCTCGGGGTCCGCGGAGGGAAGGTCGATCTTATTTACGACCGGAACCACTTCCAGATCGTGCTCGATCGCAAGATAGGTGTTGGCAAGGGTCTGGGCCTCAATGCCCTGGGAGGCATCGACCACGAGGATGGCACCCTCGCAGGCTGCCAGAGAACGTGATACCTCGTAGTTGAAGTCCACATGGCCGGGGGTATCGATGAGGTTGAAGACGTAGTCCTTGCCGTCCTGCGCGTGGTAATTGAGTCTGACCGCACGTGCCTTGATGGTAATGCCGCGCTCGCGCTCGAGATCCATATTGTCAAGTATCTGCTGCTCCATATCGCGCTGTGCAACGGTCTGGGTCTTTTCGAGGATCCGGTCCGCCAGCGTGGATTTGCCATGGTCGATATGGGCAATGATACAGAAATTGCGAATGTTATCAGATGCCAAAGTCATTTCCTCCGTTTGCTTGCAAAATTGGATACTTACATTTATTATACCATATTTGTGCGCATTTGTAAAGAGCAAAAACTTCCGATTTCTGAAAAAAACAATGCACCATGCATAGAGCAGGTGCATTGTGATGCGCTGTTATCTCTTGATGAAGTACTCCTCGTACCATACGAGGAAGGTGTAGATCGTCCAGACCTTGCGCCAGTTGTCGGAATTTCCGCCGATGTATTCGTCAAAGATCGCCTTGATCTCGTCGGGCTTGAAGAACTTTGCGGCATAATCGCTTGCAAATTTCTCGCGCACATCCGCATTGTAACGCTCATCCGCCAGCCAGATGCGGATCGGAACAATAAAGCCAAGCTTCTTGCGGAACGCGATCTCCTCCGGCAGGACCTTTGCTGCCGCGGTGCGGAAAGCGACCTTGTTCTGTTCTTCATTGACCTTGAATGCGGAAGGCATTCTGGATGCAATGTCAAAAATTCTTCTGTCAGTCAGGGGCATCCGGATCTCGAGACCTGCTGCCGTACTCATCTTATCGACATTGAGGTAGATGTCGCCCTCCAGCCAGATCTGAATATCCACATCGGACATCTTGGACAGGGGATCGAGTCCCTCGTTTTCAGCATAGATCTCATCCGTCAGGCGGATCGGCAGGACTTCGGGGTTGTAGTGCTGCAGGATGCGCTGCTTCTCGTCCTCCTTCATGATGTTGGTGTTGCCGACATAGAAGGTCTTGAGATTGTCGCCGTAGCGCTCAGCATTGCGGTACATATTGTAGCCGCCGAAGAATTCATCCGCACCCTCACCGGAGTAGCAGAGCTTTGTATGCTTTGCCGTCTCACGGCAGGCAATGGCGAACGCGATCGCAGATGCATCACCGAGGGGCTGCTCCATATTGTACATCACATAGGGGACAATACCGAAATAATCCTCCGGCGTCACCAGACAGCGATTATTCTCGCGGCCGAGAATGTCGGCGGTCTGCTTTGCAAGACCGGATTCGTCGAAACGCTCGTCATCATAGCCGCAGGAGTCAGATACCTTCACATCGGACATTGCCAGCACATAGGAGGAATCCACGCCGCCGGACAGGAAGGATTCCGCTGTTTCATCGGAAGTCTTTACCTCAAGCATCATCTGTGCAACGGTCTCATGGATCTCATCCGCAAAGCTCTCCAGCGATCTTGTCGGATCCGGACGGAACTCCGGTTTCCAGTAGCGGCGGATGGTCATTTTGCCGTCCTGCCAGGTAAGGGTACGGCCCGGCATGAGCTTCTTTATTCCCTTGAAGAAGGTCTCCTCACCGCCCACATAGGTCAGGCTCATGTAGATCTGCAGCAGCTCCTCGTTGAGCTCCTTGACAAAGCCCGGCTGATCGAGAATATCGCGGATCATGGTGCCGTACAGCAGCTCGCCGCCGGCAGTTACATAATAATAGAAGGGCTTGGTACCGAACTGATCGCGTACGCAGAACAGCTTCTGTGCCGCATCATCCCACAGCGCAAAGGCAAACATGCCGTGCAGATGGTCTGCCATGGAATCGCCCCATGCTTCGTAAGCTTTGATGAGAATGGTTTCTTCGCGCGCTTCTCTTATCAGAGTAGGATCGATACCCAGCTCTTTGCAGAGAGCTTCCCAATTGCGGATGTGGCCTCTGTATGTTTTGATCGTGATCATGTATACACCTCGTTAATATCAGGTTATGCAGGAAGAACCTGCTCTTCAATTCTACCACATCTTTGGCGTTTAGTCAATAATGAAATTGCAGACGGGACAAAAAGTTCCCATAAACGACAGGAAAGCCGCTAGAGTGCAGCGGCGTTCGTGATCAGTAGTACATGTATTGCAGTACCCACTGTCCGTCCTCGAAGAGGGCAGTGCAGGTTTGGGTAGAATCCTCCTTGGTGTAGCCGTCGTAGATTGGTTCATCGAGTGACATGGCCTCAAAGACACAGGTGGACTCATCTTTATAGATGATGGTGATGTCAAAATTACTCCATGTAAACGGGTAAAGCTGACGATAGCCGTCAATCCGGTTGTTCATATCAACGCAGAGCATTCCTTCGTACTCGACATACAGCGGTTGATCTGGATACGGTGCATCAATGCCGATGCCGTAGTTACTTGAGGTAAGATAGATCTCTGCAGCTGCATCACAATAGATACCCTTGAGATAGTCGACATGGCTAATGTAATCGTTACAAAGGGAAGTATCTACCTGATATAAATTATCGCCGTTCACTGGATCTCCCACAACTGATGGCGTCCCTCCAACAAATAGACTCTGTATATACATCAGATTCTGACTGAACAGATGTCGCATTTCAGCTTCCATGGATGTGCTGACCTCGTAATCAAGGTCGGATATGCCCTCCGACCGGTCGGAGGGGTCCTCCGGCTGGCGGGTGATGGTTTCGATGCAGTCCGGATGGTACGGCTCTGTGATGCGCCAGCCGTCTTCTTCAAGGACTGCGGTGCAGCTGATCGAATAGGTGAGGCCTTCCGCGAGCTCCTCGTCCGTGTAATTGGTCGGACTTGCAGAGAATCGGCAGCTTGCTTCGTCGTAGCTGTGGATGGTGATGATGAAATTCTCCCAGCTTCTGGCGTCGGGCAGACCTTCGATCGTCCAGTCGACGATAGCTGTACAGAGGCTTCCATCGTCGGACGCAAAGTACTGATAGGGATGTTCCGCATCTTCAGCGAGGATTTCTTCGGCTGCTTCAGTAGTGTAGGTTCCGCGGATGAAGGATTCGTAGGCGGCATAATCAGCGAAAGGGGACGGATCCACTGCATAGACCCCTCTGTCCGCATCCAGCGGCTCCCCTGAAAATGCAAGCTGATCGCACCAGTGGATCACACCGCTTTGGAGATATTGCGCAAAGAGCGGCTCCATCTCCGCAAGAAGCGTATCCTCACGCTGGGTTTCCTGACAAATACCGGTGGTCTCATTGGTCTCCGTTCCGGGTTCAATGGAATTCCTATCGTTTTGCAGCATCGCAAGGCCGGCAACGCCGGCAGCAATGACAAGACATGCTGCGGCTGCCACACCGAATTGCCTCCAGATAGGACGGCGAGCAGATTGTACACAGGTTTCCTCTGTAATCATATTCTGTTCCATACTGAGTTTCTCCATACATAAATGTTCGATTCGTTTTTTCATAGCTTCGTCAAGGACGGGGTATTGCTCTGCGATCTCCTCCACCGCAGCATCATCCAGCGCAGTGAGAGCTGTGTTCAGATCGGTATTATGCTGTTTCATGATGTGCGTGCACTCCTTTCATCTGTTTCAGAGGCGAGCAGAACGCGGAGCTTCTGTCTTGCTCTGACACTGCGTTTCTGCACCGCGTCCGCAGTCATGGAGAGGGCCTTTGCGATCTCCTTGGCGGTCTGACCGTAGAAATATTGTCTGACAAGGATGGAAGTGTCCGGTTCTCCAAGCGATCGGATCATCTGCCAGAGCTGCTGGGTTGCAATGCGGCGTTCTGCTTCTTCCGCAGGGGAATCCTCCGCCGGCGGCAGCACGGTCCCCGGCTCATCAATGGACTGCGTTCTGCTTTGATGATAACTAAGACGCCGGAAGGCATCGATCGCGGTTCTTTTTGCGATGGTGCTGACATATCCTTTCATTGTTCCGTTTTCAGGGGCGAAGCTCTCTGCGCAGCGCAGTACTTCAATAAAGACGTCGCTGACGCAATCCTCGATATCCGCTCTTGCAGCAATGCCTTTGAGTTTGTTCAGTACGATGGCATAAACCAGATTGCCGTAGACCGTGATCAGCTCATGACAGGCCTTTTGTGCATCCGACTCGATCAGCTGCATCCATTCGTGATCCGTCATACTGCCCACCTCCTTTTCAGGGTTCGAATCGATTCATAATGTACATTCGTATGGAGAAATCTGTTTCGGACATCATTGTAACATTCTTTTGGCAATTTTGCAAGTTTTTGATGGATTTCGACAAAATACACAAGCGCGCAGGCCGACCTTTCACGTTTTATGGAACTGTTAACTAATGCTGCAATCGGGATATGTACAAATCGTATACTTTGCCAACAAGATTATAGAGCTGTAATTTGATTGTTGTTAAAACCAACAAAATAGAAATTAAATATTTGGAAGGAGTGCCTAAAATTTATGAATTTTATTGGATAGCCTTGACTTTTTTATGGGGGAGTTGTATAATAGTAACAAATCTTCACATTGATGAGAACGGACTGTTTCGACAAAGTTGACAAAACAAACAAATTACAGTTTGTTTTGGAACGAAGCGGTTTCTTCTCCGGAGGTATTTGTGAGTAAAGCAATTACGACCATACTTAGAGTCATCAATACAACCATCATCACACTTGCAGTACTTATCGCAGTTGCCTTTGTAGGTGTCCGTGCAGCCGGGATCGATCTTTACATGGTGCTTTCCGGTTCAATGGAACCCGATTATCCGACAGGCTCTCTGCTCTGGGTGAAGGACACGGATCCTGAGGAACTCCGTTCAGGTGATGTCATTACCTTCCACTTAAGCGGCGAAACGACAGCGACGCACCGTATTGTTGAGAGGGTGCCGGATGAAGCCGATCCGAATGCGATCTGGTTCCGTACAAAAGGTGATGCCAATGAAGATGAGGATGCAAACCTCGTCAGCGGCGATGACGTGATCGGTGTTCCGATACTCTGCGTCCCGAAACTTGGATATTTTATCAGCTACCTTCAGACACCATCGGGTAAAACCACTGCCCTGATGTTCGGCGGTGCGCTTCTGATATTTGTTTTTGTTACCGATTCCCTGGTAAGCAACAGGAGGAACAAGGACAATAAGACGGACAAGAAGAGCATTTCTGAAGACAACTGAAAATATAATGAAGAAAAAGGAGAATTCTGAACATGAAGACTCGAACCAAAGCAGCGCTTCTGGCTTCCGGTGCAGTTCTGCTCGTGGCAGGCTCCGTGCTTGGCACACTGGCATATCTGACGGACTCAGAAACAGCCGTGAATACCTTCACAGTCGGCAATGTCAGCATTGATCTGGAAGAAACCGACGTGGATGGTGACGGCGATCCGCTGAAGAATGAGTATCGTCTCGTTCCCGGCGAAGAGTACGTCAAGGACCCGACCGTGACAGTGAATGCCGGAAGTGAAAACTCCTATGTGCGCATGGTCATGACCGTGTACAATTGGAGTGTCGCAGAAGATGCGCTGGTATTTACAACACCTCCGAGTGATACACTTCTCGGCGGCTATGACAGTGCAGTGTGGGTTCCAAGCGGCGTGGTTCTTAATGACGATGAGGACACCGCAGCATTTGAATTCCGCTACTACACTACCGCAGACGGCAGTGCCGGTGACAATGAGCTTCCCGCACTGTTTGAAACACTGATCGTTCCCGGCACTGTGACCGGAGATGAGCTGCAGGCTCTCTACGACGGCGGCTTCAAGATGGTTGTCGAAGGACACGCCATTCAGGCAGCCGGATTCCAGTCCGCGGATGATGCATGGGCAGCATTCGATGCCCAGAACAAATCTTGATCCAATGCATTGAAGCAGTCATGGTGATGATGCACCGCACTGCTGCAATAAAGTAAATCTAATGAAGGGAGTTGGAACAATGCAGAATGAGATGAATGCTCAGACGAAGGGCAAAAAGCGTTTCGGCGTCAAGGCTTTGATTCTGGCAGGGGTACTTGCAACGGGCCTGAATGCTGCAGTCGGCGGAACCATCGCATGGCTGATCAGTAAGTCAGATCCTGCAGTGAATACCTTCACTTACGGGGATATCAACATTACACTGGAAGAGTCGGATACCGATAATGACGGCGATCCGAACACCAACACCTATGATATGGTGCCGGGTAATGCGATCACCAAGGATCCTCTGATCACAGTTGAGGCAGACAGCGAGGATTGCTGGCTGTTTGTAAAGCTTGACAAGTCCGCAAACTTTGATACTTTTATGGAGTATGCTCTTGCAGAAGGCTGGGATGAGCTTGCCGGCAATGACGGCGTATACTACCGTGAGGTGACAAAGTCCGAATCTGAGCAGCAGTTCTATGTCCTCGAGGGCAATGAGGTAACTGTCAGCGGTGACATTACCAAGGAACAGCTCAATGCGCTTGACAAGGACGGTGCGGCAGATTATCCGACACTGACAGTCAGCGCTTACGCAGTACAGCGTGACGCGGCGATCGATGCGATCGACACCGTAGAAGAAGCCTGGGAACTTGCGCAGGAATAACACAAGTTCCAAAACGGAGAGATCCGTAAAATAACGAAATATTTCAATTTTGAAAGGAAAGATTTATCATGAGTGCAAAGAAGAAAGTTTTAGCAGTTAGCAGTTACAAGTTACGCAATGGTAGCAGCAATGGCAATTGGCGGTACAGTCGCTTTCCTGCAGGACGATGAGTCCAAGATGAACGTTATGACTGTTGGCGACGCAGTGGATATCGTGATTAACGAGTATCAGCGTGGTGATGATGGTCTGGAAGAGTTCGAGCCTGGTAAGGAGCTGTATCCGATCGTTGGTTCTGCTCAGGCAGATGCAACCAGCTCTAATATGGATAAGTATGGTATGCCCACAGCTGAGAATTACGGTGATAAGATCGTGACAATCGAGAATACCGGTGGTGCTGATGCATATGTTCGTGTGTTCGTTGCAAAGCCTCTCGCACTGAGCGACCTCGCTAAGGATGGCGATGAAAATACATCCGATGATGCGCTGCATATGAACTTTGGTAACCGTGTTAATCTTGATGGTGAGTATACTGATGCTGTTGGTGATGCATGGAAGGATAACTGGGGCTGGGATTACAATGTAAACGTATTTGAGGCTACAATTGATGGTGAAAAGTACGAAGTATGTACATTCTACACAAAGAATACTCTGAAGCCGACTGAAGAATCTACCGCTGTAATCGCTGGTGTATATCTCGATGCAACAGTTGATTATGATGATGGTGTATACACAATGGGCGATTATGTAATCGATTATGATCTGTCCAAGGGTGTAACGATCCCTGTATATGCACAGGCTTCTTCTACCGCATTTGATACATCTGATACAGATGCAGCAGCTGCATTCGCTGCTTGGGCTGATACAGTTTCTACAACTGCTACTCCTGATTCTGGTGCAGTTAGACCTGCTGGTTATGCTCCTGCTACTGAGGGCGAAGTGATTGACAACCTCGTAGTAATGGACGGTTCTGATGCTGAAACCAACCTCCGCGCACTGTATAAGAACGGTCTGACTGGTGACATCACTATTACAAATTCCTACCTCGACGGTACATATGCAATGAACCTCACAGCTGTTGAAACTGCTAATGCTAAGCTGACTGCTGAAAACACTGCATTCAGAGGCTGGGTAAGCTTCAGCGGATTTGAGTCTGCAAGCTTCACAAACTGCACATTCGACTGGAATAGTGAGAATACCTACAACTACTTCCGTGCATATGACGTTACTGTTCTGACAAACTGTGAACTCAGCGGTACAACTCTCGACGTTACAACAACAGAGGGTGGCGTTCAGAAGCTCGTTGGCGATATTACTCTGGTAAATTGCACATACAACGGCCAGCCGATTACTGCTGAAATGCTTCCTGATAT
Source organism: uncultured Ruminococcus sp. (assembly GCA_964472035.1). Taxonomy (GTDB): domain Bacteria; phylum Bacillota; class Clostridia; order Oscillospirales; family Ruminococcaceae; genus UBA3855. The sequence goes on from CAYYIT010000011.1 coordinate 19,020, forward strand.
CGTTGCTGAATGGGATTTTGCAGGTGTATCTACTTCTGTAAGAATCGGTTAAGTATTCTTTTCCAAGAATAACACAACTCCTTTTCTCGCTGTCCCGTCCTCGTGACGGGCGGCGATCAAAGGGCATGGGTTCTGTGCCCTTTGATTGCTGAAAACTGAATATTTCAATATAAGAAAGGACGAAGCTATCTTGAAACGATTTAAGCGTTCACGATGGGTCGCTTTGCCGCTTTCTTTGCTCATAGCGACAACTGCCACCGTGCAGTCAAGCCTTGCGTACATCGTATCCCGAACGCAGACCGCAACCAACACCTTTGTGCCGGTTGAGAGCATTGAAAGTGGTTTGATGATCACAAAAACCGTCGAGCATCCCCTCGGCGCGGATTATGTGATCCCCGATCACATCGACTTTGACTTTCAAGTGGATCTTGGTCCCCGCTATGCCGGATATACCGTCACGACGACCCTTGGCGATTTGACCGCCGACGAAAACGGCAGTCTCTTCGTTACCGTCCGACCCGGTATTCCCGTCGGTATCGAAAATATCGACGAAGGCATGGAGGTCACCGTCACCGAGATCCAGACAGACGGCGACGGCTTCACCGTCAAGGATGATGCCGCGTCGCAGACAGCTGTTGTCTATTCCGATCGTATCGTTTCGGTTGATTTCATCAACGTGTACACACCGGCTCCGGCAGCTCCGGAGATCCGGCTGCAGGGTGAGAAGATCCTCGAGGGCCGTGACTGGCAGGAGGGCGATGCTTTCACCTTCCTGCTCGAAGCACTTGATGCGGCAGGCGAGTGGACTTCACTCGGAACTGCTGATATCGCCTACGATGCGCAGGATCCATCGTTCTCACAGTTTGACATGAGCGGACTGCTCGATGCGCTGGAATTCGATGCCGTCGGCACGTATTCCTACCGTATCACTGAAGTTCCAGGCACGCTGGAGGACATGGTCTACGACGAGTCCGTCAATACCTTTGACGTGATCGTTGCCGATGCGGATATGGACGGTAAGCTTGAAGTGCAGGAGATCCTGACCAGCGGCAATATTACCGCAGCGCAGAACGAGGAAACGCATGCTTATGAAGTGGATGTCACATTCAACAACCGCTTCGAACAGCATACCGAAACCACCGTGACTACGGAAACTACCGTCACCACGGAGACCTCGACAACAACCGAGACTTCCACTACCGAGACTTCGACATCGAGCGATACCACCGTAACGGAAACCACAACAGAAACCACAACGACTGAAACGACAACAACGGAAACCACGACAGAGACGACGACAACAGAATCCACAACTGAAACCACCACAACAGAATCCACAACTGAGACCACTACCACAGAAACGACAACCACTGAGACGACCACAGAGTCCACGACCAGCGATACGACAACAGAAACAACTGTGACTGAGACCACCACAGAGTCTTCGACGTCCGATACTACCACGACAACTGGTTCTGCAACATGGACGATCGGTACTGTGACTGCATATCCGGGTGATGAGAACGTATGCGTTCCGATCACGATCACCGATGATACCGGTCTCCACGACTTCCTGTTCAGTCTGATCCTCGGCGATGGCCTGACGCTCGATGAAGCAGTAGCCGGCGATGCATATGAGGAGATGAGACTCCTTGCGGATATCATCAACCTGACATTCGACGGTACAAGCGCAGTGGATTATGACATCGTTGCTGAGGACGGCAGTGTTGTGATCAACCTCTACTTCGATATTCCTGCGGATCTTGCTCCGGGTATCTATGATATCGCATTCAACGGCGATGTGGATGCTTCCACAGCGGATGGCACTGCACTGGATATCACGGAGGTAAGCGGTTACATTGAAGTTCTTGAGCCTGAGCTGATCGGCTATGAGTACGAGATCGTAGGCAACTACCAGTTCTACTTCTCGCACGATCCGAGAGAGTTCCAGCCTGAAGATCTGGTATCTTCTCTGACACGCATTCCGATCTACACCAACAACATCAAGGGCGACCCTGAGGAACTGACCGATCTGAGCATCATCAGTTTCAACGGCCTGACACCGGAAATCGTATACACGGACAACGACGCTGCATACTTTGTAGGTCAGCTGCCCGCGACAATTACGGATGAATTCGGCGTTCATGAGTTTGAAGATGTTGGTACTGCATACATCGCTGTAAAGGGTGACGTAACCCTGACCGGTGAGGCAGATGCAAACGACGCTTCGATGGTTCTGATCTATGCAGCAGACTTCGGCGCCGGCAAGGACGCTTACATCTACTCTGCTGATGACGAGATGATGGAACTCTTCGCGTACTTCCTTGGTGATGTCACCGGCGAGTCCGAGGATCACGGTACGACCAATTCTCTGACCGATGAGTACTCACACCTCGATGCAAGCGACGCATCCTACATCCTGATCTACGCCGCAGAGGAAGGCGCGGGCTTCGATCCGAACTGGGGTGAAATCCTCGACGATCCGCTCCCGTACTACACTGCAGAGATCTACGCAGCCGAACAGGCAATGCAGGATTCTTCTCAGGAAACTGAAAAATCCCAGGCACCGCCTGATCTGGCAAGAAAGCGATTCTGCTTCAAGTAACACCTAATCAAACGCCTGCACAGAAATGTGCAGGCGATTTGCATCTTAACAGAAAAGAGAAAGATCCCGCTGCAGCGCAAAGCTGCAACGGGATCTGTTATGTAATCAGGCTTCTGCCTCTTCGCTGAGAAATGGAATGAGATCTGTGTAGGAACCCTTCCGGCCGTTCCAGGGATGTTCTTCGCGGCGTATAATGTGATCCGTGATGAGATAGCATTGGAGTCCTGCCTGAGTGGCAGCGAACATGTCCTCCTCTTCGTCATTGCCGATGAGCAGACAGTTCGCCGGATCCGCACCGATCCGCTCGCATACGGAACGGAAATACGCCGGATTCGGCTTGCAGAAACAGTCGTCTTCATAGCAGGTGATCAGATCGAAATCGGAAGGGGAAAGTCCCACCCAGCCAAGTCGGGTGATCTGGCCGGTCATGGGGAATACGGGGTTCGAGGAGCATACCACCTTTTCAGCACATGCATGTGCAAGGCGAAGAATTTTCGCAGCATGGGGATTTTCCATGGTGTAGGCTCTTGCCGCGTGGAACTCATTGACATAGAAGGCGTCGGATGCTTCGCGGAACGGTGCCGCATCCACTTCGCCGTAGGAAGCGAAGGTCTCCCAGAATACCTCCACATTTTTGCGGGAACCATCGTTTTTCACCATGGCCTTGGTGCCTGCCCAGACCGCTTCGATGAGCTTTTCGGGATGCATGCCGAGATGCCCGAGCTTCTTTGCAAGCTCCTTGAAATAGCCCTTGGTAAATATTTCGTTATCCATGGGGAGGAGTGTGCCGTCAAGATCAAATAAAATTGCTTCGTATTTCATCATCATGTCCCTTGTAATCAGTCTTCAATATACTGGATCGCAGCGGCTGCCATGACACCCGCGCCGACGTGGCAGCAGATGCTGATCGGAAGACGATGCTTTTCGATCGTCACGTCGCCGAAGAATTCCTGTACCTGTGAAAGCCAAGCGCAGGCGGGTTCGTCCTCTCCGGAGTAAGCAACCGCAAGGCGGATGGGCTTTCCGGCAAAACGATTATCAAGGTCGGACTTGACTGCATTCAGGATCGTTTTCTGGGCATTGGCCATACCGCGGACCTTTGCGAATGCATCGAGCTTCTCGCCCTGGATCTGAAGGACGGGCTTGATGCCGAGAATGGAAGCCACCGCTGCACCTGCCGCTGTGACTCTGCCGCTCTTCTTGAGAAGCTCGAGCGTATTGACTGCAAGATAAATGCTTGCATCAAAAGCAGTCTCTTCGAGCTTGTTGCAGATCTCCTCAGCAGAATAGCCCTTCTTAATGAGGGTGAGGGCATCCATGACGCTCTCGTACTGTGTGATGGAAATACGCTTGTTATCGGCAACAAACACTTTACCATCATAGTCGGCAGCGAGCGCCTTTGCGGTATTGCAGGAGCCGCTGAGCGCGGAAGACATCGGAATATGAACGATGGCGTCGTACTCCTTGAGGACCTCGTCCCAGAGCTGGGTCACGCTTTCCGGAGAGGGCTGGGAGGTGGATACGTCTGCGCCGGCAGCGAGCATCTCGAAGAAACGCTCATAGGTGCAGGAAACACCCTCAAGATATTCCTTTCCGTCAACGATGAAGGGCATCGGGAGCAGGAATACGCCGAGACGATCCGCCTGTTCCTTCGTCATGCCGCTGTTGGTATCTGTAATGATTGCAATCTTCTGCATAATGTTCTCCTTATTATTTTTTCTTCTGTTTTATTTCATGAGCAGCGTATGCTCACAGAATATTTTTACCCCTACGCCGATCAGCAGCAGTCCGCCGATGAGCTGTGCATAGCTTCCGAGCCGCTTCCCGAAATGCCTGCCGAAGCAGACCCCCGTCATGGAGCAAAGGCAGGTGACGGCGGCGATGAGCAGTGCAGCCGGAACGATCCTGACATCGGGAAGTGCCGCAAAGCTGATCCCGACTGCAAGGGCGTCCACGCTGGTTGCAAAGCCCTGCAGCAGCAGGAGCCTGCCGTTCAGCACGGAGATATCATTTGCATCCTTGCGGCGGATGGCATCGAGCAGCATTCTGCCGCCGATGTATCCGAGCAGCAGGAGGGCAATGTAGTGGTCAAGTTTGCTGATATAGGTTTCGAACGCCATACCGAGCAGAAATCCGATCATCGGCATCAGCCCCTGGAATCCGCCGAAGCAGAGTCCGGTAGCAGCGATCTGCCGTTTGCTGACGGTGCAGCAGAGTCCGTTTGTGACGGAGACGGCAAATGCATCCATGGATAAGCCGAATGCGATCATCAATAACTGCAGGCAGGTCATAGCGCGATCCCTTCTACCGTTTAATCCTCCGGAGCCTTCTGCGCAAGCAGCGAAGAGTACTGCGCACGGAACTGCGCGAAGGTACCTTCATCCAGAGCTGTACGGATTTTCTCTGTCAATGTGTTGTAGAAATACAGGTTGTGCATGACTGCAAGTCTGCCAGCGAGCATTTCATTTGCTTTGAAGAGATGGCGTACATAGGCGCGTGAGTGATTCCGGCATACGGGACAGTCGCAGTACGGGTCGATGGGACGCGGATCCAGCTCATAGGCCTGATTTTTCAGGTGACGGATGCCTTCCCAGGTAAAGACCGTACCGTGACGTGCATTTCGTGAAGGCATGACGCAGTCGAACATATCGATGCCTCGCGCAACCGCTTCGATGATATTGGAGGGAGTGCCGACACCCATCAGGTAGCGCGGCTTATGCACCGGCATGAAGGGCGTGACTGCATCCAGAACGCGGTACATATCCTCGGTCGGTTCACCGACTGCAAGGCCTCCCACTGCGTAGCCGTCCAGATCCATTTCTGCGATCTCCTGCATATGCTCCACACGGAGCTTTTCGAACGTGCAGCCCTGATTGATGCCGAAGAGCATCTGCTTGGGGTTAACGGTATCCGGCAGCGAGTTCAGACGATCCATTTCCGTCTTGCAGCGGCGCAGCCAGCGTGTGGTTCTTGCGCAGGACTTGGCGGAATAATCATAGGGAGCGGGATTTTCCACGCACTCGTCAAACGCCATGGCAATGGTGGAGCCGAGGTTTGACTGGATGCGCATGCTTTCCTCCGGTCCCATGAAGATCTTCCTGCCGTCGATATGGGAATTGAAGTATACACCATCTTCTTTTATTTTACGCAGCTTCGCGAGGGAAAATACCTGGAATCCGCCGCTGTCCGTCAGGATCGGACGCTGCCAGTTCATGAATTTGTGGAGGCCGCCCATTTTCTTGATGATATGATCGCCGGGACGCAGGTGCAGGTGATAGGTATTGCAAAGCTCCACCTGACATTTGAGGTCCACGAGATCCAGCGATGAAACGCCGCCCTTGATCGCCGCAGAGGTACCGACGTTCATAAAACAAGGGGTTTGTACTGTGCCGTGCACGGTTTCCAGTGTTCCACGCCGAGCGGACTGCTCTGTTTTGATTAACGTAAACATACTGTCACTTCTCCTAATTTTAGTTTATCATCTTAGTATAACACAGTTTTTTTGAAAAGTAAAGGATTTTTTGTGAACATGAGAAAGAAAAGGAGGGAGTTCTTCAAAAGACTCCCCCCAAAAAATCTGGATTTATTGTTTCTTCAAACTGTGCAGCTTGTCATACAGTTCCGCCTTCTGCGCTTCGGTGCAGCCGACCTGACTAAGGATCTGTCCAATGGTGTCCTGCGCGGTATACTCATAGCTTGTCAGAATTGCCGACCACGGCAGAGCCTCCTGCGCAAAGAATCCATGCACCGCCGCGTAAAGCTCGTCGTTTTCCATGATCTCCTTGGTGCTGGTGCTCTCTCCATAGGAATAGGGCGATACGACATCTGCATAGATACTGCACTGCGCCTGCAGATCGCGTGAGGAAAAGCCTGCATGGATGCAGTACTGTCCTTCCTCAAACGTCCATGCATGGAGGTTCGGGTCGTAGCTTTCGAATGCATGGCGGTCGAGTGTGAACGAAAGCTCCGTGCTTTCTCCTGCCTCCAGATGGATCTTGCGGAAGGCCTTCAGCTCGCGTACAGGCTTGGTCAGCGTGCTGCGAGGATCCTCCACGTAGAGCTGCACTACGGTTTTTCCGGCACGCTCTCCGGTATTGGCAACTGTCACGCGGAGCGTGACGGAATCGCGGAAGACGGTAGATTCTGCATGCATCGCAGTCACATGGAACTGCGTGTAGGAAAGACCGTGTCCGAACGGGTAGAGCGGCTCGATCCTGCGCGCGTCATACCAGCGGTAGCCGACAAAAATGCCTTCTCCGTAATGTACCTGCATGCCATCCCCAGGGAAATTCAGGTATGCCGGCAGATCTTCGATCCGTCTCGGCCAGCTCAGCGGCAGCTTTCCGCAGGGGTTGAGGTTGCCGGAGAGGATGTCTGCAAGTGCGGCAGCACCCTGCATTCCGGGCAGGAAGGTGCAGAGAATCGCATCGAAATACTCTTCGATACCGTCGAGCGTCACGGGTCCGCTGACATTGAGGATGAGGATCTTCTTACTGCATTGCGATCCGGCGGTGCGAAGTTCTGCAAGAGATTGCCGGATCTGCGGAGACAGGGAGATCGATACGCGGTCGTTGCCCTCCTGTCCGGGGAGGTGCGCAACATAGATCAGAGTATCCGCTGTTTCCGGTATGCTGCGGAGCGTGACCTCTTCAAATTGACGGGACAGTGCAGCGCGGAAGGAAATGTTCCGATTTGTGTGGATGCCGGCACTTCCTGCACCGCAGGTGAGAAGATACTCTGCGTATTCTCCCAGCAGCGCGATATGCGCATCGGGGGAGAGGGGCAGGGTATGATCATTGTTTTTCAGGAGAACGATACCTTCCGCGGCAGCGTGGTAGGCGGCACGGTCGCCGGCTTCGACGGAGAACTCACCCGTGGGGGGCTTTGCATATTGCCTTGCCAGGGCAGCGACGCGGTCTGCCGAGACAGCAAGTGCCTCAGCTGAAAGTGTTCCATCCGAAAGCGCAGCGGTCAGCGCGTCAGGGGAGATCGGCCCCGGCATGGCAAGGTCATTGCCGGCATTGACAGCCTGTGCAGGGTGATAGACGGCACCCCAGTCGGACATAACAACACCCTCGAAGCCCCACTCCTCACGGAGCATATCATGGAGCATGGTGCGGTTTTCCGTGCAGGGAATGCCATTGATCTGGTTGTACGCACTCATTACCGTCGCGACACCTGCCTCCACGCAGGCGTGGAATCCGGGGTAGTACAGCTCATGAAGAGCGCGCTCCGGAATATGCTCGTTGATGTTCATGCGGTTCGTTTCCTGATGGTTCGCAGCGAAATGCTTGACATTGGCAGCGACGCCCTGCGACTGCACGCCCTTCACAAGGGCAGGAGCAAGTGCTGCCGTCAGGCAGGGATCTTCGGAGTAGCCTTCGAACAGGCGGCCGCTGCGGATATCACGGTGAAGGTTGACATTCGGCGTTCCGAGCAGTACATTGATGCCGTAGGCCCTTGCCTCCATGCCGAGGGCCTGCCCGACCTCATAGATCACGTCGGGTTCCCATGCGGCACCGAGCAGGATGCCGGGAGGGTAACAGCCCGGCGCGGTCAGGGAAGGAACGCGTTCCCTCAGCTTCTCCACGATCCAGTGATAGAGGATTTTGGAGTCTTCATCCGGCAGCTGTTCCGGCGTGTAGAAGTTCGACAGAACGCTGCGCAGGGCATCGCCGCCGATGCCTTCCTGTCCGCTGCTGCTCAGAAAATCTCCGAAGAGCTGTTCGAAATTGATGCCGGTTCCTCCGTCGAGGAACTGCAGGCGCGGGATCTCCTTATCGGGGATCGTTGTGGTTCCGAAGAACGAAGCACCGTTCACAAGACTGATCTGTTCTTTCGATGTAAGCTGCATCCGGCTCATCCTTTCTCATTGATAGTATCATCATTATATCACAATTCCGTACGGATCACTATCGGATCTGTACGGAATTGTATCACATTATTCCATTGGGATCATCCGTTGACGATCTTCTCGCTTTCGAAGCAGCGTCCCACGATGAACAGTGCGATGCCTGCAAAGGCGAGGTTGGACAGACAGGTCAGCAGAAGATTCGGAACGGTGTAGCTCAGTTCCATGAGGTTCTGCAGCATTCTGGAGGCATTCCAGACGGGGATGATGTAATTGACCGTGCCGAGGTCCTCCACGGTGCTCTTCATTGGCTCGGACATCGTCAGCATACTGCCGATCAGTACGACCATCAGGAAGATCGGTGCGATATTGGTCGCCTGCTTGACGTCCTTGGAAAGTGTGGACACGAGCAGAAGAATGCTTGCAAGCGCAAACACAGCAGTCATTGTCACGAGGAACAGCATGAGGTATTCCGTCACACTGTAGGAAACATCACCCTCAAAGCCCATTGCGGAGGTCAGCTTCGGCAGGGAAAGCGCCATGCCGGCAAATGCGGAGAGACCGCCCATGATCGCTGCAATGAAGATGCATACGGATTTGCCGAGCGCGATCGCACTGCGTCGCACCGGAACGAGCAGCATGGTGTTCAGGAAACCGCGTTCCTTATCGCCGGCAATGGACTCTGCGGCGAGGTTCATGCAGACCATAAAGACCGCCATCAGCAGCATCATGGGAAGGATGATGCCGAGGAGACTGAGGAACTCATCCGTTTCATCCACAAGATTATAAACGGTGTTTTCGTCCGCATTGACGAGGAATACCGTCGGCTGCAGCGCGCTCAGGTAAGCGCTGACCTGATTGTAGAGCGTGTAGGATTCCTCACGGGAGGAGTTATACCAGATCTCGATGCCGGATAATTCTTCCATTGCAGTGCCGGGGGCAGCGATCTCAAAATCCTCGTCGAACACGATCAGCAGGTCGCATTCTTCCTCTGCGATCTGGTCACGGATGGCATCGGCATCACTGGGTTCTGCGGATTTGATGTTCATGTCGCGCAGACTCTCCTCAAGAGACACAGGCGTGTGAATGCTGTAGGCAGTAACGGGCTTGTTTTCATCGGTGGAGGCTCCCGGCTCGCTGGTTGCGGTCACGCTCATCAGCAGGGAATAGCCGTAAACGATCAGGAACGGCACAAAAATGATCAGTGCAAGGATGGCCTTATCACGGAAGCAGCCTCTCAGTTCCTTTTTTGCAATTGTCCAGATATCTCTCATGCGTTCTCGCCTCCTTTGTTCTGATACTGCTGGTAGTATTCGTAGAATGCATCCTCGAGGGATTTGCCCTGCATCAGGTTGTCAAGGGTGTCGTTGATGACGAGCTTTCCGTCAATGATCATGGCGGCTCTGTCACAGACCTTTTCGACCAGATCGAAGAGATGCGTGGAGATGATGACGCACTTGCCGTCCTCTTTCATTTTAAGGATGAAATCGCGGACATCCCTTGCCGCGATGATGTCCAGCCCGTTGGTTGGCTCATCGAAAATGATGAACTGCGGATCGTGCAGCACGGAGATGACAAGGGAGACCTTCTGCTTCATGCCCTGCGAGAGCTTGCTGATCTTGGTGTCAGCGAAGCTGTCGATACCGAAGTTCTTGAAAAGTGCCGCCTTGCGCTGCTGGGCGGTCTCCTTCGGGACATGGTACAGATCGGAGAAGAAATCGAACATATCGTTTGCGGTGGACTTCATATCGAGCTTGAGATCCGCTGTCAGGAATGCAAGCTTCTCGCGCACCTGCATGGGATTCTTGCGGATGCTGATGTCATCAAAGAACGCATCGCCGCTGTCGGGACGGATGAGCGTAGAGAGCATGCGCATTGTGGTCGTTTTTCCGGCACCATTCGGGCCGAGCAGACCGAACACCTCACCGGAGTGCGCAGTGAAGCTGATGCCGTCAACGGCAGTCTTCTTGCGGCTGGGAAGTTCGAGGCTTTTGCGTTGTTTTTCTGTGATCTGAAAGGTTTTGACGAGATTATCGACGCGTAGTGTATGCATGGTTACCTCCTATTGTCATTTGATTCTGATTGCAAATGTAAGCTTTGTCAGTTACACATTTATTTTAGCATATTGAAGGGGTGTTGTCAATTGAATTTCCGCCTTGGGATGTCAGAAAATGCAACTTTCGCTATAAAACAAGATGGAAAATGTGACTTGTATCCAATTGATGAATATGTTATAATAGGTAAAAAGGATAAATTTTAGAAAAAAGCGAAAATTCAAAGGGGGATCATTATGAAGAAAAGGAAATTTCTGAGCACTTTGCTCGCAGCGGCACTTGCGGTCGGATCCTTTGCGGTACCGCTTCCGGATGCGGATGCTGCCAATCACGCGCGTGTAGCAGTACACGATCCATCCGTGATCCGACTGGAGGACGGCAGCTATTTCATCATCGGCTCGCATCTTGGGGCGGCGCGCTCTGCGGATCTGGGCAGCTGGACGCATGCGGCAAATTCCAATCTCGGCACGAAAAACACCACATTCTTCAATGACATCTACACCGACCTTGCCGTTCCGGAGTCATGGTCGAAGCCGTCCAACGCCAATTACGATCTCTCCGGCAACCTCTGGGCGCCGGATATCATCTGGAACGAAGCGATGGGGAAGTACTGCATGTATCTGAGTGTCAATGGCGATTACTGGAAGTCCTCGATCGTACTGTGTACCGCGGACAATATCGAAGGTCCCTACACCTATGTGGACACCGTCGTGTACTCCGGCTTCAATCACAGTGATGCCAACAACTATACCAAGACCGATGTTCCGAAGGTGCTGGGCAGCAATCCGGATCTCTCGCGCTATCTTGACAGCAGCGGCGAGTGGAATGCCAACTACGGCACGAACGCCATCGACCCTGCCGTGTTCTATGATGAGAACGGTTCGCTCTGGATGGTTTACGGCTCGTGGTTCGGCGGTCTGTTCATGCTGGAACTCGACGAAAATACGGGTCTTCGTGATTATGGCGTCACCTATTCGACCGTAACGGATGCATCCGATGCGTACATGGGCATCAAGGTCGCAGGCGGTCACTGGGTTTCCGGTGAGGGCCCCTATATCGAATACATGGAGGATCCCGAAACGGGCGTCGGATACTACTATCTCTTTGTTTCCTACGGCTGCTTCAACAATGACGGCGGCTACAATATGCGCATTTTCAGAAGCCAGTATCCAGCAGGCCCCTACGTTGACCAGAACGGCAACAGCGCGGTCTATACCTCCGGCGGCGATAATATCGGCGGTACCATCGGTATGCGTCTGATGAGCAATTACAAGTGGAACTGCAACGACAAGCCCAACAAGGCGCAGGGTCACAATTCCGTCCTGATGGACGATGACGGCAGGCTCTTCGTGATCTATCACAACAAGTTCGATGACAACTACGGCGGTCATGAGGTGCGCGTGCATCAGCTCATCATGAACGAGGACGGCTGGCCGGTCGCAACACCCTATGAATATGTACCGGGTGAGAAGATCTCCGCCGTGGGACATACCATGGAGGCGGTGACTGGCGAATACGAATTCCTCTTCCACCAGCTCAACCAGACCATCGTTCCCGATCAGGCGACCAACGGCACGAACGCCGAGGTCGAGTATTCCCAGAATATCGCCCTGAATGCGGACGGCACTGTGTCCGGCGACATCTCCGGTACATGGACGATGAAGGATGGCTCTCCTGAGATGACGCTGACCTACGGCGGTGTGACCTACAAGGGCAGCTTCATCGTGCAGGCGGATGAGTCGGCGGATATGGTCCAGAAGATGACCTTCACTGCGACCGGCAACAATACCTGCGTCTGGGGCAGCAAGAAGGAGGCGTACAGCTTTTCAGCGGATATGGTCAATGCCGCATCCGACCAGAGCAAGCTCGTTTACAATGCCGCATCCGCGCAGGGAACGGGCGAGAATACAACGCTGAGCGGCACGGAATTCCTCAGCGGCGTACCATATTTCATCACCAATCAATTCAATGGCCTTGCGCTGGATCTCGCCGGCGGCGAAACGGCGGACGGTACCAACATCCAGCAGTGGGGCAAGGGCGTCGGCAGTCATCAGGAATGGCGTATCGTTGCGGTGGATGACAATTACTGCAAGATCCTGTCCATGTCCGACGAATCCAAGTGCATTGCCGTAGCTGGCAGTGATGCGACGGACGGACTGAATGTGGAGCTTCAGACCTATACGGGCGCGGACAACCAGCTCTTCCGGCTCGTGCAGGACGGCGCATTCTGCGGCATCGTATCCAAATGCTCCGGCGATACGGCGGGTCTTGACGTTTACGGCTGGTCGGAGGAGAGCGGCGGCAACATCAACCAGTGGAATTACTGGGGCGGTGCCTGCCAGATGTGGAAGCTCACGCCCTCGTATCCAGAAGTGAATACCGGAAGCTACACCATCAAAAACCTGAACAGCGGACTCTATATCGCCGATGCGGACGGCAATGCCGTGCAGAGCGCATCCGAGGCCTGGAAGTTCACAAAGCTCGATGACGGTTACTACACGGTACAGGCGTCCGACGGCAGGGCGCTGACAGTCGAAAACGGCTCCGCAGAGGACGGCGCGAACATCCTCCTGTCCGCTTATACGGGCGATGCTTCCCAGAAGTTCACACTGTATTGCAATCAGGATGGCTCCTACACACTGCTGAGCGCGGTTTCCGGCAGCAAGTCCTGCGCGGATGTTTACGGTATCAGCCTTGAAGACGGTGCAAATATCTGCCAGTGGAATTACTGGGGCGGCAATGGCCAGAAGTTCATTCTCGAGCCCGCTGCCGCAGAGGATACCGCAGTGATCGGCGATGTCAACGCCGACGGCAGTCTCTCCATTCTTGACCTGATCATGATGCAGAAGTTCCTGCTGAATGTCGGTGATCTTACCGACTGGCAGGCAGGCGACCTCCAGGAGGACGGTATCATCAATGTCTATGACATTGCAGTGATGAAACGCCTTCTTACTGAACAATCAAACTGATACAAAAAGGCTGTGCGGAGCATTCCGCACAGCCTTACGTTTATTCTTCAGTTGTTTCCGGTCCGGGGACGTTCTGTTCGGTTTCGGAAGCAGTTTGCGTCGGCTTCTGCACTTTTTTGCGCTGATCGGGGTATTTTTGTTTCTGCTGCATTCTGCGCTTGCGTGCGTCGGATTTCGCTGCTTCGCGCTTGACGGCGGATGCCTTCGGCTTGAGGTGAACGGGTTCGATGGGCTTGCGCTTTTCCTTGTAGCAGATGTGCGCGTACACACAGATGACGATATAGATCGCACAGAGCAGGAGGCTGATCAGTACCGCCTTCATCAGCCACGGACTTTTCGGGAAATGCTGGATGAGCGCCATGTAGTATTTGTACTTCGACAGCTCCACAGAGGAGGTAGCGACCAGATCAATCGTGATGATCTCCTCGCCGGAGAATTTCAGTGTGACCTGTCCGAGGACGTCGCCCTCCTTGACCGGAGCGGAAACGTGATCCTTCAGGTTGACCTCCTGTACGATGGATGCCATGTCCGCCATATCATACCACATTGCCATGTAGGGCCTTGCGGGCTTGACGAGAACGTAGCTCTTGCCCTCACCGTTCTCTACCGGGATCTGACCAAGCTCCGTGTTCTCGCTCAGGATGGTGCGGTATTCGAAATGTGCGAATGCCCATTCGAAGAGTGCGGAGGCATCCTCAAGGTGGTAGTACTGCAGCTCGCCCGTTTCGTCCTCGAAGGGGGCAGCCATCAGGATCGCAAGGAAGGTATTGCCGTCGCGTGTCGCCTGGGTAACGATGTTGCGTCCCTGAACCGTGAGGTTTGCGGTCTTGATACCCTCAACGCCGCGGGTGTAGTAGGGATTTGCAGAGGACATCATCGTGTTCGAATGCGTCCATGTCCAGCTCGGATCGTGACGATCCAGATTCGGAGTGTAGGGAGAAAACGACTCGGCGGTGGCGATGCGCTCGAACACGTCGTTTTCAAGCGCGTACTGTGTAATGATCGCCATGTCATTGACGGTCGTTTTCTGCGCGGCACTGTACAGACCGGTCGCGTTGGTGAAGTTTGTGTTCTGACAGCCAAGCTCTGCGGCCTTCTGGTTCATCATATTGACAAAGCCTGCAGGACTTCCGTCGCCGAATGCATTGGAGAGGATCACGGCAGCTTCGCAGGAGGAGGTCAGCATCATTGCATAGAGCAGCTCCTCAACGGACAGGACATCACCGTTTTTGATATCGGCGTAGCGAACATCATCCGGGTATTCGGCATTGGTAAAATGCGTGTAAAGCGCCGAGTCCGCTGTGATCTGCTGGCTCAGATCCGTGCAGTTTTCGAGTACGATGATCGCCGTCATGATCTGCACCATGGAACCGGGCATGTACTGCACGTCGGCGTTTTTCTGATACAGCACAGCATCGGTGTCCGTATTGATCAGGATGCCCGCCTCGCTTTTGATCTCAAAGTTCGGTGTGAAGGAAACCGCTTCGGTGCGGAGCGTTCCGCAGAAACAGATGACCATCACAAGGGATAAGCATATGGAAAGGAATCTTTTCATTGAAAATGCCTCCTGTGGATAGAAATGTCATTATCTTCTATTATACCAAAAAATCAGCAGGATGCAAATACTTTTTTTCTAAAATCATGAAAATTCATAATTTTTTCAGGATTTTCCCGCCCCGTTTGTAGAAATTCCATTTTCAATGCAGTGAATCCCATCAAAAATAAGTACTTACATTTCCGGAATAGTTCTTGACACCTGCATGGGAAACATGGTATAATAAAATCGTCGCGTAGTAATATGCGAAAATGATAGTACAGGAGTGTCGGAAGATGGTCTACGTAACAGGAGATATGCACGGCGAGTGGGATCGCTTCAAGAGCAAGAGCATGCGCCGTCTGCGTGAAGGGGATACCCTCATTGTCTGCGGAGATTTCGGTTTTATCTGGGATGGCTCCCGAAGTGAGCGCAGCATTCTCAAACGGATGGAATCCCTTCCGTTCACCATTGCCTTTGTGGACGGCTGTCATGAGAACTTTGATCTGCTTGAGCGATATCCGGTCGAGGAGTGGAACGGCGGCCCCGTGCAGCGGATCAAGCGCAATGTTCTGCATCTCATGCGCGGACAGGTCTATACGATTGAAGGGCGTACCTTCTTCACCTTCGGCGGAGGGCACAGCCAGGACTATGAGTTCCGCAGGGAGACGCCCCATTGGTGGGAGCAGGAAAGTCCCACCCATCAGGAGATCAAACACGCCATTCATAATCTTGCAGAATATGAGAACAAGGTCGATTACATCATCACGCACGAGCCTCCGGCATCGCTGAAGGACTGCCTCGGCGTGGATGTGTTCCAGCGCCTCGAGATCCACACCTTTTTTGAGGATGTCATCCGCGTCTGCCGGTATCGCAAATGGTTCTTCGGCAAGTGCCATATCGACAAGCATATTCCCGTAAAATTCTTTGCGGTCTTTGATCAGGTCATTCCGGTGACGGTAAAGGATACGGATTTATAAAAAATGCATATCAATTTGTAAAAAAATCTTGCATTATCTGTGAAAATATGTTATAATAAATGGGTGGAATCCCAAAGAAGCCATAATTGCAATGCGCAGCCAGCCTGTGCATTCGTATATACTGCGTTCTGCGATGCGGAACGCGTTACTGAAAGGAGTTTTTATTATGGGTCTTATCAAAGCAGTAGTCGGTGCAGTCGGCGGTACGCTTGCTGATACCTGGAAGGAATTTTTCTATTGTGAAGCACTTCCTGCTGATGTGCTGGTCGTAAAGGGACAGAAGCGCGTTTCCGGACGTTCTTCCAACACCAAGGGCAGCGATAACATCATTTCCAACGGCAGCGGTCTTGCAGTTGCAGACGGCCAGTGCATGATCATTGTCGATCAGGGCAGAGTGGTCGAGATCTGTGCAGTTCCCGGCGAGTATACCTATGATATGTCCACCGAGCCGAGCCTGTTCTCCGGCAGCCTGGGCTCCAGCATTCTGGAGACCTTCAAGACCATGGGCAACCGTATTGCACACGGCGGCGATACCGGCAAGGATCAGCGCGTGTACTACTTCAATACCAAGGAACTCGTAGACAATAAGTTCGGTACCCCGAACCCCGTTCCGTTCAGAATCACCTACGAGGACATCGGACGCAGCTTCACTGCGGGCGTTCGCTGCAACGGTACCTATTCCTATAAGATCGCAGATCCGCTGCTGTTCTACACCAATGTATGCGGCAACGTTTCCCGTGCATATACCCGTGCGGACATCGACAGCCAGCTCAAGAGCGAGTTCCTCAGCGCACTGCAGCCTGCATTTGCAAAGCTCTCTGCACAGGGCATCCGCTACGATGAGCTGCCCGGTCACACCATGGAGATCTCCGATGCCATGAACGAGACCCTCTGCAAGAAGTGGAAGGAACTCAGAGGTCTGTCCATCGTTTCCGTAGCAGTCAACTCCGTGACCATCTCCAAGGAAGATGAGGACAGAATCAAGAAGTTCGAGGACCTCGCATGGAACCGCGATCCCAGCAATGCAGCTGCTCTGCTCGTTGGTGCGCAGGCAGATGCAATGACAACTGCAGCCGGCAACAAGGGCGGTGCAATGATGGGCTTCATGGGCATGGGTATGGCGCAGCAGGCAGGCGGCATCAATGCACAGCAGCTCTTCCAGATGGGCGCACAGCAGCAGCAGGCAGCTCCTCAGGCGGCTCCTGCAAACAGCTGGACCTGCTCCTGCGGCACTGCCAACACCGGCAAGTTCTGCATGAACTGCGCAAAGCCGAAGCCCGCTCCTGCAGGCAGCTGGACCTGCTCCTGCGGTACAGCCAACACCGGCAAGTTCTGCATGAACTGCGCAAAGCCCAATCCTGCGAGCGCAAACGTAGGCTGGACCTGCTCCTGCGGTGCGACCAATTCCGGTAAGTTCTGCACCAACTGCGCAAGCCCCAAGCCGGCAGGTGCTCCTCTCTACCGCTGCGACAAGTGCGGATGGGAGCCGGAAGATCCCAAGAATCCTCCGAAGTTCTGCCCCGAGTGCGGCGACACCTTCGATGAGAATGACATCCAGAAGTAATTGATCACAGCTGGTTCTGCCCGATGTAGCGGGCAGAACCGCTTCGTTAACGCTTCATCGTGCTGATACGATGAAGCTTGCATAATATAAGGAGAGAGGAAAGCAAATGGCTGAATTATTGGCATACAAGTGCCCCTGCTGCGGCGGTAAGATCGAATTCAACAGTGCCTCCCAGCAGATGAAGTGCCCGTTCTGTGATACCGAGTATGATCTCGATACGCTCAAGTCCTATGACGAAGAGCTGAACCAGCAGCCCGCTGCGGATCAGATGAACTGGGACTCTTCCGCTGGCACACAATGGGGTGAAGGCGAAACCGACAATATGGGTGTTTACACCTGTCAGTCCTGCGGCGGTCAGATCGTTGCTGATCAGAGCACTGCTGCATCCGCATGTCCGTACTGTGACAACCCGATCATCATGACCGGAAAGCTCAGCGGTGACGTGCGTCCCGACTTTGTCATTCCCTTCAAGATCGACAAGGAAGGTGCAAAGGCTGCGCTTGAAAAGTACATGAGCGGCAAGCCCCTTCTGCCGAAGGCATTCAAGTCCGATCATCATATCGATGAGATTAAGGGACTTTATGTTCCGGTATGGCTCTTCGATGCGGATGTCGATGCGCGTATCCGTTTCAAGGCAGAAAAGCGCCGCACCTGGAGCGACAGCAACTATAATTACACGGAGACGAGCTATTATTCCGTCGTCCGTAACGGCTGCATTGGCTTTGACAATGTGCCCGTGGATGGTTCCACCAAGATGGACGACACCCTCATGGAATCGATCGAGCCGTTCGATTTCAAGCAGGCGGTGGATTTCCAGACGGCATATCTTTCCGGCTATCTTGCGGATCGCTATGATGTGACTGCCGAGGAGAGCATCGCCCGCGCAAACGAGCGCATCAAGACGGGCACCGTGGATGCCTTCCGCGATACCGTGACCGGCTATAACGCCGTACATATGGAAAGCAGCAGCATCCATCTGCAGAACGGCGATGCCAAGTACGCGCTCTATCCGGTATGGATCCTGAATACTACCTGGAACGACACCAAGTACACCTTTGCGATGAACGGTCAGACCGGACGTTTTGTCGGCAATCTGCCCGTCGATAAGGGTGCTGCGGTCAGGTGGTATCTCGGTATTGCTGCAGCAGCGTCCGTTGTGGCGTTCCTCGTCACCTATTTCGGCGGAATTCTGTAAGGAGGGGAAGAAAGTATGGGAACAGCGATTGTTGTATCATTGATTTTTGGTCTGATCGTCGGTGCGATTGCCATTTTCTTCATGATCTCTGCGATGAAAACGGTCCGCGCCAACAATACCGCATCCGATTACAAGCGCCCGAACAGCCTGAAGCTGTCCACAAAGCGCGATATGTTCCTCTATCGGAAGGTCAACAAAACCAAGCGTGATAATAATTAACCATGGTCCGCAGCGTTCTTCGCTGCGGATTTTTGGATATTGTGACAAAAATGCATCCAGCGTTTTGTGAAGTCCTACAAATATACGGAACAGCTTCCAATATTTCACAGGCCTCGTTGTTCTATAGATGGATGCTGCGCAATACATCACAAAATCAATGGAGGAATGAATATGAAATTTGATCTGAAACGTCACCTTGCAGCGGTACTTGCATTGCTTACGCTCTGTCCCGCAGCTGCCGTATCGGCGGATGAAGCCGGCCCGACCTACGGCTTGTTTGAAGCAGGCGCGGATAACTGGGCTTTTTCCAACTCATCCGATAATTTCGGTGACAGCTATTACCTCACACCCGAGGATCGGGAGACATTGTATTCGAACCTGAAAAACACGGAGCGCGTTCTGGTGGAGACGGCACTGGACGATCCGTTTTTCGGCTCCTGCTTCGGCATGGCAACGACTTCGATCCTTGCAAGCTATAATCTGATTCCCTATGGCGACTACCGGCAGTACGCCTACACCACGCCCTCGAGTCTGCATGGCATGACGTCCTCGCTCTATCCGACGCCGAATGAAGCAATGCAGTCCCTGATCAACTACTACTTCATGCTGCAGTTCACCGATACGATCCGGCAGCATGACGCGTGGCTGTATTACAATTATTCTTCCACGGAACGTCTGCAGTACCTCATCTCCTGTGTCGAGGACGGCTCCCCGACGCTCCTTTGCTACGGCAATGAAAGCATGCGTCATGCCGTTGTGGCGTACGGTGTGGAGTACGGGGAATATACGATCCGTGATCAGAAATACGATGGCAGGGTCCTCATCTATGACAATAATTATCCGCTTTCTTTCACCGATATCACTTCGCTGTATTTCAACACCACGGACTGGAGCTGGGTGATCGATGCGTATGGGCTCACCAGTGAGAGGGGCGGTACGATCGACAGCGTGATCGAGGATGTCAGCATTCTCAACGCAGGCGGAAAGCTTCCGGGAACGGAATATACCCCCACCGAGTCATTCATGCAGATCCTTGGCACCAATATCTTCGAAGGCAGCTTCTCCCTGACGACCGGCAGCCTGACCGACGACGGCTGGGTAAGCGGCGAGGTTCCGGAGAACTGGAAGCACGCGGAAATGGCGTTCTACACCGACAATCTCCCGAACATTCTGGAGAACCATCTCCTTCCCGGAGATGAGCAGGGCTACTGCCTGACGCTCGATGCACCGGAATATCTCGAAACCGTGCTGTATTCCGAGCACAGCATGCTCTATGCCTATACGGACTCCGGTATCAGCACCGTGCATGAGCCTTCCGGCTATATTGCCATTGCAGCGGAACCGGGCAACTACCACATGGAAATGACCTTCAATGAAGGATACTATCCGACCGGCTGGTACCGTTTCACGGTGGAGGGCTATGGCAGTGAAGAGAGTCTGCGCATGCTGGATGGCGGCTATCTTCTGACAGCGGATGCGTTTGAGGAAGTCATCGTGACGGCTGATAATGACGATACTGACGCACGGATCTCCATTACCACCGACACGCAGGAGGTCTTTCTCTATGAGACCGAAACCGGTACGCTTGCCGCTGCGATCGATACCGACAGCGACGGCTCTTACGAAACCGTGATCGCCGAGAGTACGACATACGCCCTCGGTGATGTCAATGTCGATGGAGCCGTGGATGCCTCCGATGCGTCCGAGATCCTGATCGCGGCCGCCTCGGCCGGCGCAGGGGAGGAGAGTCACCTCGATGCCCAGCAGCAGCTTGCAGCGGATGCAAATGCGGACGGTGCCTACGACGCAAACGATGCTTCCCTCGTTCTGCAATATGCCGCCGAGATCGGCGCAGGTGCAGACCTTACCTTCGAAGAATTCCTCAATCCGTAACGAAAACAGCTCCCCCTTCAAACCAAAGGGGGAGCTTTCGCTATTTTCTGTTCAGGAATGCCGCAATGCTGGAGATTCCTGCTGCGGCTTCATGATCCTCCGCGGCAGGGAGCGTATCCGTCCGGAAACTGCCGACGAGGGGGTGGATCTCCCTTGCATTCATGTAATGCAGAAGGCGCACGGCGGTGTTGTAAGCAAGGTTCGGATCGCCCTCGCCGCCACCGGTGAGGATGACAGCACCGCGTTTTTTGGAAAGCACCGGCGGCGTACCGCGGAACGCACGCGCGGAGTAGTACAGCTGCAGGCGGCTTCCGACATCGAGGAGACGTCCCGTCAGCTCCGAAAAATACAGGGGGGAAGCGATGACGACATTGTCACAGTCGGCAAGATAAGCGTACACCTCGTCCATCCCGTCGCGGATCGCGCAGCGGTCATGCGTCCGGCAGAACCGGCAGTCACAGCAGGGCGCGATGTTGTTGTCGTAGGCACGGACAAATAGAACTTCACCTTCGAGCTGTGCAGTAAGTTTTGCGAGCAGGGAAGCGGTATCTCCGTTGTTGCGCGGTGATCCGGAAAGGATCAGGGTTTTCATAACAGTTCACCTCTGCAAAAATTCCAGCTGAGGGTTCAGCCGGAATCGTGGTTCGTGGATTATGCAAGAACGACCTTGTGGAAGACCTTCTTGCCCTTCTTGATGATCACTTCGCCCTCAACTGCGATCATGGCATTGGGATCGTTGACCTTTTCGCCGTTGACGCTGACGCCGCCCTGCTGGACAAGACGTCTGCCCTCGGACTTGGTGGGAATGAGCTTTGCAGCCATCATCATATCGAGGATGTTCATGGCACCGTCCGTCAGCTGATCAGCGGTCAGCTCGGTAGTGGGCATGTTCTCGGAGTTGCCGCCGCCTGCGAAGACAGCCTTTGCAGCTTCGAGTGCCTTCTTTGCTTCCTCCTCGCCGTGAACGAGTGCGGTCAGCTCATAAGCCAGCAGTTCTTTTGCCTTGTTGAAGGCAGCGCCTTCCATGGTCTTCTCCATTTCTTCGATCTCTTCGATCGGAACGAAGGTCAGCATCTTGAGGCACTTGATGACATCGGCATCTGCCACATTTCTCCAGTACTGGAAGAAGTCGTAGGGAGAGGTCTTCTCAGGATCGAGCCATACGGCACCCTTCTCGGTCTTGCCCATCTTCTTGCCCTCGGAGTTGAGCAGGAGGGTGATGGTCATTGCATAGGCATCCTTGCCGAGCTTTCTGCGGATCAGCTCCGTACCGCCGAGCATATTTGCCCACTGGTCGTCGCCGCCGAACTGCATGTTGCAGCCGTACTTCTGGAAGAGCTCGAGGAAGTCGTAGCTCTGCATGATCATGTAGTTGAATTCGAGGAAGGTCAGGCCTCTCTCCATTCTCTGCTTGTAGCATTCGTGGGAGAGCATTCTGTTTACGCTGAAGTGAGCGCCGACATCGCGCAGCAGCTCCACATAATTCAGGTTCATCAGCCAGTCCGCATTGTTTACAATGATCGCCTTGTCATCTGCGAAATCAATGAAGCGGCTCATCTGCTTCTTGAAGCACTCGACATTGTGCTGGATGGTTTCGGGGGTCATCATCTTGCGCATGTCAGTCTTGCCGGAGGGGTCGCCGATCATGGCAGTGCCGCCGCCGATCAGAACGATGGGCTTGTTGCCTGCCATCTGGAGTCTCTTCATCAGGCACATTGCCATGAAGTGACCTACATGGAGGCTGTCCGCGGTCGGGTCAAAGCCGATGTAGAAGGTTGCCTTGCCCTCGTTGATGAGTTCCTTGATCTCTTCTTCGTCGGTCAGCTGTGCGAGCAGACCTCTTCTTTGCAGTTCTTCAAATACTGTCATTGTTCTTTTCTCCTTTTATGATGATTTTGAGATTGGTTCCGGTACAGAATTCTGTACATCGTTGTACACTTCAAACCCCAGAATGGTGACCACAGTACCGATATTGTAATAGCCCGGCTCCGTCGAAAGACTGTGCTCCTTGTACACGGAATACAGAATCGCTTTGTATTCCACTGATCCGCCGTCCTTATAGGCGATTTTCATAGGAAAGAGCAGGATCAGTGCAAGCAGGATGATGAGCGCAGTCAGGATCCTTCGTTTCATGATCATTCCCTCCAAGCAAATAAAAACGCCCCCTGCCAAAAAGCAGAGGACGATTGCGTTCGTGGTACCACCTCAGTTTGTTATTTCCGGAGAAATAACCTCTTGGCGCGATAACGAGCGCCACTCCGTACCTTCCTACTGTGATTTCAGAAGATCCGCTCCGAACTGTATTTCCCGCATGTCGCTTAATTCCTCACACCGGCCGGAATCTCTCTGAAAGCGATGAATACGGTACTCCGTTTCTTCCCTGCGTTTCTCTTATTTTCTCTAATAGTATAGCATACCTTGATGGATTTGTCAAGCTTATTTTTCGGGGATTTGACAAATTCTCCGAAACGTGGTATGATAATAAAGACTTTGCAATAGGAAAGGAAACTGAGAATCATGAATTCTTCCAATACAGAAAAATGGGTGACTGCGTGGGGCAATGCGATCTCCATCGCAGACCGCCGTCCGGAGAACTACGCACGCAATCTGACCCTCCGGTATCCCGTGAAGATGATGCTGCAGGGCGGTGCGATCCGCATTACTCTCGATAATTTCTGCGGCACCGAAGCCGTTACGATCACATCGGCATGCATTGCAAGAGCCGGTGACGGCGACAGCATCCTCGATGATACCAGTGCCGCGCTGACCTTCGGGGGCGCAGCATCCGTTACCATTCCGGCAGGGGAGCGCAGAACGAGTGATCCGCTGATCATGGATGTGTCGGCAGGGGAGACGCTCGCGGTGAGCCTCTACCTTGCGGAATTTACCGAGATGAGAAGTGCCGTGCATATCACAGGCCCCCTCTCCCAGGGCTATTACGCGATCGGTGATCATACCCGCAGCGAAAGTCTGCCGATGGATCTGTCCCGTAAAACCAACTGGTTCTATTTCCTCAGTGATATCGAGGTGCTTGCCGATGCTGGCTGCCGTACGATCGTCTGCTACGGCGATTCCATCACCGCACAGGCGTGGCCGGATTTCCTGATGCAGCGCGTGCTTGCGGAAGGAAGGGGCAGGACCGCCGTGATCCGCAAGGCAGCAAGCGGCACCAGAATTCTGCGGCAGTATGACAACATCACCTATGATTCCTACGGTCTGAAGGGAAGCATCCGCTTCCCCCATGAGGTTCCCGTCAGCGGCGCGGATACTGTCATCATCCAGCACGGCATCAATGATATCATCCATCCCGTCGGAACGGAAGT
Organism: uncultured Ruminococcus sp.; assembly: GCA_964472035.1. Lineage (GTDB taxonomy): Bacteria > Bacillota > Clostridia > Oscillospirales > Ruminococcaceae > UBA3855. The sequence continues at coordinate 43,207 of CAYYIT010000011.1, forward strand.
CAATCCCTTCCGCCCGTGGAGCGACCTGCCCACTGCGCAGGAGATGATCGACGGACTGCGCCGCTATGTGGAGCTTGCGCATTCCTATGGACTCAAGGCCTATCTCGGAACGCTCCTCCCCATCGAGGGTTGGCGTACCTACGCGGATTTCCGTGAGGAGCTTCGCTGCGCCGTCAATGAATGGATGCGTTCTGCCAACGAAGCCGACGGCTGCATTGATTTCGATGCAGCGGTACGCGATGCAGCAAATCCTTCCGCATTCGGCGAAGGATACGACAGCGGCGACCATCTCCACCCGAGCCTTGCAGCCTATGAACGCATGGCGCAGGAGGTACCGGCGGAGATCCTGTAATTACAGCAGCACTTGAGCATTGGTGCCGTAGAAGATATCGTCCCTTCCGGCGAGCAGCTCACAGAGGCGTTCGATGCGGTCCCAGTTGTGATTCCCGTCAAATTCGTAGCTATGACCCCAGATGTAAAATATCTGGGGTTCTTCTGTTTTTTCTTCCAGAAAACGCTTGGCAAGCGAAAAGAGCATGTCGTCATCGTGATGGCAGGTCGGTGCGAATTCCAGCAAGTTTGTCTGGATGCCAAACTGATGAGAACTCATGACCGTGCGCGCATAGCGGAGACCTGCCGCGGCGATCTCCTCAAGGGCGGTCGGGTTGTAGCAGCCGTAGGCATACGCCATGCCGACGGGCGCTTTGCCGAAGAGGGCGGTGATCCGTTCTGCATCCTCGCGGATCTCAAGGCGGATCTCCTCCCGCGTCAGGTCGTTCAGATTCAGGTGCCGGCTGCCGTGAACGGCGATCTCATGCCCGTCAAAGAGCGGTACACATTCCGAAAGGGTCAGACGATTGACCCATGCGTCCTTGTACTTCCATGCACCGCTTTGCTGGTCGAGTCCCGTATTCAGATTGAAGGTCGCCTTCAGCCCATAGCGGTTGAAGATCTCAATGAGACGGACGTCCTGTTCGTTGCCGTCATCGTAGCTGAAGGTGAGTGCTTTTCTGTATTGCTTTGTCCATTCCATGTATTTGTCCTCCTTGGGTGTCATCCTTTTGTATCTATTATAATCCCAAACGCAGGGGAAGTCAATGCATCTGTGACAATTCATTACAGTTTGGTTTCGATTCTGATAAATAATTGACAATCTGCCGGAAAGCAAGTATAATAGGAATTGTGACATGGTAACAGAATAAAGCGAACGCCATGCCGCACACGATATTTTGGGAGGAATGTTTACATGAAAGAGAAGATGAAATGGATCACGACTTATGTGATCCTCGGTGCGCTGCTTGCAGGCGTTGTTGTGAATGCCGTGAACGGTGTGCGTACCATGAACATGATCAAGGATCTGAACACCACGGTTCTTGAAAGCCAGGAAGAAGAAGGCACCAAGGAAGATGATGTCATGATCGGTGATATCTACCGCATCGAATCCACCGTACATATCTCCGATGCCTACAAGTCCGGAGATACCTCCGCCCTGTCCGACCGCGATAAGGAAACGCTGGACATGGCTTCCGAGGTGCTTGATGAGATCATCGAGGACGATATGACCCCCTACGAGAAGGAGCTTGCTGTCTATGAATGGATGACATCGGAGCTTGGCTTTGATGAGGGCTCCCTCGTGGTCATTCCCACCACCATGGAGGACTGCGACAATCCCTACGGCGTACTAAAGTACCATAATGCAGTATGTGTCGGCTATGCGACGACCTTCCGTCTGTTCATGCAGATGATGGACATCGAGTGCATGGTCGTGCATGATACCGGCTGCTACCATTCCTGGAATCTGGTCAAGCTCGATGATAACTGGTATCATACGGATATTTATTCCGATGCAGGAACCGGCGGCTACGCGAACTTCAATATGAACGATATGATCGCACTTCAGGGCCATGACTGGGATACTTCCTTCTTCCCGGCGGCAAACGGCCTGGAATATAATGTCGGCTACCAGAACCGCGAGGAGCTTTCAGATATATTCGATCTTCCGAAGTATGTCAGCGAGCTGGTAGAAGCCGAAGAATCCACCTGCACCTTTGTCGGCTTTGAAGGCGGACTGGATAAGGAAGAGATGCAGCTTGTCGATCAGATGGCAACCATGATCCAGGATCGCATCTGGAACTCTATGGATTATGAGAATGATTTGTCCTATGCCTGGGTGGCTGCGGAGGAGGATTCGTACTACCTCAGCCTGACTGTAACCTATTACGACTTCGATGACGACTATGTAGACTCCGAGATCGACGAAGACGACTATCAGAAGATGGAAGAAGCTGTCGATGAATACTTCCCCTACAGTGACGAATGGGAAGAGGACTGGGGCGAAGATGGCTGGTACGAAGACGACTGGTACGAAGAGGACTGGGGCGAAGAAGACTGGGATGACGGCTGGTACGAAGAAGACTGGTCCGAGGACGAATGGATCGACGAGGACTGGGATGTCGTTGTAAGGGAGGACATGGATGCTCCCGTGACCAATGAAGAGGAGGCGGCGGAATGAGTCTGAAACGTCTGACTGCGCTGCTTTCTGCCGGATGCCTGATGGCGGTCTGCTGTACGGGCTGCAAGGAGGAGCAGAAGCCCGTCGTGAGCATGTACGATCTTTCCAGAGCCATGCTCGCGGCGGACGATACCCTTCCGGATATGTCCTATGTCAGCAATTCCGATGAGAACGCATCGGAGCTGTTCGGTTATCTCTCCGATATGGATTACACGCTCGTGGAATCGTATTTCCTGAGCTATTCCTCCGAGGGACTTGCGGACGAGATCGCCGTGATCGCCGTGAAGGATGCGGCGGATGCGGAGGCTGCCAAGAAGTCGATCGAAGCGCATGTGGAGGATCGCGTCGGACTGTACACACAGTACGATCCCTCCCAGACGGAGCGCGCAGAGGGCGCACTGGTATTCACCTCCGGTCAGTACGCCGTACTGATCATCAGCGAGAAGCAGGATGATGTGAAGGCGGCGTTCGAAGACTTTATTGAGGAATAACTGTCATGGTATTCAGTAGTATCGTATTTCTCTGTCTGTATCTGCCATTGGTGCTGCTGCTCTACTATCTGCTGCCGCCGCGTTTCAGAAATGCGCTGCTGTTTGCGGTAAGCCTTCTGTTCTACGCGTGGGGCGAGCCGGTCTATGTTCTGATCATGCTGTTTTCGACGGTATTCGACTATGTGAACGGCGTCCTGATCGGACGCTTCCGCGAAAAACAAAAGTCCGCGGCGGCGAAAGCGATCCTTGTTGTATCGGTCGTTGGAAATCTCGGTATTCTGGGATTTTTCAAGTATACGGACTTTGTGCTGCGCAATATCAACCATTTCACCGGAGCGGGGATCCCGCTTCTGGAGCTGGCACTGCCGATCGGCATTTCGTTCTACACGTTCCAGACCATGTCCTACACGATCGACGTGTACCTCGGCAACACGCCCGTCCAGAAGAGCATCCTGCGCTTCGGAACCTATGTGACGCTGTTTCCGCAGCTGATCGCAGGTCCCATCGTCCGCTATCAGGACGTGCAGCGTGAGCTGGATGGCCGTAAGGAAACGCTGGACGACTTCACCTATGGCCTGAGCCGCTTTGTGTTCGGTCTTGCCAAGAAGGTGCTGCTTGCCAATCGCTGCGGCGCACTCTTTGCGCAGCTGCAGGAGCAGGAGCTGTCCATGTCCCTTGCATGGCTCGGCGCGGTGCTCTTTGCGTTCCAGATCTATTTCGACTTTTCGGGATATTCGGACATGGCGATCGGCCTCGGCCGTATGTTCGGATTCCGGTTCCTTGAGAATTTCAATGACCCCTACGCGGCCGTCAGTGTGACCGATTTCTGGAGACGCTGGCACATTTCGCTCGGTACCTGGTTCCGCGAATATGTCTATATTCCGCTCGGAGGCAACCGCCGCGGCCTCGGCAGACAGCTGATCAACCTCAGCATTGTCTGGCTGCTGACAGGACTCTGGCACGGCGCAAGCTGGAATTATGTGATCTGGGGTGCCATGTTCGGCGTTCTGCTGATCATTGAAAAGACCTTTTTGCTCCGGATCCTGAAGCGCATCCCCGTAATCTTCGGACGGATCTACACGTTGTTTTTTGTCCTGATCAGCTGGGTCATCTTTGCAAACGAGGATCTGACGGCGCTCGGCGGCTGGCTGCGGTCGATGTTTGTACCCGATACCCTGTGGAGCAGTCAGACGACCTACCTTCTGACGACCCACAGTGTGCTGCTGGTGCTTTGCGTGCTGTTTTCAACCACGCTGCCGCGCCGGCTGTATGCGCAGCTGCAGAAGCGTCCCGTGCTTTGTCAGGGATTGCAGATGGCGGCGGTGCCTGCCGGACTTGCGGTCAGTCTGATGTTCCTGGTGGCAGAAACGTACAATCCGTTTCTGTACTTCCGATTCTGAGTGAGGTGACAGTATGAAACGTAACTTTTCGATCGTGATGATCGTGCTGTGTTGTTTGCTGCTGGTGCCGCTCGGAGCCGGATTATTCCTGTTTCCGCAGCGGGAGTTTTCCTCGAACGAGAACCGCCTTTTGCAAAAAACACCGGAATTCTCCGTCAAGTCGCTGACTGACGGCAGCTATACCGCCGCGCTTGAGCAGATGTGCAGTGATCAGATCCTGTTCCGTGATTTCTGGATCGCGGCGCGCTCACAAGTGCTGCTCTGTGCCGGCAATCAGGACATCGGCGGTGTGTACCTCGGAGAGGACGGCTTTCTGTTCGAACAGCACACGGACGCGGACGTTCTGACGACGCGCTATGAGAAGAATCTCTCCCACGTCAATACTTTTGCCGAGAAATGCAATATTCCCTGCAGCGTCATGCTGGTTCCGGGGGCATCCGACCTTCTACCGGAGCTGCTTCCGGCACATCATCAGCAGTATGATACCGAGGCGGCATTCTCGCTTGCGGCGCAGTCGCTCACGAACTGCACCGTTCTCGATCTGCGTGAACCGCTTCGTGCGCTTGGGAAGGATGCCTACTACCGCACCGATCACCACTGGACGATGCCGGCGGCAATGCAGGCATATCGCAGCTGGTGCAATGCTTCAGGACTGCAGGCAAGGGAACCTGTGCTTTCCACCGTTTCCGAGGATTTCCGCGGTACGCTGTATTCGAAGGTGCTGCTCGACAGCTGTGCTTACGACAGCATTGCACTCCCTCCGCAGCCGCAGGGGATCACCTGCACGGTGAACGGGGCGGAGATCCCCATGTTCGATATGCAGAAGCTGCAGGAGAAGGATCAGTACGCCGTGCTGTTCGGCGGAAATTACGGCAGGCTCGACATCTCCGGCGGCAGCGGCGGCAGACTGCTTGTGATCAAGGATTCCTACGCCAACTCCTTTGTTCCGTTCCTTGCGGAGGATTACGCCAGCATTACGATGATCGACCTGCGGTATTTCAGCGGTTCGGCTTCCGCACTCGCTGCGGAGTATGATGCGGTTCTCTTTCTGTACGGCATTGCGAACTTTGCAGAGGATTCCAATCTTGCAAAGCTCCTGCTGTAGCATAGCGACAGATATACGAAAAGCCCGGATTTCCCGGGCTTTTTTCTGTTTTATGAAAAAAGCGAAAAAATTTTCGATTTTCACTTGATTTTTGGTTTATGGTGTGGTATAATGGAATAAAGAGAACAAATTTTCGAAAGAAGGCAGGAAAGCATGGAAACCACACCGACCTACGTTGCGATCGACCTCAAATCCTTTTATGCATCGGTGGAATGCGTGGATCGCGGACTGGATCCGCTGCGTACCAATCTCGTGGTGGCGGACGTACAGCGGACGGAAAAAACCATCTGTCTTGCGGTTTCGCCGTCGCTGAAGGCGCACGGCATCGGCGGCAGGGCGCGGCTGTTCGAGGTCGTACAGAAGGTGGGGGAGATCAATGAGATGCGCCGCTGCAAGGCGCCGCAGTACCGCTTTACCGGCGGCTCCTATGATGCACCGGCGCTGGAGCAGGATCCGTCCCTCGCGCTGGAATATCTGGCGGCACCGCCGCGGATGGCGCGCTACATGGAGGTCAGCACACAGATCTATCACATCTATCTTCGCTATATCGCGCCGGAGGACATCCATGTCTATTCCATTGACGAGGTGTTCATCGATGTCAGCGCGTATCTGAAAACCTACCGGATGACGGCGCATGACCTCGCACGGAAGATGCTGCAGGAGGTCCTGCGGGAGACCGGCATCACCGCGACTGCCGGGATCGGCACCAATCTGTACCTTGCCAAGGTCGCCATGGACATTGTTGCAAAGCGCATGCCTGCGGATGAGAACGGCGTACGCATTGCGGAGCTCGATGAGTATTCGTACCGCCGGCAGCTCTGGGATCATCGTCCTCTGACGGATTTCTGGCGCGTCGGGCACGGCTATGCAAGAAAGCTTGCGGCACACGGCATGTATACGATGGGGGACATCGCGCGGTGCTCGCTGGGGGAAAAGCGGGATCTCTATAACGAGGATCTGCTGTACAAGCTCTTCGGCGTGAACGCCGAGCTGCTGATCGATCATGCCTGGGGCTGGGAGCCGTGTACCATCGCGGATATCAAGGCGTATCGTCCTGTGAGCAGCAGTCTCAGCTCCGGTCAGGTGCTGCAGCGTCCCTATTCCTTTGCGCAGGGACGGCTGATCGTCCGGGAGATGACGGATCTGCTGGTGCTGGATCTGGTGGACAAGGGACTGGTGACGGATCAGATGGTGCTGACGGTCGGGTACGATATCGGGAACCTGAGGGATCCCGAAGTGCTGCGGCAATACAGCGGTGCGGTCACTACGGATCACTACGGACGGAAGGTTCCCAAGGCGGCGCATGGCTCCATCTCACTCGGAAAGCCGACCTCCTCGACGAAGCAGATCATGGAGGCGGTCTCTGCACTGTATGACCGCATCGTGGACAGGGATCTTACAGTGCGCAGGATGTACGTCGTCGCGAACCACATCCTTCCCGAGTCGCAGGTCGGGACGGAGGAGGTGCAGCTGGATCTGTTCACGGATTACGAAACGCTTCTCAGGGAGCAGGAGGCGGCGCAGCGCGCCATTTCCAGGGAAAAGGGGATGCAGAGGGCGATGCTGCAGATCCGCAAAAAATACGGAAAAAACGCCATTCTCAAGGGCATGAACTTCGAGGAGGGCGCCACTACGATCGAAAGAAACGGTCAGGTCGGAGGCCACCGCGCCTGATCGGAAAGGAGTACCTATGGCTGCGCAGTGCTATGAGAGCATGATCCATTATCCGCACCACCGCTCGCGGACGCGTCCGCATATGTCGCGTCACGGAAGGGCGGCACAGTTTGCGCCGTTTGCCGCGCTGACGGGCTATGATGCGGCGATTGCCGAAACGGCAAGGCGCACGGATGCCCGGATGGAACTGACGGAGGATGCGAGGGCTTCGCTGGATGTCCGGATGCAGCTTCTGCAGGAATGCATCGACACCGAGCCGGAGGTCAGCGTCACCTATTTTGTTCCGGACAAACGCAAGGCCGGCGGCGCTTACGATACCGTCAGCGGCACGGTCCGCCGGATCGATATGGCGGAGGGGCTGCTGATCTTCCGGGACGGCCGGCGCATTTCCCTTGCGGAGATCGTCCTGCTGGAGGGTGCGCTGTTCGCATCGGTCACGGACTGGGGAGATTAAAAAAACCGCTTCTGCCGGATGGCGGAAGCGGTTTCAGTCTGTCGAAAAACCTCATGGATTCAAAAGGCGATAGCCTTTTGGCGGGTG
>CAYYIT010000012.1:0-50644 GCA_964472035.1 uncultured Ruminococcus sp.
CTACAACCCCCAGTATATAGCCGAAAAGCACTCCGCAGGAGGGCGGGGTAGGGTGCGGCAGCACCCTACCCTTTTCCCCCTCCCCTTTGGGGAGGGGGAAAAGGGGGTGGGGCAAAATTAAGTGAAAGTATACTTTTTTGACAAGCTGAAGCCTGTATTCCGTTTTGTACAGAATACAGGCTTTTCGCTGACAGGATAAATGATTTTGGATCAAACGCCTTTCCGGTTCAGAACCCTTCAATAGCGATGCGTGGCAAAACAAAAAGCTCCCGATGACTCGGAAGCTTTCAAACGCGTCTAACAGCGCAGACGCCGCGCTGGTCGAGGTGACAGGATTCGAACACCCACCTCGCCGATCAAAATCTCCCTGTATTCCGTCATTTTCCGAGCTGAAAACGTCCCGTGTCACAGTCCGTGTCACAGCTCGGATCACTTTACTTTCCTGATTCTTGTTTCTGCGGATTCGTTGATCTTCATGGTGATCTTTCCGAAGCACTCCGCCGCCTGACGGCTCGCCGCAATACGCTCGCTCTCAAAGGTTTTCTCATACACCGATTTCAGCACATTGTCCGTAGACCATCCGCCCAGATACAGTATGTACTTATCAGGCATACCCTGTGCGTGCAAGGCACTGGCACTCATCTTTCTGATGAGGTGGAACTTGGTCGGCATCCCGTGACGCTTCATGATCCGTGCATACCTCGAATACAAAGCCTTTCTGCTCAATGGAACAATGTACTCGTCCTCACTCTCATGGGGAAGATTCTGAATCTGCCTGCAAAGCTCCTCACTGATGTCCAGTGTTCTGATGCTTTTCGGCGTTTTGCAGTAATCACGGTATTCCGTACCGTTTTCCGTCACGATCTGCGTTCTGTGAATGTGCAGCTTGTGCTGTACAAAGTCCACATCGCTGTATTTCAGTCCGAGAACCTCACCGATCCGCATACAGCCATTCAGAGCCAATGCACAGTAAACCTCAATGGATGTGCCTTTGAGCAGGGCGAACACCTCACTCAGTTCTGGCAGAGAATCATCCGCTTTCGGCTTTTCTTTCGGCAGTTTCAGCTTTTTGAAATTCAGCATAATGTCGAAAAATTCCAGTGTTGCCTTGAGCAGATCCACGCCCGATTTTACCGTTCTGCGGGATAAGCCTTTCGCCGCTTCTTCATTCACTGCACGCTGAATATCCATGATTTTCAGGTCTTTCAGCTTGATTTCATGGATGGACTGCAGCCTGTTTCTGATGAGTTCACGGTAGGTTCTCAGCGTGGTCGGCTCAATGACATTGGAACGGCAGTCCACATAGGAGGTCATGGCGGCTTTCACCGTCTGCTCTCTGCTTATGACATCAATCCTGCCGTCCTGCATTTCCTCCGCCAGCTTCTGCACCTGCCATTTCGTGTCAGCCGTGATGCGTTTCTGTATTCTTTTCCCGTCCTCGTCGTGTCCGAGCGAGACAACAGCAGTAAAACGTCCGTCTTTCAATTGGTTAATTTTCATGTCCTTCACTCCCTTGCGGGAGCTGTTGTCCTCCTCTCTATTATACAACGATTTTGGATTCTTTGCAAGACCTAATTCCCCATCAGCGTCACTGCCGATGGGGAATCTCCGCATTAGTCGGCAATCAGGTTTTCTTTCGTAACGCCCGTCTTTTCAATGAACAACTGCATTCTTTCTGTGGAAAGTCTTCTCGGATCTTTGTTGTAGGTGTAAAGCGTGCGAGGGCAGACTTCCAGCACTTCCGCAAGCTCTGCATTGGACATACCGTTTGCGTACTGATACTTCCTGATATTTGCCCATATCAGAATGTACAGTACTTTCTGGTTCGGTTTCTTCTGCTCCATGACGGTATCCTCCTTTCTTCGGAATTTGTAAGCTATTTTGGCGATATAACGCAAAAAGTCCAGAACGATCCATTTTGAGATCATCCTGAACTTAATAAAAATAACTTACATACATATTATAACGCACATAATTTTCAAAATCAATAGACCAAATCAACTTTTTTCAAAAAATTTTTTCAGAAGTAAAATTCAACCTCCGAAACCGCATTTTCCACACAGTTCCGGAGGTTTTTAGCTTTATTTCGTCAGATAATGCTCAATTGTCGTATCCACTCTCCAGTGATTCGTCACCGTCAAAGATACATACATCGCCGCAACTCTGTCGTAAGAAACTGCTTTTCCCTCTTCGATCAGCATTTTTCTGAAACTTCCACGGCACACATACGCACGATCCAGATTTTTCGGCAGTTTCTTACCCCTGTCCTCAAATTCTTTTCTGATAAAATCCTTGTAATACTCCCGTCTTTCGGGATGCTTCTCCATATCCTCCACCACACGCTGATAAACAATTTTTGCGCGATCCGCACGGGCAGAATGCAAGTCCGCATCATTTCTGAACATCTCTCTCGGAAACAGCCTTTCATGGTCTGCTTTTCCCTCAAGATACGGGCGAATGACCTTTTTATCTTCTTCCTCCGTGATGATCTGATAGTTGTCTTTACCGCCCTTGCCTTTCGTGTAAATCCGCATCACGCCGTCAATTTCCGTCACGTCTTTCACACGAATGTTCATCAGCTCACTTCTCCGCACGCCAATGACACGGTTCACCGCAAGGATTTCAGCATGATTTCTCTCGTTATACCTGTCGTTACGGACTTCATGCTTTCCTCGTTTCATGTCCGATAATTTGCGTTCAGGGATATTGTAATCACGCATATAGGTGTGAGTTGCCTTACAGCAAGCGGCAAGTGCGGTGTGGATACTACTTGCTGATAAACCTCTTTCTTTGAGATGATCCATGTAAGGCTGTATCTGCAAAGCCGCCTGTTCCAGCGTGATCTTGCTCATGCCGTTCTCGTTCAGCCAATCCGCAAACTTGCTCACTTCTCTCTGGTACGTTTCCATCGTTTTGATGCTATAAATCTTGTCTTTCATGTAATTCGCTTCTTTCTCACGCTCTGCCTGTGTGAAACCGTGCTGTTTCAGAACCTTTCGATCTTCATAGGTTTTCAGCTTGTCTGCGTGCTTCTTCTGTCCGTATGCCTCTAATTGTTTCAATGCACTTTTCAGAAGATAACGGATGTTTTTGAGTTTTGCCATTGCGGTACTCCTTTCCGATGGGCATAGCGATCCCGTAAAAAATGCGGTGTTTTTTCTTCAATTTTGTCCATGTTAAGACGGGAAGGTAGCTTTTGTAAGTCAAAAAGCCTAAAACTTTACGCAAATACGCTTATTCCCGTGGCATATTCACTTGGCGGAGGCGGATGTTCGGATGAGTTAACAGGTTATACCTACACTGTCCAGTGTCGGTATAACCCGTTACAGGGTGAGTTTCCGGATGCATCTGACTTTCGCCGGACGCATTCGGAGTGCGGCTGCACGATTTTGCTTGTGATTTGCGGTGACCTCGATCTATTTGAAATTTCTGCTTTCAGGAATGGGTAAAATAATAAGGCATTGCCGAACTTGTGCGGACGCACCTGTGTTCGGTAATGCCTTTTCTGGGTTTTATTTGCCTTTTTGTGGTTTTGGGGATTGCCTGATTGGGGTTTTGATCGCTTGGGATCGTGCCTTGGAACTGAGCTGCTCTTGGCAGGGGACTCTTTGGAACTTTTAGTAGTGAATGACTTTACACTTATATTATAGCATAGAAATGGGGATTTGTCGATGAATGAAATTTCTGTATAGTGCAAATTTTTGCAGTCATTCTTATACGGAGGATATATTAGCTCATATCTCCATTATTATTCTCGCCACTTATCGATAATCCCTCCAACATCAAGATCATTCCATTCGTTTTTCCACAGTTCCAAATAAGGTATATCATTTGATGAAGGCTTCGGATTGCACTCATCTATTTTTACAATTGAAGGAATAACAACTGAATCACCAATTAATAAACATTCGCCTGATTTAAGTGTCGGCATTTTATCAATAAGTTGTCCCATCGTATCAGGCAGTAATCTTTTGACATAGTTCTGATCATTAGGATTTGTTAATCTCATAGTGATAAAATTGTTACACTGAGAGAATATTGTTTCAGAAATCTCGGAAGGGCGTTGGCTTGCCAGCATCAAAGTTATTCCGTATTTTCTGCCCTCTTTCGCTATTCTTTCAATTGATTCCTTTGATGCCCTATATTTTGCCAAATCGCTTTTGGGGACATATTTATGTGCTTCTTCATAAACCAAAAGGAACGGTGTGTTGTTATTAATTTTTTCATCTTGATTATTTGTATGGCGAAGCCTTGTATAATAATATCCAAATTCAAACAATAACCTTGAAATTAATGACACCGTAATGCTTAAAACCTCAAATGGAACTCCACTCAGGTCTATGATTGTGACATTTGATTTGTTATCTCCATAACCAAGGAATTGAGACAAAGTTACCTCATGCGAGTTAGTAATGTTCTCTTGCGGAAATAAGAACGACAATCTCTTATCATGAAGTTTGTTTTCCAAACGATTAATAAAGTTTACGAAACTTCCGTTGTTTGTTCCGGATCCAGAAGTTCCAGTATACTTTACATCTTCAAGAAATAGATTTTGTTTTGTATCCGCTCCGAAATTGTATCCAGTTCCGTCACGCATTGTAAATGGAATATTATTTTTCGTGTCTTTTTTTTCATTATTTCTGTTTTTGATGTAACGAAGAACCTGGCTCATATCAAAATAAACAGGAGTATCGTAACCTACTTTTTCGGCATAATCGCCAGTACAATGATATTTTTTATTTTCTACAATCGCTTCCTTGAAAACATTACGTTGATTATGATCATTAGCTTCCGTATCAAGAAACAGCTCCTGCAGTTCTTCGCTGTTCAACAGCCAGTAGGGCAGGACAATGTTGGAAACATCCAAATAATTCGCATCTGGAAATGCCGACCTATATTCAGAGTGGATATCAAATACAATAATATGCGAATTGTTAAGACCTTCGTATCCTCCGTTCTTTATTGAGGTTGCGGATTGGATTATTTTTGCAACAGTATGGGATTTGCCTGAACCTGTAGAACCAACTATTGCAATATGCTTATTAAAGAATTTATTGCCGTTTACCGGTACTTTAATGTCAGGATTGGAGGACAAATTTGCAAATTCAAACTTCTCCTCTTTTGCTATCGACTGTGCATATATAGCATCAATATCCTCTCTTGTAGCTGGTTTAACCACTTTTGGTGGAATTGCTATGGTATCGCCACCACGTTCAAATTCTCCATCTCTAACAATGCCCAAAGGATTTGCTTCCAATATGTATCTTCTATCTGATTCTCCTTCAGCATTAATAATACTTTCAATGGAGTAATTCTCAATAACAGCAAGCATAACTGCATCTTCACTGTCAGATATCCTTACATATGATCCGACTTTTAATTTTTCAGATGGTAACTGAAAATCTTCCAGATTACTGACAACAATTTTTACTTTATTGGGTAGTACAGAAACAACCTCTGCATTAATGGGTTCTCTTTCATTAGCCATGATGCTTCTCCTTTTTTATACCATGTCAATAATATCCTTGATATTTTCAAATGGTATTTTGATATGCTTATAATCGCTGTTTTCGTATTTGGCAGAACTATGGTAAAACTGGTATATCTCGATTGTTGAATTTAAAGCTTCATAAACCTTATCAAGTAAATCAATGCTATCAATGATTCTTAACGATATAAGACGATCTTTGTTCGGCTCTTTCACAACAGAATTAACATTGAAGTCTGCACCTTTGAAGTCGTATCCATCTACAAACTGTACATCGTCTCTTGCCAAACATTTCTTTAATTCAACAAGTTCGGTATCATCTATACCATAGAAGCAAAAATAAGGACAGAATTTAGGTTTAGCACTTTGACGTAGGTTACTATATTTCCCGGAAATACGTAATATAACAGTTTTCAACTCTACAATTGATGTATGTTGATTGCACTCTATGATGAAAAAACGGGCATAAGGTGATATATTAAGCCCCTCACTAAAGTATTTTTTCTTAATAGCTTTTGCGAATTTGGCTGAACCGTTTTTATGAAGAAGCCACATTTCAAACTGATTATCAGTGCTTCTAATTTGTCGGATAAATTCTCCTCGACTTATTGTTCTATCAGAAACTGACTTTTGTGTAGCCAAATGTCTTATAATTGAAAGTGCAGTGTAATAATATAGTTCAACTTCTTGTTCTCTCAAATTCAAACTGCTGCGTAATTCATTACGCACATTTTTCTCTTGTACTTCAAAGCTATCTGCATTTATATTAATAACCAACCTTTGAAGGAATACTGATATATCATCATCAGTAAGGCTAAGTTGTTCGTGCAGCAATTCATCAGGAGAGTTTTTGTGCTTTTTTGTAAAGAAATGTTTTTTAGCAAATTCAACCTCAATACCCTGTGCTAATTTTTCCTGTCCTGATTCGTAAACACCATAAATGTAGTATTTGTAATCACTGTTTCGGTTATCGGCAAAATGTTTAAGCATCCATCCAACTGCGTCTTTTATTACTGAATGATTATATTTTGTTCCCTCATAACATTTGCACTGGTGAAAAGTGGTGTTTTCTTTATTATTAATATCTACATCTTCTATACCTTCGATACAAATTGTATCTGTATCTCGTCCCAGCTTTAATACTTGAAGGATCGAGTAATCAAATTGATAAAAGTACCCTCGTATCGTGCTTACAGCGTCTCTTGTTGCCATAAGTAACATCCTTTCAAAGTTATTCGCTTCTTCCCAGTCTACGCTTCTGCATTTTTTTCCATATATTACGACAAGTGGTGCAGACTTCTTTTTCGATACCAATTACTTCAACAAGCAGTTTCTGATCTACAAGATCAAGTGCTTTTTCAATATCTTCGTTATCTCGGACGATAGCATCAACTTGTTCTAAAAGTTCAATTTTCAGCTCGTTGTCTATATTATCAATTATCGGCAGCATTATATTGCCGGCTTCTCCAGGGAGTATTTCAAGCACACCGCCACCGTAACTTCTGCCACATATCTCAGTGAATGCAAAAGAAATGCTATTGTAGTAGGATAAAAGGATGTTTTCTTCATTTACTCCTTCATTAAACTTAATGCGGTGCATCGTATCCGTAGACACAGCATTGCATCGATTGAGTACAAACTTAGGATAAAGATTATTTCTTCTTAGGAAGAAAGCATCAGGTATCCAAACCGATGGAACGATATACCATCTGTCACGGATAGAGCATTTATATCCCTTGTGTTCTTCGTTTTTTTCACCAAGTTCAATATATTCCCTATGCTTGGTAGGATAATCGTCATAAGGTGTATCGGGGAAGCTAACAAGCATTGCTCGCTTATTTGCTTTTATATTCTCCTGCCAATCATTATCGGTAAAGTAGATACTATGTGCGTGAGAACTTCTTCCGATTAGTGGCAGCGTTACAGTAGATAACTCGTATTTTTCAGCGGTTTCTTGGTTAACGGAGAAATATGTGTTATTTCCTGTGGTGATACCAATATTAATAAGAGCTAAATTTGAAAATTTGGTAAATCTCTTATCGTCACGAATAGACTGGATAACTTTTATTTCGTCTGCTGATACAAAGTATTTCGTCCACTTTTCCTTAACGTGCTTTAACTTTTGAAAGCCATTAGAATTAAAATCAAGTTTCTTAAAGTCATCAAGGTTGCTAAGCTCTATGATGCGTATACCCTTTTCTTCCTTACCTTTTTCGCCAATAAAGACAAGTATTTCCTGCTCAATATCAGGGAATACAAGCTGTTCAAATGTTAAAAGTGTGATTTTTGATAGCTGATTGGAGAGGAAAAGACGCAAATCTTCGGCATATGCAACTTGAAGTATCTCGGCAGGAATAACAAATGCTATCTTTCCGTTCTCAGAAAGCAGTTGAACACAAGCCACAAGGAAGGCTACCCACGCATTTATGAGCTTGTTGGACTTCATTCCATGAGAAGTGAGTATGCTTGACTGTATCTCACGCTGTTCTTCGGTGAGATACTGGTAGCGAATGTAGGGTGGATTGCCAAGAATTAGGTCATATTTCTCTTTCCCATATACTCGCTGATAAAAGTCCAAGAAATCTTCGTTAAGAACATGAACATTGGACTTGTCAATATAATTGTTGCAGACTTTCTCTGCTTCGTCAGGTTCTATCTCAACAGCAGTGACATTTGGAATGTCATTGATCAGGTTCAATGATGCAAGGCTATCAAGGAATACTCCGTCTCCGCAGCTCGGCTCTAATACATTGGTGATGTTTTGGGACGCAACAAGGCTCACCATTGCATTAGCAAGCTGCAATGGTGTATAGTATGCTCCTCTTAATTTCTGTTCGGAACTATCCTTTTTGAGTCTCATAATAATTACCTTCTTTAAAACTCTAATTTATAAACACGGGAAATAAGTTCATCTATCTCCTTGATCAGAGCAGTTTTCTTGCGTATAAGAGTGGTTTCAACCTGCTTTGCAGGCTTTTCTGCAAGCTTATCGTTGATAGTATACACTTTACGAGTTGCTTCAACTACACGGTCATATAATACTTTTTGTTTTGGAACATCGAAGTTCAGCATTACAAACGGAAGTGATGACAGTACAAATGTACCTCTTGAAATGAAGCCGCCTTCAAAATCACTGCCGACGATATTGAAAATCTTCTCGGTATAGGAATTGGCGAGCCAAGCCTGTATATATTCAAGATCATAACAGCTATCAGCTTTCTTAGCCACAGCACAATATCCCGCAGTTCCACCGGAAGCGATAAGCATATCTGCTTTATCCATAGCATACATAGGATTATCCTTAGCCATAACCTTAACTATGAGCTTTGGTGTATCAATAAACGCTGTTAATGCCTGTGTTCTGCCGTACTGATACCACGTATCAGCTGTGGCATTGGGAACATCTCTTATTCCTTCTTTTGATACACACTTAGGTACCAACCTATTATAATAATCTAAGAGATAAGCATATGTTCCAGGATAATCAGCCTTCATCGTTTCAATAGGAATCAGGTGGCCTTCACTGTCATAAGGGAAAATGATTTTCTTATCCGTTGATAAACTATTATAAGTTGTAAGACCTTTTTCTGCTTTTTTGGTAGGTTTGAAATACGGTTTGAGTATTTTCTTCTCGATAGAGTAAACTTTTTCTTCTTTTTTAACCGTTATTGTATCATCATCTTCGCTGATTATTTCTTCACCTGAGAACCAATAGATAGGCTGTGGTCTCTCGGCACTTGTTTGAATACCATTGAAAATTTCTGCAAAGCGATTAAGCGGAGCAGATATATGTTCAATCTTTTTGAGTATCTCTAAAAGCTCAAAGTCTGATGTGAGCTTCCACGGCAATTCATCAAGCAATGAGTTGTTCAGCTCTATGCTGTCTGTTGGTTTACCAAGCCACAGGTTATTAGCAGAATCAACATTTGTGTATTCGAAGGATTCTTGTGCTTTTTTCTGCATAAGGATAATAGAGCTGTATATAGTCTTATCTTCAAATAACTGTGCTGCACCAAAATCGTCCAAGCTGACGAGGTATTTCCCTTTAGAGATATAGTCTCGAAGTTTAGCACCTGCACCTATCTTGAAAAATTTGTTAGGAACTATATAGCAAACATAGCCACTTTCTTTGATTTTCTGCAAAGCCCTTTCAATGAAGATGAAGTATTTATCAAACTGCTTATGTGCTGTCTTGTACTTCTTCTTGTAAATATCAAATTCGGGTGCAGGAATAAGAGAATGAATATCCTCAGTGGTTACATAAGGCGGATTTCCCACGATAGCATCGAAGCTGTTTGCTGAAAGTTCTTCCCAATTCAGCGGAACAATCTCAACAAGCTGTTCATCAGTACATTTAATGCCTTTCAATTCCGCATCACTGACCAATGAATTACCGTGAAGTATATTTGCGCTAAGATCAGGCAATATAGGAGTTACAGCCTTTACTGAGGGTGCAGTTTCATTCTCTATCAACTTTATAAGTAATGAGAACTTAGCGACCTCAACGGCGTGAATATCAATATCCACACCATAAATGCAGGAACATAGTAGTTTCTTCTTTTCTTCAAGAGGAAGTTTATATCCTCCGTTATCTATCTCGATCAGATGCGATTTATCGTTTTCAAGATACCACTCTATGCAATATGACTGTAAATACTGAAATACTTCTTCCAAGAATACACCTGAACCACAAGCAATGTCAGCTATGTTAAGCTCACAAATCTCGTTAGGTGTTTTTCCGTCACAAAGACGAGAGAGTGTTTTCTCTACCATATACTTTACAATCTCGGTAGGAGTAGTAACAACAGAACGATTAAGACAGTCTTTTTTCTGAGCCAGTCCTATTTTGCCATTATCAAGTATAGTCAGTTGTTCGGTTAAGAACATTTCATATATCTTGCCGAGCATATTTGGCTCAATAATGCTGAAAAGATAAGGACTCTGTGGATAGTATAGTCCTTTTATCATGTCTGCGATAACACTATTGTTGAGATCAAAAATAATATAGTCTCCGGAGAACATACCAGAGTTATACCTCTTGTCAGCATCACGGAAAAGAACTTCCAATTCCTTTTGGAGTGTTGTGGGATCGGTAATTGTATCTTTCAGTTTGTGGTAGAGAGGAAGGTTTTTGTCTTCGCATATTCTGATAAATACGATCTGGTTGATGAATTCCTGAACAACATCATTCAAAACGTCAAGAGAGGTATAGCGTCCGCCTTTGGCATACAATTCGTTACTTAATGCGATACGCCATTCATTAATCTGCTTTAAGAAAATGACATCTACCTGCTGCTTTTGGCTGCCTGCACCTGCAAATGTCTCACTAAAATACTTATCGAACTCACCGCTGTAAACAGAGTCTCTCGATACAAGTTTGGTGATTTCATCGAGCTTCTCTACATATTCAGTGTACTTATAAATGCGGTAACGTGAAACAGAGCATTTATCATTATCGTTTGGAACCGTAGTAGTATCATAAATGATGAAATACTCAAAATTTGTGAGAACAGATATCTTATGCTTTGCATTCCAACCATACTTTCTTGCTTGAACAGCAGGAGAAGGATCTTTGCTGATGTCAACATGAGGTTTCTTAGCTTCAACAAAGAACTTGGATACTCCTCTCAGTGTAAGAGAGTAGTCAGGACGATCACTTGAACTTGCGTGATACTCAGCGATTACCTCTCTATACTGCGGAGCTAAACCTTTGCTGTTGGTAACATCCCAGCCGAGGATTTCCAGAAAAGGATTTATAAACTCATCACGGCAGGAATGCTCATTATACGACTCTTTTTTGTATTCAAATTTATTCTCTTCAAAACGTTTTATCAGCTGTTGTAATGTTTCAAACTTATTCATGCTCCCACCTTCTTACTTAGATATCCGAAATTGCATAACAAACCATTATAATTATAGCATGTTGTACAAGTTTTGTCAATATAACTCCTTGCATTCATTGCACATCTTATTAAAATACAAAAGTAAAAAAGAAAGCCATGACCTCCCCCAAAAGAAGTCATGGCTTTCCCCATTATTCCTCCCGAAATACAAGCCCCCAAGAACAACAACTCCCAAATTTCCACTCAATTCTCGTGTCACACCCATGTCACCGAGCATTGAAAACCATTGCAAAATACGGAAAATTCTTTCCGTATAGTGACATAGCGTGTGACACAAAAAAGCCTGTATTCCGTTTTTTTACGAAATACAGGCTTTTTAGCTGGTCGAGGTGACAGGATTCGAACCTGCGGCCCCTACGTCCCGAACGTAGTGCTCTACCAAACTGAGCCACACCTCGATGAACCTCAACTATTATAACACATTTTCCGACGTTTGTAAAGGGGTAATGTGCATAAATTTTGAAAAACATTTTCTGTGTTTTTGTTGACTTTGAGTGAAAATCATGCTATAATAATAAGATACCACATAAGAATGACGCCCCGTCACCACATCACGGCGCCCGGCGCCTGCCATTCAGAAAGGATTTGATACCATGTCACGCTACGACTACTCCGAAGCCGCTTCTCCTGTGATCGACCGCCTTGCCGGTCTTTGCTGCGAGGAATTCCCCATCAACCCCGAACTCTATACACAGTACGATGTCAAACGCGGTCTGCGTGACTTAAACGGCAAAGGCGTCCTTGCGGGCCTGACCCACATCGGCAATGTGTGCGCCTCCAAAATGGTGGACGGCGTGAGCGTTCCCTGCGAGGGCAAGCTCTACTACCGCGGTATTGATGTGGAAGATCTCGTTGCCGGCTTTGCGAACGACAACCGCCACGGCTTCGAGGAAACCACCTACCTGCTCCTCTTCGGCCACCTGCCGAATCAGAAGCAGCTGCAGGAATTCACGGATCTGCTCGCAGAGCTGCGATTCCTGCCGGCAGTCTTCACGCGCGACGTCATCATGAAGGCGCCCAGCGACAATATGATGAACACCCTCGCAAAATGCGTGCTGACGCTGTATTCCTACGACAACCGCGCAAACGACATCTCCATCCCGAATGTCCTGCGCCAGTGCCTGTCCCTGATCAGCCTGTTTCCGCTGATCTCCGTGTACGGCTACCAGGCATATAACTTCAAGGCAGGCGAGGATCTCATCATCCATCAGCCCAACCCCAGACTCTCCCTCGCGGAGAACATCCTGCACATGCTCCGTCCCGACAGCAAGTTCACGCCGCTTGAGGCAAAGCTCCTCGATCTGGCGCTCGTGCTGCATGCGGAACACGGCGGCGGCAACAACTCCACCTTCACCGTGCATGTGGTCTCCTCCTCCGGAACGGATACCTACTCCGCGATCGCCGCAGCACTCGGCTCCCTCAAGGGTCCCAAGCACGGCGGTGCCAATATCAAGGTCGTGCAGATGTTCGACGACCTCATGGCAAACGTGCAGAATTGGGAGGACGAGGACGAGGTCAAGGGCTACCTGCGCAAGCTCCTGCATAAGGAGGCGTTCGACCGCGCCGGCCTGATCTACGGCATGGGTCACGCCGTGTACTCCGTCTCCGACCCGAGAGCCAAGGTCTTCAAGGGCTTTGTCGAGAAGCTCTCCGTCGAGAAGGGCAGGGAGCGCGAGTTCGCCCTCTATGAGCGCGTGGAGCGCCTTGCGGCCGAGGTCATCGGCGAGGAGCGCCGCATCTATAAGGGCGTCTGCGCAAACGTGGACTTCTACAGCGGCTTTGTTTACAGAATGCTGGGGCTGCCGTCCGAGCTGTACACGCCGATTTTCGCCATTGCGAGAATTGCCGGCTGGTCGGCGCACAGAATTGAGGAGCTGATCAACTCCAACAAGATCATCCGTCCTGCCTACAAGGCGATCGACGAACCGCGCGCCTACACGCCGCTTGATGAACGAAATGCATAAAAAACGCCTCCCTGCTTTGAAAACAGGGAGGTTTTTTGTAAAAGGAGAGATGATTGTTATGAAGCTTACTGCACACCTTCCTCGGCGGCAAGGATCAGGATCTGATTTGCATCCTGTGCATCCAGCATGCCGTCCGCATTCATATCCGCCAGTACTTCGTTAATACCATAATCAGCAGGCACATCAAAATAGCCAGCTCCGCACAGGGCCGCAAAATGCAGAATCATAGAGGCGTCCGTTGCATCTACAACACTGTCTTCGTTGGCGTCACCGAGGATACCATCCTCCGCAGAAGCAGAAAACGGTACAGCCGACAGGAGGAGCGCACTCAGGGTGAGGGCGAGAAAACGGGTGGTTTTTTTCTTTTTCATAGGGTTACCTCCTTAATTATTTTTATCGATATTACTTCAAAATCTCCACCCAATCGGCATCCGCGCCGGAGCCCTTGAGGGCGGCGTACTGGAGGATGTAGGCGGCGTCGGTGGAGTCGGCCACGCCGTCGAGGTTCACGTCGGAGTCGGGGGAAACAGCCGTCTCGGAGGCCTCTGCTACGCCGTCCTGTGCAGCCTGCACGAGCAGATCCGCCGCGTCATTGGAGTTCACCTCGCCGTCAGCGTTGTGGTCGCCGGCGGTTTGCCAGATGGGGGGCGCTTCGTAATCAACTTGTACCGGATTCCAGATATCATTCGTATACAGGATTTCTCCATCCTCAATGATATCGCTGTGTTCATCAATAATTCCTTGTACAAAATCCGCCCACAATTCATATACTGAATACATCACGCCAGCTTCAGAGATGTCCGTGTAACCGTCGAATAATGCATTGCCTTCGACCTCTCCGTCAAATAGATAGAGATAGTAGGTTCCATTATCATCCGTATAAATTGTTTCGCCGGTTTCACTGTCGCCAAAATGAAAATCCTCCACAAGTTCGGGAATGGTGTTTTCATCGAAGAGTTCTGCGCCTTCCCTGGGGTAAATCTTGATGTTGAAAGAAGTGGAACTGCGGTAATAGGAAAGGATGTCCACAAGGTATACTTCCGTTGCACAGCCAAGCTCCTGCCGCAGGGTTCTGCCGAGCACCTTCATTTCATCTCGATCCGTTGTATCCAACGCAACCCAGTAGGCGTTATCCGGATCAGAAATAGCATATTCTCCCGCGGTATTCGGATACCATGAAAATGAATGGACAAAGTCATCCCATGTCATCATTTCCTGATAGCCATCCAGATCACTGACCATATCTTCCGTCAGAACGGTTCCGTCCGTCTGCACCAGAATACCGTTCTGCGGTTCGGTAATAACATTCGCAACAACCACCTTATCCCTATATGGAAATGGCCGTATATCCAGATCGTCAGCAGAAACAGAGCTGACACTTGCCATTGCAAACAGCGCGGCGATGAGGAATGCAGTGAATTTTCTTTTCATAGGGATATCTCCTTAATTCTTTTCATTTTTCATCGCGATTACTTCAAAATCTCCACCCAATCCGCATCCGCGCCGGAGCCCTTGAGGGCAGCGTACTGGAGGATGTAGGCGGCGTCGGTGGAGTCGGCCACGCCGTCGAGGTTCACGTCGGAGTCGGGGGAAACAGCCGTCTCGGAGGCCTCTGCTACGCCGTCCTGTGCAGCCTGCACGAGCAGATCCGCCGCGTCATTGGAGTTCACCTCGCCGTCAGCGTTGTGGTCGCCGGCGGTTTGCCAGATGGGGGTGGCGGCTGCCTTTGTATCAAATATATTAAGCAGGTGATCAGCATCTACCTTGACATTTTGAAGCTTGTCAGCATGATGATCGAGTATCATCTGTGCATATTCCTGCCAAATAGAATAAACCGCATAGGAAGTCTCAAGCGTTCCGGCATAATCCCCTTTATCAAAAAGCGGACTGGTATCCTGATCGCCAACAAATGTGTAGGTATACTCGCTTGCGCCATCCGCACCCCATTGCTCACACGTAAAGTCAGACAATTCGGGAATGCTGGTCTCATCAAGCGCGGCACCATCCTTTGCAGTAAGGATAAAAGCCCATTGCATCAGCATATTGGAGTAGCTGTAGTCTTCCGCGTAGTAAACGCTTTCAATACAGTCCAGTTCCAGTGTCAACATTCTTCCGATCGCATCAATCTCTTCTCGTGTTTCTTCATCGAGCTGAAGGATATAGAAGGAGGCATCGTCTTCAACACTGGAAAACTCGGTTTCACGCCAGTAATACGCCGCGTCATGATATTTGTTGTATTCGCTCCATGTATATAACGTACCGGTTGGGGCGATCTCTTGCAGCATTTCTTCTGTCAGAACTGTGCCGTCCGTCTGAACCACATATCCAAGTGAATGCACATGGATTTGTGCAAGGGCGCCGGTTTCATGAGCACCGATGTATTCCTCATATTCTGCAGAGCATAAAAGAGAAGAAAGCACACTTGTGATCGTACACAAGGAAATGAACGAAGCGATTATTTTTTTCATGTAAATCCTCCTTATTCATTTTTTATCGATCTTACTTCAAAATCTCCACCCAATCGGCGCATCCAAAAGGAGCGGTGCGCTTGAGGGCAAGGCCGAGAAATCTTCTTGTTTTCATAAGTATCATGCTCCTTTTTTTCATAGTATTGTTAAGGGGATATGTCCCCTTACCCACATTATACCACAATGCCTTGCGAAAGTAAATACTTTTTTCAGAATTCAAAGCACAAAATTCCACGTCGGTTTTTGTGCGCATTCCACAAAACAAAGGGCGCGGCGGCGGAGAATCTGCCGCAAAACAGCGGCACTTCCCCTTACCATCATTATATGCCCCCTGCGCACCCCATGTCAAGTTTTTTGTCGAGTTTGGTAGCGATTTTGTCGAGTTTGGTAATCGGGGGCGGCGGAGCGGGGCAGGGAGGCGGCGCGGACGGAAAAATTCTCCCAAAACATTGATTTTTTTCCGGCAATCTGCTATAATAAGTTTAAGTATGAAAAAATGTACGGTACTGCCGTCAGAATCAGGAGGCTACTATGAATCGAATCGAAGCTTTTTTTGAGGAAATGCGCGGAAAACGCGTTGCATTCATCGGCACGGGCGTGAGCCACACGGAGCTGATCGGACTCTTCTGCGACAAGGGCATCGGCGTGACGGTGCTTGACAAGCGCAGCGCGGACAAATTCCAGGAGACCTACGACGCGCTCAGCGCAAAGGGCGTGCAGTTCCGGCTGGGTGAGCAGTACCTCGATGCGCTGACGGATTTCGACGTGATCTTCCGCACGCCGGGCATGTATTTCGGCAACGAGGCGCTCACGGCTGCGCGCGAGGCAGGCGTTGTGGTCACCTCCGAGATGGAGGTCTTCTTCGACCTCTGCCCCTGCAAGATCTACGCCGTGACCGGCTCCGACGGCAAGTCCACCTCCACGACACTGATCGCGGAAATTCTCGCAGCATCGGGAAAAACCGTTCACAAGGGCGGCAACATCGGCAGGGCGCTCCTGCCCATCATTGAAGAGATCGGCGCGGATGACGCGGCGGTGGTGGAGCTGTCGAGCTTCCAGCTCTTCTCCATGCGCAAGTCCCCCGACACCGCGCTCATCACCAACATCACCCCCAACCACCTCGACGTGCACGGCACGATGGAGGAATACACCGAATGCAAAACCCACCTGATCGCGCATCAGAACGCCTTCTCCAGAACCGTCCTGAATCTCGATAACGACGGAACGAAGGCACTTTCGCCCATGGTTCGCGGCAAGCTCAACTGGTTTACGCGCAGGGAGATCCCGCAGCGCGGCGCGTTCCTGCGCGAGGACGGCATGCTCTGCTTTACGGAGCGCGGCGAAGTCACACCGGTCGTTCATAAAGACGACATCCGCATCCCCGGCATGCACAATGTCGAGAATTTCCTCGGCGTGATCGCGGCACTCTGGGGCGAGGTGGAGATCGCCGATATCGTCAAGGTTGCGAAGGAATTCGGCGGCGTGGAGCATCGCATCGAATTCGTCCGCGAGGTGAAGGGCGTAAAGTGGTACAACGACAGCATCGCGACCAGTCCGACGCGCGTTCTGGCAGGACTGCGCAGCTTTGAACAGAAGATCATCGTCCTTGCGGGCGGTTATGACAAGAAGATTCCCTTCGAGCCGATGGCGGAGACGGTCTGCGACCGCGTCAAGACGCTCATCCTCATGGGCGTGACGGCGGAAAAGATCGAGCGCGCTGTCACCTCGGCGAAGAATTACGATCCGCAGAGTCTTCGGATCCTGCATGCCTCCTCCATGGAAGAGGCGGTGGAAATTGCCGCAGCAGAGGCAAAAAGCGGTGATATTGTGACGCTTTCCCCCGCATGTGCAAGTTTTGACTGGTACCCGAATTTTGAAATCAGAGGGCAGCACTACAAGCGTCTTGTAAAGGAGCTGAACGCATGAATCACCAGCAGTTGACCGCGCTCCTGACCGCGCTCTGCACGGCACCGGGCATCTCCGGCGACGAGGGCACTGCCGCAGCCGCGGCAATGGACGCGCTGCGCGCGTACTGTCCGGATGCGCACATTTCCCACGGAAACGTGATCGGCACCTGCGGCAGCACCGATCCCGATGCGCCCCATGTCCTGCTTGACGCGCACATCGACCAGATCGGCATGGTCGTGACGAGCATCACCGAGGACGGCTTCGTGACCGTCGGCAATGTCGGCGGCATCGACCGCAGGCTCCTGCCGGCGCAGAAGGTCCTCCTCCACGGCACAAAGCCCATCCCCGGCGTGATCTGCGCCATGCCGCCCCACCTGACGAGCGGCGACGAAAAAGTCCTGAAATTCGAGGAGATCCGCATCGATACGGGCTACTGCGCGGACGAACTGCGCACCCTCCTTGCACCGGGCGACAGCGTAACCTTCACGGGGGCATGCACGCCCCTGCTGGGCGAGCGCTTCACAAGCCCGAGCCTTGACGACCGCTGCGGCGTGGCGGCGATCCTGCATGCGCTGGATCTGCTGCAGGGCGAGCAGCTGCCCTGCCGCGTGACGGTGCTCTTCTCCACACAGGAGGAGGTCGGCGAGCGCGGTGCGAGAATCGGCTGCTACGCGGCCGACCCCGATATCGCACTTGCCGTGGACGTGAGCTTCGCGGCGAATCTCGGCGATTCCGAGACCAAGACCGGAAAGATGGAGGGCGGCCCCATGATCGGCTTCTCACCGTCACTTTCGAAGACCGTGAGCCGTGCGCTCCGCGAAATTGCCACGGAGCAGAACATCCCCTGGCAGTACGAGGTCATGGCAGGGACGACCGGCACGAATGCCGACCAGTTCTCCGTCTGCCGTGAGGGCGTGAAGGCCTGCACGGTATCCATTCCGCTGCGCTACATGCACACGCCGGCGGAAGTGATCTCGCTCAAGGACGTGCAGCTGACCGGCGAACTGCTGGCAGCGTATCTGAGGAGGTGCCGCACATGCTGAACGAACTGAAGGAACTTTGCGCCATCTGCGGCGTTTCCGGCGATGAGGACGCCGTCCGCAGCTATCTAGAAACACAGATCGCGCAGATGCCGGACATCCTCGAGATGAGGACGGACGCCCTCGGCAATCTGCTCGTGCATAAAAAAGGCCGCAGAACCGCAGAACACACCGTTCTCGTCGGCGCGCACATGGACGAGGTTGGTATGATCATCACCGGCATCCGCGCGGACGGCACGCTCTCGATGGCCGCGGTCGGCGGCGTGGACGCGGATGTGGTCATCGGGCGGAGCGTCCTCGTCGGCGAACAGCGCATTCCCGGCGTGATCGGCTCGGCGCCCGTGCATCAGCTCTCCGCCAAGCAGCGCGACGAGAAGCCCGAATTCTCCGCGCTTTTCGCGGATATCGGCGCGATGGACGCCGAGGAGGCAAAGCAGTATGTCTCCCCCGGTGACTGCGTGTATTTTGAAAACAGCTTCACAGAGCTGGGCGGCGGCAGGGTCGTTTCCAAGGCGATCGACGATCGCTTCGGCTGTGCCGTGATGCTCACGCTCCTGCGCGGGGAGATCCCCTGCGATGCGTGGTTCTGCTTCTTCGTACAGGAGGAGATCGGGCTGCGCGGCAGCAGGGCGGCGGCATTCGCCGTAAACCCCGAATTTGCGCTGATTTTAGAAGCCACCACCGCCGCCGATCTCGACGGCGTGACGGGCGATGCCGCAGTCTGCCGGCTGGGCGGCGGCCCCGTGGTTTCCTTCATGGACAGAAGCACGATTTATGACAAGGCGCTGTACCGCGCGGCCTTCGAGGAGGCGGACGCCCTCGGCATCCCCTGCCAGACCAAGAGCCGCATTGCCGGCGGCAATGACAGCGGTGCCGTGCATCTGACAAGGGAGGGCGTGCGGACGCTTGCGATCTCCGTACCGTGCCGCTGCCTGCACTCGCCGTCCTGCACGGCGCAGGTGAGCGATATGGAGCAGTGCCTTGCCCTGACGGAAAAAATGCTGGAGAGAATCTCGGAAGGGAATCTCTGAAAACTTGTTTTCGTACTATTCCCATTTGAAAATCATGAAAGAATTTCATGATTTTCATAGTCGCCGAAGGCGGCGTATGGGAATGCATGAGACGCATTTTGTGCCGTTTTACGGCACAAAATGGCAGGTGCGTCAGCGCCTGCCTCTAATCAAACCATTTCAATGGTTTGATTAGAGATTAGTAATCAGAGAGGCGGGCGCGGGGCGCAGCCCCGCAAAACAGCCCTTTCTTCCCCTCATAGCATGATAGAATGTGGTTTCAGAGGTTACGAAAATTATGATACGACAACTTGTCAATGACAACGAACTGGATACCGAGCTGCTGCGCCGGAGCTGGCGCGGCAGGAAGATGTATTCGTACTATAAGGCCTACGGACTGGAGTATTCGTTCTGCCAGTTCTTCGGCGTCGGCGAGGGCGGCGTGATGCTGCTGTTCAACAGCACCATCCTCATCTGCAATGCTGCCGAGGACGACGCGGAGGATCTCGCGCTGTTCATCCGGATGCACATCCCCACCCGCGTGGAATGCGATGAACCCGTGCGCACCCTCCTTGCAGCGCAGCTGCCGGAATACCAGTCCCTGCACCGGACGACCTTCGAGCTGCAGCCCGATGTGGAGGGCACGGCGTTTGCCGAGGAATTCGTGGAATTCAACCCCTCTTACTCCGATGTGTACGAGATCCTGCAGGCAGGCTTCCCGAATCTGCAGGACTACGCGCTCTGGCTGACGGATACCTCCCACCGCTGCCGCCACGGCGTCAGCCGCGTGATGACCTACAAGAACAGCACCACCGCCACGATCATGTTCGACATCGACAACCATGTGCTGGTGGGACAGGTCGCAACGCTGCCGGAGGCGAGGGGACTGGGACATGCCCGCGTGTTCCTGCGCTGGCTGGCCGGATTTCTGGCGCAGTTCGGCAAGACCGCCGTGCTGTACGCCCTCGACATCCGCGAGAGCTTCTATCGGGAGATCGGCTTTAAGGTGCTGGAGACGGAGTACGTCCTCGAGCGCATCGAGGAGGCCGAGGATAACATGACGAAAGGACGTTTGGATAATGGGAATGCTTGACTTTTTTGCCGTCGATCCGCGGCTTGCGGCTCTGGCGGAGCGCGCCGAGGAGAACTGCCGGCCGTGCTTTGCACAGATCGACCGCATCGCCGATCACAATGCCGCCAAGGTTCTGGCGGCGTTCGGTAAGCACAAGGTGAGCGAGGCCTGCCTCGGCGGCTCCACCGGCTACGGCTACGGCGACTTCGGACGCGATGTCCTCGACGCCGTATGGGCACAGGTCGTTGGTGCGGAGGATGCCCTCGTGCGGCACAATTTCGTTTCGGGTACACATGCACTCACCGTGGCGCTCTTCGGTGTCCTGCGGCCGGGAGACCGCATGGTCGCCATCACCGGAAAGCCCTACGATACCCTCGAGGAGGTCATCGGCATCACCGGCAAGCCCGGCATCGGTTCCCTGCGTGACTACGGCGTGATCTACGAGCAGGTCGATCTCCTGCCGGACGGCAGGGTCGATCTTGCGGCCGTTCCGGAGGCGGTGAAGGGTGCGAAGGTCGCCTACATCCAGCGCTCAAGGGGTTACTCGCTGCGCCGTGCCTTCACGACCGATGACATCGCGGAAATGGCCGCAGCTGTGCGGAAAACCAACCCCGACGCCATCATCATGGTCGATAACTGCTACGGCGAATTCGTCGAAATGCGCGAGCCGGCGGACGTCGGCGCGGATCTCGTCATCGGCTCGATGATCAAGAATGCCGGCGGCGGCATCGCCCGTACCGGCGGCTACATCGCCGGAAGGGCGGACCTCGTGGAGCTGTGCGCCTACCGCCTGACCTGCGTGGGCATGGGCAAGGAGGTCGGCTGCACCCTCGGCATGAACCGCGAGCTGTTCCAGGGACTCTACCTTGCACCGGATGTGACGGCGAATGCCGTCAAGACCGCGACCTTCGCATCGGAACTGTTCACACTGCTGGGCTTTACCTGCACGCCGCGTGCCGGAGAGCCGAGGGGCGATATCGTCACGGCACTGCAGCTCGAAACGCCCGAAAATCTCATCGCATTCTGTCAGGGCATCCAGAAGGGTTCGCCCGTCGATGCGTATGTTACACCCGAGCCGTGGGATATGCCCGGCTACAACAGTCAGGTCATTATGGCAGCAGGCGCGTTCATCAGCGGTGCTTCCATTGAATTGTCCGCTGACGCACCGCTGCGCGAGCCATTCGCAGCGTGGATGCAGGGCGGCTTAAGCTATCGGAGCAGCCGGATCGGCGTATTGCTCGCAGCGCAGGAAATGCTGCAGCGCGGCCTTCTGGATCCGGCGGCATTCGAGGAATTCACAAACTAAGGAGGGAACTACTATGGCATTCGGCAAAAAAGCAAAGAAGGAAAAAACTCCCAAGGCACTACCGGCAAATAAGCTGCGGTTCAGACCGTCGCGCCGGCTGATCGCACTGCTCGTCATCACCCTCGCGGTACTGATCGCTGTTTTCATCGGCGTAAACCAGTACAAGAAGTGGCGCAATGACGGCAAACGCTACGCAAAGACACTCTCCGAGCAGATCGGCGTCAGTCCCAAGACTGCCGAAAAGTACGCAAAGCTGACACTTTCCGAAGCCTCCGATTTCCCCTATATCAATATGGTCATGGAGCAGAAGGGCTACAGCTACCTGTACGAAAGCGGCGAGACCGTCAGCGTCAGCGGCGTTGCGATCCCCGAGTGGGTGATCTACATCACCGTCGAGAACGCGACTGTGACCGAGGTCATGTACTATGACTACAAGGAGCTTGGCAAGTACGGCAACGGCACCAAGACCAAGGATCACGTCTCCGCCTCCGGCATCGTGGACGGCATGGACAGCGCGCGCGTGCAGGATTACACCGGCTTCGGCCCGCTGTGCACGCTCTATGAAAAGGACGTGACGACGGAATACTACAAGTATTACTATAACGACAAGAACACCGGAAATGTGGTTTCCTATATCCTCTCCGTAGAATATCGCGAGGGCGCAGCACCCGTTGCTGTGGAAAACCCGAACCACTTCCTGCTCTCGATGCTCACCGTCCGATAATGCAGCAATGCCCCTTCTGCCGACGCAGAGGGGGCATGTTTTATACTTTGGAAATGCCCAGCATCTTCCACGGTCATTTATGGCGCAGCTGCGGCGTTTCCGGCATCTTTCAACATTCCGCATCCCAAGGTCTTCCCAAGATATTCCCAAGGACTTCCCAGACCGTTCCCGACGAAATCCCAACAGTATAAGAAGGGAAAGAAAGTAAAGAAGGTAAAGAAGGATGAGAAGTGTGTGTGCGCGCACACACACGATGCAGCAGATTTTTTATTTTGGCTGCGCTTCGCGCAGTACAACCGATGCGGACAGTTTGCGGATGCGAGGGGTGGAGGGGCGAAGCCCCTCCCTTTATCTCCCCCCTCCCCTCGGGGAGGGGGGCAGGGGGGTGGGGCTCCCCGAGAAACTGAAGCCGGCTCTGCCGGCGGTCTCGAAAGTAAAACCAGCTTTGCGCCTTTGCGCAGCATTGGCGCAAGCGTCCAGACGCCCCAGTGAGTACCCCAACTAAGAAACCTCGCCCGCCGTGTTTCATCCTGGCACGGCATACCCACTCACCTCGGGCAGCATCCTGCCTCGGTTCGGGGCAAGCGCGGCCTCCGCGCCAAAAGTGACGAAGGGTGGGGAATTAGATTGCGAAAGATTAAAGAAGATTACAAAACAAATACAAATCGCCCTACTTCCTGTGAACAAACAGCGAAAAGGGTTGACATTAGCGCCGGAAACTGATAGAATAATGTAGAATAGCGATACTACACTATCGGAAAGGAGAAACCCCATGGGAGAAAAGAAACTCTGTTACGGCTGCATGCAGATGAAGTCGGCACAGGAACGTACCTGTCCGCATTGCGGATATGCTGAGGGCTCCCCCTATGATCCGAATTACATCATACCCGGAACCGTCCTGAATGAACGCTACGCTGTCGGTGCCATGATCGGCCATAACAGCGAGGGCGCTACCTATATGGGTTATAACAAATCCATCGGATGCCGCGTGCTCATCCGTGAATACATGCCCCAGGGACTCTGCGTCCGCGTCAAGGGCAAGGCCGTCATCAGCGTCAACCCCAATCAGGTCGTGCAGTACAAGGCCCTCATGGCTGAGTTCACCGAACTCAACAAGGCCCTCGCACAGATGCGCGGTACCCCCCACATCAACCCCGTGCTCGACCTCTTTGCCACCAATAACACCACCTACGCGGTCTATGAATACCTCGAAGGCATCAAACTCGTGGATTACCTCAAGGAGAATGCCGGAGAACTCACCTGGAAGCAGGTCTCCCAGATGTTCCCGCCCTTCTTCACGACCCTGAGCCTGATGCATAATTCCGGCGTCATCCACCGCGCCATCAGCCCCGATACCATCTACGTCACCGAAAAGGGCGACCTGCGCCTCTGCGGCTTCAGCATCGGTACCGTGCGCACCGTGCATACCGAGCTTCCGTGCGAGATCTTCCACGGCTACGCCGCACCCGAGCAGTATTCCCCCACCGGCAGACAGGGCAACTGGACCGATGTCTACGGCATCTGCGCCGTGCTCTACCGCATCCTGACCGGCTGCAAGCCCACCGATGCGCCGAGCCGCCTCGATAACGACAACCTCTGCCATCCGCATGAGATGAATCCCAGCATTCCGTGGAATGTCTCCAGAGTCATCATGAAGGGCCTGAGCCTCTTCAGCAACGACCGTATCCAGAGCGTTACCGAGCTTGTGACACAGCTCTTTGACCACGAGGAGATCCCTGCGGTCACGCCGACACCCGTGGCAGAGCCCCAGTACCGCCAGCATTCCCAGGCACCGCGCCGCGCTCCCCAGCCGGCTCCGGCCTATCAGGACTTCGATGACGACTACGACGACTATGATGTCGAGGATCGTGACAACGTCATCGACCGCATCCGCATTCCGATCATCATCGGCGTGCTGCTGACCTGCGTGCTGCTCGTCATCGCGATCGTGGTGCTCAACTTCCTCGATATGGGCCCGTTCGGCGGCAAGGACAACAGCACGACCGATACCACCGCGCCCATCACGGACACCGTGGATAATGTCGTAACAGAGCCGTTTACGGAAGAAACCATCGAGACACAGGCAAACGGCGACAGCCTGATGCCGAACCTCGTTGG
Source organism: uncultured Ruminococcus sp. (assembly GCA_964472035.1). Taxonomy (GTDB): domain Bacteria; phylum Bacillota; class Clostridia; order Oscillospirales; family Ruminococcaceae; genus UBA3855. The sequence goes on from CAYYIT010000012.1 coordinate 25,002, forward strand.
CCACCACTTCGAGGCGAAGAAGAAGCAGTTTGAACAAAGCGGCTGGCTCTACCTCGAGCCGACCTACGAGTACAGCGACGAATACGGCCGCGGCATCATCATCTCCCAGGAGCTGGAGCCCGGCGAGGCATTTGTTTCCGGTTCCATCATCAAGGTCGTTGTCAGCAACGGCCCGTCCTCCATTACCATTCCGGACTATTCCGGCAAGACAGTGGAGGAATATGAGGCTGAGCTGAAATCCCTCGGTCTGACCAATTACACCACCGAGGCCGTGGAAGACTACAGCTACGACAACATGGAGGTCATCGAGCTGAGCAAGGAAGCCGGCGAGACCTTTGACCTGACCGGTACCGAGACGCTGAAGATCTACTACGCAAACAATCCGGAGACGGAGCCGCCGACGGAGGAGCCCACCGAGGCGCCGACCGAAGCGCTGACTGAAGCGCCTGCGACCGATCCGCCTGCGACCGAGCCGCCCGCGACCGAGCCGCCTGCAACGGAGCCGCCCGCAACGGAGCCGCCTGCTCCGGCGACGGAACCCGACATCGGCGAGCCGATGGAAGGCGAATTCTGATACTAACACCAAAGCCCCTGCCGGATGGCAGGGGCTTTTCTGCAATCGGGGAGCTCTACAGCCTCCGCAGCTCTCCCTCACTTAAGGGGTGGAAGCTGGTGATTCTGCGCGGCGGTGTCAGCTCCTTGAGGCGCTCGGTGAGCTGCGTGATCTGCGCCTGCTGGGCGGTGACGAGCGCTTCGAGGGCGGAGACGCGCTCCATCAGCTCCGCGATCGGTGATGTCTGCGGAATAATTTGCGCAGCTTGCGGAGCAAGCTCCTCCTGCTTCCCACCAAACACCAGGCCTGCCTTGATCTCCTGCCAGTACGCATCATCCAGCTCGCGCTCGAGCGGAACGGTGATGGTCTCGCCATCCTTGCGGATGTGAAGGGTTTTGAGGGCGGGGCAGTCCTCGAATGCATTGTCGCCGATGGTTGCCAGCGTGTACGGGAGGTAGAGCTCCTCCAGATTTTTGCAATTTGAAAATGCATACTCACCAAGTTCGCTCATGGAATCCGGTAGGTAAACATGCGTCAGCTCTGTGTTTTGACAAAATGCTACCATATCAATTTGTTCTAAGGATGCAGGCAAATGCAACATTGTCAGAACCGCACATTCGAATGCACCCGCGCCTATACGCCGCAGTGACTCCGGCCACTTCACTACTGACAGATTAAAACATAAACCAAATGCCTTATCCCCGATCTCCGTCACGCCATCCGGAAGTATGACTTTTTCAAGGGTCACGTTATTATAAAAAGCCTCTCTTCCAATCTCAGTCACACCATCCGGAATTTTTACAATTTTTGATTGACCATTGTACTTCTTCAGCACCCCATCCTGAATCTCAAACACGCGTCCTCACTCCTTTCCTAATTTCTCCCGATCCTGCGCAGTTCCTCCTCACTCAAAGGATGGAAGCTGACGACATGGACGGGCGGCTTGCGCGCCGTGAGCTGCGCGAGCACCGTGGTGAGCTGGGTGATCTGCGCCTGCTGGGCGGTGACGATATCCTTGTACTCGGCAAGCTCCGTCTCCAGCTCCTCGATCTCCTCGCGCTGCTGGGCGACCTGCGCCTTCAGGCGGCTCTGATACGCATGCCCTGCCGCAAGCTGCCGCTGCAGCAGCTCCGTTTTTGCCGCAACCGCCACCAGTGCCGCTGCGGCGCGCGTTTCCACGGAGGAGGGCGCTGCCGGTGATTTCTTCGTCACGGTCTCCGGCTCCGGATCGGGGAGGGTCGCGGTCTTGTACCGTTCTGCTATAATCTGAGAAACAAGCCTGTTCTGCATCTTCTCATATTTCGTTGTTCCGGCCGGCTTCGGCGGGGGCGGCGGCGGTGTCATTTTGGCCAGATCCGCCGCGGCGCGGACTCTGATCTGCTGCCAGATGTCGTTGTCCAGCCCGTACTTCATGCTGTAGCGTACCTTCGCGCCGCCCTGATACACATTGAGGATCCGGATGGACGGGCAGTCATGGAACGCCTTCTTTCCGATGGAATTGAGCGAAAGCGGCAGCGTCAGCTCACGAAGCGACTGGCAGTGGGCAAAGACATTGCTGTCCAGATTATTCAGGCTCTCGGGCAGCGTGACCGTCTCGAGCTGCTTGCAATAACTGAACGCATTGAAGCCGATGCTGATCACGTTGTCGGGGATCGTCAACTCGCGGATCGCCGCAAAGCTGAACGCGCCGACGTCGATCGTCACGAGGCTCTCGGGCAGCTCGATCTCCGTCAGGTTCGGGCAGTTCCAGAACGAATCCCAGCCGATCTTGACAAGCCCCTCCGGAAACACCACGCGCCGCAGGATCTTGTTCTTCTGGAACGCCGCCCTGCCGATCTCCCTCGTGCCTGCCGGAATGATCACCTCGGGCGTTGTGGCGTTGTATTTTTTAATAATGGCATTCTCTTCCTGTGCCATAGGTCTCACCTCATCATGTTAGTTAGGGCTTCGGCTTGCGGTCGAATTTCATCCGGTAGTAGCCCTGTTCCAGCGCAGAGGGCGGCGGACAGAGCCGCCGCAGCTCCTCCTCGGAGAGGGGGTGGAAGCTGAGGATCTCACGTTTCATGGGCATTCTCCTCCCGAAGTGCTACGCCTTCACTGACAGCTGCGCCGCGCTGCTGAGGAGCGCACTTGCTTCCGCCTCACCGAAAATGTCGTTCAGAATGGCGTGCGTCGTCATATGGCTCGTCTGCTCCTCGAACTTCTGGCGGTCAACGCCCCTGCCGCTGGCATTGCGGATCGCTTCCAGATCCGCAGGGATCTCCGCCCAGTCCTGCTTGCGTTCGGTCTCCTCGGCATGCGCTGCCTCTTCCTGCGCGGCCGGTGCATAGGGTACGGCAGCCGGCAGATTTTGCAGCAGCTCCGGAAGGGCATCGAGAAAGTCGTTGATCTTGCCGTACATGCGCTGACGCGCGGCCTTCGGAGGTTCCTGCGGGATCTGGGTGCGCGCCGCGATCAGCAGGGATTCGCTGTCATAGCCGACACCGGCACATGCCGCAAGATTCTGCGCGAGATCGCGCAGCTGCGCGTAATTCATACGTTCCGTCATCTCCGCAAGCGCCTCGAGGGACGCAGGATCGATCACGCCGTCGAGGGCATTGCCGCGACTGTGGCGGTGCAGGAACTGCAATCGCAGCTCATAGGACGGCAGCTGCATCCGGCAGCAGTGCAGACGCTCGCGCAGCTGTCGGGACAGGCACATCTCGTCATCCGTGATCACGATCAGGAAGAGGGGGGCCTCGAAGCATTCCTCGCCGGCGTGGGCGGTGTACATGCAGGAGAATCTGCCCAGATGCCGCATCAGCTCCGTGCGGAACACGCTCTGCTCGGGAAATTCCACGACAAGGCAGATGGGCAGCCCTGCGTACGCATCGAGCAGGGTATTGAGGCATTCGTAGACGCTTTTGCTGCCGAAGTCCTCGACAAAATCCAGACTCTCCTCAGCAAGCCACAGCACCTCGAAGGGCTTTGCCTCCTCGTTGTATGCCGCCCATTCATAGGGATCGGTCAGGTGGTGGACCGCATGCGCGGCAGCGGTATGCCTGCCGCAGCCGGGCTCGCCCGTCAGGAGAAGTCCCGGCATCCGGAACAGCTGTGCCGCCGGAACATTGAGCTTATGCCGGAGCAGCGTGCCCCAGCCGAAGCTGTCGTCGGGCGGACAGCAGTCCAGATAGAGCCTGCGCTCCGCGGATTCCTCCTGCACCGCCTCCAGCCACGCAGCCACGCGGCTTTCCATGGTATCTTTACTCATCACAATCACCTGCTTTCATAGTATACGAATTGCCCGGAGTGCGGAAGGCCTCCGCACTCCGGGGAAATCAGCAGATTACAGTCTGTTCATGCGGTCTTCGAATTCCGCCAGCTCCTCCATGATCTTGTCATTGTTGGAGGGCGGGCAGGTCTGCAGGGCAGTCTCGAACAGCTCGCGGCTGAGCTTCAGGTCGCCGCTCTTGAGTGCGTCTGCGATGCGTGCATCGGAGGCCTCGCGGTCCAGCTCACCGTTTGCATCCATGACGGAGAACTGCTCCTTGCCGAGCGCCTTCATGCGCTCCGCCACATGGTTGAGGACCTTGGAGAGGTCGCGGAAGCTGTAGTTGTCAGTCATCTCTGCCATATCGTCGATCGTCAGTCCCTCCAGCGTGTAGAGGCTGAACTTGTCGCCGAAGTATTCCAGACGCATGGGCTTGTCCGGCAGGGGCATGCGCATGAGGACGATACGGCTGAGCATCGCCTCGTCCACCTTCATCGGGTGGTTGGTCGCACCGATCAGGATCACGGGAGCCTGCGCGGCAAGCAGCGCATCGTACGCCTGCAGGAAGGCAACCGTCAGACGCTTTTCGTGGCCCTCGACGCCCGGAAGGCTTCTGTCGAGGCAGACATCATCGAACTCGTCGATGAAGAGGATGCAGGGCGCATTGTCCACTGCCTCCTGGAAGGCGATCTTGACGATCTTTTCCGCAACGCCGACAAGGCTTGCGTGGATATCGCCGCCCACGAGCTTGAGGAACTTGTAGCCCTGATCCATCAGCTCATGTGCAAAGGCGTTGATGATGTAGGATTTGCCGGTGCCGGGAGGGCCGTAGAAGAACAGTGTCTTGACGGGGGAGGTACCGAGTGCCTCGTCGGTCTTGGTCCAGCCGACATTGTCCGCCACCTCCATGAGGCGCTCCTTCAGCTCCTGCATGCCGGAGACGCTCTCGAAGCCCTTGGCAGGCTGCGCCTTGTACCAGCTCTCGATGGTATCGGCAGGCACATCCTTCACGGCATTGTAGGTCGTAAAGCCGGAGGCAGTGGTCTTCGGGACGCCCCTGCCGGGCTTTGCCTCCCCGCCGACGGGGGCTGCCGGAGCCGCCGGAGCAGCCTGCGCAGCCGGACGTGCTGCCGGAGGCGGTGCGGTCTGCTGCATGAAGGGGGATGCCGGTGCTGCGGCAGGTGCGGGCGGTGCAGCAAGCGCAGGATTGAGGGCGATCATGATCTCCTCCATGCGCTCACGGCAATCCTTTGCTCTGCCGTCCCAGCTGTTGTACACGGCTCTCTGGGAGCGGTTCATATCGCGGATCTCCTCGCAGACCTTGGCAGCGTCGCGGTAGTACACCGCCTCCTCCTTGGAGGGCTTGCCGCCGTTGTCGCGGTTCTGGGTCTCAGCTCGGCAGATCAGCGCATCATACTGGCTGGTCTTGAGACTCATCATCCGGTTGTAATCGGTGTTGCCGGTTCTCGGAAAGGCCATCTTACATGCCTCCTTCCGTATGGGGCGGTCTTGTATCGATCATTGCGCTGTCCGCAAGTGCGCCGCAGTCGAGGTTCTCGTCCTCGGCGCTGTCCATCTGGTCGAGCATGCTGCTCAGCTGGGAGAAGCGGTCGCCGGCTGCCGGTGCAGCGGTATTGCCGGTGACATACGCCGTGCGGCGGTCACCCTCTGCGATCGTAGGATTCTTGGCAGCCTTGAGGCATGCCTCGATGTCGCCGGAGACCTTGAGCTGCTCAAAGAAGCTGTCGAGCAGCTCCTCCTTTTCTGCCTGCACTTCCTCAGAATTGAGATAGCCGAAGCCGTCGCGGTCGGAATCCGCCGCAAGGCGCTTCTTGCCGAGCTTGCTCTTCTTGCCGGTCATGTGCAGCATTGCCTGATCGAGCATGCTGTAGGCACGGGTCATGCTGTCGTAGCTTGCAAGGGACTTCAGTGCGAACTCCGCATCCTCCACGAGCATATAGCCGAGTGCCGCATCCCACATGATCTGCTCCTGCGGAATGGTATCGTAGCCCATTCTTCTGCCCTCTGCGATATGGCGGTGCTGCTCGCGAATGGCGCTGCGGAAGTTGGTCTTGCAGGCGTTGATCTTACCGCAGCACTTTGCCAGCTCCGCGGTCAGCTCAGCGCGCTCTGCACGGTCGAGATTTGCCTTCTTGAATTTACGCTTGCGCATGATGTCATGCAGCATTTTTTTCGCATCATTCAGTACATCTGTAATTGCCATGGTCATCTACTCCTTTTAGTTATAGAGCACCTCGCTCTGTGTCTCGTTAACGGTCTCCTCGACCGCGATCGTCTCCGCTGCCTGCTGGGCAAGGACAGCCATCTGCTGTGCACGGATCTCCTCGGCCTGCTTCACCATTGCCTGCTGCTCCTCCTCGGAACGGATGCCGAGCTTGCGCATCAGTGCCTCCTTATTGGCCGCGCCGCCGGCAACCTCCTTCTCCTGCTGATCCTGCAGCTCCTTGATGAAGGCCTCTGCCTGATCGGCGAGCATATTGCGCGCGTGGATCGCGCCGGGTGCATTGTCGAGGCTTGCCATTCTGCCCTCGATGTCCTCGATCAGGGTCAGGTACTCGTCCACCTCGGTATCGATCATCGCGAGGTCATTGAAGACCGCTTCGATCTCTTCGTTGTACTTGTTGAAATTGTCCGGATCCTCCGGGATCGGCAGGATGCCGACCTTGGCATCGAGGGCATTGACCATGCTCTCGTGCTTGCGCAGGCGGTTCTCCTGACCGACGGTCAGGCGCGTGCTCAGGCCATGCTCCACAGTGCGGAAGCGCATATCCGTGAGCATCTTATGTACCTTCTTCTCCTGGGGCGTCCAGTTCACAGAATCCATTGCCTCGGTCTGGTTCTTGATATCATCAAGTGCCTGCAGCAGCTCCACATCACCCTGGATATCGTTCTTGAGATCGTCCTTTGCCTGCTCGAGGGCCTGGGCGTTGAGCTCGTCCTTCTTCTTTTCGTTTTCGATATTCTTCTCCAGCTCGTCCACGATACGGGAGTTGTCGATCAGACCCACCCATGTTTCGAGGTACTTGACGCTGCTGTCGATGAAGCCCTGTACAAGCTCGGGCTGGATGTGCGGAATGCGGTTGCGGATCTTCTCAACACCCGTCAGCAGGGCATTCTTTGCCGCATAGGCAGCCTTGACATTGCCGTTTGCAACGGCGTTGGCAAATTCCCCTGCAAACAGCAGGAGCTTGGCATCGATGGCCTCGGTGTTCACCTCAAAATAGGGGGACTTGCGCAGCGTGCTCTGCAGCGCACGGCAGGCGTACTCGAGGTCGCACCACTTCTGCTCGGGATTGGTCTTGTGCTCAAGAATATCCTGCGGCAGCTTGCAGCTGACAAAATTGATGCCGGCGAGGGTATCGATGATGCGGTTTTCGTTCTCCGCTCTGTTGTTGGAGATGGCCTTGGCAGCCTCCTCCTCACGCTGTCTGCGGCGTTCTGCGCGGTTTCTGAAAATGTCTCCGAATACGGACTTCTTCTGTGTCCTTGCGCCGAGGGGGCGGCTGGACTGGTGGGTTGGCTTTGGCATAATATAACTCCTTTCCGGGATCACACATGTCATCCCAGGCAAATTTCATAATTTCATTATATTCCACCACGGTGCCATGCACTGTGGAGCATTGCATTGTATTACCGTAACTTCGGCGCATCGCCGTACATATCGAGGGTGATGGACAGCTCCTCCTCGTCCTCGTCCTCCTGCGCAGGGGGAGGTACCGGGGGAGGCGCAGGCTGCGGTGCCGGCTCCGGCTCACGGGTGAGATCCTGTTCGAGCGTGTCGAGCATGCCGTGCAGCTCGGCGGCGATCTCCTGGAAGTCGCCCTGGGTCTGGCCGGGCGAGTAATGCTGCAGGCGCGAGTCGATGCCGTCGTCAAAGGCGGCCAGCGCACTGCTCTGCGCGCGGTACTGGTTCTCGAGCTGCGCGGTGAGCTGATCGGAGAGCTTGCCGCCCTCCTTTTTGGCGATATTCTCGTAATTGCACCCTGTCTGGTAGGTCTGTCCGGACAGGCTCAGGTAGCTTTCAAGCGCAGCGAGGATGCTTTCGATCTCCTTCTCATCGCACTCCGGCGCATAGAGACAGCGCACGCAGAACTGCACGGCATACAGCACGCGCCGGTAGGTGCCGCGGTCGCCCATATGCTCGGCATTGCCGAGCGTGATGAGGAAGTTCCGGATGGCCTTGGTGACGCGGCGGTTTTCCTCGCAGTTCTGGTGGATGCTCAGCTCGTGGTAGATGTCCATGAGCATGGTTTCCACGCACATATGCGAAGCGCCCGCGCTGTCGGAATGCTTCGGGGGCCGCAGTGACATGCACTCGCAGGCGTAGGAGCCCTCCTCGTGGACGATGCGCACATCTGCACAGGACTCGTCGCAGTAGTCCGCATCGCGGCTGTGGACGTAGGCGCGCAGGCCGCCGGCATCGCAGACCTCCTCCGCACGCTGCACAAGGGATTTCCAGATCTCCGGCTTCTGCAGCTGGCAGAGCAGCGCGTTGTAGGTGGGATTGAGCAGACGGAAGTCCTGTGCAAAGAGCCGGTCCTTCCATTGCAGTCTGCGGTTGTTGAGCAGCTGCGTGAGGTATTCCGCCATGGCATCGAGCCTTGCGTCATCGCAGTAGTCCTCCTGCTGCATCATCGCATGCAGGAGCATGGCGCGGACGCGCCCTGCGGAGAAGGCGTTGAGGAACACGCAGCCATCGCCCTTGCCGGTTTTGAGCGTGAGGTAGAAGTTGCGGATGCTGCCGCGTCTTGCGCTGAGGATGACGTTATCCCCGAGCTTTTCGAATACCGGACTGTGCAGCAGGCAGTGCCTTGACCGCTCCGCGATGGGCGGCAGCGTCAGCAGCAGCGTACCGCTGCGGTGCTCCAGATGCGACAGCGCATGCAGCTCCTCGAGCCACTGCGGCTGCTCGCAGACATTGCAGAATTCCGCCGCGCTGCACACGAAGGCGCAGGGGACGGTATCGCTTGTGAGCTGTTTTTTCATCCAGCCGATGAACTGCTGGGGGTCGTTCTGTTTTCCGAACCACTTCTTTTTGTGGTAGGCAAATGCTGCCGCATGCGGATCTCCGAAGGTCTGCACATGCAGCATGCCGTCCTCCTCACGGAGGAAATACACCGCCCGGTACTTCCGGTGCAGCATTTTCCAGAGGTACTGGTTCAGGCTGAGCCGGAGCAGATCCTCACAATAATAGGTATCGGTTTCGTTGGCAAAGACCAGCTGCAGGAAGGACTCGGATGAAAACATCGTGCATCACCTCTTTATGTACATTTTCCTGTCAGTCATAGCCATCAGTCGAACAGGCAGAACCGCTCGGAGGTCTTCTCCTCGTTCCGGCTGCGCACGCGCATGCAGAACTGCAGATCCTCCTCCAGCATAATGCCGATCTCCTGCTGCTCCGCACCCGACAGCGCCGGCATGCGGATGGTTCTGTCATAGCGGGTCCCGTCCACCGTAACGGCAAGCTGCACGGTGACCTCGGTCCTGTCCGTGAGGGACTCGAACGTCCTGCCGAGCCAGCAGACCTCGTCCTGCAGCAGCGTTTCGGCACTGCCGAAGGGTACCAGCTCCTCGCTGCGCTCGGTGACTTCGCCCTCCTCGACGGTATAGTGATAATTGATCATGCCGATCTGCACCCGCGGAACGAACGCCGCGCGGTGCGCCTTGATGGCGGGCATCAGCGACCGGATGCCGGCTTCGCGGTCACCCGGAAAATTCACGATCGGGAACCGGCAGACCGGACAATCGTTCTGCGCAAATTCCTTCTGGCAAACAAGGCATCTCATTTAGTGTTCCTCCATCCGTAATTTATCGGCACACGCCTCCGCACACGCGTTCAGTGCGCCGCGTGCGGTCTGCAGGTATTCCTGCAGCAGCTCCAGTGTGCGCTTGAGGCGCCCGACATTGTCGGATTCCTCCACAAATGCCTGCACACCGAGCACATCGATGATCGCCGTCACCGACTGCTTCAGGCTCCTGCTGATGCCCTCGAGCTGGGCGGCGCGCTGCTGGGTCCGCTTGACCTCCTCGGCAAAATCCGCCGATGCCACGGGCTCGAGCTTCTGCAAATAGAGCGCGATCTTTTCCTGCGATGCGGCAAGCTGCCGGCGCACATCCTCCAGCTGCTGCTGACGTGCCTGCGCCTGCTCCAGTGCCTGCTCCTGCTCGCGGATGGCAGCCTCGGTACGGCCGCATTCCGCCTCGATCTCCTTGGTTTCCTCAATATCCGCATTGAGCTGTGCGCGCAGGCGGCTGAGGCGTTCCTTGTCGGTCTTTCCGCGCAGCTCCTCGAGCTGCTCCTCAAGCTTGCGGATCTCGCCGTCGCTGACGGATACGGACGCGGTCAGGGCGTTGCGGGTATCCTTGAGCATGGCGATCCTTGCGTCAAATTCCTGCTTCTGCGCATCGAGCTGCGCGGTCTCCTCCTGCAGGGCAGCGGCGGCCGCTGCGGCAGCCTCCAGCGCTTCGGAAAGCGCCGCCTTCTGCGATCCGTAGTCCGCACGGAGGCGTTCCTGCTCGGGAATGGTCTGCTCGCGCATGGTTTTCAGCTCCTGCTTCAGGGCAGAGATCTGCTCGACCATGGCATCCATCTGCCGGAGCATGTCGTCCTTTTCCTGTACAAGGCCCTGCTCCTGTGCGCTGAGGGTATCGTATTTTCCGCGCCGATGGGCGATCTCCTCCTCGAGTCCTGCGATCACGGTCTGCAATGCAGCACTCTGGCTGATATAGGTACCGCGGCTGTTTTCAAGGGTATCACGGGTCGCTTCGAGGGCAGCCTTCTGCTGCTGCAATTGCGCGACCTCCTCCTGCAGGGCATCCACCTCCTGCCGGATGGCTTCGACCCTGCCGTTGAGACGGGATTCCTCGCCGCTGGCAGTGCCGCGGTCAGTCATGAGGGTGGTCTCCTGCACACGGAGGGCATCGGCTCTCTGGTAGCTGTCGGCGATCTCCTGCTTGAGGGCAGCGATGCGCTCCTCAAGCTGCTGCTTCTCCGCCCTGAGGGTCTCCTGCTCCTGCGTGAGGGCGTCCTGCTTGCCGGAGTGCGCCTGCACCGCATCACGCAGCGCGGTGTTGGCTTCCTGCAGGGCTTCCACATCGGTGCGAAGCGCCTGCAGCATGGCATTCTGGGCGTCCTCCTTGGCGGCGAGGGTCTCCTTCTGGGAGGTGAGCGCCTCCTCCTGCGCACGGGCGTTCTCAAGTGCCTGCTGCTGTGCGGAGAGGGTCTGCGCAAGCGACATATTCTGTGCGGTGAGCGTTTCGAGTGCTTCGCTGACCGCGGTGGTTTCGTTTGTCAGTTGTTCGTGCTGCGCCGTCAGGTCCTCCTGATCGGCAGTGCTGCATTGCAGCTGCGCACGCAGCGCGTCGACCTCCTCGGAAAGGGGGGCAAGGCACGCACCGATCTTGGCAAGCTGCTCGTTCAGGGATGCCTGCTCCGTCTCCAGCGCGGACTGTGCCTCCTGCTGGCGGCCGAGCGTCTCGGAAAGCGCTGTGCAGGCTTCCTGCAGCTGTGCAGTCTCCTGCGTAAGCGCGTCATGCTGCGTCTGCGCGTCGGAAAGCTCCCCATTCAGTGCATCGCACTGCGCGCGGAGCGCGGCGTTCTCCTCCTGCACGGCGGCAAGGGATTCTGCAAGGGAACAGCGTTCTTCCGAGAGGGCGTCATGCTCCTGCCGGAGCGCGGCAAGCTGTTCCTGCGCGGCGGCAGGGTCACAGTCCTGCAGGGCATCGATCTGCGTCCGGAGCGCATCGCACTCCTGCTGCAGCTGTTCATATTGCGCACGGCGCTGCTTTGCTGCTTCGATCTCGGCACGCAGGTCATCGAGACGCTGCGCGGCGTTGTCGGTATCGGGCATATCCTCCGCAAGCGCTGCAAGCTCGGCCTCGGCCTCGCGCACGCCGGAGAGCTGCTTTTCGAGTCCCTCGCGGAAATCGCGCAGCGCGCCGTGATTTTTCGTATAGATCTTGTTCAGTGTCCGGCACTGGAACGCAAGCTTCATGGGAAGCTGCTGCTCGTTGCCGATGGGGCATTGCTCGACGCCGCAGCCTGCCTCGGCTTTTACATCCTTGTACAGGCTCTCGATCAGACACAGTGCCAGATAAATTGACGCATCCTCGTCCTTACTCAGCTCCATCGAGCGTCTGAGGGCTTCAAATTTCATCCGCAACAACCTCCTCGCCGGCAGTCAGATCGAACAGATTCGTGTAGCTGTCAAGCCGGATGACGATCTCCTTGAGCTTCGGGTCCTGTCCGCTTCTGGGAACGATATGGAACGAAATGACCTCGTCCTCATCCATCGAGAAGCCGCAGTTCCAGATGCCCTCATCCGGGATCGCCTCCAGACGCTTGAGGAAGGTCGGCTTGAGCGCCATGGTCATGCCCTTGTTCGGGGCGGGGGAGAATTCCACGACAAAATGCGTGATATTATTGCGCAGTGCGCCGTAATTCGTGCGGTTGGTGCCGTTGTCCTCCTCCTCGCCTGCGCACAGCAGGAAGTAGGGGCGTCCCGGCTCGATCTCCTGATGCCAGCGAATGCCGTAGGAGAGATTGTTGCGCTTGTCGGTACCGCGGCTGTAGAGTCCGATGGAATAGCGCGCGGTCTTCTGCAGCACGACCCTTCCGGAGGCCAGCAGTCCCGCGCCCAGCGCGATCGCCTGCTCGCTTCTGGCGAGGTCGATGTTCTTCACGCGCAGGTCAATGGAGGAATTCGGGTCGATGTTGAAGATCGCCTCGATCTGCTTGCGGACGAGGTAGAACGTGCCGAAGCCGCCCACCAGCGCGATCTTGAAGTCATCGCGCATGCCGGATTCGATCGAGCGCGGATCCGCGCCGATATGCTTGAGGGCCTTTTCGCAGATGGCGTCGGTCTCCTGTTCGACCACGCCCTCGATGATGTCCTGATACGCGCGGAAGAGCTGCTGGCAGGTCACGGGGATCTCCTCATCCATGAAGCAGATGATGCCCAGCTCCTCGTCATCCTCGTCGAGAATGTCCGCAAAGCAGGAATAATCGCCGAGCTGTCCGAAGCTGAACTCGATGTTCTGGACGGTCTTGGGATCCTTGAGCAAATCCTCCAGCTCATGCACGGCGGCGTTGAAGTCGGCACTCGTGAAATCGAGAGGCTCCTCCTCGGAGACGAGTCCTGCGTCCTTTGCGGCGATCGCAACGACCCTGTGCATATAGGCGATGCCAGCGTTGCCGACCATGAAATTGCCCTCGCTGTCGGGGTGATTCTCGCCGGCGCCGCCGCTTTCGCGGTAGCCGATCTCCATGGAACGTCCGCCGTCGGAGGTCACCTGCGTGAGGGTAATATCGAGCGTACCTCCGCCGTAATCGATGAGCAGGAGGTGTCCGTTGAAGTTCTTTTTCGTGTCGCGCTCATAATTGTGCGCAAAGAAGGCACTTGCGGCCTCGGGCTCGGTCACGACGCGGACCTCGCCGATCCTGCCGCCGTTCGGGAGGGTGATCTCCTGCCGCAGCAGCTCACGCAGGATATTGCGGCCGTCCATGGTACGCACGCGGCTGCTCCAGACCTCCGGCACACAGATGACAACGGTCTCGATGCCGTCCTCATCCTGACCATAGCGGTTGAGCACGCCTGTCAGCAGGTATTCGAGGTATTCCTTCGCGGCACTGCGCGGCGTAAAGCCGTTGCGGTAGCCCTTCTGTGCGAGGATCTCCTCGTCCGGCTCCACGAGCAGCATCTTGAACGCATCGTAGATCTGGAAGGCGTCCTTGCCGATCTTCTTTTTCGCGCTGCTGCCGAACATCTTGGAGCCCATCTTCTTCGAAACGCTCACCACGGAGGGGATGCTCGACGGCTCGCCCTCCATCAGCGTCAGCGCCTCGATGGCGTCGCTGCCGCTGTCATATCTTGAGACAGTTGAATATGTACTGCCGAAATCGATTCCTAATCTCATTGCTGTTTCCTCACTCCTGCAGGCTCTCCGACATCAGCTGCCAGAAGGCCTTATCCTTGATGACCAGCGGATCCTGATCGGCAAAACGCACGACACTCTCGTGCTTCCGGAGCGTCCTGACGGTATCGCAGATCTCCGATACGCCCTGCGATCTTGCCTCCATGCGCATCATTCTCTCGACCTCGCGCTGGTGCAGATCGTTGACATTGTGGACGACCCAGGTCAGAATATATCGGGAATAATCATCATCACCGCCGACAAAATGCCGGAGGCTCTGTGTGGAAAGGATCATGCCCACGCCGAATTCACGGCCCTCCTTCATGATCCTGCGCAGGGATTCAAAATCCTCGCCCATGAAATTGTCCGCCTCGTCCACGAGGATGAACTGCCGCAGCTGGCGGAGGGTGCCGTTGGTGGCACTGGAGCCATGGGCATACATCTGCGCGTAGAACTGATCGAGCGTAATGGCAACGATCAGGTTCTGGATATCCTGCGAATAGCCGGAAAGATCCACCACGACCACACCGTCGAGCAGATCGGACAGCGAGCTGGTGCGCATGGGATCCGGCTCGAAAATGCAGAACTGGTGCAGCTTTGACATCGCCGCAGACAGAGAATCGGGTGTCTTGCCCTCCGTCGCCTTCTCAAACTGCGCATAGACCTGTGCAAAGGTGGGCGCAGGGCGGTTCCAGGTAAGGGGATTCTCGGGGGCAATGCCCTGCTGCGCGTAGGCAGCCAGAATGGCATCGAGCAGGGTCTGCTGCTGCTTGGGGCCGAGGCTGGGGTAGATCTTCGAGAGCGTATCCTTGAACTGGTTTGCCGTATGCAGCGGCAGCAGCGGCCGGAAGCTCTTCGTCCGGTTCAGCGCGAACGGATTGTAGGGGATGCGGTAGGGCTTGATGACATGCGCCTGCACCGCAGAGACAAAATCCGCCGCGTTTTCATTATAGTCACCCTTGTAATCGAAAATGAGCATGCCGAGGGGCCTGCCGTCGAAATTGCGGCTCTGTCCGCGGTACAGCTGCGCGATCAGGGACTTGGTAAACTGGGTTTTTCCGGTGCCCATGGTACCGATGATGCCGGTGTTCGTATGGAGCACCTGCTCAGTATTGTTCGGCTCCCAGTACACCGATTCGCCCGTGGAAAGCTCCGTTCCGAACAGGATCCGCATGGTCTGCGGCTCCGCGCAGGGTTCCGGCTCCGCGCAGGGTTCCGGCTCCGCGATGGGTTCCAGCTCCGCGATGGGTTCCGGCTCTGGGATGGGTTCCGGCTCTGGGATGGGTTCCGGCTCTGCGATGGGTTCCGGCTCTGCGATGGGTTCGGGTGCCGGCGCAGGCGGCTCGGGCACAGGAATCACGGGGACAGCATCAGCTGTCTCCGCAGAAGGTTCATTCACAGGGGAGGCGGCATATGCGGCAAGCGCAGCGCAATGCACGCAGATGTCGGAGGATTCGCGTGCTTTACGGCAATCGCAGCGCAGCGCGGTCACGGTCGAGCCGTCGGCTGTCAGGGTAAGTGCAGCGCGGCCGACAAAATTAAAGCGGTCGGCGACCTTTCCGGAGATCAGCAGTGTGCCCTGCGGCGTCCATTCGGTATCATAGCGGATGACGCGGTGGGTCTCGGACGCGGCGTCTCCGGCGGCGGCGAGGGCATCCATTGCAATATTCACATTACGTTCCATAATTCACCTATATTCAGCATACTAAAGCGTCCGCTTTACCGCTGTGGTGCGGTAAACGTTCCGGAGCGCTTCATTCCTTGTTTATTATACACCAAAATCGAGAAAAATGCAATACCATAACTGGATAAAACGCCCGACAAATTATTTTTCGTTATAATATGCAAAAACCCCCGTCCCACCTTGGCAACATTCCACAAGCAGGGAGCCCCTGCTGGCGAGATATGCTTAGTTGGGGTTCTCACTGGATCGTCTGACCGCTTGCGCCAATGCTGCGCAAAGGCGCAAGGCTGGGCGCGCTTTAGAGACCGCCGGCGGAGCCGGCTTCAGGTTCGGTTGGGGTTAAAAACATGCCACGATCTGTGCCATATCCCCTCTTTTTGGTCCCATTATGCTATAATGGGACAAAGGAGGTGAGTTTTGTGCAGAATATGAATGAAGTGGCGCAGCGCGTGCAGGAGCTATGCGATGAGCGTGGATGGACAATTGCAATACTCTCTGAAAGAAGTGGTCTGGCAGTCACAACAATTCGGGCGCTTCTCAAGAAGGATATCATTAGAAACACAAGAATCACGACGATTTTTAAGCTTTGTCAGGCCTTCAATATCTCTTTGCGAGAGTTCTTTGAAGAAAAGAAATAAGCCAGCATCGCTGTGCAAAGCACAGCCGATGCGGACAGTTTGCGGATGCCGAGGGGTGGAGGGGCGAAGCGAAAAGATGAAGCCGGCTCCGCCGGCGGTCTCGAAAGAAAAAACAGCCATCCCCCCTTTGCCGAAGGCATTGGGGGGATGCGTTCAATTGATTCAGTGCTGTTCCTTCTAAGAATCCTCGCCAGCGCGGGCTCCGCGCTTAGTTGTTGTACAGAGCAGCAAGTCTTGTCAGGTAATCGTAACGATCCTTTGCATTCTCAACAGCTGCATCGAACAGAGCCTCAGCTCTCTCCGGATTCTGACGTGCCAGTGCGTTGTAACGTACCTCGCCCATCAGGAAGTTCTTGAACTCGTCAGTGTTGGGAGCCTTGGAATCCATTACGAACGGATTGCTGCCAGCTGCCTTCAGCTCCGGATTGTAACGGAACAGATGCCAGTAACCAGCCTGTACAGCCTTCTTCTCCTCAGCCTGAGCAGTAGCCATACCGGTCTTGATACCGTGGTTGATACACGGAGCATATGCAATGATCAGGGACGGACCGTCGTAAGCCTCAGCCTCGCGGATCGCCTTCAGGCACTGGTTCATGTCAGCACCCATTGCGATGTGTGCAACATATACATAGCCGTAGCTCATTGCAATGCCAGCCAGATCCTTCTTCTTTACAACCTTACCAGCTGCTGCGAACTGTGCGATCGCACCAGTAGGTGTGGACTTGGAAGCCTGTCCGCCGGTGTTGGAGTAAACCTCGGTATCGAATACCATTACGTTTACATTCTTGCCAGAAGCCAGAACGTGGTCCAGACCGCCGAAGCCGATATCGTATGCCCAGCCGTCACCGCCGAAGATCCACTGGCTCTTCTTGCGCAGGTAATCCTTTTCAGCCAGAATTGCCTTAGCTGCGTCACAGCCGCAAGCCTCCAGAGCAGCGATCAGCTTCTCAGAAGCCGGTGTGTTAGCTGCGCCGTCGTTCTTGGTAGCCAGGAACTCGTCGATTGCTGCCTTAACGTCAGCATTGTCAGTTGTCTCAGCCAGAGCCTCAACCTTTGCGATCACGCGGTTTCTCAGAGTCTCCTGACCCAGGAACATACCGTAACCGAACTCAGCGTTGTCCTCGAACAGAGAGTTGGACCAAGCCGGACCGTAGCCCTTCTTGTTGAAGGTGTAAGGTGTGGACGGTGCAGAACCACCCCAGATGGAGGAGCAGCCAGTTGCGTTAGCAATGTACATTCTGTCACCGAACAGCTGTGTGATCAGCTTTGCATAAGGAGTCTCACCGCAGCCTGCGCATGCGCCGGAGAATTCGAGCAGGGGCTGCTTGAACTGGGAGCCCTTAACAGTAGCTTCTGTGAACTTAGCAGTAACCTCGGGCTTGATGTCCTTGGTAGTACCGTAGTTGAAGCACTCCTGCTGATCCATCTGGGAAGCGATGGGCTTCATTACCAGAGTCTCAGCCTTGTTGTTAGCCGGGCAGACATTGGAGCAAACGCCGCAGCCTGTGCAGTCGAGAACGGAAACGGTCATGCCGAACTTCAGATCGCCGATCGCGGGCTTCATTGCAGCAAGCTTCATTGCAGCGGGAGCTGCAGCTGCCTCTTCGGGAGTCAGGGTAACAGGACGCAGAACTGCATGCGGACATACATATGCGCACTGGTTACACTGGATACATGTATCGGGGTTCCATGTCGGAACGTTGACAGCAATACCGCGCTTTTCGAATGCAGCGGAGCCCTGCGGGAAGGTACCGTCAGCCATGTCTACGAAAGTAGATACCGGCAGAGTGTCACCCTTCTGTGCGTTGCAGGGGATCTGGATGTTGTTGACGTAGTCCTCGAGAACCTTGTTGTCGCAGGTAACCTTGCCCATGCCCATCTGGGTATCAGCAGCGTCAGCCCATGCAGCCGGGATCTCGATCTCTACCAGACCCTGGTAACCAGCGTCGATCGCCTTCCAGTTCTTCTCAACGATATCCTGACCCTTCTTAGCGTAGGACATTTCAGCAGCAGCCTTCATGTAGCCCAGAGCATCCTCGAAAGGAATTACGTTAGCGAGCTTGAAGAATGCGGACTGCAGGATGGTGTTGATTCTTGTGCCCATGCCAGTCTCCTGACCGAGCTTTACACCGTTTACAGTGTAGAACTTGATGTTGTTCTGAGCGAGGTAACGCTTTACCTGGCCCGGGAGATTTGCCTCGAGGCCTTCCATATCCCAGATGGTGTTCAGCAGGAAGGTACCGCCGGGCTTGATATCGGAAACCATATCGTACTTGTCGATATAGCTCTGGTTGTGACATGCAACGAAGTCAGCCTTGTTGATCAGGTAAGTGGACTTGATCGGAGTCTTACCGAAACGCAGATGGGAAACGGTAACACCGCCGGACTTCTTGGAGTCATAAGAGAAGTATGCCTGTGCATACATATCGGTGTGGTCGCCGATGATCTTGATGGAGTTCTTGTTCGCACCTACTGTACCGTCGGAACCCAGACCCCAGAACTTGCAGGAGATGGTGCCGGCCGGAGCAGTATCCGGGCTGAAGGAATCCTCCAGAGACAGATTTGTCACGTCATCCTTGATACCGATGGTGAAGCGCTTCTTCTCGGTGTTCTTGTAAACAGCGATGATCTGGTTCGGAGTGGTATCCTTGGAACCGAGACCATAGCGGCCGGTGTAGATCTTCACGCCGTCGAACTTGGTGTCCTTCAGAGCTGCTACTACGTCGAGGTACAGCGGCTCACCCAGGGAGCCGGGCTCCTTGGTTCTGTCGAGAACGGAGATCTGCTTAACAGTTTCCGGCAGAGCCTCAACGAGCTTTTCAGCAACGAAAGGTCTGTACAGACGTACGCGGACCATACCGTACTTGCCGCCGTTTGCGTTCAGGTAATCAACGGTCTCCTCGATGGTATCGTTTACGGAGCCCATAGCGATGATGACATGCTCAGCATCCGGAGCACCGTAGTAGTTGAACAGCTTGTAGTTGGTACCGATCTTCTCGTTTACCTTCTCCATGTACTTCTCAACAACTGCCGGCAGAGCATCGTAGTACTTGTTGCAAGCCTCACGAGCCTGGAAGAAGATGTCGGGGTTCTGTGCAGTACCGCGGAGAACCGGATGATTCGGGTTCAGAGCCTGATCACGGAATGCCTGTGCAGCGTCCCAGTTGAGCATCTCAGCCATATCAGCCTGATCCCAGACCTCGATCTTCTGGATCTCGTGGGAGGTACGGAAGCCGTCGAAGAAGTGCAGGAACGGAACTCTGCCTTCGATGGTAGCCAGATGCGCAACTGCGCCCAGATCCATTACTTCCTGAGGATTGGAGGAGCAGAGCATTGCATAACCGGTCTGACGGCATGCATAAACGTCGGAGTGGTCACCGAAGATGTTCAGAGCGTGGGAAGATACGCAGCGTGCGGAAACGTGGATTACGTTCGGCAGCAGCTCACCAGCGATCTTGTACATGTTCGGGATCATCAGGAGCAGACCCTGAGAAGCGGTGTATGTAGTAGTCAGAGCACCTGCGGACAGGGAACCGTGAACGGTACCTGCTGCACCTGCCTCGGACTGCATTTCAACAACTGTCACGGGATCACCGAACAGGTTCTTCTGGCCCTTTGCGGACCACTGGTCGGTAACTTCAGCCATTACAGAAGAGGGAGTGATCGGGTAGATCGCAGACAGATCTGTAAACGGGTAGGACGCCCAAGCAGCGGCGTTGTTACCGTCCATGGTTTTCATTTTTCTTGCCATGGGAATATTCCTCCTAAAAAAAATGTATTTCTTGTTTGGTACTTTTACACAGTACCCTACATCTTATATCATAACACAATTCTGCCGATTTGTAAATAGGTTTTTGCAAAAATTAACTGGATTTTTTTGAGTATTTCGCCAAAACCATGACTATCGGGAATTTTTTACCGAATTATGGCGGTTTTGGGAGGGGCATCGGCAGAAAATCCCATGCTTCACGGTTTTTCGACATTCCCTGATTTTGCGGTGCAAAAATTCCGGTGTTGAATTTGTGCAATTCGAACAAAGATGAATCACATTCGCATCTTTTTTGTGAATTTCTATTGACGAAATGGGAAAAATCGGCTATAATAATCATAGTGTAAATACGGATCAACGTATGAACACTCGTTTTGTTGTCTCCTTTCTTTTGTTCTACACAAAATTTTGGTTTCATTTCATCTTCAAAGCAGAGTCAGTTTTGGCTCTGCTCTTTTTTTGGGCGGCGCGGAGGCCGCGCAGCCGAGGTTTCTTAGGAGGATAGGGCCTGAATTAAGAGAACACATACGCCCAAGCCTGACGGCAAGGGCGTATTGTTGTTTTCTCTTCAGAGACCGCCGGCGGAGCCGGCTTCAGTTTCGTGCGGAGCCGGCTTCAGTTTCGTGCGGAGCTTGCTTCAGTTTCGTGCGGAGCTTGCTTCAGTTTCGTGCGGAGCTTGCTTCAGTTTCGTGCGGAGCTGGTTTCAGTTTCGTGCGGAGCTTGCTTCAGGGTAGGGGAAGGCATGGGTAAACTGCCCTCCCCCTACCCCCTCCCTAAAGGGAGGGGGAAATAGGGCGGGGTGCTGGCGCACCCCGCCCCCGCCCTGTGGGCAATCGCTTCGCTCGCCCCCAGACCCCATGCCGAATGGGCAAGCGACACACAAAAACCCCCGGAACTTCGCGGTTCCGGGGGTTTATTCCTATTATTCTTGAAGCTGAAGCTTCGTCGGTGTCACGATCACAGCGGGATCGGATTCAAGAACCTCTCCCGTGTAGGAGACATAGACCGTATCGTGGATTGCAAAGTCGGAGAGTGCAATCTCCGCGCCGTTTGCATCGTGCATGAGCAGACCTTCTGTGGAGAAGGTGTACTTGGGACAACTGCCGCCATAGACATACTCGTTGACAGTGATGTTGCTTCCGTTGATCTCTGTGATCTGTGCGATAATGGTGGTGACGTCCTGAACAACATGTATTGTTGCAGTCGAACACAGTGCCAGATGATCTTCGCTGTAGATCCAGTAGAAGGTGCCGTCGATCCAGATCATCTGCTCATCCGCATCCGTATAGCGGTAGGAAAGCTCGGTGCCGTCCGCCAGCGTGTATTCCAGCCGGAACCAGCCGACGTCCGTATTTCTGACAGCTGCACTTTCCTGATCCGTCGTGTAAACCGTCAGCTCCCGAAGTGCCGCTTCGATCGTGCTGAGATTTTCAGAAGGGATCGTAAATCCATTGTTGTCCGCCTCGGAGAAGAGGTAACCGGAAACCAGCGCACCCTCCGCAAGCTCTGCAAACGGCTGCACTGCGCCGTCTTCGCCGAAGGGCGGTTCTTCTGTTACTGTTCCGATCCGGATGCCATCCATCCACTCGATCAGCGCAGCGCAGTCCTCGGGGTCGGCAGCATAAATGGTATCGCCGAGTGAATCGCTGATGTACAGATACTCGCTGTAAATGCCGATCTGCAGATATCTTCCGTCCGCATACTCAAACTGGATCGAGTACGGCGTATCGCCCATTTCTGGGGTTACCGTGTACTGGCCGTAGGCGGTGAATTCCTGCAGCATTGCCACAAGATCGGGGACTTCCTTTTCCAGATACTGGATCTCCTGCGCATCGGCACTCGGGTAGTACACCGCAGCGGCAGGGATCTCGGAAGCATCCATCTCCGCGAAGGGCTGCCAGCCCTCGTTCATTCTTTCGTTGATCCAGTCAGTCACGGCAGTGCAGGCGGCTGAACCGGCTGTATAGAATACCCCATCCAGCATGATGTGGTCGTCGTAGATCGTGATCTCCCGTGTTGTGCCGTCCGCCTTCTCAAAGCGTAGAATGAACGGAGAAGCACCGACAGTATTGCCGAAATCGGGATCCTGCTCATACGCAGGGATCTCCTGCAGCAGGGAAACGAGTGCATCAAGCTCGGTTTCAAGGTGGCAGTTGGCGACCTGCATGCCCTCGATCCGTGTCACGCCTGCGCTCACAAATGCGGAAGCATCCATCTCCGCGAAGGGCTGCCAGCCCTCCGCATCTCCTGCGGAGGAAGCCTGCACCTCCTCATACAACGCCATCAGCTCCGCTACCTGCGCTGCATCCGCAAGCCAGCCGGTGCCGTCATCATAACAGAGCCACTGGTCAAAGAGCGTGATGCCCGTGTAGAGATCGTCCTCGGTGGACTGATCCAGAAAGCTGAAGCGCACGGCGTTCTCCCTGCCGGGGGCATCCTCCGGAACGCTGACGGACTGGTACACGATCATGGCGTCGAGCAGATCACGGAACTGTGCGGTCTGTGCCTCGTTGAGGATCGCGCCGTCCGCATTCACGCCGTCCGGCGTGTTCATGCCCTCATAGGGACGCAGGCTGTTCATCTTAGAGGTAAAGCAGCGCCCTACATAGTCCGGAAAGCTGTCGCAGGAGAGCACTATCAGTTCCCATTGTGTGCCGTTGTTCAGATCGGTTTCTTCGAGTGTTGTTACCTTTCCGTCCGGCGAGATGAGCGTGTAAATGCCGTTTTCCACAGTGTAGGTGCCGCGCTCGATCTCGGCGTTGCCGCCCGCCATCGGGTCAATGATCTGGTACTCCATGTGCCACGGATCGAGGATGAATTGGATCGGCAGTGAATTGGATTCCTCCGGCAGCACGGCATTTTCAAGGCTGCACGCCTCATAGCGGATGCCGTTTTCCAGCGGCACCCAGAAATTATTGCAGAGCGTGTCGTCTCCGGTAGCGGCGGTCATCTCCTCGGAGCGCGGAAGCATGCCGGGGAGGACCTTCGCGCCGACGGCGCACAGGCACACGCAGGCAGCCGCAGCGGCGGTCCATGCGATCCAGCGGCGCTTGGGAGCGGCGGTCGTGACCTCGACGTTCTCGTCAAGCAGTGCGTCGTCCGTATTGCCCAGAAGCTTGAATAACTGTTCGTTTGTCATAATGCATACCCCTCCTTCTGAAGGTGTGCCTGTAATTTTTTTCGGGTGCGCCCGAGCATGACAGACACGGTGTTCGGTTTCATATGGAATTCCTCCGCGATCTGCGCGACCGGCTCCGCCATGAAGTAACGCCGCAGAAAGACCTGCCGTTCGCGGGAATCGAGTCCGGACAGAAAGCGATGGATGCATTCCTGCATGGTTTTTTCGAGAACGCTGTCCTCCACATCGACGGTATCCGCCACGCATTCGGCAAGCTCGTCAAGCACCGCGGTCATATTGCCGCCGCCGCGCTTGTCGGCCGCCATCCGGCGGCAATGGTCGAACGCGAGATTGCGCGCGATCTTCGCGAGGAAGAGGCGCAGGCGCACGGGTCTTGCCGGCGGAATCGCCTGCCATGCGTGGAGCATCGTGTCGGCGACGCATTCCTCCGCGTCCTGCTCGTTGCCGAGGATATTGTGCGCGACCTTGAAGCAGTAGCCGCCGTACTTGGCGCGAGTCTCTTTGATCGCGGCTTCATTGCGGCTCTGGTAGAGCGCGATGATCTGTTCATCATCCATGCAGATCCCTCCTTTCACAGGGAATATCGAAACGTTTCTTACCCTATAGGACGCAGTTCGTTCCGGAATATGACAGGGAATATGGCATTATGCGAAAAAAATTTTTCCTGATCGGGTCGGGAAATGAGGGGGCGCATCCGACCGCAGGACAAACAAAACTCCCCCTTTTTGCATCGGGGGAGTCAGCTTAAATTTGCCCCACCCCAGACGCAAGTTCAGTGAGAAACTGAAGCCGGCTCTGCCGGCCGTCTCAAAAAAACAGCTTTGCCCCTCCTGCCGTAAGGCAGGAGGGGCATTGCGTTCAGATCATTCAGACCTTATCCTTCTAAGAAAGCTCTCTGCTTAGTTTGCTGCGTCAGCAGCCAGTGCGTCGTTGTAGGTCTTGAGCACGTCGTCGATCGCTGCGCTCCAGTTGTCACGCAGAACTGCCCAGGAGTCCACATCGTCATACTTGAGCAGGCAGTCCATGAGGTTGTTCATGATGCCTCTGGTCTCGTAGGTGTACTCGCCCTCGCCGTACATTACACTGCCCATACCGTAGCCGAAGTCAAATACCACGGTGGTATCTGCCTTGTAGCTCTGGATCGCATCGTACTGCTCCTCGGTCTTGAATGCCAGTGTGATGCCGGAAGCGGTCTTCTCTTCGATCAGCGCCTTCTCCTTGGCTACCTGCTGGTATTCCTCAACGGTCTCTGCCATGCGGCAGCACTCGATGTATCTTGCAACAGCGTCGCCCTTGTCGGAGTTCTTGACGAGCATGTAGGCTGCGTAGTTGCCGCAGAGGTAGTACTCGTCCGCATCCGGAGACTTCGGGAACGGAACGACCATGATGTCCGCATCGGGGTTCTTTGCATTGGATGCGCCCAGGGACCAGTCAGCCATACCGTAGAACAGGATGTTGCCTGCCTCGGGGAAGTTGCTGTACCAGGTCGGATCATAGAGCTGCAGGCTGCGCATTTCGGTCATCAGATTCTCCGCTGCCTCGATGTCGGGGTCTGCGATGTTGTTGGTGAACTGTGTGCCGTCGAAGTTAACGATGGTCTTACCGGTGGACTGCACCATTGCCTGACCGAACCAGCCGGCAATACCGTAGCGCTGTGTGGAGCCGTCGCCGTTGGCAACGAAGGTCTTCATCATATCCATGAAGGAATCCCAATCCCAGTCGCCGTCCTGATACAGCTCGTACGGATCGTCAAGGCCGTTTTCCTTGCACATCTCGCGGCTGTAGGTGATCAGCAGCGGGTCGGATACAGCATAGGGTACCACATAGTGCTTGCCGTTGTAGGCATACATATCGATGGCATCCTTCATGTCAGTCCACATTTCCTCGTCGAGATCCAGATAATCATCCAGAGGCTGGTACTGATCCTTATATACACCGTTCGGCAGTGCGTCCCACTCGTACTGGAACATATCCACGGGGTCGCCGCCCAGAATACGGTTTGTCAGTGTGTCAAATTTGTTGTCAGAGGTACACTCGATCCACTCGACCTTACCGCCGTACTGATCCTCGAACAGGGTCAGCGGTACGCTTCTGTCCTGGTTGTTCTGGGGATTGAGGTTGTAGGTACCCAGCCAGTAGATGGTCTGACCGGAAATGTCCACCTTGCCCTCCGCATTGGCATCTTCCTGAATGGAGACTGCATGCTCATCCTCGGATTTGTAGTGGCTGTTGTCCTCGGAATCAGCGTTCTCGCTGCCGCAGGCAGTGGCAGCCAGCAGCATGCTCATGCTCAGGAGCGCTGCCAGTGTTCTCTTCAGTTTGTTCAAAAACAATCACTTCTTTCTTCATTTTTTGGTGTGCGGAAATTGCAGTGCAGCTTCCGCAAACGACACGTTCTGCGTACATGTAGTTATTTTCATTATACCGAATCCTTCCCGAAAAGTCAAGCGTTTTGCAAAGATTTCACAATTGTTTTGTGACGATTCTGTGAATTTATTTCCGGAAATCAAAAAAACAGTGCTTGCAAATCTGGCAGAGATGGTTTATAATAAGAATAGAAAATAGCAGACCGCCGCGGAAGCGGTGTGCTCGGTTTGTCAAAAAAGTGGCGATTTTTGAAAATGCCCACCCCCTAACCCCCTCCCTAAAGGGAGGGGGAAATAGTGGAGGGTGCTAC
>CAYYIT010000013.1:0-49581 GCA_964472035.1 uncultured Ruminococcus sp.
GGATAGGCATCATGTAACTGCCCCCACCCCAACCCCTCCCCAAAGGGGAGGGGAAAAAAGGTAGGGTGCTGCCGCACCCTACCCCGCCCTGGGGGCATTGCTTCGCTCGCCCCCAGACCCACGTGCAAGCCGGCTTTAGGTTCTCGCGGACGATTGTTGCGAGATGGGAAGTGCGCAGATTATGAGAACGCATCCACGCATCATGTCAGCGCGGACTCCGCGCCCGCTGAAGCGGGGGCTGTGCATTGCGTATCGGATCAATATACCATGAAGACCAGCTTCTTCATCAGTGCGAGTGCATCGGCGGTGTTGACAACGCCGTTCTGGTCGAAGTCCGCACGGATCGGTGTGGTAACCGTCAGATCCGGAAGCGTCTCGGTACCCATCAGGCACTTGCTGAGCTGGATGACGTCGAGGATGGTCGCCATGCCGTCCGCGTCCACGTCACCGGCAGTCATCTGAATGATGGGTTCCTTCTGGTGCGCTTCCAGATAGTCCATATAATAGGTGCGCTGCGCGCGCAGCTCCGTGCCGCCCGCTGTACCGCAGTCGAACACATAGAACATCTCCGCCATGCCGATCGGATAGGTGGAGGCATCCATGCTGCCGGTGTACCAGATGATCAGGCCGTCAGCGTACTTGGCGGTGTAATCCTCGGGGAGCATCGCCTTCAGCGCGTCCATCTCCACGCGGACCTCGCCGTCGAGAATGCAGTAGTCCGCATAGGTGTTGCTGATCTCTCCGTAATACCGCTGCAGATGCAGGGCAGGATCCATCGGGATCAGCGGCGTTTCTGCATAGGTGAACACCTGCAGGGTATCGCCGGTCTGCACGCTGCTCCAGTCCACGCCGTTCGGCTGGAGGTACTCGCCGGCAAAATCCGTCACATAACGGAAGGTTCCGGCGTCGCTTGTCAGCTGCACTGCCTCGGGGTCCTCCGGATCGACTGTCACAGTGTAGTCGATCAGGGATGCATCCGCGAAGTAATTGAGGCGGCGGGAGTACACACTCTGGGGAGTGCGCAGTGTGAACTGAATGTACGCGCCTTTTTCCTCCGGATTCATGGTCAGGGAGAAGGTGCCGTCGGTTGCGGTGCCATAGGTCTTGGTGCCGTAGAGCGTGAGGAAATCGCCGTAGCCCACGGGCTCCGTAATGCCGAAATCCGCAAGGAGCTGGGCATCCACGTAATAGGTCTTACCCTTGCTGCCCTTGGTGATGCTGCACAGCACATACTGCTGCGGATCTTCCGCATCGTCCACGCCGACAACGGCGTAATCGCGCTGATCCAGGTGCTCCTCGGGGTAGTAGCGCTCGCCTGCGCCGAGAACACGGCCGTTATGGATCTTCAGATAGAGCATATCGCCCACTGCAAGCGTGCAGGGATCCGTTTGGAAGGTGGAGGAATCGCAGCCTGCGATCCAGTTCGCGCAGAACCGGTAGCTCGTGCCGTTGTGCTCCGCGGTCACATAGATGCCGTCGTTTTTGGTGATCGTGCAGAGTACGCTGGAGATGCTGCAGCTTATGCGCGTGTCATGCCAGATCACTGCGTGATCAGCGTATTCAAAGCCGTTGACGCCGTAGGTTTCCGTCGGTGCACCCAGACCGTAGAAGCGGAAGATGCTGCCGATCCGCAGATCGGTGCTGTTGCACAGATATGCATCCGCCGCCGTTGCGGGGATGGAGAAGACGTTCGTCGCATTCGGCTCATCATTCGTCAGATAGGTGAAGTAATACTTCTCCTCGTTCATACCGAGCATCCGCATCACATAACCCTGTGAATCCAGCGGCAGCAGCGGACGTCCCTTGAAGGAAACGAAATCCATCTGTGTGCCGGCCCCGAACGCCGTCCAGTCGGGATCACAGAACTGCTGCGGTGTATTTGCAAGATAGTCGATATAATAATAGTAGGTGCCGTCCTCGCCCGTGAGGGGAATGGTGGGGTAGTCTTCTTCCTTTTCGCCGAGCGTTACTGTCGTTACACGGCCGTAGTCAAACAGCGAGCCGAGATCGGTGACGGAATAGCCCTCCTGCAGCGTAAAGGTATTGGTGCCGTAGAGCACCGTGCACATATCCAGTCCGCGGATGCGCAGCATATCGCCGTATTCAATGGGATCCTGCTCGGTCATTGCGTCTTCCAGCTCCGCCTCGGAGAAATAGTAGGTGCTGCCGGACTCGAGCGATGCAAGCGCCATTCTGCCGGTTTCGGCGTTCTTGCCGACCACCGCAAAATCCATCATCCACTCTTCCACGACCGGCGCCGCATCGGGACTGCCGTAACGGCGGATCACGCGATCGCCGAACTTCGCCATCGTTACCGTATCACCGACGGCACCGAGCACCTCCACGCCGCCGTATCCGGCAGTGCTGTCGCAATAGCTGTACTGCGTGCCGTCCGCGGCTTCAAGCGTGAAATTCCTCTTGTTTTCGACCGAAACCACGGTCAGGTCGATCGTCTCCAGCTCCCAGACACTGCCGAGATTCTCGATGGTATCGCCGCATTCCAGATGCATGCATCCGGGGTAGACTTCCGCCATCTCTCCGCACCAGTCCATATCGATCAGATCGCCTGCCTGCGGGATCTCATCGCCGGCAATTGCCGCATTATAGTTCCTGATACCGCAGGAGATCTGAAAAATTTCGTTGCTTGAAAGATCCTGCACATACATGAAGCTGACGCAGTTTGTCTCCTCCGAGAAATTCACGGAAACGACCTGATAGCTGTCTCCCTGCTGCAATTGTTCCAGTGCCGCATCGCTGATCGCCGCCGCCGGAATTGCCGGAAGGCTGCCCAGCAGGCACCCGAACGCCGTCGCGATCGCCAGTATTCTTCGTTTGCATTTCATATGAACATCTCCTTTCAGCCATAGTACTTGCGTTTGATTCGGATAATCCTATACTTTCATTATACAAGATATTCCCCGACGATGCAATTGGCACACTGTAGGAAATTCCACCTCTCTTTTTGTGCAGAGTCACCAAAAAATGGAAGAAATGCGTCGTTTCCTGTCCATTTGCCGCGGAAAATGTGATGATTTCCGGAAATTTCTGCAAAACGTGGTGACAAACGCCGCAAAATGTGGTATAATAGAAGCTGAAGGAAGACAAAAACATAAGGCAACATCGAAACGAGGTACAATTATGGCAGTAAAACGCACCCGCCATTCGCGAGAACACGGCGGTTATATTATCATCCTGCTGGTGGTCTGCTGCATCCTGATCGTGGCAGTGGGACTCATCAGCAAAAAGCGCGCCAAGGAGGCGCAGCAGATCGCGGAGTCCCTTCCGGCAGCGACCAGCACCGCGGAGACTACCGCCCTTCCGACGGAGACGTACGCCGCACTTCCTGCGCAGACCCTTCCGGCGGAGACCCTTGCGGCCGTGCCGGACGGCACCGCGGAACCCACCGTTCCGCCCGAAACACAGCCCGAAGCACAGACCGGTGCCTACAGCATCATTGCGGACACTGCGCATCTCTACCTGCGCATCAACCGTGAAAAGACCGTCACCCTGCGCGCCAACGCCGACGGCGTGGATCTCTCCGCAGTCAGATGGAGCGTGAGCGACAGCAATATTGCGGACGTGGACGAGTCCGGCCTTGTCATCGGCCTCCAGCAGGGCACCTGCACGCTCTATGCGGACTACGGCGTGGAACGTCTTGAGATCCCCGTGACCGTGCGCGAGCTGTCCGTTGTGGACGAATGCACCTATATCGACGGCATTCTCGTTGCCAACAAGAGCTACAGCCTGCCGTCCACCTACGATCCCGGCCTGCTGCCGGAGACCGAGGCTGCCTTCGATCAGCTCACAGCCGACGCCGCAGCGCAGGGACTGGACATCTACCTTGGCTCCGGCTACCGCGACTATGCGTTCCAGGTCGAGTGCTACAACAGCATGGTGGACGCCTACGGCAAGGAATACGCCGACAGCGTTTCCGCAAGACCGGGCTTCTCCGAGCACCAGACGGGCTACACGATCGACTGCAACACGATCGACAACACCTTCGCGGAGACTGACGAGGGCAAGTGGCTTGCCGAGCATTGCTGGGAATACGGCTTCATCATCCGCTATCCGGAGGGCAAGGAGGCCATCACCGGCTATGACTACGAGTCCTGGCACATCCGCTACGTCGGCGTGGAACACGCGCAGGCGATCTGGGAACAGGGCATCACCCTCGAGGAATACCTCGACATCGACTCCGTTTATGCAGAATAACAGCAGAAAAATCCCCCGGCCGCGCGGTCGGGGGAGATATTTTTTATGGCGAAATTTTACTTCTTCAAAATCTCCACCCAATCGGCATCCGCGCCGGAGCCCTTGAGGGCGGCGTACTGGAGGATGTAGGCGGCGTCGGTGGAGTCGGCCACGCCGTCGAGGTTCACGTCGGAGTCGGGGGAAACAGCCGTCTCGGAGGCCTCTGCTACGCCGTCCTGTGCAGCCTGCACGAGCAGATCCGCCGCGTCGTTGGAGTTCACTTCGCCGTCAGCGTTGTGGTCGCCGGCGGTTTGCCAGATGGGGGTGGCGGTGAATCCGTAATCACATAGAATCTCCGTCACTTCATAATACGGTGTGATCTCGGAAAATACACCCGGATTTGCCGCCATCACTTCCTCGGCAAAATTCTGCATATATACATAGAGGTCTTGTTCTGTTTCCGCAGCCGCCGCAAACGAGGCGTTTTCCGCAT
Source organism: uncultured Ruminococcus sp. (assembly GCA_964472035.1). Lineage (GTDB taxonomy): Bacteria > Bacillota > Clostridia > Oscillospirales > Ruminococcaceae > UBA3855. The sequence goes on from CAYYIT010000013.1 coordinate 4,685, forward strand.
CCACAAGCTCGATCACGGTTCTGTCCTGCACGAAAAACGTTTCGGATACAGCAAATCCCTCAAAACCGGAAATCGACGAAATATCAGTGTTTTCGTCTGTCAGCTGGATTGTGAATGCTGGGAAAACATCCACAGGGGAACACCCCATATAATGGACAAGCATGATATCGGTAATGCACGCTACCTCCATCTGCATCAGTCTTCCGGCGGCTTTCAGCGAGGTTGTTCCGTCGATGAAGATCATGTAGCCGTTTCCGTCAGGAATCAGCTCTGTGTCAGGTGTTCCATCTGCCTTTACACTGGCTGAATAGCTTTCCCAGTCCTGCAAACCCTCAAAACCTTCCATACCACTGAGCATTTCTTCTGTCAGCTCAGTACCGTCAGTCCGGACAAGTACACCCGACAAATAAGTATCGGGGTTGTATTCCAGATTTCCGTTAATGGCAATCAGCTCGTGCGTAAGGCGGACATAATCGACCTGTGCACTGACAGGCAGCACTGCAGAGCCACAGCACAGCAGTGCGGTCAGAACTGCAAATAAACGTTTTTTCATCATAATATCCACTCCTTTAATATGAAATGTTGGAATTGTTGCGGAAGAATGCAATCATCTCTGATGTAATTCTTGTACAATAGGTGCCATGTGTATGAATACCAACTGCTGTACGGGTTGTTACAGCAGTACTGCTGTCATCATCAAGCATGTATGTCGTTGTCACGAATGCCGGACCACCGCTTTGACCGCCGGACGTATCAATTCCATTGTAGTAAATCCGATAGTCAGACATTGTTCCAGGTGAACCATAATCAATGTATAAATCATATGTTGATTCCGCTTCGTTGTCAGCATTGTAAACACTGCCTGGAAAGCCTGCAACAGCCATGGGAATTGCAGTAGAGTTCTGAGCAGAATCGACCATAACACCTAAATTAAAATGTTCATAGGTGCTTAAATCCTCCTCAACAGTTATCAGCGCATAATCATGATTACCGCTTCCCAACATATTCTGATAAGGCGTATGAGCTTCAACCGCATCAACGGTTTCTATATAGTTGCCATCTCCATCATAAAGCTTTACTCTCATATCGGTGGAGAACACTGACAAATCACTACTATACACATTATGTCCAGCGGTTGCAATCGTGTGGTCACCAATTATAAATCCAGTGCCCCGATATCCAGTGGATACTCCTTCGCTGTCCGTAAACTTGAAAGACAGATATACAATTCCAGAGTTTTCATAAAGTACTCTGTCATCAGGAAGTGTCACCGTTCTTGCGGATGTGGAATCCACAGGATTGTGCAAAAGGGTGTATGTGCTCGTTACCTGTTCTGTTTCATAGCTAAACTCGTAGTACAGTCTGTTTCTGTCGGACACACTCGAGCTTGCTGTCATAGACCCCAGAGCCGCAGTAGAAATCACCATTGCGGTCAAAACAGAAATCATTCGTCTGAATTTCATTGTAACCCCTCCTTAGCTCTCAGTCACAAAACTGATTGTATAGTCTCTGCGAACAAGATATGTCTGAACACATGTGGCATCCTCAATGGTAACCACCAGATTCTGATCAGCATCCAGCGTCGAAGGGTCATTCACATAAAAGTTCCCCATCATGTAGCGACTGATCATGATGACGTCATTGATGGTTACTGAACCATCCTGATTGGCGTCATACGCTGCAACATAATCCACCGCACTTACTCCCAAAGGAGCAGCGCTGCCAAGCATGCATGCCGCAAGGGCAAGGGCGAGAAATCTTCTTGTTTTCATAATGATCGACTCCTTTTTGGAATTATTTTTGAGGAAGAATCTTCCTCTTATTCACATTATACCATAATATTATCCGGATGTAAAGAGTTTTTGTATATCCAAACAAACAAAATTGAATCAATTATTTTGTACAGATAGCACAGCACTTGGGAAATATCTTCTGAAAAAAGACATTGTCCGACATCATTCGGCAAAATCAGACAAACCCTCCCTCTGACTTAATTATACCCCCTCCCGAACACCCATGTCAAGTTTTTTGTCGAGTTTGGTAGCGATTTTGTCGAGTTTGGTAATGGGGGGCAAAACCGGCTCCGGCGCGCGCCGTGAGAATTGTAACACTGCACAAAAGCGGACGGGTGAATTTGTGCAGAACGTGGAAATTCCTTGCTAAAGTAGAAATCGGGTTCAGAATGTGCTATAATAAAACAATAGAAGCATAGCCCGGCCGGGCCTTGCGCAGAAACAGGAGGGAACCGAACATGAAAGATCTGATCAAGATGATGCTTTTAGTCGCCGCGATCATCGGCATCGCCTTTGCAGCAGCGGAGCTGGTACGCCGTTTCTGCGGAACCTTTACCAGGAGCTACGTCTCTGTGGACTAAGGCGGCAAATGTCAGCGGATGCGGATTCCCGGTGCCCTGCATCGGGAATTTTTCAATAATGCGCATATTTTTGCAAAAATCTGCATTTGCCTTGACAAAGCCTCGGGCTGTATTGTATAATAAAAGATGAAGCATAAGCCGCCGTGCGGCGGTTGAATACCATGAAAGAAGAGGAATGTACATGAAACAAGTTGTGATCATCGGTGCAGGTCCTGCCGGCCTGACCGCCGGTTTTGAACTGCTCAAGAAGGCACCGGAAGAATACAGCGTCACGATTCTCGAAGAGACCGACGCGATCGGCGGCATCTCTAAGACCGTCAACCATAACGGCAACCGCATGGATATCGGCGGTCACCGCTTTTTCTCCAAGGATAAGGATGTCATGCAGTGGTGGCAGGATATGATGCCCCGTCAGGGCAAGCCCTCCTTCGACGACATCAAGCTCGGACGCGAGAAGCAGCTTGCGCAGGGCGGTCCCGATCCCGAGGAGACCGACCGCGTGATGCTCGTGAGAAACCGCGTTTCCCGTATCTACTACAAGCACAAGTTCTTCGACTATCCCGTTTCCCTGAAGTGGGATACCATCAAGAACATGGGCTTCGGCACGACCATGGTTGCCGGCTGCAGCTACCTCAAGGGCACCGTTGCCAAGAAGCCGGAGGATTCTCTGGAGAATTTCTACATCAACCGCTTCGGCAGAAAGCTCTACTCCATGTTCTTCGAGGGCTACACCGAGAAGCTCTGGGGCAGACATCCGCGTGAGATCTCCGCGGACTGGGGTGCACAGCGCGTCAAGGGCCTGTCCATCACGGCGGTCATCAAGGATATGTTCAGTAAGATCGGCGGCAAGAAGAACACCGGCAAGGTGGAGACTTCCCTGATCGAGGAATTCTACTACCCGAAGTTCGGTCCCGGCCAGCTCTGGGAAACGACCGCGGATGAATTCCAGAAGATGGGCGGCAAGATCGTCATGAACGCCAAGGTGACGAACATCTACACCAAGGACGGCAAGATCGATTTCATCACCTGCGAGCATGAGGGCAAGCCCAAGAAGGTGACCGGCGATATCTTCATCTCCTCCATGCCCGTGAAGGATCTGGTAGCAGGCATGAATGATGTTCCGGCGAAGGAGGCTTCCATCGCAAAGGGACTTCCCTACCGTGATTTCGTTACCGTGGGCCTGCTGCTCGAAAAGCTGGAGCTGAAGAACAAGACCTCCATCCCGACGCTCGGCAATATCGTTCCCGACTGCTGGATCTATGTGCAGGATGTCGGCGTCAAGCTCGGCAGAATCCAGATCTTCAACAACTGGTCCCCGTACATGGTACAGGATCCGGAGCACAATGTCTGGATCGGTCTGGAATACTTCTGCGCAGAGGGCGACAGCTTCTGGAACATGAGCGATGAGGAATGCATCGAATTTGCGATCAAGGAGCTCAAGTCCATGGGTGTGATCGAGCAGAACGCGAAGATCCTCGATTCCCACCGCGAGAAGATCAAGAAGGCGTATCCCGCGTACTTCGACACCTACAGCGAGATCGACACCCTGATCGATTACCTCAACGGTTTCGAGAACCTCTACTGCGTCGGCAGAAACGGCCAGCACCGCTACAACAACATGGACCACTCCATGGCGACCTCCTTCGAGGCGGTATCCAATATCCTTTCCGGCAGAACGGACAAGAAGAACATCTGGAGCGTCAACACCGAGAAGGAATACCATGAAACAGCCAAGGAAGAGAAGGCTGAATAACAAAAACAACGCATCCCTTTTGATCGAAGGGATGCGTTTTTTGATTGTGTGCTCCGAAGTGCGGGGCTCTTCCCCTCGCCGCCTCACTGCCGTTCGAGCTTCTTCTTGTTGCCCTGCTCGTCCATAATATAGGTGTTGTCGAGCTGTGCCTGCAGATTGCGGAGGAAGCTTGCACGATAGGCATCGCGCAGCACCTTCTGCTCCTGCTGTTCTTCTTCTGTCAGACCCTCGGTCTTTGCCTTGCGGGCAAGGGCGTTGATGCGGTCGATCTGTGTCTGATCCATGGGTTTCCCCTCCTTTCGGGATTCCCGGCAAAAAAAAATACGGTGCCGACCTAAGGCACCGCGATAAAGAGAGATGAAATGATAATAATGGGGGGAATTGGGGGATTACTAAATCCATTATTATGATACCCGGTGAACCTTAAAGGAATCTTAAAATTACAAGTTTCTGGAAATTTTTTTGAAAAAAGTTTTTTTATCCTTGAGAAGCAATGCGCACCGTGGTCTCCAGTGCAAGCTCCATCATGGCAGTGAAGCCCGTCTGACGCTCCTGCGCAGTGGTAGCAAGTCCGCGCAGCGGACAGTCGGAAACCGTGCAGATGCACAGCGCTTCCTTGCCGGCACGGGCGGCGTTCATGTACAGGCCCGCGGACTCCATTTCCACGCCGAGGACATGCATCTTCGCCCAGTCCGCAAGGGAATTGCGGTCGTCGTAGAAGGTGTCGCTGGAGAAGAGATTGCCCACGCGCACCGAGAGCCCCTGCTCCTTTGCCGCCTCCGCTGCCGCGGAAAGCAGCCGGAAGGACGCGATGGGCGCATAGGTGCCCGGCAGCGCGTACTGGGACGCGTAGTTGGAATTCGTGCAGGCAGCCTGTCCGAGGATCACGTCGCGGAGCTCCACTTCCGGCGCAATGGCACCGGCCGTGCCGACACGGATGATGTGCTGCACATCGAACTCGTGGAACAGCTCGTAGGAATAGATGCCGATGGACGCAATGCCCATGCCGCTGCCCTGCACGGATACGGGAACACCCTTGTAGGTGCCGGTGTAGCCGAGCATGCCGCGGATCTCGTTCACGCAGACAGGGTTTTCAAGGTAGGTCTCGGCGATGTACTTCGCACGCAGCGGATCGCCGGGCATGAGGACGGTGGGGGCGTAGTCGCCCTTCTTGCCCTGAAGATGGGGTGTGGACATGGTGATTTCCTCCTTTTGATCCTCCCGACGGGAGGAGAATGATCAGTCGTTATCCCCTTCGGAGCATCTTCTTCAGCGTCTGCATGATCGCCGAGAAGTTGAAGCATACCATGAAGAGCAGCAGCGCGCCCTGGAAGAGCAGATTCCACTCCGGCTGGGTGACCGCCGCGATGCTCATCGCGAAGAGGATGGCAAGATTCAGCACGAACCGCATGTGATGCACCTTGAACGGGATCAGGCGTCTTGTATCCACGATGCGGATCAGATAGCAGACAAAATAGCTTGCAAAGGTCGCAAATACCGCGCCGTGCACGCCCCACCGGTAGATCAGGAAGACGTTCAGCACGAGGTTCGTGACAGCAGCCGCAAGGCTCGTCCAGAAGCTGTGCGTGGTCTTCTGGGTGGCGGTGTAGATGCTGCTGAGGAACTGGTTGAAGCTCATCATCAGCACCGCAATGATCAGTACGGGGGTGTACTGGAAGGCAGCGGCGTACTCCGGATGCACGCTCGTATCCACGACAAGCAGCGTCAGCGGCTGCACGAGCGCGATCATGAAGGCCGCGCCGAGGAACATGATCGACTGGTATGCCGAGAAGATCCGGTAGTAGAACTTGCTTCTGTCCTGACTGTTGTTCTCCGTGATGGCGGACATATTCCACGCCTGGAAGAAGATCGTGGAAACCATCGAGATGAGGTTCGGCACCTTCGAGGCCGCGTCATAGATGCCGGCGGCGGACGCGCCGACGTCAGAGCTGGCGGCAAAGCCGTCCATGTAGCGGACAAAGAGACGGTCGGAGAAGCCCGTGATGATCCACAGCACCGCCGTCGGGATCATGGGGATCGAAAAGCGCAGCATCACGCGCGTGATCTCGGGATTGTACAGGCGCACGTCAAAGAACTGCCAGAGCTTCGCCGTCATCCACAGGAACACGCCGGAGCAGAAGTCCGACAGGATGACCGAGAGCATGAAGCCCATGACGCCCCATTTGAGGACGGAGATAAAGACGATATTGAACACAAAGAGCGACAGTGTCGCTAAGATGCCGTCAAGGGCAAAGAGCCGCACCATGCCGCGCGCCCTGACGAACTGCGAGCTGAGCTGCCGGAAGGACGAGGCGGCGATGTACAGCAGCAGGTACAGCACATACCCGTCCGTGTAGGGCAATAGCCCCAGCAGCGGTGACAGCACGAGCAGCAGACCCATGCCGGCAGCCTCGACGAGGCACGCGGAGGTGAAGATCTCGCGCTTGTCGTATTCACGGTCAAGACCGTAGCGGATGACGGCCTCGGCGATGGAGAGGGTCACGATGGGAATGATGAAGTTCGCAGTATTTTCCAGCAGGGATTTGGTGCTGTTGTCCACGGAGCCGATATTGTGCGTGTAGAGCTTGTTGAGGAGCAGCAGCAGGATCTTCGAGCCGAACGAACCGATGGCAAAGACCAGCGTGTTCATGGCAAGGCGTTTGTATTTGTTCAAGGGGGATGCCTTCTTTCTTTTGTTCTTTTGTTGTCTGTCAGGGATTCTTATTCTCTATTATACCAGATTCTTCAGAAAAATGGAATACCCTTTTTGAAAAATGTTTCCATATACAGCCCCTCCCCTCGGGGAGGGGTTGGGGTGGGGGCAAGGGAGGGGCGGTTTCCAGCAGGATTTCCCCGAATTTTCCGCCTTTGTGGCAAAACGGGAATTCCCCCGCCGAAGCGTGGAAGAATTGTGTGAAACTGACAAATAATTCTGAAAAAACCGCGTAATCTATTGACAGTAGCAGGGCATTTTGTTATAATTAGAGAATGTGGAACTGTATGCCAAAACAGAGAGAATACGCATACCCACGGAACTTTTTTCTGCATGGCCCCGTTGCCCTGCGGAATGCAAAAAGAGAGGACGAAACGAGTGCGGAAACAAGAATTCCAATACGCACACGTTCACCGCAGAGAACAATTCAAACGCGTCGTGCAGTTTTTCTCCTCAGTGATCATGCTGGGACTCCTCACGCTCGTGTTTGCGAATGTCTGGTACAACTACTATTCCGACTGCATGGTGCTGCCCTTCTATCGCCGCGGCAACTGGGTGATGATCGGCATCTATGCCACTGTGCTGTTCTTGTTCTTCAAGGTCTACGGTGCGTTCAAAATAGGCTACCTGCGCAGGATGGATGTCCTGCTGTCGCAGGTGCTGGCGACCCTCGGCACGAATGCCGTGACCTATCTGCAGGTCAGTCTGGTCGCCCGCAATTTTGTGGATGTCCGCCCGATGGTGATGCTTGTCGCCGTGGAGCTGCTCATCCTGCTTTGCTGGACGATCCTGTCCAACAAATTCTACTTTTTCCTCTATCCGCCAAGACGGCTGGTCATTGTCTACGGCAGCCCCGCCGCAGCGGATCTCGTCATGAAGATGAGCTACCGCGTGGACAAGTACATGATCTGCGAGTCCATCAGCGCGGAGGAGGACATGGACACCATCACAGAACGTATCCTGCAGTTCGATGGTGTGATCATCTGCGATATCCCCGCACAGCAGCGCAATGACCTCGTGAAATTCTGCTTCGAAAAGAAGCTGCGTGCGTATATTGCCCCGAAGATCTCCGATATTATCCTCAGAGGCGCGGACGACATCCGCCTCTTTGATACACCGCTGCTGCTCTGCCGCAACTACGGCCTGACCTTTGAGCAGCGCCTGATGAAGCGCGCCTTCGATCTGGTGTTCTGCCTGCTGGTGCTGATTCCGGCACTGCCGATCATGCTGATCTGCGGCATTGCCGTGAAGCTCTGCGACGGCGGTCCCATCTTCTACAAGCAGCGCCGCCTGACCAAGGACGGCAAGGAATTTGACGTCTACAAATTCCGCAGCATGATCATCGACGCCGAAGCGGACGGTGTGCAGGTCTCCTGCGACCACGATGTCCGCGTGACCAAGGTCGGCAGATTCCTGCGCAAATGCCGTCTGGACGAGCTGCCGCAGATCCTCAACATCCTCAAGGGCGATATGTCCGTGGTCGGCCCCCGTCCGGAGCGTCCGGAGCTGTGTGCCGAGTATGAGAAGCAGTTCCCCGAGTTCCGCTTCCGCCTGCATGTCAAGGCAGGCCTGACGGGCTACGCACAGGTCACCGGTGTGTATGACACCACCCCCTATGACAAGCTGAAAATGGACCTCATGTATATAGAAAACTACTCCCTGTTCCGTGATATCCAGATCGTTCTGATGACGCTGAAGACCACCATCTTCCCCGTCCAGAAGAGCAATGCGCAGCTGCTGCGCCTGAAGGATACCGTCAGGGAAGAAGAGAAAGGAAACGAAGCGAAATGAAAATCACAGCAGTCATTATGGCAGGCGGCAAGGGCGAGCGCTTCTGGCCGAAGAGCCGTGCCGGCTGTCCCAAGCAGTTCCTGTCCCTGACGGCGGACGGCGAGACGATGATCCAGAAGACCATCAAGCGTCTTGCACCTCTGGTCGCTCCCGAGGATGTGTACATCGTGACGAATGCGGCGTACATGGATCTGATCGCACAGCAGCTGCCGGATCTGCCGGCGGAGAACGTCATTGCGGAGCCCTGCGCGCGCAACACCGCGCCCTGCGTGGGACTTGCCGCGGCAGTTATTGAAAAGAAATATGGCGAGGCAGTCATGTTCGTCCTGCCCTCCGATCATCTGATTCATGCGGAGGATATGTATATCGACACCCTGCGCAAGGCGGCGTCCGCTGCCGAAGCCGGCAGGAATCTCGTCACCCTCGGCATTACCCCGAACTACCCCGAGACGGGCTACGGCTATATCAAGTACGTCAAGGGCAGCGGCAAGGACGGCGTCTACGATGTGGAACGCTTCGTGGAAAAGCCCGACCTTCCGACTGCGAAGGGCTATCTCAAGTCCGGAGGCTACCTCTGGAACAGCGGTATGTTCATCTGGAAGACCTCTTCCATCCTGTGGAACATCGAGCAGTTCATGCCCGACCTCTACGAGGGACTCAAGCCCATCGCGGCAGCCTACGGCACCGCGGAATTCGATGCCGTGCTGAATGAGAAGTTCAAGGACCTGCCCTCCGAGTCGATCGACTTCGGCATCATGGAGAAGGCATCCGATATCTACACGATCCCCGGCAATTTCGGCTGGGATGACGTCGGCAGCTGGCTCGCACTCGAGCGCATCAATCCCCTCGATAACGACGGCAATATGTTCTCCGGCGATATCGTCAGCGTGGATACCAAGAACTGCACCGTCTGCGGCGGCAAGCGCACCGTGGCCGTCCTCGGCCTCGAGGATATGGTCATCGTCGATACCCCCGATGCCCTCCTCGTCTGCGATAAGAACAGTACACAGGATATCAAGAAGGTTCTTTCGAAGCTTCGTGAAGAAAATATGACTTCACTTTTGTAATATTTGATTCGTTGCCGAGGAAGCTGTTCCTGAAACTCTGCCAGAACGGAATTGCTTGCAATTCTGACGTTTTCCCTTTCTCCCCTACGGGGAGATTGGGAAAACGCCTTGGGATTCCAAAGGGATTCCATCCCTTTGGCAGGGGGTTCGGGGGACAGCGTCCCCCGGTAACGGAACCACTATATAGAAAAGGAGTACAATTATTATGAAAAGAGCACTGATTACAGGCATTACAGGACAGGACGGTTCGTATCTGGCAGAGCTGCTGCTGGAGAAGGGCTACGAGGTTTACGGCATTTGGAGAAGAAAGGCAACCGTTGACTACGGCAACATTGAGCATCTGAAGGACAAGGTTACCCTGATCTATGCCGACATGACCGACCCCATCTCCCTGATCAAGGCAATGCAGATCTCCCAGGCGGACGAGGTATACAACCTTGCTGCACAGTCCTTCGTAGCGACCAGCTGGGACACGCCCCTCGGCACCGCAGACATTGACGCGATCGGCGTAACCAACATGCTCGAGGCGATCCGCACCGTGAAGCCCTCCTGCCGTTTCTATCAGGCATCCACCTCCGAGATGTTCGGTCTCGTGCAGGAAATGCCCCAGACCGAGAAGACACCCTTCTATCCGAGAAGCCCGTACGGTGTCGCAAAGCTCTACGGTCACTGGATCACCAAGAACTACAGAGAGAGCTATGATATGTACGCATGCTCCGGCATTCTGTTCAACCACGAGTCCGAGAGACGCGGTCTGGAATTCGTAACCCGTAAGATCTCCATGGCTGTTGCAAGAATCAAGCTCGGCGTGCAGGACTGCGTAGAGCTGGGCAACATGGATTCCAAGCGTGACTGGGGTCACTCCAAGGACTATGTCAAGGCAATGTGGCTCATGCTCCAGCAGGAGACTCCGGACGATTATGTCATCGCGACCAATGAGACCAGAACCGTCCGCGAATTCGTAGAGATCGCATTCCGCACCGCAGGCATCGAAGTTGTCTGGGAGGGCGAAGGCGTGAACGAAGTCGGCAAGGACAAGGCAACCGGCAAGACCATCGTTAAGGTGAATCCGAAGTTCTTCCGCCCCGCAGAGGTTGACGTTCTCCTCGGCAATCCTGCCAAGGCTGAGGCTGCCCTCGGCTGGGAGCGCGAAATCTCCTTTGCAGAACTCGTTGAGCGTATGGTCAAGAACGACCTCGCTATCGTAGAGAAGGAGATTCAGGTTGCTAAGCTTTCCTGAAACTGACAGGGGGCTCTGCCCCCTGACCCCCGCCCAAGGGATGTGATCCCTTGGGAATCCCGAGTCGATTTCATTTTGCCCCATAAAGGAGCAAAATGAAATCGCTAAGATTGCAAGAATACCATTCTTGGGCAAGAAGCCGGGAGAACAGAGCTTCCTGCTAATTCACGAAAGTTACAACTGATCGCTTCTATACAATGGAGGGGCAGGCTGAAGGGCTGCCCCTTATTTCCAATTTTGGAGGAGTGCCAATGAACATCGCATTTGATGCACTGCCGCTGCTGGGCAGGCTGACGGGAATCGGCTACTGCGAGGCCGGACAGGTAAAGGCGATGGCGAAGAGCCATCCGGAGCTGCAGTTTTCGCTGAACTACATGTACATCCGCGGACGCAGCCGCTGCGAGCAGATGCTTGCACCCTATGAGACGCAGAACCTCCGCGCGCGCGGCGCATTCTGTTCGCCCTATGCGTACCGGCTTTTGTCCTCGGTACTGCCGGTGCCCTACCGCTGGTTCTTTGGAAAAAAGGCGAAGCTCAGCCATTTCTTCAATTACATCGTTCCGCCCTTCGTGGCAGGAAAAACCGTGGTGACGGTGCATGACATGGTGTACCGCGCCTACCCCGAGACCGTCCGCGGCAGAACGCGGCGCATGCTGGAGCTGGGACTGGTCAAGTCCATGAAGCGCGCCGACCGGATCGTGACGGACTCGGAATTCTCAAAGTCCGAGATCATCAAATACTATCCGCAGTTCGCGGAGAAGATCCGCGTGGTGCCCTGCGGCGTGGACTGCACGCGCTTCCACCCAGAGACGGACCCTGCACGGCTTGCAAAGGTGAAGGAGACCTACGGGCTGCCGGAGGAATACTTCCTGTATCTTGGCACACTCGAGCCGCGCAAGAATCTCGAGCGTCTCATCGACGCGTATGCGGCGTTTGCCAAAAACAACGAAGATCCGGCAAAACTCGTGCTTGCCGGCGGCAAGGGCTGGCTCTACGACGGCATCTTCCGGAAGGTGCAGGAGCTGGGACTTGCGCAGCAGGTGCTCTTCACCCAGTACATCGCGGACGAGGATCTCTGCGCGCTCATGAGCGGCGCGCTGGCGTTCGTGTTCCCGTCGATCTACGAGGGCTTCGGCATGCCGCCGCTGGAGGCGATGGCATGCGCAACGCCCGTGCTGGTGTCCGATGCGGCCTCCCTGCCCGAGGTCACGGGCGACAGCGCGGTGATCGTAAAGCCCGACAGCACGTCCTCCATCACCGAGGGTCTGCAGCGGCTCTATGATGACAGTGCCCTGCGCGAGCGGCTCTCGCAGGAGGGACTTGCGCGCGCAAAGACATTTTCCTGGGAGCGCAGCGCAGCGCTGCTGTTTGACGTGTACTGTGAAATTCTTCCCGAGCTGAAGGAGCGTAGCCATGGCTGATACACTGCGGATCTTAGAGGTCAATAAATTCTATCCGCCCCACATCGGCGGCATCGAAACGCTGGTCGCACAGCGGACGCGTGCGTTCTCTGCCAGCCCCGGCGCGGAGGTGAAGGTGCTGGTCTGCCAGCCGAAGGGCGACGGCGTCACCGAGATCCTTGACGGCGCGGAGATCACACGCTGCAAGAGCCTTGGCACGTTTTTCTCCTGTCCGCTGTCGTTTTCGTTCATCCGCAAATTCCGCAAAATGGCGAAGGAAGCCGATGTTGTCGAGATCCACACGCCGTTTCCGCTCGGAGATCTGGCATGCCTGCTCTCCGGCTACAAGGGACGCGTGGTGATCGCGTGGCACAGCGATGTCATCAAGCAGAAACGGCTGCTGCGGCTCTATGCGCCGCTGCTCCGGCGGTTCCTCAAGCGCGCCGACCGGATCATCGTCGCAACGAAGGGCCATATCGAAAGCTCCCAGTTTTTGCCGCCGTTCCGTGAGAAATGCAGCATCGTTCCCTATGGGCTCGACCTTGCGGAATATGCCGCCGCGAAGCGTCTGCCGATCCTGACGGACCGGCTCTACAACCGGCAGGCGGTGAAGCTCTTCTTTGCAGGGCGGCTCGTCTATTATAAGGGCGTGGAGGTGCTGCTCGAGGCCTTCCGGCAGGTGCGCGGCTGCGAGCTGTTCATCTGCGGCACGGGTCCGCTGGAGGGGACGCTCCAGAAGCAGGCAAGCGGCCTTCCGGTGCATTTCCTCGGCAGGCTGTCGGATGCGGAGCTGAAGGCGGCGTTCGCCGACTGCGACATTTTTGTCCTTCCCTCCGTGGAAAACTCCGAAGCGTTCGGCATTGTCCAGCAGGAGGCGATGGTTTACGGCAAGCCCGTCATCAACACCTCGCTCCCCACGGGCGTGCCCTATGTGAGCGTGCATGGCAGAACGGGACTGACGGTTCCGCCGAAGGACGCGCATGCGCTCGCGATGGCGATCCAGAAGCTTGTCAATGACGAAAAGCTCCGGCAGATCCTCGGCAGCAACGCGGCGCAGAAGGTCGCGCGCGAATACGACAGCAACCTGATCATGAACAGAATCTTAGACATACTGAAAGGCGGTGCGTAACATGGATGCACTGGTAATCGGTGCCGGCGGTTTTGTCGGCAGCTATCTCCTGCGCGAGCTGCAGGAGCGCGGAAAAGAGGTCGGCGCGACCAAGCTCCCCTCGGAGTCGGTCCGCGTGCCCGGCTGCGAGGTGTTCGACCTCGACCTCATGAACGAAAATGCGATCCGCAATCTCCTGATGGCGCATCGTCCGGCGCAGATCTATCATCTTGCGGCACAAAGCTCCGTGGCGGTTTCCTGGAAGGATCCGCAGCTGACGGTGGATGTGAACATCAAGGGCGTGCTGCATCTGCTCGATGCGGTCCGCAGCGTGGAGGACTACTATCCGCGCATCCTGCTGGTCGGCTCCGGCGAGGAATACGGCTACGTCCGCGAGGGCGCTTGCCCGATCTCCGAGGAGGAACCCCTCCACCCCGGCAATCTGTACGCTGTGACGAAGGCCTGCCAGAACATGATCGGCAGCGTCTACGCCAGAGCCTACGGCATGGGCATCGTGATGGTGCGCGCGTTCAATCACATCGGTGTGGGTCAGACCCCCGTTTTCGTGGCAGCGGACTTTGCGCTGCAGATCGCGGAGATGGAAGCAGGCTTCCGTCCTCCGGTGATGAAGGTGGGAAATCTCACGGCAAAGCGCGATTTTTCCGACGTCCGCGACGTGGTGCGTGCCTATGCGCTGCTCATGGAAAAGGGCAGAGCCGGCGAGACCTACAATGTCGGCAGCGGCCATGCGATCTCCATCGGGGAGCTGCTGGAAACGCTGCTTGACCTCAGCACGCAGTCCGTGGCAGTGGAGCAGGATCCGGCGCGCATGCGCCCCTCCGATGTTCCGGTGATCGAGGCGGACATCCGCAAGCTGCAGGAGGATACCGGCTGGCAGCAGGAATATCCCCTGCGCGAGACGCTGCTCTCCATGCTCAACGCCAACAGAAGGAATTTCGGATTATAGCCGTTTTTCGTAAAACAAAAGAGGTGAAGAAGAGTGGACACAAAGGCATATGAAGAACAGACAGGTTTTGGAAAAACCGGACAGATACTCAGACACTTCGGAGAGAAACAGAATGACATCAACGCGCAGCTGAGCGAGCAGATGGAGCTTCTGGCAAAGCAGCTCGGAGAGGCAATGCAGCGCATTGCGGAGCTGGAGAAGGCCGGCCGCGATGCGGAGCAGAGGCTTGCCAAGCAGGCTGCCGAGATCGAGGAGATGCAGAAGGACATCGACCGTCTGCGTCTGACGACAAAGCTCAACTCGAACGCACTTGACAGACTTGCCAAAGGATAACGGATACACAAACGCCCCACGCATAAGCATGGGGCGTTTTCCATATGTCGAAGATCTTATTAGGTGCAAAGGACGGAGTCCTTTGGCGGGGCAGTCCTGTTATTGGTTCAGCACAACGATCAGCATCACCAGAGGAAAACCGCCGAAAAAGGCACCGAACAGGAGCATTCCCACAAAACTCAAAATGGAGGGATTGTAGAGATTCTCCGGATCGTTCGGATCGATGAAATACTCCCTGGTTTCGCCGATATTCGGATAGCCGACATTCGAGGCGCTGCTTGAAACCTTGGTGTAGGTCCTGCCGGAGTAGTAGTATTCCCAGACCGGTGCATAGAGAGTGTTGCCCTTCGAGCTGCGCCTGGTTTTGAGATCAATGCAGGTGACCTGCACCGGCTCCGTGCAGAGCCGCTTCTGGCGCACGCGGTTCCAGATCGTCGAAAAGATAAGGAAGGCGCCGATGATCACAAACAGGATCATCACAAGGATGATCGGCAGGTCCTCGCTGATGATGGGCTTGCGTTCGGGGTGTGCTTCCTGATACCGGAGCAGCAGCGGTACGATGATCATGCCCAGTCCCACAAACACAAACAGCAGCGATAGCGGCAGCTGGTTTTTCTTGTTTGCGGCAAGCACGAAGATGCCGGCGGATGCAAAGCAGAGGCCTGCGCAGGCAACGGCGTACATCTGCTCCGTTCTGGAAAAGACGATGGCACCCACAATGCCGGCAAGGAACACGCAGAGGAACAGTATGCCGCCAAAGCTCATGCGCTTGCCGGACGGCGGCTGGCTGCCGTCATCGTAATAGGTGTAGTGGCTGCCATCGGTGGTGTCATAGTCCTGCGAGGGATATTCGTAATTGTGGTCGTCATTCATAGTGATCGTCCTCCTGTCTGGAATGAAAATCTGCGATTCCGGAGCAGAGCGTCCCCGGAATCGCAGAGGGAATTATACATTGAAGCGGAATACAACGATATCGCCGTCCTGCATCACATACTCCTTGCCCTCAAGTCGCAGCAGACCCTGCTCCTTGGCAGCAGTCATCGTGCCGCAGCGCATCAGATCGTCATAGGCAATGACCTCGGCGCGGATGAAGCCCTTCTCGAAGTCCGTATGGATCTTGCCGGCTGCCTGCGGTGCCTTGGTGCCGGTGGTGATGGTCCATGCACGGACCTCCTGCTTGCCGGCAGTCAGGAAGGAGATCAGACCCAGCAGGCTGTAGCCCGTCTGGATGATGCGGTTGAGGCCGGATTCTGTCAGACCCAGCTCCTCGAGGAACATCTGCTTGTCCTCCTCGCCCATGTCGCCGATCTCTGCCTCCACCTGTGCGCAGATGGGCAGCACTGCGGAATGCTCCGCCTCGGCAATGGCCTTTACTGCCTGGAAATGTGCGTGACCGGACAGATCGCCTGCAAAGTCATCCTCGCAGAGGTTGGCGGCGTAGATCACGGGCTTTGCGGACAGCAGGGGCGTGTCGTGCAGGAATTCCTGCTCATCCTCTGTCAGCTCGAAGCTGCGCGCAGTCCTGCCCTCTTCCAGATGCGCCGCCAGACGCTCGAAGAAATCCACCTGTACAGCGGCCTTCTTGTCGCCCTTCATGAGCTTCTTGGCGCGGTCGATGCGGCGCTGTACCATTTCCAGATCGGAGAAGATCAGCTCGAGGTTGATGGTCTCGATGTCGCGTGCAGGGTTGATGCTGCCATCCACATGGATGATATCGATGTTCTCAAAGCAGCGGACAACATGGACGATCGCGTCCACCTCGCGGATGTCCGCAAGGAACTTGTTGCCCAGACCCTCGCCCTTGGAGGCGCCCTTGACAAGACCTGCAATGTCCACAAATTCCAGCGTTGCGGGTGTGAACTTGTCAGGATCGTACATCTTTGCCAGCTCGTCCAGACGCGGATCCGGAACGGCAACCACGCCCACGTTCTTCTCAATGGTGCAGAACGGGTAGTTTGCCGACTGTGCGCCAGCGTTGGTCAGTGCGTTGAATAATGTGCTTTTTCCGACGTTCGGAAGTCCTACCATACCGAGTTTCATAAATTCCTACTCCTTTATTATGCGCCGTGCGGCGTTATTCCTGTGTGTTGTGCTTGTCGTTGATGTCAGCAATGATGGAGCTGCTGTGCATGGTCAGCTGACCGGTCTTGGAGCCGGCCTCGTGGGGCTTGGAGGCGAGGATGTACGCCTTGAGCTTGGTGTGGTCGAGCACCACATTGCCGCTGCCCTTGGCGTCGCCGATGCCGGTGATCTCGCCGCCCTCGGCATTGACCTCGACCTGGCAGCCGCGCGCAATGACGTCGATCTTGCCGCCGATGCCGCCGATGCAGGTACCGAAGTTGGTGCGCATGTGGAAGCGCAGCTTGCTGTCGGAGACCGTCACATCGCCCGTACCCTGATTGAGGACGCCGATGCCGACCACGCGGCTGCCGCCGCCGGTGAAGGTGACGTCGGTCTTGCAGTCGATGTGCGTCTCACCCGTCAGGCTGCCCATGCCGACGGAGCTGATGCCGTTGACATCGAGGGACAGGTCGCAGCCGGGATTTGCATAGATCAGAGAAACGCCGTTTGCACAGCCGATGCCGATGGCGTTCGGGGAGCCGACATTCACGCGGATGTCGCCGGTTTCGAGACAGATCTCGGAATCGTCGGGGTTCGTGCCGCCGCCGATGCCGACGCTGCGGTCGCTGTTGCAGATGATGTCCACAACACCCTCGGAAGCGAGCGTGATGCAGCCGTAGCTGCTGTCGCAGTCACCGCCGATGCCGTAGCCGATCTTCGCATAGCAGTCGATCTTGAGGTTGCCGCTGCCCTTGAGATGGAAGAACGAGCCCTGCGGCACACGGATGCCCATGTAGTTGAGGGAGTTGCTGCCTTCCACGTTCATGGTCAGCTGTGCATAGCTGCCGATGGAGATGCAGGGCTTTTCGTTGCTGATCATGTTGACATTACGCATGGTCAGCTCGCAGCTGTGGTTCTCCATGATGGAAATGTGCATGGGCACGGTCTTTTCGGGATCACCGATGATGGTGAGGTTGTGGCGGTAGATGTGCAGATCCGTGTAGTTCTGCAGTGCCAGATCCACAAGGTCGATGACCTCGTCGTTATGCGCGTTGTAGATCTTCTTCTGGCCGGAGGTATTGGCGCACTCGAGATTGGTGGTGATGATGGTGTCGCGCACCTCCTTGGAGATCTCCTCAAGCAGATAGGGATTCGGTCGGGAGACGCAGAAGCCCTGGATCAGATCCACGCCCAGACGGATGACGGTCTTGAGGTCCGCCTCCTGCTCCACGCCCTCGGCGAGGACGGTGATCTGGTTGTCGTGCGCGAATTCAATGACATTGGAAACGAGCTGCTGCTTTTTCTGATCCTTGCAGATATCCTCGATCAGGCAGCGGTCGATCTTGAGATAGTTGGGGTTGTTCTGCAGCAGCGTCATGGTGTTGGCGTAGCCGCTGCCGTAGTCGTCGATGGCGATCTGCGCATAGGCAGCCGCGCAGCGCTGGTGCAGGCGGTAGAGATCCTCCGGCAGCACGTCGGACTGCTCGATGATCTCGATGACTACCTTTTCCAGCAGGCTCTCGTAGGTAAGGAGCAGCTCGTTGTAATCGCTGTCCGTCAGCAGATGGGACGGAATGCAGTTGATGAAGAGCTTGCGGTCGGAGAACGCGTTCTGGTGCTCGCTCAGGAAGCGCATGCAGTTGAAGAGCGTCGCGTATTCGATGTCGTACAGACGGTTGTATTTATCACCAAGCTCCAGCATGCGTGCGGGCTTGAAATGCTCCGTGCGCATGAGTGCCTCGTAGGCAACGACGTTGCCGTTGTGGGCATCCACGATGGGCTGGAAGTGGTAGCTGATCTGGTTGTCGCGGATGATCGCGCTGAAGAGCTGCTCCTCGCGGTACTCATCCTTCTTGCGCTCGTAGTCCTCCAGAGAGAAGCGCGCGATGGGATTCTTGCTGTCGTGCTGCGTCTCAAAGAGTGCAAATTCCGCGTAGGGCAGCAGCTTGTTCAGAGAATCGCCCTCCTCCGGATACACCGCCATGCCGATGTGCAGGTCGAGCGCAGAGCGGCTGTCGGTGCGGATGCTCTGGCCGAAGTCGTCGGAGATGGTGCAGCCAGAAATGGCAGCACGCATCTGATCGAGGAGCATCCGGACATTCTGCTCGTCCATATCGAAGAAGCAGACGTAGAAGTTCTGGAAGGACTTGGTGGAGAACAGCACCTTATCGCTTGCAAAGCGATTGAGGACCTCCGCAACGGAGGACATGCAGTAATTGCTGCTGCCGGACTGTGCAAAGTCCGCAATCTTGTCCAGTCCCGTCACATGGAGTGCTGCAAAATGCACCTTTTCAGCACCCTGCAGACGTCGCTGGATGAGATTGGAGAACACGGGGAAGCGCAGCATACTTGTGACTGCGTCGTAGTCCTGCTCGACCTCATCCGCGTTCTGCTGCGAGATGCGGCGCGTGATCTCCTCCACAAAGCCGATCTCCTCCTCGCCCTGCTCCCTGAGAATGATCTTGATATAGCGTTTTTCACCGCCGGTACGGCAGAGATAGAGGTTCTGCTCCCCCGCCACCGGCTCGGCCGTGAGACGCTGGAGCATGGTGCGGTAGGCCTCCCTCGACAGGGACTTGCCGATGCCCAGGATGCGCTGTGCGTTCTCGTCAAAGAAGGCGGACTGCACGGCTTCCTTGTAGGTGAAGGCGCCGATATTATGGAACATGTCAATGAACAGCTTCCAGTCGCTGGAAATGGTCACATGATTCTGTCGGTTAAATCGAAAAATACTCATAAGCTGACCTCACTGGTTGTGTAATTCTCGTGCGTTCGAGGCAGTGCATTGCCCTTCAGAGCGTACACATTCTCATTATCTATTATACCGTATCCGGCAGGGATTTGTCAATCATTTTTCAGATATTCGATCGAGAAAAAAGCACCGCCGCGCATACAATGGACAGTCCCGGCATATAGATTAGCAACAGCGCAAAATGAGGAGGTCATCTATGGAACTGAAGAAGAATACTGCCGCCATCACTGCGATGGAAACGATGAGCAGTCCCATGCAGGAACAGGGTGTGGAGCTGGATTATGTGCTTCCCGATTATTATCCCGACGTGTGCAAGCTCGTCAAGTGCATGCTCACGCCGACCATCGTCAGCCAGTCCGTCAGCCGCGGTCTGCTGACCTACGAGCTGCGCGCGGACATCCGTATTCTGTACTGCGGCGAGGACAGCCATATCCTGCAGTGCGTGACGCAGACGATGCATTTTACGCGTACCGCCGAGCTTCCTGCGGAGGAGCAGGTCACTGCCGAGCTGTGCCCCGTGACGGATTATGTCAACTGCCGCGTCGTCAGCCGCCGTCGGCTGGATGTGCGCGGCGCGGTCACGGTCCGCATCCGTCCGAGTGTCTGCCGCCAGCAGGAGGTGCTCTGCGATGTCCCCGACCGGAGCGTCCAGCTGCGGCGCATTCCGGTGGAATACCCCGCACAGCAGCTTTGTGCCGAAAAGACCATCGTCCTCTCCGAGGAGCTGGAGCTGGGCAGCGCAAAGCCGCCGGTGCTCCATGTCGTCCGCTGTGAGGCGCGAAGCACGGAGGAATCCCACAAGCCCGTCTCCGGCAAGCTCATGGTGCAGGGAAGCCTGTGCATCCGGCTGCTCTATGCCTGCGAGAAGGACGGCGCCGCGGGGCTGGAACCGATGACCTTCCGTATCCCCTACAGCCAGCTCATGGAGCTGGACGGCATGGAGGAGCAGGACAGCTGCGGTGTTTCCGTTCAGGTGACGGGCTGCGATCTCAAGAGCGTTGCCGATGCCGCCGGCGATACCCGTATGCTGCGCTGCGAGGCGGAGCTGCGCATCGTCTGCCGCGCACTGCGCATGGCGACCGAATCCCTGATCTGCGATGCATTTTCGACCGAGCATCCCTGCATCTGCACGGATACCCTGATCGATGCATCCGGCGTTCCGGCACCCGTGACGGCAATGCTCCCGTGCAGCATCCGGCTCTCCGGCGAGGACGGCGGCATCGACTGCGTTCACGATGCCTGGTGCGAGGTGAAGAATCTCACATCGCGTCCCGACCCCGAGGCGAATGCCGTGCAGGTCACCGGCATGCTCTGCTGCAATGTGCTGGTCGGCGAATCCGGCGGCATGCCACGCCTTCTGGAGAAGGAGGAGCCGTTTGAGCATCGCATTCCCTTCGAGGGCATCGGCGGCGAGGACTGCGTCCATCTCCACGCCTGCGCGGAGAACTGTACCTACACCCTCACCGAGCAGTCGGAGGTCTCCCTGAAGACCGAGCTGCACATGGAGGGCAGTGTCCGCCGCAGCCGCAGCTGCCGTGTCCTGACGGACATCACGCTGCAGGAGGAGGTCACGCATCCGCGTGATTTCGCGCTCAAGCTCTATTTCGGACGTGCGCAGGAGGAAATCTGGGACATTGCCAAACGCTGCCGCACCAGCGTGGAGGCGATCATGGAGGAAAACGACCTCACCGAAGAGGTGCTTCGGGAAAACAGCATGCTGCTGATTCCCATTGTGGGCTGAACAAAGGACGGAGGCAGATATGAACGATATTTACAATGACATTGCACAGCGGACGGGCGGTGATATCTACATCGGCGTGGTAGGTCCCGTGCGCACCGGAAAATCCACCCTGATCAAGCGGTTCATGGAGACGCTCGTGATCCCGAACATCGGGAGCGACTACAAAAAAGAACGCGCGATCGACGAGCTGCCGCAGTCCGCTGCCGGCAAGACCATCATGACCACCGAGCCGAAATTCATTCCGGAGGAGGCGGTTCCCGTGGAGCTTGCGCAGGGCGCACAGTTCCGCGCGCGGATGATCGACTGCGTCGGCTACATCGTCCCCAGTGCCCTCGGCTACATCGAGAACGAAATGCCGCGCATGGTCATGACGCCCTGGTTCGAGGAGGAGATCCCCTTCAACATGGCGGCGGAGATCGGCACGCAGAAGGTCATCAACGAGCATTCCACCATCGGACTCGTCGTGACGACGGACGGCAGCATCTCCGACATTCCGCGCGAGGAATACGCCGAGAGCGAAGCACGCGTGATCTCCGAGCTGCAGGCGATCGGCAAGCCCTTTGTGGTGCTGCTCAACTGTGTCGATCCCGACACCGAGGAGGCACGCGCCCTTGCGCAGCAGATGCAGGCGCAGTACGGCGCCTGCGTGATCCCCGTCAGCTGCACGCAGCTCTCCGAGGAGGACATCCGGAAGATCCTGACGGCGATCCTCTATGCCTTTCCGATCCGCGAGGTGAATTTCGCCATGCCCAAGTGGATCGCGATGCTCGAGAAGGGTCATCCCGTGAAGGAGGACGTCTTCTCCGTGATCCGCAGCGCGGCGGCGGATCTGCGCACGGTGGAGGACGCCGCGGCACTTGCACAGCCCATCTGCGGCTGCCGGTACATCCTCAGCGCGGCGGCATCGGAGATCGACCTCGGCACGGGGACCGTCACCATCACCGTCCACCTTGACGGTGCGCTGTTCTATCAGATCCTCGGGGAAAAGACCGGTCTTGCGATCCGTGACGAGGGCAGCCTGCTTGCCATTCTCGAGGAGCTGACCGCCGTGAAGAAGGCCTATGCGCGTCTGGAGCCCGCCCTGCGTGAGGTCGAGGCGACCGGCTACGGCATCGTCATGCCGGAGCTGGAGGAGCTGCATCTGGAGGAGCCGGAAATCATTAAGCAGGGCGGCAAATACGGCGTGCGCCTGAAGGCCTCGGCACCGTCCATCCACATGATGCGCGCCGGCATCAACACCACCGTCAGCCCCATCGTCGGCACCGAAAAGCAGAGCGAGGAGCTGGTCATGTACCTGCTGCGCGGCTTCGAGGAGGACCCGACACGGATCTGGGATTCGAACATCTTCGGCAAGTCCCTGCACGAGCTGGTCAACGAGGGTCTGCACAACAAGCTCTTCAAGATGCCCATCGAAGCGCGCATGAAGCTCCAGGAAACGCTCGAACGCATTATCAACGAGGGCTGCAGCGGACTGATCTGCTTCATCCTGTAGCACAAAGAAAAATCACCATTCGCCGCCGGATACCGGCAGGGAATGGTGATTTTCCGTTATCGCAGCCCACCTATTGGCAAACTGTGTTATACCTGGCTTTCCATTGCTTCCTTGAGAAGCTCCGGGGTGTGCTTGAGGTAGCGCGAGGTTTTCTTCTTCTTCTTGGCCGCGTACATGATATTGTCCGCGATGGTGACAAGCTGGAAGAGGTCCATCTCGGGCTTGGGCACTGTGATGTGATAGCCAAGGCTGGTCGCGAGCTTGTAGGGCAGCTGCCTTGTCTCGTTCGTCTCGTTCAGGAGGCGTTCGATGCGCTGCTGGAGTGCCGCGGCGCGCTCCTCGGTGTAATCGGCTGCAAAGATGATGAATTCATCGCCGCCGAACCGGCAGCAGACCTCACCGCCCGTGCAGGACATGCGCAGCACCTCCGCCATGGCGATGATGGCGTTGTCGCCCTCCTTGTGGCCGTAGGTGTCGTTGATCTGTTTGAGACCGTCCATATCCAAAAACATCAGCATGACGGGCTTCTGGGTGCTGATGCAGTAGCTGTAGAGCTGCTGCGTGCTGATGCGGAAGCCGTTGCGGTTGTTGATGTTGGCGAGGGTATCGATCGTGTAGAGCTTGTCGAGCTTCTGGGTCACGCGGTCAAGACAGATGATCTTGCGTACGCTCTCGAGGTAATTCGCGATGTTCATCACCCATGTGTGGAAGAGCTTGCTGGCGATCGGGAAGTCACTGTCCTTGATGACGCAGTAGCCCACGCAGCGTTCACGGAAATGCAGCGGACAGAAGTAATAATTGCCCGGTTCATTGTCCGGATCGAAGAGCCCCGGCAGCATATCGCATGCCTCGAAATCGGGCATCTCGAAGAACTTGCCGTCCTTGTAGGCAAGCGGCATCTGGATGGACTTGCTGTAGCCGGAAACGATGTAGTTGTTCGGGGAGAGGATGTGCATGAGGTAGTTTTCCTCGGTCTCCTCCATCATGATCCCCTGCCGCCAGCTGTCGCAGAGGCAGAGATAGAATTCCTTCGGATGGATCTCCGGAATGAACCGCTGCAGGTTCACGGTGAATTCCTCGAGGCTGTCGCATTCCGCAAGTGCGGATGCCATGCGGCTGACGAGGGAAACATCGGCCGTGAAGGATTCCAGAACGTTGAAATTCCGCTTGCGGAAGTCAATGTCGCGCATCGTAGGCGTATCGGCACAGCCGCAGCTCTGCGAGAAGAAGTGCGTTGTGCTGAGCACGGAGCTGCGCTCGAGCGGCTTGCCCTTAAGATGGGCAATGATCTTCTGGCAGGCAAGCTGTCCCACGCGCTCCAGCGGACGCTCTACCGAGGTCAGCGAAGGCGAGAAGTTCTTGGCGTTGTAGGTGTGGTCAAAGCCGGAGACCGCCACATCCTCCGGCACGCGGATGCCGTGGGAGGTCAGGGCGTTGATCGCAGAGAGCGCCATGTTGTCGTTTGCGCAGACGATCGCCTGCGGAAATTCGAGGGAGGACTGCACAAAGCGGCGCACCGCGCTCGGACCGTCCTTGGCAATGAAATTGCCGTGGTAGATGCGCTCCTCCTCGACTTCGATGCCGTGCGCCGTCAGGGCAGCCTTGTAGGCCTTGAGGCGCTGGGCGCTGTCGATATTGTCGTCGGGTCCGGAAATGTAATTGATCCGTGTGAACCCGTGGTGTTTGATGAAATGCTCCACCATGGTGTACATGGAGCCTTCGTTGTCGATACCAATGGTGTCGAAGCCATCGACGTCCTTGTCGATGAAGACGGCCGGAATGCCGGCTTCGCGGACACGGGCGATGACGTTTTCCATGCAGTCGGGGAACTGGATGGTGTTGATGACGAGGATCACGCCGTCAAAACGGCGGAAATTCGCCAGCGAGAAGATATTGTATTCGCCGGTGTCATGGCGGATATCGTCTCCATGGTTGCCGAATGCAACAAAATGCTCCAGTGTGATCCGGTTGGCAAACGCATACTGCCGGATACCGCTGAGGATACCGCTCTGGTATTCTTCGTCAAGTGTGGAAACAACTACTGCAATATGGATGGTACGATCAGGCATGTATCTCACCGCTGAGGACATTCAGCAATTCCTTTCCTGTGGGTTGGTAAAGGCAACACCGCACAAAGACCGCCTGACGGCTCAGCACGTCATCTGTTTGCATCTTTTCCGTCATCTTGCCCAAAAATCCCTTGACATACGCCAGTATGCCTGCGGAATTTTTGGATGATCTGACGAAAAATCTGCTGCACATTTGACGCACTGTCCTTTGTGCGGTGTTGCCTAAAAAGGGCAGGACGCACCTGCCCTTCTGCAATTCTAACATATTTAATTAAACTGCATAAAACCTTTTTGTGAAAAAAACATGAATTTTACAGTTTCTCACCGCATTCCGGACAGAAGCTGTGGTTGGGAGCGCAGCTGTTGCCGCAGTAGGGGCAGAAGCGCTTGGGCTTGGGCGCCTCCTGAACGGGTGCAGCCTCGGGTGCGGGAGCCTCCGGCGCAGCGGGTGCAGCCTCGGGCGCATCGGCCTTCTGTGCAGGGGCAGCGGCAGCCTGTGCGGCATTGGCGTACTGGGCAGCCAGCTGGATGCCGCAGTCGGGGCAGTAGCTGCGGTCGGCAGGATAGGATCTGCCGCACTGCATGCAGACCATCGCGGAGGGCTTGGTCACAGCGATCACGGAACGGTTATTGGGGTTGGAGGGCAGCTCGGTCACCAACTCCGGCTCTCTGAGGCGGACGGTATCGATCTCAGTCTGCAGCTCCTCGATGAGGGTTTCGGAGGCGGCGATGGAATTGACGAATTCCTCGAATTCCGGCTCCGGATCGTTCTTGTGCAGCTCATAATAGAGCTTGCCGATCTCGCTGTAGCATGTCTGGATATTGCGGCGCTCCTTGCGCTGCTTATTGGAGAGGCTGGTCGCCTCGGTGGTATTCTTCGCTTTCTGGGAAACGATCTTGCCGGCGTTGGTCAGATTGACGCCGATATTGTCAAAAATGGACATAGCAGTTCCTCCTTATGTATCGTCGCACGCGACTCTTTCCTTATAGTATACCATAGTTTCCACAAAAATGCAAGTCCTTGGGGAAATTTTCCTGATAAATTGCTGGCAGGGATATACAATTTGTAATGCGTAGACTTTATCTTTTTTATCATATCTGTGAAAGCGCTCCGCAGGAGGGCGGGTGGAGGGTGCGGCAGCACCCTCCCATAAATTCCCCCTCCCTTCAGGGAGGGGGTTAGGGGGTGGGCGATTATAAGAGAAAATTTCGTGTTATGATAAAGCGATACCCCCATGCCGCAGCACGGGGGTATCGTGTGGGAATTATTCGTTGGCAGCGCCGAGGAATGCAGCGCCGATGAGACCTGCATCGTTGCCAAGCTTAGCGATCACGATCTCGGTGTTCTTGGGGGAGTTGCGAGTGTAAACTTCCTTTGCCACCAGTTCCTTCACGGGCAGGAGCAGGGCATCGCCCTCGTTGCAGACACCGCCGCCGATGCACAGCACATCGGGCTGGAAGATGTTGATGGTATTGGTGATACCGGCAGCGAGGCACTTGATGTAGAAGTCAACGACTTCCTTGGCAGCCTGGTCGCCCAGACGCATGGAGTCGAAGGAGGTTCTTGCGGAAACCTTGCCGCCGCGCTCTGCGGAAACCGCATGCATCTTGGAATCCGGGCATTCTGCCATCTTTTCCTTGGTCATGCGGACAAGACCGGTCGCGGAGGAGAATACCTCGAAGCAGCCCTTTCTGCCGCAGCTGCACTGCGGACCGTCCACGGAGATCACGGTGTGGCCGATCTCTGCGCCGGCGAAGTTGGAGCCGGAGTAGATCTTGCCGTCGATGACGATACCGCCGCCGACACCGGTGCCGAGGGTGATGCACACTGCATTCTTTGCGCCCTTAGCCGCACCTGCCACATACTCACCGTAAGCAGCCGCATTCGCATCGTTTTCGATGTAAACGGGCTTGTCGATGTGCTTCTTGATGTATTCTGCCATGGGGGTGTTCTCAAAGCCGAGGTTGTTGGAGAACTCGATGATGCCGGTCTCGCTGTTGGCAATGCCGGGAGTGCCCACGCCGACCCACTGGATGTCGTCCATGGAGAGGCCTGCGTCCTTCACTGCCTTGATCGCCATAGCAGCCATGTCGTCTGCAATTTCCTGTGCAGGACGGGGGCAGTTGGTCTTGGTGCTTGCCTTGGAGATGATGTTGTAGTTTTCGTCCACAACGCCTGCGACGATGTTGGTGCCGCCGAGGTCAATGCCAATGTAGTATTTCATAATGAAATCCTCCTTAACGTATTGATGTGTTGATAAATTTGCATTTACCGTTTATTCTGCACGCACCTGTTCCTGCCGGAACAAATACGCTTGTACCTTTTTTCAGCGGAATTTCACAGTTTTCCGCAGTTAATACGGCCTCGCCATCCAGTACGAGGATGTGCATAAAGGATGTTTCATCCGAGCCGAGCTGACAGAAATCCTCGATTTCTGTACAGGAAGTATAGAAATAGTCGCAATGTGCCAGAAGCTGCGTGATGCTTTGCTTTGGATAGCGTTGCTGCGGCTTTGGCGGCGTGAGATTTGTCACATCCAGTGCCTTCCCGATGTGCAGCTCGCGCGGCTTGCCATCCGCACCGACCCTGCCGTAGTCATAGACACGGTAGGTGGTGTTGGAGTTCTGCTGGATCTCCGCAATGAGGATGCCCTTGCCGATGGCATGGAGCGTGCCTGCCTCGATGAAGAAGACATCGCCAGCCTTGACGGGAACGCGGTTCACCTTGTCGAGCAGGGTGTTTTCCTCGATGGCACGTCGGAATTCCTCTTTGGTGATCTTCTCCTTGAAGCCGTAGATCAGCTCTGCACCGGGCTGCGCCTCCACGATGTACCACATCTCGGTCTTGCCGTATTCTCCCTCATTTGCAAGGGCATATCTGTCATCCGGATGTACCTGCACGGAGAGGTTATCCCTTGCGTCAATGAGCTTGATGAGCACGGGGAATCTGTCAAAGCGGGCACAGTTTTTTCCGAGGGCTTCAGGGTGATCTTTCAGATATTCTGTCAGGGTTCTGCCGGCATAGTCACCGTCCGCGATGATGCTTTCGCCGTCCGGATGGCAGGAAAGCTCCCAGCTCTCGGCGATGATCTCCTTGTCGGAGCTTTTCCCGTATTCACGCAGTTTGCTGCCGCCCCAGAGGTAATCCTTGCAGGGGGCGGTCAGTCGGAATGGTGTCATTTCGTAACCTCCTTTGCAGGCAGGGAGAATTCCCTGAGGAATTCCTCCATGCTGCCATGGTAGACATTGAAGTCAATGCAGGCCTCCAGCTGGTCCGCCTGCTTGCCGTCGTAGCCCTCCAGATAGCCCTGATCGGAATACTGCCAGAACTCCCAGTCCACAAAAAAGGGATTAAGGTAGGTGTTGCGCATCCAGAGGGGGTATTCCCCGTAATTGCCGCCGAACAGATATTGGTAGTATGCCTTGGTCGTGGTGTAAATGATGGGCTTGACGCCGTAGTATTCCTCCAGCGCATCGAGCAGGTCATCGAGGATGCGGCGCGTTTCCTTCTTGGAGAGGGGGTCGGAGGCGTAATCTCCGTAGAATTCGAGATCCACCACCGGCGGCAGGTCGCCGTCGAGTGCGCCGACCGTCTGAATGAAATTCTCCGCCTGCGTGGTACCCTCGCTCTCAAAGCTGAAAAAATGGTAGGCACCGGTGTAGATCGTGGTGGAACGCGCGTCCTCCCAGTTCTGTGCAAAGCACGGATCCTGATAGGAGCTGCCCTCCGTCGCCTTGATGAAGGCGAAGTCCACGTCCTGCGCTTCGAGCATCTCCCAGTCAATATTGCCCTGATAGCGGGAGACATCCACACCGAAGACCGGATAGCGCTGCGGATCGGGCACATTGGTCTTCCAGCGTCCGGTGTAGATCAGCCAGGCGCCGATGCCGCCGCCGATCAGTACAAAGAGCAGGCAGAGCAGCAGCAGCGCACCGAGGATCCTGCCGTAGGCAATGCGTCGGTTCGCCATTATTTCTCTTCTGCGGCAGCAATGTCACCCATGACGATGCCGCGGCCGTTGGTGGCAAAGTACACTCTGCCGTAGACCTTGCTGTCGCCGGTGATGAAGTGCGTGAGGTTGCCGAAGAGGTGCTGGTCGTCATTGATGCGCTTCCAGGTCTTGCCCTTGTCGGTGGAGCGGTAGATGCCGTCGCCCTGCTCGCCGACGCTGCCCATTGCATAAACGACCGGATAATCGCCCTCCTTCTCCGCCGCGCCGAAGCCGATGGCGTTGAAGCTGATGTCCTTGATCTGGGTAAAGCTCTTGCCGCCGTCCTCGGTGTAGCTGATCATGGAGCCGGAGCAGATCCAGACATGGCCTTCCTTGCCGGGAACCGCCTGAACGGTGACATTATCGGAAACCATCTGTCCGGTATTGGTGAAGTTTGCACCGCCGTCGGTGGAAACGTAGAACAGTCCGTTATAGGTCGCATAGAAGGTGTTCGGGTTCACTCTGTCCGCAGTGATCTCCGCGCCGTAGCCAAGACCCTTGGAATAGAACCACTTGCCGTCTGCGAAGGTGTGGATATAGATGTTGGAGTTGCCGGTATTTGCCGGAGTCCAGAGCATTCTGGAACCATCCGCGGAAACGGAGACCTTGCCGCCCTCGACCTTCTCCGGAGGATTCGGAACCGGATTCCAGGTGGTGCCGCCGTCCTGTGTGAACCACAGCGGATTTGCACGGTCCTGAATGGCATAGACAGCCACGTTGGCGTTCTCGTACGCAGCATCGAGGTCGGTCGGATTGCCGCCGGAGGCTGCGCCCATGAAGTGCGCTTCGTCCGGACCGACGGTAACATCCAGATGGGAGAAGCCCGTCAGGTCGCCCATGATGGAGTACAGCTGCGGCTCGCCTTCTTCATAGTTCGGGGAAACCATCTGGTACACAGCGGTCTCCTCCAGACCATAGGCATCAAATGCAACCGTGACCGGTGTGCCGGAGCCGAGGTCGGTCATATTCTGCGTGGTATAGATGGTCGCACCGGTACCGTACATCACCTCGTCGGAATTGAAGGGATTGATGTTGATATCGGTCATCCACCAGCCGAGCTTTGCCTCGTCCAGACCCCATGTCAGCCAGTCCGCACGGGAAACATCCATGACATAGTTTTTCTCGTATTCGTTATTGCCGATCGCCTTGTGCATGCCCGTCCAGGTCTCGCCGCCGTCGGTGGAGCGGTAGATGTTGTCTCCGGGGCCCGACCAGTAGAACAGTGTGCTGACTACGAGGGTGTTCGGGTCGTTCTTATCCACGGAAACGCCGGAGAATGCGCCGTATCTGCCGTCGCCGAGGTTCGGGGTGATGTCGGTGGCGGTGTCGCTCTCAGGATCGTACTTGTAAACGCCGCCCAGTGTGCAGCTGCTGCCGTTCGGGCCGCAGTTGTCCGCATAGGTCAGGTACAGGATGCCCTCGGAGGAGAAGTCCGCCTGCAGCGGATACAAGCCTGCGCCGGCGATGTCAATGCAGTCCCATGTCGCGCCGTTGTCGGAGGAGCGGTATACGCAGTTGCCGCTTGTATCTGCAACGCCGCAGTACACATCGCCGTTCACGGGGTTGAATTCCACCCACATGATACCGATGGAAACGCTCTCGAACGAGTAATTGCCCTTGTTCGGGAAGCTGGTGACTTCGTTCCAGGTCTTGCCGTAGTCCTCGGACTTCCACAGGCCAGCGTTTCTGGTGCCGGCGTAGATCTCCTTGTTGTTCTTCGGATTGACCATCATGCGCTCGCCGGTACCGCGGCCGTGGTTGTTGCCGCCGCAGTCAAAGGGCATGTCCACCTGTGTCCATGTGTTGCCGTAGTCCTCGGAGGCCAGCATCGCGCCGGGCTTGCCCATATAGGTACCGCCCATGATGTACACGCGGTTTGCCTCCACAGGGTCAGCGGCAAGGCTCTCGATACCGATCAGGTTCCAGCTCTCGGAGCCGAGGTGATCGGTGATGGCGACCCATCTCTGCTCAGCCTCGACCCAGCGGTACGCGCCGCCGATGTCGGTTCTTGCATACACGAGGTTCTCCTCGGCCTCGCTGTAGATCATACCGGTGACATAGCCGCCGCCGCCGATGGCAACGTTGCTCCACTCATAATTGACGTCTTCCGTACCGCCGGACTTCTTGCTGTCGCATCCGGCTGCCGCAGCGAGCATGGTCACAGCCAGCACTGCCGCGAGTATTCTTTTCAATTTCATGATGACTCCTCCTTGAAATTTAGGTCATGATCTGCGTTATTTGATCTGCATAAGGTGCAGAAGCTTGCTTTGTGCGTCGCCCCACATGGGCGGAACCGGCAGTCCTGCCTGCATCAGCAGACTGCCGCTGTAGATGCAGTCCGTCCCCTCAAGACGGTACTGCGCATCGGGCAGAAGCCCGGAAAGCCGCAGGTGCCTGCGGTTATGATTCGGCTGCGCCATGACCTGCATGCAGGTGATAAGCGCTTCGCCTTTGTCCCTGGATGTGAACATCCAGGCTGCAAAATCCGGCTGTGTGAAGGGATCGCAGAGCCGGTAGAAGTCCCCCTCCCGCGTGAGATGGGAGAACTGCCGGTAGAGCTGTACCTGTTCCCTCACCTGTGCGCGTTCCTCCGGTGTGAGCCTTGTCAGATCCAGCTCGTACCCGAAGGTGCCGGCAAGCGCAATGTGCGCCCTTGCGGAGAACGCCGAATGCCTGCCGACCGTGTGGTTCGGGCAGACGGAGACATGCGCTCCCATCGCCGACGGCGGATAGAAGAGGGACGTGCCGTACTGGATCTTCGCGCGCTCGGAGGCATCCGTGTCGTCCGAGGTCCAGATCTGCGGACTGTAATAGAGCATGCCGCAGTCGAACCTGCCGCCGCCGCCCGTGCAGTTCTCGAGCAGCAGATCGGGGAATTCCTGCAAAAGCCGCTCCTGCAGCGCGTAGACGCCCAGCATGTACCGGTGGGAGAATTCCCGCTGGCGGTGTGCCGGAAGTGTCGGCGAGCCGCATTCCGTCAGCTGGCGGTTCATGTCCCACTTGACATAGGAAATGCCGCCCTCCCGAAGGATGCTGCACATCCGTTCGAACAGGTAGTCCCGTATCTCCGGACGGGTCATGTCCAGCACGCACTGGTTCCGCGAGAGCGTCAGTGTCCGCCCCGGAACCTGCACTGCCCAATCGGGATGCGCGCGGAAGAGCGCGCTCTCCGGCGAGATCATCTCCGGCTCGAACCAGATGCCGAAGCGGAGACCACGTTCCTTCAGGGCATTTCCGAGGAAGGCAATGCCCTCCGGAAGCTTCTCGGAATTGACGAACCAGTCCCCGAGGGAGGAATTGTCGCTGTTTCGTTTTCCGAACCAGCCGTCATCCATCACGAGCATATCGAGGCCGCATTCCTGCGCCGCGTCCGCGATGGCAAGCAGCTTTTCGGTGTTGAAATCGAAATAGGTCGCCTCCCAGTTGTTGACGAGCACGGGGCGTTCCCGATACTGCCACGGGCTGCGGATGAGGTGTTCTCTGATAAAATCGTGGAAGCTCCGGCTCATGGTGCCAAGGCCGCCCTCCGTGCAGGTCATCAGCACCTCGGGGGTGTGGAAGACCTCGCCTGCTTGCAGCTCCCAGCCGAATTCCTCCGGATGCAGTCCCAGCATCAGCCGGATGCCGCCGGAGTAGTCCTTCTCGCACTGCAAGAGGAAATTGCCGGAATACACGAACGCCATACCGAGTGCAAAGCCCTGTGTTTCGGTCGTTTCCGGCGCACAGAGCACCGCCGCCGGATTGTGCCAGTGTGAGGAGGCACCGCAGATGCTGCCGATGCTCTGGATGCCCGTATGCACGGGAACACGCTGGATGTGGCGTTCCCTTGCCCACGCGCCGTTAAGCGTGAGCAGCTCCGCATCGCCCTCCAGAGAAAGGCACGCGGACATGGCGCGGTCGAGCATGATGGGCGCTGCGCCGGTGTTCCGGATGCGGACGCTCTGCGCGATCACATCGCTCCCGTCAAAGAGCGTGTACCGCAGCGTCACGAGGATGCCGGCCGCCCTGTCGGCAAGGTCGATCTCCAGCGTCCGGCAGCTGTCGCCGAAGCTGTGGGGCAGGTCCGGAAGTGCGGGCTTCCCGTCATAGATCCGGTGGCTCTCATACAGGGGACAGCACGCGGAGGTGCCGTTTTCCTGCGTGACGCGAAACGCCGCACCGCGGAAATCTCCGCAGCCGTGCGCCGGATACGCATGGGGAAAGGTGTTCTGAAAATTCACCGCCTCACCCGGCAGCCGTGCCGGCGTGAAGGGGTGGCAGTCCGTCCGCAGGAGGAAACCTGCGTCCTGCGCAGAGACGTCGCTGCCGTAATAGGCCATGCCGAGATGGCCGTCCGCATTCTGCAAAAGCATCGCAGAATGCGCCGTATGCAGGGCAAATAGCCCGGTTTCTTCAAAATACTGGATCTTCATATCATGCTCCGAAGACAAGCTTTGCCGCATCGACGGATTCCTTCGCGTCCTTGGCGTAGAAGTCCGCACCGATCTTCTCGGCGTAATCCGCCGTGAGTACTGCGCCGCCGACCACGGTCTTGCACCACGGGCAGCGTTCCTTCAGGAGCGCGATCGTCTTTTCCATCGAAGGCAGGGTGGTGGTCATGAGCGCGGAGAGTCCGCACAGCGGCGCGTGATGCGCCTCGACCGCCTCTGCGACAGCCTCATAGGGCACATCCTTGCCGAGGTCGATGACCGTGTAGCCGTAGTTTTCAAGCAGGATCTTGACGATGTTCTTGCCGATGTCGTGGATGTCGCCCTTGACCGTTGCAAGGACGATCGTGCCGCGGCTGACGGTCTCGCCGCTCGTTTCGCAGAGCTTCGTCTTGATCACTTCAAAGGCCGCCTGTGCCGCGGATGCGGCAGAGATCAGCTGCGGCAGGAAGATCTTGCCGCTTTCGAATTCCGCGCCGGCTTTATCCAGAGCCGGAATGAGCTGTTCGTTCACGATATCCATCGGTGCCGTCGTTTCGAGCAGCGCACCGGTCAGTGCGCCTGCCTCGCTGCGGAGTCCTGCGGAGATCGCCTCGGAAAGCGTCATATTCTGCGCCGCAGGGGCAGCCGCTGCTGCCGGTGTCTCACCGCCGTAATGGGCAATGAAATCCACGGCGTTCTTATCATAGTTCGCCAGCAGCCGGTAGGTGCGCACTGCGGCAGTCATGCTTTCGGTATTCGGGTTGATGATGGGCAGGTCGAGTCCTGCATGGAGCGCCATCGTGAGGAAGGTCTTGTTGACAAGCTCGCGACTCGGCAGTCCGAAGGAAATATTGGAAACGCCCAGCACCGTGCGCAGTCCAAGCTCCTGCTTCACTCTCGTGAGCGCGCGGAGCGTCTGCATCACGCCCTCCTGCTCGGCAGAAGCCGTCAGTGTCAGGCAGTCGATGTACACATCCTCGCGGCGGATGCCGAGGGCGAGCGCCCTGTCAAGGATGCGCTTTGCGATCTCGAAGCGTCCCTCCGCGGTCTTCGGGATGCCGTTCTTGTCGAGCGTCAGTCCGACCACCGCCGCACCGTATTTCTTCACAAGCGGAAGCACGGTGGCAAGGGATTCCTCCTCGCCGTTGACGGAATTCACGATCGGCTTGCCGTTGTAGCACCGCAGGCCTGCCTCGAGTGCGGCAGGATCGGTCGTATCGAGCTGCAGCGGCACGTCCGTGATGCCCTGGATCGCCTTCACGGCGCTGCGCATCATGTCGGGTTCGTCGATGTCCGGCAGACCCACATTCACGTCGAGAATGTCCGCGCCCGCCTGCACCTGCTGGATCGCCTGACCCAGAATATAGTCAATGTCATGTTCGATGAGTGCCTGTTTGAAGCGCTTTTTGCCCGTCGGGTTGATGCGCTCGCCGATGATGCGCGGCTGGTCGATGATGACCGTCCGGTTCGCCGAGCAGACTGCACAGGGGATATGTACCTCACGCTGAACTGGTTCCATCGCACGGATGGTCTGTGCCGCCGCACGGATGTGATCGGGGGTGGTGCCGCAGCAGCCGCCGAAGATCACGGCGCCCATCTCCACGAAGGGCTTCATGCACGCAGCGAAGCGCTCCGGAGGGAACGCGTAGGCATTCGTCACAGGGTCGGGAAGTCCGGCGTTGGGCTTGACGATCACGGGGAGCGTCGTCCATCTGCACAGCTCCTGCACGATGGGGACAAGCTCCTCCGGTCCGAGCGAGCAGTTCACGCCGATGGCGGAAACGCCCAGTCCCTCGAGCGTCAGTGCCATGGAGGAGATCTCGCAGCCCGTGAAGGTTCTGCCGTTTTCCTCAAAGCTCATCGTCACGAAAATGGGCTTGCCGCCGCCGCATTCCTTCGCCGCAAGCACGCCTGCGCGCACCTCGAGAAGGTCGGTCATCGTCTCAAAAATATACAGATCCGCGTCACTTCCGGCTTCGATCTGTTCCCGGAAGATGTCGTAGGCTTCGTCAAATGTCAGGGTACCCGTCGGTTCGAGCAGCTGCCCGATGGGGCCGATATCGAGCG
This sequence comes from uncultured Ruminococcus sp., assembly GCA_964472035.1. GTDB lineage: Bacteria > Bacillota > Clostridia > Oscillospirales > Ruminococcaceae > UBA3855. Next base: position 40,014 of record CAYYIT010000013.1, read on the forward strand.
CAACGAGGGTGCCCGCCTTCGCCGCAGCTCTCGCATTGCGGATGCCGGCAGCGATGATCTCCTGCACGCTGCGTCCGGTTTTCGCCATTTTCAGGCGATTCGCACCGAAGGTGTTGGTGTAGACCACATCGGAGCCGGCGTCGATATAGGCGCGGTGGATCGCGGTGATCTGCTCGGGATGTGTGAAGTTCAGCAGCTCCGGAACGCCGCCCGCCTCCAGACCGCCTGCCTGCAGCATGGTGCCCATGCCGCCGTCAAGAATGAGAAATTTCCGTTGTTTCAGAAGCTCCGCTGTCATTTGCAATGGTCTCCTTTCGCCCGATAGGGACAGGTTTTTGATAAATTACACGCCGCACAGCCCTTTCTGCGCCGTTCCATGGGCTTGTCCGACAGTCCGATGATGGCCGTGACGGATTTGCGCGGCAGCAGAAGGCCGCACTCGCTCACGCAGACGCCCACGCGCTTCTGCGCATCCAGTACGCGGAGGAATTCCTCCTGTACCGAGAGGGGCAGATCCCCGTATCCAGGACTGAACCGCCATGCAGCGTGGCAGTCCGGAAATCCGGCAAGGATCTCTTCTTCGGCAAGATCGCAGACCTGCTCGGTCAGCGCGCTCGCCATGGCATCCGTCAGGGTGCCGGCGGTGAGCTCCTCCGCCATGGCACTGCGGATCGCAGCATCCGCGCCGCCGGAGAGCGTCACGCACAGCAGCACCGCACGGCTGCAGCCGTCAAGATGCGCGCGGATGTCCTCCCCCGTCAGCAGCAGGCGGCTGCCCTCGCAGAGGACGCCTTCCTCACAAAAACGCAGGGGGAATACCTTGTAAGTGTATTTCGGAGAAACCGCAGAGAGCAGCCGTTTCTCGCATGTATCCGCAAGCGCATGCAGCTGCGCCGGCGCGTCGCCCTGCAGTCCCATGTACCGGAAGCTCTGCGCGCGGTCGATGGACCCCGGGAGCGTCATCGTCCCAGAATGCCCGAAACGGCCTCGGTGATGCGCTTTGCTACATAGGGATTGTTCATAGTGTAGAGGTGAATGCCGTCCACGCCGTTTGCCGCGAGGTCCACGATCTGGTCGATCGCGTAGGCAATGCCGGCGTCGCGGATCGCCTCGGGGCTGTGGGAGAAGCGCTGCATCATGACCGTGAACTTTCTCGGCAGACTCGCGCCGCACAGGCTCACCATTCTGGTGATCTGGGCTGCATTCACAACGGGCATGATGCCCGCCTCGATCGGCACGTTGATGCCGATGATATCGCATTTTTCGCGGAAATCGTAGAAGTTTTCGTTGTTGAAGAAGAGCTGCGAGATCAGGTGATCCGCGCCCTTGTCCACCTTTTCCTTGAGGTGGCGCAGGTCATCGGCAGCCGAGCGCGCCTCCGGATGCACCTCCGGATAGCATGCCGCCATGAGGTTGAAATCGCCCTTGCTGCGGATAAAATCGATCAGCTCGCTTGCGTAGCGGAAATCGTCCTTTTCGGGACGCTCCGGACTTTTGTCGCCGCGCAGTGCAAGGATGTCGGTGATGCCGTTTGCCTTGAAATCCTCCAGCACCTGCGTGATCTCCTCCTTCGTGTAGGAGATGCAGGGAAGGTGCGCCACGGGCTTGATGCCGTATTCGTTTTTCAGGCGCGCTGCCAGCTCGCAGGTCAGTCTGCCGCCGTTCACGCCGCCGCCTGCGCCGTAGGTCACGCTGATGAAATCCGGCCGCAGCGCCGCCAGTTCCGCAAAGGCGTTCGAAACGCTCTCCACGGGGGAGGTGGGCTTGGGCGGAAAGACTTCAAATGAAAAGATCGGTTTGCTGTGTTCCATTGTCTTCCTCCTTATGTCAGTCGATCGACCAGTCGATCTCCGCAAAGCCGTGGCTTTTCAGGAATTGGTTGGTCTGTGAGAAATGCCGGCAGCCCATGAAGCCGCGGAATGCGGACAGTGGGCTTGGATGCGCCGCCTTCAGGACAAGGTGGCAGGGATTCTGGATGAGCTGTGCCTTCGCGCCTGCGGGTGCGCCCCAGAGCAGGAACACGATCGGATCCTCGCGGAGATTGAGCAGCCGGATGATGGTGTCGGTGAACTGCTCCCAGCCCTTGCCGCGGTGGCTTGCGGCCTCGCCGTCTCGGACGGTGAGCACGGTGTTGAGCAGCAGGACGCCCTGCTTTGCCCAGCTTGTCAGCTCGCCGTGCTTTCCGAGGTTGTCGATGCCGAGATCGTCGCGGATCTCCTTGAAGATATTCTGCAGGGACGGCGGCGGCGGTACGCCCTTTTTGACCGAAAAGCTCAGGCCGTGCGCCTGATTGGGGCCGTGGTAGGGGTCCTGCCCGAGGATCACGACGCGCACACTGCTGTAGGTCGTGTATTTGAGCGCATTGAAGATGTCGTACTGGTTCGGATAAACCGTGCCTGCGCGGTATTCCGCCGCAAGGAACTGCCGGAGCGCCTGATAATAGGGCTTTGCCAGCTCGTCCGCAAGCAGGATATCCCATTCGTTGCCAAAATGCACCATGCCTTTCGCCTCCCGTGAATTTACATATACACTTCATTATAGCACAAATTCACAGCGATTACAAGAGAAATTTGCGTGCGGCGTGAAAAAATTCCGGACGGCACCGGAGAGGAGTCTTTAGGGCTGTTCAATAAAGAACTTCATAGAAAGGCAGAGTGTTGTCTTAAGAGGGGGCAAGGGGACGAAGTCCCCATCCCTGCCCTCGGGCGGGAAGCGGGCTGTGGGGCGCAGCCCCGCCAAAACTTCCCCCTCCCTCTGGGAGGGGGTTAGGGGGTGGGCAGAGCTGAAGAGGCTGTCCTTTTATAAAATAATCCGGACGGCACCGAAGTGCCGTCCGGAGGACTCATACCTGAATATGTCTGCCGCAGAACCTGCATTTGCCGATGAAGCCGACCTTGAAGGTGTTGGAGGCGCCGCAGCCCGGGCAGGATACCGCAATGAAACGCTCCCTGACGTTCGCTGCACCGTTGTGCAGGACGATCTGCGGCTCCGGCGCCGCCGCGAGATGGCAGTTGCACAGATACCCCCTGCGCACCAGCGCGTCGAATTCGCGTGCCAGCTTGTGCATGGGCAGCCCCAGCACCGCCGCGGTCGTCCGCAGCGGAACGATGCCGTCCGCGTCGTCGCTGAAAAAGCTCGAAAACCGGTAGGCTCTGCCGATCTGGTCACGGATCCACAGTCCCAGCAGCATGATGCCGCTGGAAATGATGCCGATGCCGAGCCAGGTGCCGGTGTCGTCCTCGGAAAAATCACTCGCGCCCGTCAGCTTCTCGACCAACGAGAAAATGAACAGGATCAGAAGAAATCCGCTGAAGCCGATGAGCAGCACCGCCAGCAGATGCATGCCGATCGTTTTGCGGCGGACAAGGTAGTTCACGCCGGAGGGTTTGCCGTGCAGCATCACGGTCGGCTCGCCCTGAAGCTCCAGATGGCAGTTCACAAGAAGCCCCTGACGCACAGCGCTGTCGAAGCGCTTGCGGCAGCGGTACGGCGGCATGCCGAGTGTCACGGAAAGCACGGAGAGCTTCAGTGCACCGCTCTGGCTGCCCATGAACAGGCTATTGAAACGGTTCGCCCTGCCGATCAGGAGCAGATTCCGGATGCCCAGCAGGAAAATACAGAAAAATGCCGTAAAGCACGCAAGTCCGGTCGAAACGCTGCTTTTGAGCGATTCGTCATTGTACAGATCCGCGATCACGCCCATCAGCACAAGCGCGCTGAAGAAGCCGCCGAAGCCCAGCTGCAGAAACGCCATGATTCTGGTGTAAAACAGGTGTGGACGGGAAAGGAACATACGCATTCACTCCTTTACTGACTCGTAGCCAGAACTATCAGCTCTATTTTAGCACATCGCCGCCGGATTGTCAATGCACAGTTTTTATCCATTAAAGTGGTAAAAAAATTCTTGACAGATGGAGATCGATATGGTATAATTTTATCAGCTTATTTCACAAAAAAGGAGTTAATTCGTATGAAGGACCACAAAATATACAGACCCGAAGTAGAATGCATGGACCGCGAGGAACTTCGCAAGCTCCAGGGCGAGCGTCTGCGCAAGACCGTGGAGCATGTGTACAATAACGTGCCGCTGTACCGCGAGCGTATGGATGCCAAGGGCGTAAAGCCCGAGGACATCAAGACGGTGGACGACATCCGTCTCCTGCCCTTCACCGAGAAGACCGACCTGCGCGATACCTTCCCCTTCGGCCTGTTTGCTGTTCCGAACGACCAGATCGTCCGCATTCAGGGTTCTTCCGGTACCACCGGCAAGCCCATCGTTTCCGGCTATACCGAGAACGACGTGGAGGTCTGGACAGAAATGGTTGCCCGTGCCATGACCGCAGTCGGCGGCGGCAAGGATGATATCGTACAGGTATGCTACGGCTACGGCCTGTTCACCGGCGGTCTGGGCGCGCATCAGGGCGCAAACAGGATCGGTGCCATGGTCATTCCGATGTCCAGCGGCAACACCCAGCGCCAGATCATGATGATGCGCGAGCTGGGTTCCACCATTCTCTGCTGCACACCGTCCTATGCGACATACCTTGGCGAGGCCATCCACGATATGGGCATCGACCCCTCCGAGCTGAAGCTCAAGGCGGGTCTCTTCGGTGCGGAGCCCTGGACACAGGAAATGCGCCTGAAGATCGAGGAGCTGCTGGGCATTGAAGCCTGTGATATCTACGGCCTGACCGAGATCGCCGGCCCCGGCGTTGCCTTCGAGTGCCTCGAAAAGAACGGTTCCCATGTCAATGAGGACCATGTCATTGCAGAGATCATCGATCCCGAGACCGGCGAGCCGCTGCCCTACGGCACTCCCGGTGAGCTGGTATTCACCACCATCACCAAGGAAGGCATGCCGATGCTGCGATACAGAACCCACGATATCTGCACACTGAATGCAGAAAAGTGTGCCTGCGGCAGAACCACCGTCCGCATGGGCAGGATCACCGGCAGAACCGATGATATGATCATCGTCCGCGGCGTCAATGTATTCCCGTCCCAGATCGAGACTGTCCTGGTTCGCACCAAGGGCGTAGCGCCGCACTATCTGCTCATCGTAGACAGAGTGAACAATGCCGATACGCTCGAGGTACAGGTGGAAATGACCGAGGAAGCCTTCACCGACAGCCTTGCCAATATGCAGCGCCTCCAGAAGGAGATCAAGGACGAGATCAAGTCCGTTGTCGGCGTGCTGGCAAAGGTTACGATCTGCCCGCCCAAGTCCCTGCCCCGTTCCGAGGGCAAGGCGAAGCGCGTGATCGACAACCGCAAGCTCTAATTGCAAGAACAATGCCATCCCGCTTCGGGGCGGGATGGCAGTCTGTGTTTCTGTGTGTGTATCGTTTGGGAAAAATCTGCCCGCTATTTTTATAAATCTCTTGACATAATGCAGGAGGGTGTGCTATAATTTAAGTAAAGAGAGCACACCGATGACGGTCGCTCCCAAATAGATAGCTACAGAAGTAACCGTCCTATGTGGTAGCAGGGCGGTTATTTCCGTTTATTATTATGTACAATCGTATAGAAAAACGATACTGTAGCGACGATGAGAAGACCAAGCTGAATCAACTGATCCCATGTTACGACAGAGTCCATAATAGTCACTCCCTTCCGGGTGACGCCCCACGGGGTGGGGAGATGCCGAGCAGAGTGAGGAAGAGGGGACGGGCTGTTAGGCAGGATTGACCGCCACCGTTATGGTGTGCTCTCTGTTATTTATTATACAACACGGTTCAGGTTTTGTCAATGTCTGATCATCCGGAATGCAATGTGAAGCAGGACTTGTTTTACAAGTGCGGAAAATACAGGTTTTAGCTGCTTTCTGAGCCTCAAAGCACTTGTGCTTTATATCAGAATATGTTATAATAAATTGTTTGAATAACGATGCCGGTTTCCGGCAGGAAAGGAGGATGCCATGAGCGATCATAAGACGGTGCAGCAGTACCATTGCCCCAACTGCAGTGCAGAGCTGCGGTTCGATCCCAAGAAGCAGGGCTTCGGATGCGAATACTGCGACAGCTTCTTCACTCCGGAGGAGTGCAAGGCTGCCAACGAAAAAATGCGCGCGGAACAAGCCGAAATGGCACCCAAGCAGGAGGAGTTCGTGGAGAACACCAATCTCTACCTCTGCCCGAGCTGCGGCGCGGAGCTGATGACGGACCAGAATACCTCCGCGACAGAATGCTATTACTGCCACAATCCGGTCGTGCTGCAGGGAAGACTCTCCGGCGAATTTCGGCCGGCAAAGGTCATTCCGTTCAAGATCGCACGGGATGAGGCGCATGATATCTTCAAGAAATGGTGCAAGAAGCGTTGGTTCCTGCCCAAGAGCTTTACTTCGGAAAGCCAGCTGCTCCATATGCAGGGCGTGTACGTGCCCTTCTGGGTGGCCGACTGCGATGTCAGCGGCGAAATGCATGCCATCTGCAAGAAGATCCGCTCCTGGTCAACGGGCAGCTACCGCTATACCGAAACCAAGGAGTTCGATGTCTACCGCTATGCCTCCATCCAGTTCAACGGCATTCCGGCGGACGGCGCCAGCAAGATCGAGGATGCCCTGATGGAAGCCATCGAGCCGTTCGACTACCGTGAGACCAAGGAGTTTGAAATGGCGTATCTGAGCGGTTTCCTCTCCGATAAGTACGATATCAACAGGGGGCAGGTCTTCCCCCGTGTCAGCCGCCGTGCCGTGAACGGCAGCGACCAGCTGCTTCGCGCCTCCATGGTCGGCTACGATTCCGTCCGCGTGACGCAGTCGGATATGCATGTGCTGAATACCCGATGGCAGTACATGCTCCTCCCTGTGTGGTTCATGACCTACCAGTACAAGGAGAAGCAGTACGCGTTTGCCATCAACGGCCAGACCGGCAAGCAGGCCGGCACACCGCCCCTCAATAAGGCGAAGCTTCTGGCAGTCAGCGCACTTGCCGCCGTGCTGTGCACCGCATTCGGCGTGTTGGGAGGGCTGCTGATATGAGAAAATACTGGATCGCCCTTCTGACCTGTACCATCATGTTCCTTGCCTGCGGCATTTCCGTTTCCGCGGCAGAAGCGATCCTCTGGGAGGAGCGCACCTACCTGACGGAGGAGGAGCATGATGAGTGCCTGGACGCCCTGCAGGCGGCTGCTGACAGGACCGGCATGAATGTTGCCGTCATCCTCGGCAGCAAGAACCGCTCCGACAGTGCCACGGAGACACTCACCAAGAACACCTATCTTGAGCTGTTCGGCGAACATTCCGACGGATTGATCTACTATGTCGATCTGGACGGCATCGAGCCGTACGACTACATCGCTACCCGCGGCATGGGCCAGTTCTATTACACGAACAGCAATGACTATGACCGCATCAGCGCCATGTTCAGCACGCTGAACAATTACCTCTATCCCGTCGGCAGCGAGGATGTCGAGGGACTGCTCTACGAGTTTGCATCGCTCGTGGAGTACTATTATGATGCCGGCGTTCCGGATGAGCGGTACTACGTCTACGACGACGTGTGGAACTGCTACCTCTATCTCGAGGACGGCGAGATCCTGCGCTCCGCACGCAAGCCCTTTATCGACTGGGGGCAAGTGGCCTTCATGGGATTGTGCGGTGCGGGCATCGGTCTTGTGATCGCGGCGATCACCTACTTCGGTGTCAAGTCCCGTTACAAGTTCAAGTCCAGCCTGTCCCCGACCGCGTACGTGAACCGCAAGAATGTCATCTACCACCAGCAGTATGACAATTATATCCGCACCTACACCAGAAAGGTGAAGATCGAATCTTCCTCCGGCGGCGGCGGAGGAGGCGGCGGCGGCGGCTTCAGCTCCGGCGGCTTTGGCGGCGGCGGCAACCATCGCTGATCTCTCAGCGAACCCCACAATTATCTGAAATGACAGAAAGGAGGCGTATGACGTAGCATCCGCTATTTCATACCAAACAATCATGAGTTCAAACCTGATCGCAATCCTGATCACCATTCTTGCCTACATGGGCATGATGGTGTTCATCGGCATCCGTTGTGCAAAGAAAAACGAAAATGTCGGCGACTTCTACCTCGGCGGCAGAAAGCTCGGTCCCATCGTGACCGCAATGAGCGCGGAGGCATCCGATATGAGCAGCTGGCTGCTCATGGGTCTGCCGGGCGTTGCTTACCTCACCGGCTGTGCAGAGGCAGTCTGGACTGCAGTCGGCCTTGCCATCGGTACCTATGTCAACTGGCTGATCGTTGCCAAGCGTCTGCGTGTATACACCCAGAAGTGCAGCAACTCCATCACCATTCCGGACTTTTTCTCCAACCGCTACCGTGACAGCAAGCACATCCTCATGGGTGTATCTGCGGTGATCATCCTTATCTTCTTCGTACCCTACACTGCGTCCGGCTTTGCAGCCTGCGGCAAGCTCTTCGGTACACTCTTCGATATGCCCTACCATGCAGCCATGATCATGAGTGCCGTGATCATCATCGCCTACACCAGTGTCGGCGGCTTCCTGGCAGCATCCACCACCGACCTCATCCAGAGCATCGTGATGACGCTTGCACTGATCATCATCGTCGTATTCGGCGTTGTGACAGCCGGTGGTATGGGCGCAGTCATGGACAACGCAGGCGAGCTGGTGGGCTATCTGGATGTCATGCAGGCGCATGATCCCGAGACCAACACCTCCAGCCCCTACAGCATCCTGACCATCGCATCCCTGCTTGCATGGGGTCTTGGCTACTTCGGTATGCCCCACGTTCTCCTGCGCTTCATGGCGATCGAGGACAAGGAAAAGGTAAAGATCTCCAGAAGGATCGCAACCGTATGGGTCGTGATCTCCATGGGTGTTGCTGTATTCATCGGTATCGTCGGCAATGCGCTGACATCTGTTGGCAAGATCGGTTCTCTTGCAGATGCGGAGACCATCATCATGGATATGGCCCTGCTGATGAGTGAGAACGGCGTGCTGTTTGCAATTTTTGCCGGTCTGATCTTCTCCGGCATCCTGGCAAGCACCATGTCCACCTCCGACTCCCAGCTGCTGGCGGCTTCCTCCAGTGCCTCCGAGAACCTGCTCAAGGGCGTGTTCAAGATCAAGATGACCGAGAAGCAGTCCATGCTTTCTGCAAGAATCGTTCTCGTAGCGATCGCAGTACTTTCTGTATTTGTTGCATGGAATCCGGACAGCTCTGTATTCCGCATCGTATCCTTTGCATGGGCAGGCTTCGGCGCGACCTTCGGTCCGGTTATGCTCTGCGCACTGTTCTGGAAGAACTCCAACAAGTGGGGTGCCATGGCGGGTATGCTCACCGGCGGCGTAATGGTATTCGTCTGGAAGTACATCATTGCCGTAAAGCTCGGCGGTCTGTTTGCGATCTATGAGCTGCTGCCGGCATTTGTTCTGGCGCTGATCGTGAACATCATCGTTTCCCTTGCTACCGGCAAGCCGGAGCAGGAGATCATCGATGAATTCGACGCAGTCAATGCGGAAATGAAGGCATAATTGATGAAATAGCACTGTAAACAGCACCACCCTCGGGTGGTGCTGTCAGCTTGTCAATAAACCCACCCTAAACGAATATCCCCAATAAGCAAGCCCTCC
>CAYYIT010000014.1:0-47454 GCA_964472035.1 uncultured Ruminococcus sp.
GCGTGCGTTAGCTGTGGGCAATTTTCAGGAAATTGCCCCTTTTTTGACAAGCTGAAACGCCGGCATTGCCGGCGTTTTTCAATAGTGTTGCGATTTTGGCGCATGTAGGGAGCGCGGACTCTGCGCTCTCTAATACAGATCAAGAAGACTTCGCAGAAGACGGTCGACGTGTACTTTCTACAACGCGCCTAACTAACGGGGCTGGGAGCGAGCGAAGCGATTGCTCCCAGGGCGGGTTTGAGGGTGCGGCAGCACCCTCTCTCTTCCCCCTCCCTTTAGGGAGGGGGGCAGGGGGAGGGCAGTTTACGCGTCGCTCCCATCCTCCACATATTCCAGCAGATCCCCGACAGTGCAGCCCAGCACCTTGCAGATCTGCGACAGAATATAACCGTCATAGCGGTTGACCTTGTTCTTGTAGTATTTATCAATGGTCTGAAATTGAATTTCAGTCAGCTGTGAAAGCCGATAGCGCGTCATTTCCTTTTCTGTCAAGAGCTGTTCCAATTTAAGACGTATCATTTTATGACCTCCTGTAGGTATACACCGAAATGGGTATATAATTACTATAATATACATATTTCCTCTTGACAATTCACACTTTCGTGTGTATAATTATAAGTGTATATAAAGGAGGTGATACCATGGCAAACGAACCGGACTACAAAGAGCTGTTCTATCGCTCGCAGGCAAAGCTCGCGACGGCGATCCAAACGCTGGACTCGGTGAGCGAAATGCTCAAGCATTTTATGCAGTGCTGCGAGGAAGAGGTCATCGGCACCGATGATGAAGAGACGACTCCCACGGAAACATGACGTTTTTTATCCGCCCGAAGGCGGATTTTTTTATGCCGGAAGAAAATCTCACCCACGGTCTTGATTTTTCCGCCGGAATCATATATAATAAGAGAGTAAGCCTTGAACGATCTGAAAGGAGTACATGCTATGAAATTCAGTAAGATGCATGGTCTGGGCAATGACTATATCTATGTCAATGGATTTACCGAGACCATTCCGTTTCCGGAGCCCGTCTCCCGTTTCGTCAGCGACCGTCACTTCGGCATCGGTGCCGACGGCCTGATCCTCGTTCTCCCCTCGGAGATCGCCGACTGCCGTATGCGCATGTTCAATGCCGACGGCTCGGAGGGCATGATGTGCGGCAACGGTATCCGCTGCGTGGCGAAATTCGCCTATGATAACGGGATCGTGAAGAAAACGGAACTTTCCATCGAAACGAAGTCCGGTATCAAATACATTACCCTCGAAACCTCCGACGATGTGGCAGTTGCCGCGACTGTCGATATGGGTAAGGCCATCCTCCGCCCTGCGGAGATCCCCGTGAAGGCAGAGGGCGAGCGCTTCATTGCACAGCCGCTTTCCGTGAACGGCACGGAATACACCGTGAGCTGTGTTTCCATGGGCAACCCCCACTGCATCGTTTTCATGCAGGAGGATCCCATGACCCTGAAGCTTGAGGAGATCGGCCCGCATTTTGAGAACCATGCGCTCTTTCCGGAACGCATCAATACCGAATTCGTACAGGTGCTGGATGACCATACGCTCTTCATGCGCGTGTGGGAACGCGGCAGCGGCGAGACCTTCGCCTGCGGCACGGGCGCCTGCGCAACCGTCGTGGCAGCGGTCGAGAACGGCTATTGCAGACACGACGAGGAGATCACCGTGCAGCTGCGCGGCGGCGAGCTGAAGATCACCTACCGCTCCGACGGTACCGTGATGATGACCGGCCCTGCGACCCATGTCTTTGACGGTGAGATCGACATTTCCCAGATTCCCTGTCCCCTCTGCTGACAGAGCGGAACTGATATTATGACAAAGGAGTAAAAAACAATGGTTACAATCAACGAAAATTTCCTGAAGCTGGAAAAGAACTACCTGTTCATCAACATCGCCAAGAAGGTCAATGCCTTCAAGGCAGCAAATCCCGACGCTGCGCTCATCCGCATGGGCATCGGCGACGTGACCCTGCCGCTGGCTCCCGTTGTTGTGGAGGCAATGAAGAAGGGCGCTGACGAAATGGGCGTGAAGGAGACCTTCAAGGGCTACGAGGACAGCGGTGCCGGCTATGATTTCCTCAAGAATGCGATCTCCGATTATTACAAGAGCTTCGGTGCGGACGTTTCCGCGGATGAGATCCGCGTGAACGACGGCGCAAAGAGCGACTGCGGCAATATCGTGGACATCTTCGGCGATGACAACGTGGTTCTGATCACGGATCCGGCATATCCGGTATATGTGGACAGCAACCGCATGAGCGGCAGAAAGGTGATCTTTGCTGACTCCAACGAGGAGAACGGCTTCGCAGCAATGCCCGACGACAGCGTACATGCTGACCTGATCTACCTCTGCTCCCCGAACAACCCGACCGGCTCCGTATACACCAAGGAGCAGCTGGCGCAGTGGGTTGCCTATGCAAAGCGTGAGGGCGCGATCATCATTTTCGACGCAGCGTACGAGGCATTCATCACCGATCCCGATCTGCCGAGAAGCATTTTCCAGATCGAGGGTGCAAAGGAATGCGCCATCGAGATGTGCTCCCTGTCCAAGACCGCAGGCTTTACCGGCGTGAGATGCGGCTACACCGTTGTTCCGGAGGCACTGAAGGTGAAGGCTTCCGACGGCACTGAGGTAAGCATTGCACAGCTCTGGGGCCGCCGTCAGGGCACCAAGTTCAACGGCGTTTCCTATCCGGTACAGTGCGCAGCAGCGGCTGTCTTCACCGAGGAAGGCCAGAAGCAGATCAAGGAGAATATCCGCTACTACCAGGAAAATGCGAAGATCATCGCACAGACCATGGAGGAGCTGGGCATCAAGTATACCGGCGGCATCAACTCCCCCTACATCTGGTTCAAGTGTCCGAACGGCATGGGCAGCTGGGAGTTCTTCGATAAGATGCTCGCAGAGATCGCCGTTGTCGGCACACCCGGCGAGGGCTTCGGTAAGAACGGCGACGGCTGGTTCCGCCTGACTGCCTTCGGCGACAGAGACAACACCATCGAGGCAATGCGCCGCTTCAAGGAGATGCTCTCCAAGTAATTTCATCCGATACGATCCCTTCCGATGCCTGCATCGGAGGGGATTTTTCGTTGTTTGTAAAGCTTTTGTGAATCTTTCAGGATCGTGGTACGCCGGCGTACCACTTCTGCCCGATTTTGCCCCCTTATGAAAGGGGGTGATGCAATGCAGGTAAAATTCTGCGCCGCTGCCGGCGCAATGGGGAGCATCTGTTCCTGGATGCTCGGCGGCTGGGATGCTGCCATGCAGGCACTTGCTGTCTGCATGGCGGTGGACTACCTGTCGGGCTTTGCCGTGGCAGGGATCTTCCGGCACTCGAAGAAAACCGAAAGCGGCGGACTCAGCTCGCGCGTGGGCTTTCAGGGACTGCTCCGCAAGGGCATGATGCTGCTCATGGTGCTGATCGCGCACAGGCTGGACTGCATGATGGGAACGGGCTACCTGCGCGATGGCGTCTGTGCGGCGTTCCTCGCCAATGAGCTGGTTTCCATCATCGAAAATGCCGGCATGATGGGTGTGCCCATTCCGGCGGTCATCCGCAATGCCATCGATCTGCTCAAAGAGAAAGGAGAACACAAATGACGGACAAACAGAAGAATTTTATTGAAACCGTGGGCGCGCTCGCTGCAAAGCATGGTGATCGGATCCTGCCGAGCCTGACGATCGCGCAGGCGATCCTCGAATCCGGCTGGGGACAGTCATCCCTGACGAAAAAGGCCAATGCCCTCTTCGGGATCAAGGCAGGCACTGGCTGGAAGGGAAAGGTCTACAGCTGCAAAACGCAGGAATGCTATGACGGCGTGAACTTCACGCAGGAGACCGCGTGCTTCCGCGCCTATGACAGCTGGGAGGCATCCGTTGCGGATCACACGGCGTTCCTGTGCGGTCTGGCTCGCTACAGGGCAGTGGTCGGCGAGCAGGACTACAAGGCGGCATGCCACGCCGTGAAGGCGGCCGGCTACGCGACGGATCCGGATTATGCTGGAAAGCTCATCCGTCTGATCGAGACGTACCAGCTCAGCCGTTTTGATCAGGGGAAGAAAACCTACAAGGTGAAGCGCGGCGATACGCTGACGAAAATCGGCAGACGTTTTTCCACAACGCCGGACGCCATCGTGGAATGCAACCGGAAGAAATATCCGCGCATGACAAGGGACTATATTCAGGCAGGCTGGGAGCTGACGATTCCGTAAATGCAAAAAGGGGTTCCAAGGGGCTTGCCCCCTCTCAAGGGGGAAGGGAGGATGCCCCATTGGAAAACAGGATAAAAATGCCGTGAAAAATTCGTGATATCGCTTGCAAAGCCCTGCAAACTGTGCTATAATGGAATACAATATCATCCGACTTACAACACACTACAGAAAGCAGGTGCAGGCAAGATGGACGAAAAGAACTTCTATTTAGACACAATCGAACAGATCGTTCCGGCGGAACGTGAACAGATCATGACTGCATTCTACGAGTTTCTGGAGCTGGAGCATCTGTATGAATCCGCTGCAGAGATCGTGAAAACGCAGCTGAACATCTACGACAACGAATTCGGCATGAAATTCCAGCGCAATCCCATTCACAATATCGACAGCCGTATCAAATCTCCGCAGAGCATCGTGGAAAAGCTCCAGCGCAAGGGATTTCCGGTTTCGGCAAAATCCGCACAGAGCCACCTGATGGACATTGCCGGTGTCCGTGTGATCTGCTATTATATCGACGATATCTACGCCGTTGCGGAGCTGCTGACGCATCACAACGAGATGAAGCTGGTCAAGGTCAAGGACTATATCAAAAACCCCAAGCCCAGCGGCTACCGCAGCCTGCATATGGTGCTGACGGTGCCGGTGTATATGTCCACCTGCCGGAAGGAAGTGCCGGTGGAGATCCAGATCCGCACGATCGCCATGGATTTCTGGGCGAGCCTCGAGCACCAGCTGCACTATAAGACGAGCTGCACGGTGCCTGCCTCCCTTAAGGCGGAGCTGCGCGAATGCGCCGAGACCATTGCGCTGACCGATATGCAGATGCAGGAGATCTACCAGCAGATCCATGAGCTGGATTAACGTGTCATACGGACCTTCTCCCGAACGGGTGGGGGTCCGTTTTTTGGGGAAATACGCCGTGAATAGTTGACAGAAATGCTGCGAAATGGTATAATAAACTTGTATGCGTCCGGTTCGACGGACAGAAATCGGATAAGGGGAAAATCACCATGGCTGTATTCAAGTGCAAAATGTGCGATGCCAATCTCCAGGTTATGGATGGCACTACGATCACAAAATGTGAATATTGCGGAACTGCACAGACGGTATCGTTCTTTGACGACCGCCGCAGTGCACTGTACCGCCGCGCCAATCAGCTGCGAATGCAGAGTGAGTTCGATAAGGCTGCCGGCGTTTTTGAAGCCATTATTGCCGAAAATCCGCAGGACGCCGAATCCTACTGGGGTCTGTGTCTGTGCAAATACGGCATTGAATATGTGGACGATCCCGGTACGGGACGGAAGATCCCGACCTGTCACAGAACCTCCTATGACCACATCCAGTCCGATGCCAATTTCAACCTCGCAGTCGGCTATGCACAGCCGACCATTGCCGAGTTCTATCGGCAGGAGGCCGTCCGCATCGACCGGCTGCAGCAGTCCATTCTTGCAACTGCGCAGCGCACGGCTTCGTATGACATCTTCATCTGTTATAAGGAAAGCGATGAGTACGGTGCCCGCACCAAGGACAGCGTGATGGCGCAGGATATGTACAATGCCTTGACGGCGCAGGGTTATCGGGTGTTCTTTGCAAGGATCACCCTCGAGGATAAGCTCGGACAGGAGTACGAACCGTATATCTTCTCCGCGCTGCAGTCCGCGAAGGTCATGCTGGCGCTGGGTACCAGACCGGAGCATTTCCAGGCGGTCTGGGTCAAGAACGAGTGGAGCCGCTTCCTGCATATGATGCGTGAGGATCGCTCCAAGGTGCTGATCCCTTGCTACTGCGACATGGATCCCTACGCGATGCCGCCCGAATTCAAGAACATTCAGGGACAGGATATGGGCGAGATCGGCTTTGTGCAGGACCTCGTGCGCGGCATCCAGAAGATCATTCCGCCCGGTGCAGGACGCTTCGGCGGCCCCTCCTACGGCAATGATTACGGCGACCGCTACGGTCAGGTCAATTACATACCTCCCCAGAATCCTTGGAGCCAGACGCCGCAGGGGTACTACGGCGGTGCCCCCGAACCGCAGATCAGCAGCCGCAGCAAGGTGCTTGCGATCGTTCTGGCTATCGTCGGCGGCGCGTTCGGCATCCATGATTTCTATCTGGGATATCACAAATTCGGCATCATCAAGATCGTGATCTCCGTCGCAAGCTGCGGCGTGTTCAGCTGGCTCTGGGGATTCATCGATGTCATCCGTCTGGCAACCGGCAACCTGAAAACGGACGCGGAAGGGAAGCTGCTGAAGTAGCTTTTTGGGAACCTGCGGAAAAATCCGCAAAACCCCTTGCAATTTCTGTTCCAATCGTGTATAATAAAATTATGTGAGTCCAAGCCGTGCGGAAGCTGCGGCATGACCGCCGCGAAACGGCGGAATTTCAATACAAAGGAGAAATTACCCATGTTCAACAATCTGATTGATACCATCGGTTATGTAGAAAGCGTTGACCCCGAGGTCGGCGCAGGCATGCAGCAGGAGCTTGCACGCCAGAGAAGAAACCTCGAGCTGATCGCAAGCGAAAACATTGTTTCCCCGGCTGTGATGGCAGCTATGGGCAGCGTTCTGACCAACAAGTACGCTGAGGGCTATCCGGCAAAGCGTTACTACGGCGGCTGCGAGTGCGTTGATGTGGTTGAGGAGATCGCGATCAAGAGAGCTTGCGAGCTGTTCGGTGCAAAGTATGCCAATGTACAGCCCCACTCCGGTGCACAGGCAAACACCGCTGCATATTTCGCAGTACTGCAGCCCGGTGATACCGTTCTTGGCATGAGCCTTGCAGACGGCGGCCACCTGACACATGGTTCCCCTGTGAATCTGTCCGGTAAGTACTTCAACTTCGTTTCCTACGGTCTGGATGACGAGACTGAGACCATCAACTATGAGACCGTTTACAAGCTGGCTGTGAAGAACAAGCCCCGCCTGATCGTTGCTGGTGCATCCGCATATCCGAGAGCAATTGATTTCAAGAAGCTTTCCGAGATCGCAAGAGCTGTCGGCGCGCTGTTCATGGTAGATATGGCGCACATCGCAGGTCTGGTTGCAGCAGGTCTCCACGAGTCTCCGGTTCCGTATGCTGACATCGTAACCACCACTACTCACAAGACCCTGAGAGGTCCGAGAGGCGGTCTGATCCTGACCAACAACGAGTATCTCGCAAAGAAGATCAATTCCGCGATCTTCCCCGGCACACAGGGCGGCCCTCTGATGCACACCATTGCAGCTAAGGCAGTTTGCTTCGGCGAAGCACTGAAGCCCGAGTTCAAGGAATACCAGCAGAGAATCATCGAGAATGCAAACGCACTCGCTGAGGGTCTGGTAAAGCGCGGCTTCAATCTGGTATCCGGCGGTACCGACAACCACCTGATGCTGGTTGACCTGCGTCCGTTCAACATCACCGGCAAGGAGCTGGAGTACAGACTGGACGAGGTTTATATCACTGTCAATAAGAACGCGATCCACAACGATCCTGAGAAGCCGTTCGTTACAAGCGGTATCAGAATCGGTACACCGGCTGTGACAACCAGAGGTCTGGGCGTTGAAGAAATGGAAATGATCGCTGAGTACATCTACCTGTGCGCAACGGACTTTGAGAACAAGGCAGACGAGATCCGTGCAGGCGTGACTGCGATCTGTGAGAAGTATCCGCTGTACGAATAAGCGCGTAACACGCTGCTGAAAATTATTTTGCGCAGAGCCGCAATAAGCGAAGAAATAGGCAAAGGGCGGACGGTGTCCGCCCTTTGTTTTGGGGTAGAACAGAGGTTATCGGAGGATAGAGATGGATCTGAGAGAAGCAGTAAATAGAGAAATAAAATCGGTTATTGTTCCTGAACTGCGAAAATTCAATTTTAAGGGTAGTTTTCCTCATTTCAAAAGAATATTTGATGATGGAAAGGTTGATTACCTGTCATTTCAATTTAATAGATATGGCGGATCATTTGTGATTGAATTAGCTGTTGCATATCCGTATAAGGGGAAAGAAGGCAACTTCTGCTATTGGGATGAAGTAACCCCGGAATTGATTAAAAAATCTAATTATGGATATACAAATGAAAGATTGAGAATTGAACCACACAAAGGGAAATGGTATGAATTTAATGATCAGAATTATCAAAAAATCGTTGCATTAGCGTTACAACTGATTCTGAAACATATTGATTACTTTGATAAACCGCATCAATTCTGATGTACACCGCCGCTGAAAGGAGATGAAAGCTATGCCCGAAGCCCTGTCATTACAAGAGTTCATGCAAATGATGAAAGGACACAGCCTTATGAGAAAACCCGAAAAAGACCTGACAGAATACCTCCTTGAAAAAGGAGAAACTGCATTTGCAGAGCTTGTCCGCCCGTACAGACGCAATTCTATTCAGATAGCTATAGACAAAGAACGGACGAAAATTCCGGTCGGTGCAAGTAAATTCGGTGGTTATCCCGATCTTCCTCCAGAGATCCCATATCCCACCATGTCCGGCTATACCTGCAATTGGGGCAATCGCTCAGAACGCTATGAGGAATCCGCCATGCAGCTTGCAGCACAGATCAATCTTGCTGACATCGCTCCCTATGACCGGAAAAACCTCCTGCCGCATACCGGAATGCTCTATTTTTTCTGGAGCGGGGAGATTATGAACATCCATGAAACCAATCGTTACCATGAAAGCATCGCCGATCATCCGGAAAACACTGCGTACCAGAAGGTCATCTGGTACAATGGCGACCTGTCCGCACTGCGCCGCACAGGGCCGCCAGTGCCGTATTACACCAAGTACTTCACTGAAGCATTTTCGGAAATTGGCATGACATTCAGCAGTGGTTATGAATATCCTGCACTTGGCTATGAACTGGACGGATCGCAGCTGGAGGCCTTATCAGAGCTTGCACCCATGTATGATTTTGAATGTCTCATGTCTTCTTCCAACAAGTTGTTCGGTTATCCGAGCGGCTGCAATTGTCCGGATGTCGATGAATGCACCCATCTGCTTTTGCAGTATGCTTACAATGAGGGGTGCCTGCATAATCTCTTCTGGATGATATCCGATAATGCACTGAAACAACAGGATTTTGGCAAAGTGTATTTTTCAGTCGATCTGGATTGAATGAGAACGTTCGAATGCGCGGAACGATTTCAGCTCGCAGAAAGCTGAGCTCTGTGTGTTAATTGCAAAATGAGGAGCCCATCAACATATTGCACCATCGAAAGGAATTACTGACATGATCGATTATCAGAAGGACGAATACACCTATGAAGTCCGCCGCGATCCGAAAAGTACGATCCGTGACTTTGACAATGCAATTATGGCACTGGTGATCTTCGGCATCATCGGTGCAGCCTGCTGGTTCATGGAAATGCAGGAGGTCATCGTTCTGGCGTTTCTTCTGCCGATGCTGCTGCTTTACATCATTTTCGGCAACTGGGAAACAAAGCACAGATGCCTGACCTTCAATACCGCCACCGGAGAAATGAGCCTGCGCCGTTTGTTCCGCAAAACGATTGATTTTCATCGGGATGACATTACCAGGCTGGAGCTGAGAAGACCCAGGGCGCTTCCTGTTCTCGGACAGCTGCGCATCTACCTTGGTAAGAAATACATACAGATCAATGTCGGCAAAGCCAAGCCCGATCTGCAGTCAATGAACCCCGGCGGGATCGATCCTGCCTTCGGAAAGCTGTCCAATACTGCCGAGCTTCTGGAATTTCTGGATGTGTGGAGCTGCGCGGAAACCGTGCTGTATGACCGCCATCACAAACAGAATACCAGAAAGTATCGTTTATAACCTTAAGAGAGGAGCGAAAGTATGTCCGCACCACTTGCTGATTCCATCCGACCGAAAACCCTCGACGATGTCGTCGGACAGCAGCATTTGCTGGGGGAGGGGAAACCCCTGCGCCGCATCATCGAAAGCGGCAGGATCCCCAATATGATCTTCTACGGCCCGTCCGGCATCGGAAAGACCACCCTTGCCAGCATCATCGCAAGCCGCACCAATATGACCCTCCACATCCTCAATGGCACACAGGCGGGCGTCTCCGATATCAAGTCCGTCATTGCCGATGTGGGAACCTTCGCTTCGATGAACGGCATCCTTTTGTACCTCGATGAGATCCAGTATCTCAACAAAAAGCAGCAGCAAAGCCTGCTGTCCTACATCGAAAACGGCGATATTACGCTGATCGCTTCCACGACCGAAAACCCCTATTTCGCCGTGTACAATGCCGTGATCAGCCGGAGCACCGTCTTTGAATTCAAGCCCGTGGATGCGCAGGAGATGGAAAAGGCCGTGCATCGTGCCTTCCGTATCATGCAGGAGGAGCAGGGGACTGCTTTCGAGATCGAAGAGGGCGTTGCCGCCCATATCGCCCAGGGCAGCGGCGGCGATGTCCGCAAGGCGATGAATGCTGCGGAACTCTGTGTTCTTTCCGGTGAACTGACAGGATCCGGACTGCGCATCACGCTTGAGACCGCAAAGTCCCTCACCCAGCGCAGCAATATGCGCTACGACCGTGACGGCGATGCGCATTACGACATTCTCTCCGCACTGCAGAAATCCATCCGCGGCAGCGATGAAAATGCAGCGCTGCACTATATGGCGCGTCTGATCGAGGCAGGGGATCTCATTTCCCTCACACGCCGGATGCTGGTGATCGCTTCGGAGGATGTGGGGCTTGCCTATCCGCAGGCAGCGAGCATCGTGAAATCCTGTGTGGATTCTGCATTGCAATTGGGCCTTCCTGAAGCGAGGATTCCGCTTGCGCAGGCGGTCATTCTTATGTGTACTGCGCCGAAGTCCAATTCGGCGATCTGCGCCATCGACGCCGCGCTGGAGGACGTGCGTTCCGGAGATTACGGCGATATTCCGTCATATCTCAAGGACGGCCACTACGGCGGCGCCCAGAAGCTCGGCAACGCCATCGGTTACCAGTACCCCCACGAATTCCCGAATCACTATGTCAGACAGCAGTACCTGCCGGACAATATTGCCGATCGTGTGTACTATGAGTTCGGCGATAACAAGCAGGAGCAGGCGGCATTGCAATACAGGAAGATGATCAAGGGGGAATAGTTTCGGGCAGCAATGATGCCCTTGCGCAGCATTGGCATCATGCGTAAGGGGAGCTGTTCCGCGAAATATCGACCCTCGTTATAATGGAAATTTACGTAACGCGTCTGCCGGCGCGGGCTCCGTGCCAGGAGCAGGCGGCTGCGGCGTACCGGAAGATGATCAAAGGGGAATAATTCTTGACAGCCGGTTTCGTACTTAGAATACCAATAAAAACTCCCGACCTTCGCAATACTGCATGTCGGGAGTTACTTTGTTATGAAATTGTAGGTGCGGTCAATCCGCAAAATCACATTTGTGCATTGGTCATCCACGTCCTCACATTAAGGTTCTTTCAAAATCGTTCGAGTAGCCTTGGCTTTCATATTGCATCACAACTTTCATTAAAAATTAGGAGAAGATCTAATGAAAAACTTCCATCGGAGTGTACCTCCAGGTTTAAGATTTGTGCCTGCTATATAAAGTTTCTGCTGCCAGATTCAAACCTTACGCATCCTGTTCTTCCCATACCGGCATCGAAACCTTGGGAGTATGGAAGAACCAGACGATGATCACCGCAAATCGCAGAATTGATATCTCATTCACTTGGAACCGCTGTGCTATGCACTAACGCTGATATTCCCTCTCACATAACTGCGACCGGCGAAACCGCCTGCTGCTGTGATTCTGTATTTTCCATGGGTTCCGCCCTCCTTTGCGTGGATTTGCTTCCGTCTTCCGGGAAGCGCTGCATCTAATAAAGTTCTGCAGTTCCTTTATCTTGATCTAATTATACCACGTCCTTTGTCAATTGTCAATAGGTTTTTTCAAAAAAATCAGAAAATTTTGTAATTTGTGTAGAATGCACATGTTGAAAACGGTTTCGTTCGTCGGAATAGACAAAGGGGAGGGGAGCTTCGAAGCTTGCCCTCCCCCTAACCCCCTCCCGGAGGGAGGGGGAAATGTAGCGGGGTGCTGACGCACCCCTGCCCCCGTCCTGAAAGCATCGCTGTGCTTGCTTTCAGACTTGCGCAATGCCGGAATAGACAAAGGGGGTGGGCTTTGCCAAAGCCTGCCCTCCCCCTAACCCCCTCCCGGAGGGAGGGGGAAATATAGCGGGGTGCTGACGCACCCCTGCCCCGTCCTGGAAGCGTTGCTGCGCTCGCTTCCAGACCATATGATTGAAAAAGAGGGGGTGTCGATGAATGCCCCCTCCTCAGCGTTTCCAAAGCTTATTCTTCCACCACCTGCAGATGCACTGCAAGCTTCGCCTTTGCGAGCTCCGCCGGCTTCTCACTGCCGGTTTTGTGCAGGATATGCGAGCCGTTCGAGTACACTGCGCTGCCGTCCTTGCAGAGCGTGTAGTCCAGCACGCCTTTCGCGATGACCTCCTCCGTGCCATCGGACAGACGCTTCACGAGGACGCGGCTGCGCGGAAGAATACCCGGGAATTCCTCGCCGCTGCGTGCATTTTCCTTCCGGTTCTTCTCTGCCTTGATCAGATTGCCCTCAAAGAATAGCTCCTTGTCGGATTTTTGCTTCGACTTTACATCGGTCTTTTTGCCGCCGCTGCGGAGCGGCTCGCCGCCGAACAGGGTGGTGAATGCATTAAGGAATCCGAAAATACCCTTCACGATCCGCACCGGAAAGAGCAGCACATCCTTGAGTACACCTCCAAGGGAATTGCGGTCGTCCTCCTCGGACTGCTTGTAGGGCTGGCGGATGTACCAGAGGTTCCCCTGTGCATCCTCCTTCGGTGCCAGATAATCGAACTGTTCATTCTCCAGAATTGTCTCCATCCGTTCGGAATTGACGGAATATGCCATTACGCTGCGCGGTGAAAATGCCGCGACCCTGCCGTTCTGTCTTGCAATGCCGGCGGTGGAGAAATACAGCGTCCTGCCGTCGGGCGACCAGTTCGGATGGGATTCGCAGGAATCGCCGTCGGTGATCTCCGTGCAGTAGCTCGCCGGAAGACGGTACAATCCGATATGGGAACGCCCGTCCGGATAACGCATGCATGCCGCCACGTCATTCCCATGGCTTGCGATCGCACCGAGGCGCACGTCGTTGCCGGAGACGATATGTCCCTCCATCTCCGCCTTCTCGGAAAAGCTGCGCTTGTACAGTCCGCCGGAGGCGTCAAGCTGCAGCGTGTAGAGGAATTCCTCGCCGTAGAGTGCCAGTCCGCAGTAGGAAACAGAGGCCTCCGCCGCGCTCGGGTCCTGATAGACGCCCATGAACTGTGCGCCCTTGCCGGTGGTCTTCCACGCCTTGTCCTGCTGGATCTGTTCGATAGTTGCCTTGTATTGCTGCACCCGGTAGCTTGGCAGCGGTACGGATTTGCCGTTCTCCGCAAGCTGGATGCCGTCCTGTGTTAAGTAGAGTAGTTTCATGATGCCCCCTCCTGATCTGTTTCGTCCATGGGAATGAGATGTCCCTTGTTCCACTGATAGTCCTGTGGCGTCCGCTGTCCATCCGTACCAAAGTATGCCGTGAGACACCCCGATTCTGTATTGATGTACAGCGCATGCCCGATTGCGTTCAGCTCTTCCCACAGTACATATTGTTCTGATTCCTGCTCGTACCGGTAATATGTACCCACATGTTCCCCATGCAGGCTGTCCGGAATGTATAGATCCGTGTATCCGTCAAAGTCATAATCCTCCGTGCCAAGATAATATTCCGGCTCACGCAGGTATGCCCCCTCCATAGGTGTGGTGGAAGGCTGTTCAAAGAAATCTCCCAGTGAAGCATAGCCGTCCCAGAAATCATTGACAGGCAGTTCCTGCAGGACTTCTGCTCCTTTCAGAACCTGCACGGTTTCCGGAAGCACACGGAAATACAGCGGATATTCAGTGGCTTCGGTCTGTCCGCTGGAATCGTCAGTGACTTCGCGGCGGTACAGAATCTTCTGTCCTTCCTCCGTATACGAATAATGATCCGTCACTGCTGCGCCGCTGATGAAATAATGCTCTTCCAGCTCTGCAGGAATGAGCACATCCTGTCCCCAGCGGTAGGTAGTGCTGGCACTTCCATAGTGACTGTACTCTGTCATCAGCAGCGTGCCGTCCTGTTGTTTTTCCATATACCAGCCCATGCTGTCCTCAATGAAATTCAGCTCGTCCCATAAAACCAGCTGCCCTGCTGTATTGTCATATCTGTAATAATACCCGCGAAGGCCATAGGGCCATTCGGGAAGAAACAGATCCGGAAAGCCATCGGAATCATAATCGCAGATGATGATTTCTTCCGCATCGGGCACACGTTCCATCGGAATTGTCTGCAGATGTTCGCCGTTCAGAAAAAAGTCAACGCCATTCTCCAGCGTTTTGAACGCGAGTTCGGGAGCAGCCGTTCCCACTGTTTCCAGCGTATGTGAAGTTTCTGGTATGGATTCTATTTTCTGTGATTCGGCAGGCGCTTGTTCCGTGCAGCCTGTTAAGAAGAAAGCAGCCAGAAGAAGCAACGGGATTTTCTGGCTCCCTGTACAATTCCCCTTCATTGATACCCTCCCATATGATGTATTTGTTCTGATTATAGCACGGAATAATGGAAATGTCAAATTATGTTAGGATTTGTTGGCTTCTGCCGGTTGACAAATCCCCCGAACCATGCTATACTGATACTGCAAATTTCTGAAAAAGGAGTCAGATACAATGCTGAAGAACATCCCCCCGATCCTCTCGCCGCAGCTGCTCAAGGTGCTCTGTGAAATGGGACACAGTGACCGCCTTGTGATCGCGGACGGCAATTTCCCTGCCGAGAGCATGGGCAAAGACGCCATCGTCATCCGCTGCGACGGCCACGGCGTGCCGGAGCTGCTCGACGCCATCCTCACCCTGTTTCCGCTGGACACCTATGTGGAACAGCCCGTGCAGCTGATGGCAGTGATGCCCGGCGATACTGCCGAGACCCCCATCTGGGACACCTACAAGGAGATCATCGCGCGCCATGACGAGCGCGGTGCCGCTGTGGTGGGTACCACCGAGCGCTTTGCGTTCTACGAGGAGGCGAAGAAAGCCTACTGCATCATCGCCACCGGCGAGAAGGCGATCTACGCGAATGTCATGCTCCAGAAGGGCGTGATCTGAGTGAAAAAGGCTGCTGTCCGTGATGGACAGCAGCCTTCGCTGTTATTTGATTACTTCGCAGTATCGCTCTCGGTCATTGCCTTCAGACCTGTTGCCAGACCTGCGAGACCCTGGATCTCACTGGGGATGATGATCTTAGTTGCCTTGCCGTCAGCGGCCTTACCGAATGCTTCCAGAGCCTTGAGCTGCAGGACAGCCTCGTTCGGATTTGCAGCGTTCAGGCGTTCCAGACTCTCAGCCAGTGCCTGCTGTACCACAGCAATTGCCTGTGCTTCACCCTCTGCCTCGAGAACCTTCTGCTCGCGAACAGCGTCTGCGCGGAGGATCATGGCTTCCTTCTCTGCCTCGGCACGCAGGATCTCGGACTCCTTGTCAGCCTGCGCACGCAGGATCTTGGATTCCTTCTCTGCCTCAGCAACGAGTACCTGCGCCTTCTTTTCACCCTCTGCCTGGAGGATCTTCTCACGGCGCTCACGCTCCGCCTTCATCTGCTTCTCCATGGAATCCTGGATCTCACGGGGCGGCAGGATGTTCTTCAGCTCAACGCGGATCACCTTGATGCCCCAGCGGTCAGTCTCTTCGTCGAGGATGGCTGTGATCTTGTTGTTGATGACGTCACGGGAGGTCAGTGTGGAGTCCAGCTCCAACTCACCGATGATGTTACGCAGGGTGGTGGCGGTGAAGTTCTCGATCGCCATCATGGGATTTTCTACGCCGTAGGTGTAGCGCTTGGCATCGGTTACCTGGAAGAACACAACGGTGTCGATCTGCATGGTAACGTTATCCTTGGTGATCACCTGCTGCGGTCTGAAGTCCACAACACGCTCCTTGATGGAAACCTTTCTTGCCACGCGGTCCAGGAAGGGAACCAGCAGGTGAGGGCCGGTCATCCACTCTGTACGGAAGGTGCCGAGACGCTCTACTACATAGATGTACGCCTGCGGTACGATGCAGATGCAGCGGATGAGAATGATGATTGCAAATACAATCAATCCGATGATGAGATAGCTTACAAAATTGTCCATTAAAATCTTCCTCCTTTATTTGCTTAAACGGAAACAGTCTGTTCCGCAAGTGCCACATAGGCTGTGGTGCCGGAGATCTCCGTTACCTTCACGACCGTGCCGGCCGAGATCACGGATCCATCCTTGGTTCTTGCACGCCAGTTGACGCCGCCGATTCTGACGCGTCCGGTGTTGGCTGCGGGATTGATCTCTTCGGTCACGTTTGCATCCTTGCCGACTTCGGCATCGATGTTGGTGGGGATGACCTTATCCACTTTGAATTTCTTCAGCAGCGGCTTTGTCACGAGCAGCAGCAGGATCGAAACTGCCACGAATACAATGGTCTGCCCCAGCGGCGGCATGTTGAATACCGCAGCAAAGAACGCTGCCAGGGAACCGGCCGAGAACCAGATGCAGATCAGCTGCATCGTCTCCAGCTCCGCAATGACGGTGCCCACAAAGATGACGCCCCAGATGAACAGCCAGAGATGGTCCTGGATAAATGTCAGAATTTCGCCCATGGATCATACACTCCTTCTCTCTCATTGAATTCCGCACTGCCGGATGGTAAATTTTGTTTACCTCATAGGGCAGCACCCACGCCCCGTATGTGAACGGGACTGTAATGGTATTATAGCACATTCTGTCAGCGTTGTCAATGGATTTCTCTGAAGCGTAAATAATTTTTACCTTTTTGTAACGAACGGAGGATGTGCAGCGGCGAATTCCTGAAATTTGCGGAAAAAACAGAAAAACGCATTGACGAAAAACTTGTTTTGTGTTATAATAAAGGATATACGACTCTGCGGAGCTGTATGAAATCAGCAGAGAAAAAGAGATTTGATTGCTTGATAGGAGGCATCGGACAGTGTTTCAGATTGTCAGAAAGAAGCAGCTGAATGCTTCTGTTACTATGATGGAGTTTGCCGCTCCCTATATTGCTGCCAAGGCGCAGCCGGGGCAGTTCGTGATCTTCCGCGTGGATGAGACAGGAGAACGCGTTCCGCTGACCATTGCGGACTATGACAGAGAGGCCGGTACCATTACCCTGATCTTCCAGGTGGTGGGACGCTCGACGGAAAAGCTCTCCGCACTGGAGGCAGGGGACAGCATCCTCGATCTCGTGGGACCGCTCGGTCTTCCGACGGAACTGCCGGAGGGCGCAAAGCGCATCTGTGTTGTCGGCGGCGGTGTCGGCTGTGCGATCGCCTATCCGCAGGCAAAGAGCCTGCACGCAAAGGGTCTGCAGGTGGATGTCATCGCAGGCTTCCGTTCGAAGGATATTGTGATCCTTGAGGAGGAGTTCCGTCAGAACTGCTCCGAGCTGATCCTCTGTACCGATGACGGCAGCTACGGCAGACAGGGCTTTGTCACACAGGCGCTGCAGGAGCAGATCGACAAGGGCGTGCAGTATGACGCCGTGATCGCGATCGGTCCCGTGCCGATGATGAAGTTTGTCTGCGCTGTTACAAAGCCCTATGAGATCCCGACCATCGTTTCCCTCAACCCCATTATGGTGGATGGTACGGGAATGTGCGGCGGCTGCCGCGTGACAGTGGACGGCGTGATCCGCTATGCGTGCGTGGAGGGCCCGGATTTTGACGGCCATAAGGTGGATTTCGACGAGCTGATGCGCCGCAACGGCACCTACCGTGCCCGTGAGGCATCCTGCCGGATGCTGCGGCAGGCAGACAGCATGAAATGATCGGAAGGAGTGGCGACCGTGCCGAATATGGCAATGAATAAAGTACCGATCCCGGAACAGGATCCCAAGGTACGAGCAAGAAATTTTGACGAGGTGACCCTCGGCTATACAGCGGAAATGGCGCAGGAGGAGGCACAGCGCTGCCTGAACTGCAAGAACATGCCCTGCGTGTCCGGCTGTCCGGTGGGCGTGCGGATCCCGGAATTCATCCGCAAGATCGCGGACGGCGAATTCGAGGAGGCCTATCAGATCATCCGCAGCACCAACGGACTTCCGGCGGTCTGCGGCAGAGTATGTCCGCAGGAGCGCCAGTGCGAGTCCAAGTGCGTGCGCGGCCTGAAGGGCGAAGCGGTCGGCATCGGCCGACTGGAACGTTTTGCGGCGGACACCCACATGAAGCAGGGCGATACCGCTGTGGAAAAGCCCATTCACAACGGCCATAAGGCAGCCGTTGTCGGCGGCGGTCCCGCAGGTCTGACCTGCGCTGCGGATCTCGCAAGACTCGGCTACGAGGTCACTGTGTTTGAAGCATTCCACGTTGCGGGCGGCGTACTGATGTACGGCATTCCGGAGTTCCGTCTCCCGAAGGAGATCGTGCAGAAGGAAGTCCAGACGCTGCGTGACCTGGGTGTGAATATCATGACGAATATGGTCATCGGCAAGGTGCTTTCCGTTGATGAGCTGATGGAGCAGGGCTATGAAGCCGTGTTTGTCGGCTCCGGCGCAGGCCTGCCGAGATTTATGGGAATTGAGGGCGAGGCGCTTGTCGGTGTCTGCTCCGCCAACGAGTACCTGACCAGAATCAATCTGATGAAGGGCTACAAGGAGGGGTACGATACCCCCGTCATCAAATCCCGCAGCGTTGCCGTTGTCGGCGGCGGCAATGTCGCGATGGATGCGGCGCGCAGCGCACTGCGTATGGGCGCGGAGCATGTCTACATCGTGTACCGCCGTTCCGAAGCGGAGATGCCTGCGAGAAGGGAAGAGGTACACCATGCCAAGGAAGAGGGCGTGGAATTCCTCACGCTGAACAATCCCGTGAAGATCCTCTCCGACGACGAGGGCCGCGCATGCGCACTCGTCTGCCAGAAGATGGAGCTGGGCGAGCCGGATGAAAGCGGCAGACGCAGCCCCGTTGCCATTGAAGGCTCCGAGTACGAGCTGCCGGTGGATACGGTGATCATGGCGATCGGCACATCCCCGAACCCCCTCATCCGCACAACGACTCCCGGCCTGGAAGCCAACCGCCGCGGATGTCTTGTCGTGAACGAGGACATGATGACGACCAAGGAAGGCGTTTATGCCGGCGGCGATGCCGTGACAGGCGCCGCGACCGTCATCCTTGCCATGGGCGCCGGAAAGGCTGCCGCAAAGGCGATGGATGCCTATATGCAGGGGAAATCCGAAACCGAATAATACAATGGAGGTAGATTTATGAACAACAAGAAGCTGATGAAGAAGCTGGCAGCACTGACTGCCGTTATGATGACCGGTGCCATGGGTACCGTGACCGCATTCGCTGAGGAGGCGGCAGAAGCGGGCGGCGATGTGAATACAACGGGTGCGCTGTTCACCACCCTGCTGTTCCCGATCCTGCTGCTGGTGTTCCTGTATTTCATTATGATCCGCCCCCAGCGCAAGCAGGAGAAGGCAACGCTTGAGATGCAGAAGAACCTGCAGGTGGGCGATGAGGTCGTGACCATCGGCGGCATTGTGGGCATCGTGATGCGTGTCGAGGAGAACACCAAGACCGTTGTGCTGGAGACCGGCAGCGACCGTCTGAAGATCCGCATGATGCAGGATGCCATCCGCGAGAACATCACTGCAAGAGAGCAGGCTGAGGCTGAGAAGAAGGCAAAGAAGGCAGCCATGGCAGCTCCCATCAAGAAGGACGAATAATTTGATGACTCCCTGCATAGGCTGTACAAAGTCCGATGCAGGGAGTGATTGTTTATGCGGCACCGGAGAGTGTGGAAATCGCCGGTGCTCCGGCTGCTGCTGTCACAGCTGTATGGCTTCGGGTGGACGGCGGCGTGGCTGGTCCCGATGACGGGACTGCTGCTGATGACGAGCGTGCCGGAATGGCTCCTGCGCGCGATGGCGCATGCCGCCTGGATGACTGGCGGCTTCTCGGCCGGACATTGCGCCGGCTTTCATGCAAGACATCAGGGGATCGGCAACGGCCTGCTTGCAGGCGCAGGAATGTGTATCGCTTTGCTGCTTGCCTGCATGAGGCTGAAGGGCACACTTACAGAGACCGTAATGCTGCGCTGCCTCCTGCTGCTGGGCGCGTCGGTCTGCGGCGGTGTGAACGGCGTCAACCGGAAGCTCCGCAGGGCCCCGTATTAGCCGGAATGCGCTTTTGCAGGAAACATTCAGAAAAAATGACTTTCCCTCTTGCAATTGGGAGAAAGATGTGGTATAATAGAAAAAAAGAGCATGCTCTGAGAAACGGAGGTAGAAACTATGAAGCACATTCAGACCATCAACAAGGCAAATCTGAAGGAGTCCGCTAAGAAGGGCGGCTGCGGCAAGTGCCAGGCATCCTGCCAGTCTGCTTGCAAGACTTCCTGCACAGTTGCTAACCAGAAGTGTGAGAGATAAGTGATCCTGACATTTCTTCACTGCCCTGCGCTCACCGTGCAGGGCGGTTTTTATGTGAATGACCGCGTCTGCGGAAACTATAATAAAGGATGAGAAACATGATTCATAAGTACTATTTGGGCGGCCTGTACATCGTGCTGGATGTCAACAGCGGCGGCGTGCATATCGTGGATGAGATGACCTATGACCTGCTGGATGATGCAAAGCCCCCGTTTGTGGACGAATGTCCTGCCGAGATCCTCGAAAAGCTCTCCGGCAAGTATGACGAAGCGGAGCTGAAGGAATGCTACCTGGAGCTGAAGTCCCTCTA
Organism: uncultured Ruminococcus sp.; assembly: GCA_964472035.1. Lineage (GTDB taxonomy): Bacteria > Bacillota > Clostridia > Oscillospirales > Ruminococcaceae > UBA3855. The sequence goes on from CAYYIT010000014.1 coordinate 20,989, forward strand.
CGAGGACAAGATCCTCTTCTCCGAGGATGATTACGAGAAGTATGCGGCATTTGCAGTTGCGTCCCCCATCAAGGCAATGTGCCTGCACATCGCGCATGACTGCAACCTGCGCTGCAAGTACTGTTTCGCCTCCACCGGCGATTTCGGTACGGGCAGAAAGCTCATGCCCGTTGAGACCGGTAAGCTTGCCATTGATTTTCTGCTGGAGAATTCCGGCAGCCGCGAAAATCTGGAGCTGGACTTCTTCGGCGGCGAGCCGCTGATGAATTTCGACGCCGTGAAGGAAGTTGTGGAATACGCCCGCGAGCGCGAGAAGGAATACGGCAAGCACTTCCGCTTCACCATCACCACCAATGGCCTGCTCCTCGATGATGACAAGATCGACTTCATCAACAGGGAAATGTCCAACGTGGTGCTCTCCATCGACGGCAGACCCGAGGTCAATGACCGCATTCGTCTGACACCGAACAACAAGGGCTGCTACGATATCATTCTCCCGAAGTTCAAACAGCTCGTGGATGCGCGCGACAAGAACCTCGACTACTATGTGCGCGGCACCTTCACCAAGTACAACCTCGACTTTGCAGAGGATGTCTTCCATCTGAACGAAGCGGGCTTCGACCAGATCTCCGTGGAGCCGGTTGTCTGTGAGGATAAGTACCCCTACGCCCTCACAGAGGGTGATCTTCCCAGAGTCTTCGAGGAATACGAGAGCCTTGCACAGCGCCTGCTGGAGAATGACAGAGCCGGCAAGCACTTCAATTTCTTCCACTTCATGATTGACCTCGATCAGGGTCCCTGCGCCATCAAGCGCCTGCGCGGCTGCGGCTGCGGCAATGAGTACGTTGCCATCACGCCCGACGGCGATATCTACCCCTGCCACCAGTTCGTCGGCATCGAGGAATACAAGATGGGCAATCTGGAGGAAGGCACCTTCGATATGGAAATGAAGAAGGTCTTTGCCGGAACCCATATCTATAACAAGCCCACCTGCCGTGACTGCTGGGCGAAGTTCTACTGCAGCGGCGGCTGCAATGCGAACAATTACCAGTACATGGGCGATATCCATGAGGCCCACACCCTCTCCTGCGAGATGGAGAAGAAGCGTCTCGAATGCGCCATCATGATGAAGGCTGTGAAGATGCTGGAAGAGGAATAATGCAATAGCGACAAGCTCCCTGATTTTGAAAGGGAGCCTGTTTTTTATTTTTTAATTTCAAATTCTAATGTGATGCCATCACCGACAACGGTGGAAAGAACCACTTTGTACGTTCCATCTCCATAATAGGGGATGTGAAGGTAAGTATTGAGCGTTGCACCGGGTTCGATACCATGTGTATCATACCAGCTATGGTAATCATCACCGAGATTTGCGTAAATAAAAAATCCGGTTTCAAAGTATTCTCCGGAAGGGAGATAAACATCGTAATCAACGATTGTTTGAGGACTGCGATCCATGCTGTCATTGTTGATGATGGTGACTGGTATTTTGGCGACGGCTCTGTTATGGATCTGACTATTGTTTTCGTTCGTTGCAACTGTCCAGCTTACTGTAGAACCAATAGTAAAATCCAATACACAGTCAAATCGATCAAGCTCAAAATGGCTCCCATAGGTGGCGTAGAGTCTGGTACCGGATGCTTTCCTGCAAACAGAACAGGTTTTGGGCGCTTCTAAAGTGGCATCGATCCATTGATGTCCGAGTGCCTCGCCTTCTTCTGCCTGACATATGCTGCAAATTTTTGGGGAAGTGCAAGTGGCTTCTTTCCAGGTGTGACTGCCGGTACTACCTTCCGTTGCGCCGCATCTTCTGCAGGTCTTAGGTTCCTGACAGGTCGCATCCTTCCACATGTGTTTGGCATCGCTAACTTCGGTTGCACCGCAGAGTTCACATTCTTTTGATTTTTCACAATCTGTTATCTTCCACTGGTGTGTGCATTCGGTTGTTGGCTCCTCTGTTGTCAGATTTGTTTCATTGATAGTATTCTTCTCTCTGCATCCCATCATGCATCCGGTCAGCAGCATCATCGCTGCAAGGAGTCCCAGGATCTTCTTGCTCATTTTCGTATCCTCCAATCATTGCCTGCCTTTTGGCAGAATCCGATACTATTATTATACCATGTAGCAACGTGGAAAAGATAGACTCATTTTGCAAGCAGATCTGCTTGCAAACAAAGGCACCCCCGATCATCGGGAGTGCCTTTGTTTATTTTGTTCTTATCGCATTACGGAAATCACAGCTGATCCGCAATATGATAGATCAGCTTCTCGGTCTTTTCCCAGCCGAGGCAGGGATCAGTGATGGACTTGCCGTAGATGCCTTCTTCGACCTTCTGGGCGCCGTCCTCGAGGTAGCTCTCGATCATGAAGCCCTTGACCATGCTCCGGATCTCCGCGCTGTGGCGGCAGCTGTGGAGGATCTCGTTGACGATTCTCGGCTGCTCCAGATAGCACTTGTTGGAGTTGGCGTGGTTGGTGTCGATGATGGCTGCCATGTTCTGCAGACCCTTTTCCGCATAGTGGTGATAGGTCAGCAGCAGATCTTCATAGTGGTAGTTCGGCAGGGACTCGCCGTGCTTGTTCACATAACCGCGCAGGATCGCGTGGGTCAGCGGATTGCCGGTGGTCTTGACCTCCCATCCTCTGTAGAGGAAGGTGTGGCTGCTCTCCGCGGCAAAGATCGAGTTGAACATAACGGACAGGTCGCCGCTGGTCGGGTTCTTCATGCCGACCGGAATATCCATGCCGCTTGCTGTCAGGCGGTGCTGCTGGTTCTCTACGCTTCTTGCGCCGATCGCTACATAGGACAGCAGGTCGGAAAGATAGCGGTAGTTCTCCGGATACAGCATCTCATCCGCACAGGTGAAGCCCGTCTCTTCGATGGCTCTGGTGTGCAGCTTGCGGATGGAGATGAGACCCTCCAGCATATCCTCGGCCTTGGTCGGGTCGGGCTGGTGTACCATGCCCTTGTAGCCGGTGCCGTTGGTGCGGGGCTTATTGGTGTAGATTCTGGGGATCATCAGGATCTTGTGCTTGACCTGCTCATTCACCTTTGCCAGACGGTGCATGTATTCCATAACGGAATCCTCACGGTCGGCGGAGCAGGGACCGATGATCAGGATCAGACGGTCGGACTGACCGGTGAATACTCTGCGGATCTCTGCATCACGCTGCGCCTTGATCTCTTGGCAGCGCTCGGAAAGCGGGAATTCTTTCCGGATCTCTTCGGGCGGGGGCAGTTGTCTGATAAATTCCATGGACATTGGAATTCCTCCTTTTCTATCTAACATTCCCATTCTTATTTATTATACAACGCTTTGACCCCCATGTCAAGTGCTGTTTTGTTGCACAGCGCAACCGGGAATGCTGCGTCTACATGCAATTTTGCCGGATCCGGCGGCGTTGGCTTTTCCACAGCCGATAATCCAGCAATACAGCGATAAAGCCGAAAAAAGCAGAGTTATTCACATCTTTCAACACACAACATATTGTGTTTTCGAACGTATTTTCGACAATTTGGACGTTTGTCGCAATTTGAGGACAATTCGCTTCAAAAATGCCATAAAATGCAAGAAAACAAACACTTTGCACAAAAGTATATGTTTCGAATTGTGCAGAACTGACAATTGACAAGTCGCGCGGAATGCGGTATACTTGAATATAGCACTACGAAGAGAATACAAGATGTTGTGTATCAAAAAGGAATGTACGAACAGGACAGGAAACAGAACCGGAAACAGAAACAATATAGAAAAACGGAGGATGATGGATATGCTGATGTATATTACGAAGCGCGATGGAAGAAAAGTACCGTTTAATGTAGAAAAGATCATCAATGCGATTTTTAAGGCTGCCAAGGCGGTTGGCGGTACCGATTACGGCGAGGCAACTGCAGTGGCCGAGGAGGTCTGCCGTCTCTGTGAGGCGACCTACGGCGATACGCCTTCTGTTGAGCAGGTGCAGGACCTGGTCGAGAAGGTGCTGATCGAGCGCGGCCATGCCCAGACAGCGAAGGCGTACATTCTGTACCGCTACGAGCGCACCCGCTCCAGAGAAATGAAGACCAACCTCATGAGCGTCCTCAACGAGCTGACCTTCCATTCCGCGAAGGACAGCGATATCAAGCGTGAGAACGCCAATATCGACGGCGATACCGCAATGGGTACCATGCTCAAGTACGGCAGCGTATCCGCCAAGGAATTCTATGAGATGTATGTCCTCAAGCCCGAGCATGCCAAGGCGCATGCCGAGGGTGACATCCATATTCATGACCTTGACTTCCTGACACTGACCACGACCTGCTGCCAGATCGACCTGATCAAGCTCTTCAAGGGCGGCTTCTCCACCGGTCACGGCTTCCTGCGTGAGCCGAATGACATTGCAAGCTACTCTGCGCTGGCGTGCATCGCGATCCAGTCCAACCAGAATGACCAGCACGGCGGCCAGAGTGTTCCGAACTTTGATTATGCCATGGCAGAGGGCGTCAGAAAGACCTACGCTGCACGCTATGAGCAGAACGTTGCCCGTGCGCTGGAGCTGCTGTGTGAATGTGGTAAGGCGGAGGAGCTGGCTCGTGAGCTAATGGAAGCAATGGCAGAGGAGGGTCTGATCCCCACCCTCGCCAATGACAACGGCTTTGAAGAAAAGGCGCTGGTTTATCTTGCAGAGAAAATGGAGGCTGAGGATCTTGCCAAGGATATCCTGACCTTCGCTGCAAAGCATGCTTACAAGGAAACCAACCGTGCCACCTACCAGGCAATGGAGGCACTGGTGCATAATCTCAATACCATGAACAGCCGTGCCGGAGCGCAGACACCGTTCTCCTCCATCAACTATGGTACGGATACCAGCCCCGAGGGCAGAATGGTCATCGAGAACATCCTGCTTGCGAACGAAGCCGGCCTCGGCAACGGCGAGACTCCCATTTTCCCGATCCACATCTTCAAGATCAAGGAAGGCATCAACTACAATCCGGAGGATCCGAACTACGATCTGTTCAAGATCGCATGCAGAGTTTCTGCAAAGCGTCTGTTCCCGAACTTCTCCTTCATCGATGCCCCCTACAACCTGAAATACTACAAGGAAGGCGACTACCGCACGGAGATCTCCTACATGGGCTGCCGTACCAGAGTCATCGGCAACACCTATGATCCCAGCCGTGAATTCGTGACCGGCCGCGGCAATCTGAGCTTCACCTCCGTGAACCTTCCGCGTCTTGCCATTGAGGCAGACCATGACCTCGACAAGTTCTTCGAGAGTCTGGACAATATGATGGATCTCGCGATCGATCAGCTGATGCACCGCTTCAGCATCCAGGCACAGAAGAAGGTGCGCAACTTCCCGTTCCTCATGGGACAGGGCATCTGGATGGATTCTGAGAGCCTCAGCCCCGATGACAGCATCGGCGAGGTGCTCAAGCACGGCACTCTGTCCGTGGGCTTCATCGGCCTTGCGGAGACACTGAAGGCGCTCATCGGCGAGCATCACGGCGAGAGCGAGCGCGCAAGAGAGCTGGGTCTGCAGATCATCTCCAGAATGCGCAAGCGTCTGGATGAGGAATCCCAGAAGACACAGCTGAACTTCTCGCTGCTGGCAACACCGGCAGAGGGGCTGTCCGGACGTTTTGTCCGCATGGACGCGAAGAAGTACGGCGTGATCCCGGGCGTAACGGACAGAGCCTACTACACCAACTCCTTCCATGTACCGGTTCATTACTCCATCAGCGCCTTTGACAAGATCAGAATCGAGGCACCGTACCACGAGCTGACGAATGCCGGTCATATCAGCTATGTTGAGCTGGACGGCGATCCGCTGGAGAACCTCTCCGCATTCGAGAAGGTCATCCGCTGCATGAAGGAATCCGGCATCGGCTACGGTTCCATCAACCATCCGGTTGACAGAGATCCCGTATGCGGCTACACCGGCATCATCGGCGACAAGTGCCCGATGTGCGGCAGACCGGAGAAGGATCACAACGGCGTGGGCTTTGAGCGCATCCGCCGCATTACCGGCTATCTGGTCGGCACGCTGGATCGTTTCAACAATGCAAAGCGCAGCGAGGTGGAAGACCGCGTGAAGCACGGTGTACAGAAGTAATCTAAGCTGAGAAGGTGCGCAAGCTGCGCCGAAGGCGGCTGAAAAGTTTTTGATCGAGCTTTTTCCAAAAAGCTCGTGGGGTCAAGGGGCAATGCCCCTTGTCGCTCACCGCAGTGAGTGAAATCCCTAAAGCCGTCGCTTTTTCAGGGGTGAATTCAAAAAAACACTCCGGTGGAGTGTTTTTTTGAAGAGGGGCACTTTTTGCAAAAAGTGCCCCTTTCTATCAGTTTGCAATGCCTTGTCTTTTCGCCCTTGGGCGAAAACAAACGGCGCTCCGCATCCGCGGAGAAATCCTTTCACTACATACAGGAAGGCAGGTATCGTTATGCAGCTGCAATTATCAGGCACAGCCAATGACTCCATCGTGGACGGCCCCGGCCTGCGGTTCACGATCTTTGTCCAGGGCTGCCCCCACCATTGCCCCGGATGTCATAACCCCCAGACCCATCCCTTTGACGGAGGGACACAGACCGACACGGACGCGCTGCTCGACATGATCCGGAAGAACCCCCTGCTCGACGGCGTGACCTTTTCGGGCGGCGAACCCTTCTGTCAGGCGCAGGCGCTCGCAGAGCTGGGTGTGCATATCCGTGCCATGGGACTGAATATCATTACTTACACGGGCTATACGTTTGAGTATTTGCTGGAACACCGTGACGAAAACGGCATCGGTGCGCTCCTTGCGGTCACGGACTGGCTCGTTGACGGGCCGTTCCTTGAAGCACAGCAGAGCTACCAGCTCCGCTTCCGCGGCAGTGCCAACCAGCGTGTGCTGGATGCGCAGGAGAGTCTTGCAAAAGGCTGCGCCGTGGAAGCAGAATTCTGATATCGGGAGGGGAAAAGATGGAACAGCGTGAAGCAATGCGGATCTCCCTGTTTACGATGGCGGGGAATATCGCGCTTTCCGTCCTGAAACTGGCTGCCGGTATCATTGCAAGATCCGGTGCCATGATCTCGGATGCCATGCATTCCGCATCCGATGTGTTCAGTACGATCGTCGTCATGATCGGTATCCATGCCGCCGGCAAGGAAGCCGACGAGGAGCATCCCTACGGCCATGAACGCATGGAGAGCATCGCCGCGATCCTGCTCTCCGCCGTACTGCTGGCAACGGGTCTCGGCATCGGCTGGGACGGCCTGCAGAAGATCCTTGCTGCCGTGCAGGGCAACGCGGAGGCACTTGTCGTGCCGGGCTGGATCGCGCTCGCAGCGGCAGTACTTTCGATCGTTGTGAAGGAGATCATGTACCAGGCGACCAGGATCGTCGCGCGGCGGATCCGTTCGGATGCGCTCATGGCGGATGCGTGGCATCACCGGAGTGATGCGCTTTCTTCCATCGGCAGCTTTGTCGGCATCGGCGGTGCCATGCTGGGCTTTCCTGTCATGGACAGCATCGCCTCGGTCGTGATCTGCCTGTTCATCGTGAAGGCCGCGTACGACATCGCAGCGGAAGCGATCCGGAAGATGGTCGATCACTCCGCCGACCGCGAAACGGAGGAGGCCGCGCGCCGGCTGATCCTCTCCCACGAGGGCGTCATTGCGCTCAGAATGCTCAAGACGCGCCAGTTCGGCTCGAAGGTCTACATGGACGTGGTAATGACCGCGGACGCCGCACTGAGCTTCCAGAGGGCGCACGCGCTCGCTGAGGAGGTGCATGACGCGATCGAGAAGTCCCTGCCCTCCGTGAAGCACGTCATGGTGCATATCGAACCCGACGAACACGCCGGCAGCCGTCCGATCTTCGTCCTGCTGTGCAAGCACTGGCACGCCGCCGAGCGTACGAGCCGCGCGCCGGAGCTTCTGGCGGCAGGAGAAACCCTGACCATCCGCTTCCCCCTGTGCAGCATGCTCTACGACGGCAGTGCGGAGTATGACGGTGTTCTGGAGTTTTCCGGCTGCCGCAGATATGAGCTGCATGCGCCCTGCGATCCCATTCGCTATTGGGAGTACGGCGTGCAGCTCGGCAGATTCTACCGTATCGAAAATGATGCCGCAGGCGCTGCTTTTTCGGAGGACGCCGTAACGCTCTCCGGAGCGGACGCGGATGTGCAGCACTATCTGCTCAGCCTTCCGACGGGCGATTTTGAATGCGAAGCGGCGGGATTTTCCTTTGCCGTCGAGCAGGTGGGAGCGAGCCGATGAACTACACCTATATTGTGGAATGCGTCGACGGTACCTACTACACCGGCTGGACGAACGATCCGGAGAAACGCCTGCGCGCGCATAACGAGGGCAAGGGTGCCAAGTATACCAAGAACCGCCGCCCCGTGCATTTCGTGTATCTCGAATGCCACGAAGATCGGATCGACGCCATGCGACGCGAATTCGCCATCAAACAGCTGACACGCCAGGAGAAGGAACGCCTCGTGCAGAGTGAGGAGAACCACCTCTCCTCCTGGAAGGAATTGCAGGGAGAGCAGCCTGAGGAGGAGTAATGTGCCTCCTGTGAACTCATGTGGGGGCGCTGCCCCCACACCCCCGCCAGAGGAATGTGATTCCTCTGGACTCCTATCGCAAAAAAGCAGAACCCCATATGGGGTTCTGCTTTTTTGTCACGGGATTCCAAAGGGACTCTGTCCCTTTGGCAGGGTTTGGGACGGAGTCCCAATATCAATCCGCCGGAGGCACATTATTACTCCTCAGATTTACTCCACTGTAATATCTGCGAGGGTGAAGCGGAGGGCTTTCCCCAGCGCATCAAGAGAAAGCTCTACCTGATAGCCGATCTTGCCGGCGCTGAAAATGATCGTTCCGAAGTCCGCCGCGGTGCGGTGGAGGGTTGTTGTGAACTGTTTCTTCATCCCGATCGGCGAGCAGCCGCCGTGGATGTAGCCGGTGAGCGGCAGCAGCTCCTTGGACTTGATCATGCTGATGCTCTTTTCACCGACAGCCTTGGCTGCCTTCTTCAGATCCAGCTCCTCCAGAACCGGAACGAGGAACACGAAGTAATTCTTCGAGCTGCCGACCGTGACAAGCGTCTTGAATACCTGTGCCGGATCCTGCTCGAGTGCCGCAGCGACTTCCGCGCCGCTCAGTGCGTCCGTGTCCGCGTAGCAATGGCTTTCGTAAGTGACCTTCTTCTGCTCCAGAATCCGCATGACATTGGTCTTTTCCTGCTTCTTCATATTACTCCAGTCCCTCCAGAAATTCCACCAGCGGCAGGTGGTATTCCTCTGCAATGCGGCGGCATGCCGCCATGCCTTCACGGTGTTCCAGACGGTCGGGCGTATGGGCGTCCACGCCGATGATGGCGGAATTGCCGACCTCCTGCGCGATCCGGAAGAACTGCGGTGACGGATAGTGCCGTCCCTCCACAACGCCCAGCAGATTGATCTCCACCGGAATGTCATGCGCCTTGAGGTATTCGCACAGGCGGCGGTAGTGCTTGTCATAAATTGCCGGATCACCGGAGAAATTCATCAGATCGGGATGGGCCACATAGCGGTACAGCCCCGTTTCCATGCCCTCGATGCACAGGTCAACGTACTTTGCGAGTGCGGCCTCCTCGGGATCCGGAAAGCCCGTGTACGGCCCGAACGGCTCGCGCGCGGTGAAATGCTCCCCGAGGATCATGTAGTCGATCGGATAGCCCTCAAATAGCTTGGCCTGTGCCTCCATCTGCTCCGGAATGTACTCGGACTCGAAGCCAATGTAGATCCGGATGTCGTTTTTGTATTCGTCCCGAAGACGCTGCAGGGAGGTGAAGTACTCATCCAGCTGCGACGGGAGCATTCTGGTGTGGGAGACGTGGCCGTCGTCGTAGATCCACGGGCAGTGGTCGGAGAAACCCAGCACCTGCATGCCGCTGCGGATGGCGGCCTCCACGTATTCTTTATCCTCACCCCATGCGTGATGGCAGCGGTTTGTATGTGTATGATAATTGGCAAGCATGGTGAAAATCCTTTCAGAAAACAAAAATAACTGATAGTATTATACTCCATTTTTTGGAATTTGTCAAGAAATCAGCCCCGGTTCTGCAACCGGGGCTGTACTTTATTTTCCGAAATAGCAATACAGCTGGCAGGAGATCATGCCGTTGTAGAGCTTGCGGCGCTTGTCCGCCTTTCTGCCGAAGTAATGTTCGAAGTCCGTGTCGCCGCAGATGATGTATGCCGGATCCTGCAGGACCCTGCCCATGGTGCGGTAGACCTTTCGTGCATCTTCCTGCTCCAGCATTCTCTCGCCGTAGGGCGGATTGCAGATGGTGATCGCATCGGGAATGGGTGCGAAATCCGCAATGTCGCGCTGTTCGACGCGGATGAGCTTGTCAACGCCAGCTTTTTTTGCATTGTCGAGCGTCAGTGCAACGGCCTGCGGATCCACGTCGTAGCCGTAGCCGATGAAGTCCACCTGACGGTCGATGCGGTCGAGTGCCTCGCTGCGTGCCTGCTGCCAGGCTTCCCGCGGAACGCAGCTCCACTGCTCGGCGATGAAGCGTCTGTCAAGGCCCGGTGCGATCCTGCACGCGCGTCGCGCCGCTTCGATCAGGAAGGTACCGCTGCCGCAGAAGGGGTCGCAGACGATGTTGTTGCTGCGCAGTCTTGCAAGATCAAGGATGCCGGCTGCCAGCGTTTCACGGATGGGCGCGAGGTTGGAATTGCGGCGATAGCCGCGCTTGTGCAGTCCTGCGCCCGTGGTGTCAAGATAAATGCTCACCTGATTCTTGAGGATGGTGAACTGCAGCTGGTGGAGACTGCCGGTCTCCGGCAGGAAGTCCTGCGTTCTGTACGCCTTCTGCAGGCGCTTGACCGCTGCCTTCTTCAGGATCTTCTGACACGCCGGAATGCTTGTCAGCTGGGAGTTCAGGGAGTGTCCCTTCACAGGGAAGGCGTCGTCCTTGCCGATGAAGCGTTCCAGCGGCGCCTTGAACATACCGTCGAACAGCTCTTCAAATGTCGTAGCCTTGTATTCCGCCAGCAGGATCTGGACGCGCTCTGCAACGGACAGCTCGATGTTGGCGCGAGCGAGGGTGGTGAAATCTCCCGTCCAGCTCACTCTGCCGTCCTGTACGATGATGTTCTCACCGCCGATTCTTGTCACCTCAAACCGCAGTACCTTCTCCAGCCCGAAGTGACAGGGGGCGGAGAAACGGATGGTCTGTTCAGTCATGTTATGCCTCATTTCCGGGGTCGGGTTCTACGGGAGCCGGTGTGGGCTCCGGTGCAGGGGGATCAGTGGGTGCGGGCGGATCCGTTGCAGGGGGATCGGTCGGTGCAGGTGCTTCGGTGGGATCCTGTACCGGCGGTTCGCCGCCTTCGGTCGTCGGAACATCGGTTCCGGTCTCTTCGGAAGTTTCTTCTTCTTCCGGTGTACTTTCATTCTCGGAGGTATCCGCTACGCAGCCGTCGCATTTGGGCGCATTGGTGGATTTCCAGTAGCCCTTCTGCTCGCTCTTCGGGCAATCTTCGCCTGCGATCAGACCGGTATTGGTACACATATAGTCCTCGATGACCGTTTCGCATACCGGATAGGTCGCGCCGGTATCCAGACTGTTGGCGTATTCGCCGATGACATTGTACCAGATCTGTGCGGACTTGACGGATGCCGGCAGGCTGTCGCGCTGGGTATAGCCGATCCAGATGCCGGAGACAAAGTCCTCAGTCAGGCCGATGAACCAAAGGTCATCCCAGTCCTGTGTGGTACCGGTCTTGCCGACAACGTCCTTGTTGGAGAGCATCGCTGCACCTGCGGTACCGCTGGGAGAAACGACGTTCTTCATCAGGCGGTTCATGACATAAGCGGTCTCCGGATCCACTGCCTCATGCGGATTGCCGTTGTTTTCGAATACAAGCTCATGGTTGCCCTGCTCAAGACGGCTGACGATGTGGGACTCGTAGTAGGTGCCGCCGTTGCCGTAGGGAACATAGGCGTTGATCATGTTCTGCATGGTAACACCGTAGGACAGCGCGCCCACGCTCAACGGAGAGAGCGCCACGTCCGTGAAGCCGCCGGCATCGATGCGCAGCAGGTCAAGGCCCATGTTTTCGGTCGCGAAGGTGTAGACGGTCTCGGGAGTGAGTGCGTCACAGAGTCTTGCGGAGATGGTATTCAGAGACTTCTGCAGACCGTAGTAGAGGAATTTATCGGAGTTGGTATAGTTGTTGGAAACGGAGTCGGAGCTGTAGTTCTTCGGCCAGAGGGTGCCGTCCGGCAGCGTCAGACCGTAGTCAAGGATCTTCGAACCCCAGTGGAACTGGTCGGAGTAGATGCCCATCGCGTAGGTCGTGATCGGCTTGATGGTAGAACCGGGCTGACGCGGTTCCATGGTCGCGTAGTTCCAGACCAGGGAGCCCTTCTTTTCGCCGGTCGCGCCGACAACGGCAAGGATGTTGCCGGTATAGTCCATCGCAATGAACGCACTCTGCGGATAGATGATGTCATCGTCCTCATCCACAACGCCGTCCTGATTGGTGTCCTCGTATTTTGCAACACGTCCTGCATCAACGAGGTTGTTCAGATCGAGATATTTCTGCTCGACATATTCCTGCATCTCCATATCCACGGTGGTGTAGATCTGGTAGCCGCCGGTGTTGATGCGGTGCAGGGCCTCGTCCTCGTCGATGTTGTAGGTCTCCATCAGGTAGGCCTGTACTTCGCGCAGTGCCGCATCCACGACCCATGTGGTAGAGCCGTTTTCGGTGAGGTAGTCCTCCGCGTCGTCCTCAGGATGGAGCGCGGCGTATTCATCCGTATCCGTGAAGATCAGATGCTCGTTCAGTGCTGCCTGGTATTCGTCATAGGTGATGGCACCGTGATCATACATCTGCCAGAGAACGTATTCCTGACGCTCACGGTTGCGCTCACGGCCGTAAACGACCTTCTCGCCGGTTTCATCATCGATGTAGTAGGCGAAGGGATTGATCGTCTCGGGGGACTGCGGGATCGCTGCAAGACATGCGGCTTCTGCAACCGTCAGGTCGCCGACATTCTTGCCGAAGTATTTGATGGAAGCCATCTCAATGCCGTTTGCAGCACCGCCGAAGCCGATGTAGTTGAGATAGGTCTCCATGATCTCCTGCTTGGAGTAGTTCTTCTCGAGTGTCATCGCACGGAAGATCTCGCGGATCTTACGGGACGGGGAACGCTCATCGTCGCCGGTCACATTCTTGATCAGCTGCTGGGTGATCGTGGAACCGCCTCGCTCGGAGTCCCAGAAGTTCAGCACCATGTTCAGACATGCCGCGATGGTGTTCTTGTAGTCCACGCCGTCGTGGGTGTAGAAACGCTCGTCCTCGGTGTAAACGAAGGCATCCTGCACATGCTGGGGGATATCCGCGATCGTCACGGGAATGCGCTGGATCTCGTTGTTCACCTGATAGAGGGTGAGGAGGTTGCCGTCCTTGTCGTAGGCATAGACGTTTGTGTTGTAGCTCAGCTCCATCTCCTCGAGGGTGATGGTGGAGGACTCGTCCATGAAGTCCAGCACATATACCGCCACCGCGGTTGCAACGATCGTACCGGTGATGATGCAGATCAGGAAAATGGAGAGGAACATCGAAACCAGAATGGTGATGACTCTCTTGAGGAAGAGCAGTTTTCTGCTCATTTTTTTCTTTTTCTTGGGAGGTGCAGCCGGCTTGCTGCTGCGGTTGCTGCTGGAGCTGCTGGTGCGGCGTTTGGATTTCTCAGGCATGGCGTCAGGTGTCCTTTCTTTGTATTTCATGCAGACGGAATCATCTGCGGAGATGTCGTAAAAAATAGTGCAGTCTGCGTCGTCCGGGCAAACTGCGACACACTATCATTATAACACAGAAATCCCGTTTTGTTAAGTCTTTTTTGAAAAAAACGCCGTTTTGCATAAACTTTTTGCTGCGTGGCATACTGAATCTGTCATGATTTTTGTGAAAACTGCTGCAGTGCGCAGAATTCTGCCGTCCGGCAGTGCTGCCGCTGGGAAAGGAACGCGATGCAGAAGCTATACACGATACGCGGACAGATCTATCTGCTGCTGACGGCGATGGCGATCTCGGCAGTGCTGATCCTGGTATCCGCCGCGAAGGGGATCGCGCACGACCGCACGGAGGCCGCCATGCGCGAGGCATCCCGCGCGGAGACGGTGGGGTTTGTGCTGGGGGAATACGAGGGGAAGCTTGCGCTCTATCGCGAGCATAGCGCAAAGCCCTATCAGGTGCTGGAGATGGAGACCTACCTGCTCTCGGAGGAGGACAGGGCGGCGCTGCGGACGGGGATCCTCGTCGGCACGGAGGAGGAGCTGTGGCAGCTCCTGGAGGACTGGGATTCGTAGGAAATAAAAAAGCCGGGTCATGCCCGGTTTTTTTATGTGTTGATATCCTTGACGATTTGCAGAAGATGTTCGGTCTGCGCACGGCTGAGTTTGGAAAGCTCCTGCAAAAGCTCTCGGGAGAGCGCAGGGCTTTCGGTCTGATACGCGAAAAATTCCTCAGGCGTAATGCCGAAATAGTCGCAGATGTAGAAGAACACTGTCATGGACGGCAGCGCCTTGTGGTTTTCGATTTTATTGATATAGTGTTCGGATTGACCAAGAGACAGACTCATGTCACGAGCAGAAACACCCTTTTCCTGGCGCAATTGTATCAGACGTTCGACAAACTTGGCTTCATGCATGGTATCATCTCCTTTTTCTTCTTCCATTATACACTATATTTTTCTCAAAATAGGGAAATAAATTCTCTATTTCTATTGAAATGGAGAATAAAATGGTGTATAATGGATGAAACGGAGAATTTATTTCTCCAAAGGAGGTGGAAAAATGCAGTTTACAAAACAACTATCCGATCGGATTGATGGACTCATGCAGGAGCGCCAGCTCAATATTTCGGTGCTTTCCGAGAAAAGCGGCGTTTCGCGGCGTACGCTCTCCCGTCTGCTGAAGCGGGAGGACGTCAGGGAGGTGCGGATCGTCACGATCATGCGCCTGTGCAGGGGCTTTGAGATTTCGCTGACGGAGTTTTTTGATCCGGCGTACTTTGCAGGCGAATGATGTACATAGAATAATGGTTCACTTAAACCTGCCCACCCCCTACCCCCCTCCCAGAGGGAGGGGGAAACTATGGGAGGGTGCTGCCGCACCCTCTACCCGCCCTGGGAGCTTTGCTTCGCTCGCTCCCAGACCCTGATGATGCAGTGCTGTAAGATAAACAAAACGGCACCCCCGAATCCGGGGATGCCGTTTTTGTGATTACAGGAAGTACTTTACGCCGTTTTCGAAGATGTGCTGATCCTTTGCACCGGGAATGTTCTTGCAGATGTTGGTTCCCTTACGCTCGGAGTGGCCCATCTTACCCAGCACTCTGCCGTCCGGAGAGGTGATACCCTCGATGGCAGCCATGGAGGTGTTCGGGTTGTAACGGATATCCATGGTGGGCTTTCCGGTCAGATCCACATACTGTGTTGCGATCTGTCCGTTGGCAGCCAGTCTCTGAATCAGAGCCTCGGGTGCTACGAAGCGTCCCTCACCGTGGGAGATCGCAATGCTGTGGATGTCGCCGACATTGCTGTCAGCCAGCCACGGGGACTTGTTGGAAGCGATTCTGGTGTTCACCATCATGCTCTGGTGACGTGCGATGGTGTTGAAGGTCAGTGTCGGGGATTCATCGGTCATCTCCACGATCTCGCCGAACGGTACAAGGCCCAGCTTGATCAGTGCCTGGAAGCCGTTGCAGATACCCAGCATCAGACCGTCACGGTTCTTCAGCAGTGCGTGAACTGCGTCCTTGATCTCCGGATTGCGGAAGAATGCGGTGATGAACTTACCGCTGCCGTCCGGCTCGTCGCCGCCGCTGAAGCCGCCGGGGATCATGATGATCTGGGACTGTGCGATCTTCTCGGCAGCCGTCTTGACGGAAGCCTCGATGTCCGCTGCGGACAGATTGCGGACGATCAGTGTCTCTGCAATTGCGCCTGCCTTCTCAAAGGCTCTTGCGGTGTCGTATTCGCAGTTCGTGCCGGGGAATACCGGGATCAGAACGCGCGGCTTTGCATAATGGATGGTCGGTACCGGACGTGCAGCAGCCTCGTAGCTGTAGGTCTCCGGTGTCTCGTCAGTGGTCTTGATGCGGCAGGGGAATACGGACTCGAGCTTCTCCTCCCATGTTCTCTGCAGAGAATCGAGGGATACGGAGTAGTCGATGGTGTAGATCTTGTACTCGTCGATGGTGGTACCGATCAGCTGCTCATCCTCTGCTGCCTCGCCGCACAGCTCAACGATGAACGCGCCATAGCAGGGGTTGAAGAGTGCGGAGGGTGTCATTCTGCCGGAGAAGGTGAAGCCGAGCTTATTACCCATACACATCTTGGCAATACCTTCAGCCACACCGCCGTAGCCGAGCGTCCAGACAGCCTTTGCTCTGCCATCTGCGATGATCTGCTCCATCTTGTCAAAGCATGCACGCACGCTGTCGAAGTTCGGCAGACCGTTGATATCATATTCCGGTGCGATCAGGATGACCTTGTCACCGGCATTCTTGAATTCAGTAGAAACGACCTTCTCTGCGCTTGCAGTGGAAACTGCGAAGGAAACCAGCGTCGGCGGTACGTCGATCTGCTCGAAGGTACCGGACATGGAGTCCTTGCCGCCGATGGAACCGCAGCCCAGCTCCAGCTGTGCCTTGTACGCACCGAGGAGTGCAGCCATGGGCTTGCCCCAGCGGGTCGGATCGTTCTGGGTTCTCTCGAAGTATTCCTGGAAGGTCAGCCAGCACTGGGAGCGCTTACCGCCCGCAGCGATGACCTTGGCGATGGATTCCACAACTGCCAGCATTGCGCCGTGGTACGGGCTTCTCTCGCTGACCATGGGGTTGTAGCCCCAGCCCATGAGGGAGCAGGTATCGGTCTCGCCGTTCAGAACCGGCAGCTTTGCAGCCATTGCCTGGGAGGGTGTCATCTGGTATGCGCCGCCGTAGGGCATCAGGACAGTGCCTGCGCCGATGGTGGAGTCGAACTTCTCCACAAGGCCCTTCTGGGAGCATACGTTCAGGTCAGCCATCAGCTCGGTCCAGGATTCCGGACAATCGGTGGGAGTATCGCAGGAGGACATTACGGGAGCCTTGACTGCGATATCGGTGTACTTGGTCGCACCGTTGGAGTTGAGGAACTCTCTGGACAGGTCAACGATGGTGGTGCCGTTCCATACCATCTTCAGGCGGGGCTCTGCCATTACGTCAGCCACCTTGGTCGCCAGCAGGTTCTCCTTGCCGGCTTCTGCGATGAACTTTTCAGCATCCTCCGCAGCAACCACAACTGCCATACGCTCCTGGGACTCGGAGATCGCGATCTCTGTGCCGTCCAGACCGTCGTACTTCTTCGGAACTGCGCCGAGGTCGATCAGCAGACCGTCGGTCAGCTCACCGATGGCAACGGATACGCCGCCTGCACCGAAGTCGTTGCAGCGCTTGATCATGCCGGTAACCTCGGGATTGCGGAACAGACGCTGGAGCTTTCTCTCCTCCGGAGGATTACCCTTCTGGACCTCAGCACCGCAGCTCTCGAGGGATTCGAGAGTGTGGGACTTGGAAGAGCCGGTCGCACCGCCGCAGCCATCGCGTCCGGTCTTGCCGCCGAGCAGGATGACAACATCGCCCGGAACGGGAGCTTCTCTTCTGATATTTTCAGCCGGAGCAGCGCCGAGTACGGCACCGATCTCCATGCGCTTTGCAACATAGCCGGGATGGTAGATCTCGGAAACATGTCCGGTCGCCAGACCGATCTGGTTACCGTAGGAGCTGTAGCCGTTTGCTGCGCCGACAGTGATCTTACGCTGCGGGAGCTTGCCGCTGATGGTGTCCTCTACGGGAACCAGCGGATTGGCAGCACCGGTCACGCGCATTGCCTGGTATACATAGGAACGGCCGGACAGCGGGTCACGGATCGCACCGCCGAGGCAGGTAGCCGCACCGCCGAAGGGCTCGATCTCGGTCGGATGGTTGTGGGTCTCGTTCTTGAACATGAGGATCCAGTCAGCCTCTTCGCCGTCGATGTTTGCCTTGATCTTTACGGAGCATGCGTTGATCTCCTCGCTCTCATCGAGGTCATTCAGCAGGCCGTCAGCCTTGAGCTTTCTTGCACCCATGGTAGCAAGATCCATCAGGGTCAGCGGCTTTTCCTCTCTGCCGAGAGCCTTGCGGTCTGCGAGGTACTGGTCATAGGTCTCCTTGATATAATCGGTCGGGATATCCACATTCTTGATGTTGGTGAGGAATGTGGTGTGGCGGCAGTGATCGGACCAGTAGGTATCGATCATGCGGATCTCTGTGATGGTGGGATCACGCTTCTCGGTGTTCATGAAGTAGTCCTGGCAGAAGCGGATATCGTCCAGATCCATTGCGAGGCCGAACTCGCGGATGAATGCCTTGAGGCCTTCCTCGTTCAGACGGATGAAGCCCTCCAGCACCTCAACGGTGGTGGGGATCTCATAATTGGTATCGAGGCTCTGGTAGGTGTTCAGGGTCGCCTCACGGCTCTCCACGGGGTTGATCAGGTACTTCTTCAGCTGGTCGAATTCCTCGTCGGTGATGTTGCCGCTGATGATATAGATGCGTGCATTCTTCACGCGGCAGCGTTCCTTCTGGGTGAGGATCTGGATGCACTGCTCGCAGCTGTCGGCTCTCTGGTCGTACTGACCGGGGAGGTATTCCACTGCGAACATGCGCTCGGAAGCCTGCAGTGCAGGCAGCTCATCATATACAATGTCTACGGCCGGTTCGGAGAAGACGTTCGGAATGGACATCCGGAAATCTTCCTCGGACAGATTGTCCGCATCATAGCGATTGAGGATACGGACGCTGTTCAGGTTCAGACGCAGCGCGGTGCGGACGTCGCTCAGTACGGACTGCGCTTCTACGGCGTAGGCAGGCTTTTTTTCGACATAGACACGAAAAACAGACATAATATTGCTCCTTTTCAGTAAGTTGTTCCACCGTGCAGCTCCCTGCTCTGACAGAAAACTGCATGTTCTCTTTTATTGTAGCATATTCTTTCGGAAAACGCAAATGTTTTTTGCAAGTTTTTTGAAAAAATCACATTTTGATTCATTTTGCCAGTTTTCCCAAGAGATGACCGTCCTGTATTGCATGAAATGTCACAGGAAGCACCTGCCCGCGCAGGGATCCCTCCTCCGGCAGTGCCGGAACGAGTACCGTGCTGTAGTCGGGAGCATGTCCGCGGTGGAATTCCGGCTGCTTTTCCCGTTCAAACAGTACCTGCACCGTTCTGCCGAGGCGGCTTCGCAGATGTGATTCCTGCAGCTCCGCAGCAAGCGCGGAGAGCCTGTCGGCGCGCGCCTTCTTGACCTGCTCCGGTACCTGTTCCGGCAGACGGTCAGCCGCCGTGCCGGGACGGCGCGAATACCGGAAGATGTGGATGCCGGCAAACTGCATGCGCTGTGCAAAGTGCAGCGTTTCGGCAAAATCCTCCTCCGTCTCGCCGGGAAAGCCCGTCATGATGTCGGTCGTGATGGCGCAGTGCGGAAACAGTATGCGGAGCTTCTGTACGAGTGAGGCATATTCCTCACAGGTGTACTGCCGCCGCATCGCGCGCAGTGTCCGGTCACAGCCGCTCTGCAGGGAGATGTGGAACTGCGGACAGAACGCAGGGTTCTGCGCAAGACGGGACAGCACCGCATCCGTCAGCCCTTCCGGCTCCAGAGAGCCGAGCCGGATGCGCGGAAAGCCGGCCTGCGCGCAGGCATCCGCAGCATCCGCGATCGTGAGGCCCTCCCCCTGTCCGTAGCAGGCGAGATTGATACCGCACAGCACGATCTCGCGGTAGCCCTGTGCGTACAGTGTTTCTGCGCGGAGCCGGAGTTCGGGAAGCGCAAGGGAACGGCAGCGTCCCCGTGCATAGGGGATGATGCAGTAGCTGCAGAAGCGGTCGCAGCCGTCCTGGATCTTGAGGAAGGCTCTGGTGTGTCCGGCATCCGGTCCGCAGGGAAGTGCTTCGAAGGCGTCGCCCTTCCGGTGGGAGGGGACGGCGCGCTGCGGCGTCCTCGTGCGGAAGAATGCCTCCAGCAGCTCCGGAAGCCGGACGCGGTCCTTTGTGCCGACGAGGATGTCCGCTTCCGGCAGGGCAGCGGCCTCCTCCGGAAACGCCTGCACATAGCAGCCGGTCAGGACGATCACGGCTTCCGGCGCGGCGCGCCGGAGTTTCCGCAGTGCAGTCAGCATGCGGTGGTCGCCGGAGGCCGTCACGGTGCAGGAATTGCAGAGGATCACATCCGCTTCCTCCGGCCGCCTGCAGGGAGTGTAACCATGCTCGGTGAGGAGCGCCGCCATCCCTTCGGTGTCGATGGCGTTGACCTTGCAGCCGAAGGTCTGCAGAAACAGTTTCATAGGGTACCGGCTCCTTTCTGAAATACAACAAAGAAATGTCGGAATATTACATAATACGGCGGTTTCTGTAACTATCTGCACTTGTTTTGTAACCGCCGATGGAAAACCTGTCTAAAAAAGATAAAATGCCGTCGCATCTTATTATACTAAATTGCCGAAAATTTTGCAAGCCCCTTGACATCGGGCAGCTTTCGTGGTATGCTATAGTCACAGCAGAAAAAGCTGTACACAAGGAAAAAAAGAATGGCTTTAGGAGGTAGTTTTTATGACAACAACAACAGTAGCTCTGAAGGCAATCGATGATGTTAAGAACTTCGTAAACACGATCATGCGTTTCGATTTCGACATCGACCTCGTATCCGGCAGATATGCCATTGATGCCAAGTCCATTATGGGTATCTTCAGCCTGGACCTGTCCAAGCCGATCGAACTGCGCGCATACACAGACGACGCAGAGGCTCTGTTCGCTGCCATTGATGCTTTCATCGTAAAGTAAGCAGCGGACCAAAATTCATTTTGATGTTTTGCAATGAAAAACGGATTGCCGTGAGGCAGTCCGTTTTTGTGTTTTATAGCCCTATGTCAGCAGGAACCGCAGTGCCTTCCGGAAGGCGAATGCCGCGGTGATCTCCGGCACATCATCAGCAGCAAGGAGAGCGGCGCTGCACAGCAGGGTCTCACCGCTGTAGAAATAGACCGTCCCGACCGGCTGCCCCCTGACAAGGGGCGCCTGCACATAGTCTGGCAGCACCATCACCGTCTGCAGCTCCTCCGCGCTGCCTGGAACAGCAAGCTCCGGAAGTGCCGAAATCTCCAGCAGAACGGCGGATTCCGTACCGCCCTTCACCTTCAGCGGCATGAGGAATTCCTCCGCAAAGCCCGGCAGCGTCACCCGATAATTCCGGAAGCCTTTGTTCAGCAGGGCGTTTGCGATGGTGAACCGTGCGTCCTCGTCCGTGCAACCCAGCACGACCGCAGCACAGACCATCCCGTCGCGCTCACAGGCAGCGATCAGGCATTGTCCCGCTGCCTCGGAATGCGCCGCCTTCATGCCGCGGCAGCCGTCAAGGGTGCGCGTGAGGGTGTTCTCGTTGACGATCTCCACCGTCTCCTCGCGCAGAAAGGTCCGCCATGTGGTGAGACAGGGATTCAGTACGTCGTATTCCAGCACGGCGCATGCCAGAATGCCGAGGTCCGCGGCGGTCGAGAAGCTTTCCGGATCGTCGTAGCCCTGGGGCGAGGTGAAGCGCGTGCTGCGCATGCCGAGGTCGAAGGCGGCTGCGTTCATGTCCATGACGAAAGCCTCCTCGCTGCCGGAGACCGCCTGCGCCAGCACCGCAGCCGCGTCGTTTGCGTTGCCGGCGATCAGCCCGATGAGCAGCTCCCCCACTGTAATGGTATCCCCGGGTTCGAGCCAGATGACGGCGCCCTTGACTTCCGAAACGTTGTTTCCGGCTGTAAGGACGGTGTCGGTGCTGAGATCGCCGCGCTCGATGGCGCGCGCCGTCAGGAGCGCCGTCATGAGTTTTGCAAGCGACCCGACCGGAAGGTGCGTGTCGGCATTTTCTTCCGAAAGAACTGTTCCGGTACGCGCCTCGATCAGAAGCGCGGCGGCGGCGTCCTCCTGTGCGGCGGCTGACTTCGGGAGCAGTGCAAGCACCAGCAGCACTGCCAGTGCGGATGCCAGTAGCTTCATGCGGCATCCCTCCTTTCCTTCCATTTTTATGGAAAGCGCAGCACTGGCAGAAGGGAATGGGAACAATTTCTACAAAATCGGCAGTTTGAACAAAAACGGGGGCGGTGAATTGTCCTGTTTTCACAATATTATCCGAACCATTTAGAATTGACTTGCAAAAATTCCGTTTTTATAGTATGATAGATAATGAATTCTAAGATAATTTTGGAGGCGTTTTTATGGCTGTTACACTGAACACAAAATATCTGGAGGGCTTTGTCGGCAAGGACGAGATGGCCGGTATCAAGGAGCAGGTAATGTCTGCTGCCAAGATGCTGCATGACAAGACCGGTCTCGGCAGCGATTTCCTCGGCTGGCTGGATCTGCCCACCAATTATGATAAGGAAGAATTTGCACGCATCAAGGCTGCTGCAAAGAAGATCCAGGGCAACTCCGATATCCTGATCGTGATCGGCATCGGCGGTTCCTATCTGGGCGCAAGAGCTGCCATCGAGCTGCTCAAGTCCCCCTTCTACAACAACCTGAAGAAGGACACCCCCGACATCTACTATGTGGGCAATAACATCAACCCCACCTACCTCAACGAGATCCTCTCCATCTGTGAGGGCAAGGATATCTCTGTGAATGTCATCTCCAAGTCCGGTACCACCACCGAGCCCGCACTCGCATTCCGCGTGTTCAAGAAGCTCGTAGAGGACAAGTACGGCAAGGAGGGTGCAAAGGATCATATCTTTGCAACCACCGATAAGGCAAAGGGTACTCTGAAGAACCTGTCCGATACCGAGGGCTACGAGACCTTCGTGGTTCCGGATGATGTCGGCGGCAGATTCTCCGTTCTGACCGCAGTGGGTCTGCTCCCGATCGCTGTTGCAGGCTGCGATATCGACAAGCTCATGGAGGGTGCTGCAAAGGCACAGAACGACTACATGGCTGATTTCGAGAACAACGACTGCTACAAGTATGCTGCACTGCGCAACATCCTGTACAGAAAGGGCAAGTCCGTTGAAATGCTCGTTTCCTACGATCCGAGCTTCACGATGATGGCAGAATGGTACAAGCAGCTCTTCGGCGAGAGCGAGGGCAAGGACAACAAGGGTATCTTCCCGTCCTCCGTTGTATTCTCCACCGACCTGCACTCCATGGGTCAGTTCATCCAGGAGGGCTCCAGAGTAATGTTCGAGACCGTTGTCGACATCAAGACTCCCAAGCAGGATTTCTTCCTCGAGGATGATGCCGAGAACCTGGACGGCCTGAACTTCCTGACCGGCCAGAATATGTCCGTCGTAAACCGCAAGGCACTCGAGGGCACTGTTCTCGCACACACCGAGGGCGGCGTTCCGAACATCATGATTGAAATGGACGATACTACCGAGGAGAGCCTGGGCTATCTGATCTACTTCTTCGAGAAGGCATGTGCAGTTTCCGGCTATGTTCTGGGTGTCAATCCCTTCAACCAGCCCGGCGTTGAGAGCTACAAGTCCAACATGTTCGCTCTGCTCGGCAAGCCCGGCTATGAGGGCGCAAAGGCTGCTCTTGAAGCAAAGCTCAACGGCTAATTTACCAACCAACGTCATATTCTGCCGGATCGCATCCGCATTCCGGCAGCGATATAATACATGAGAAATCAATTTGCCGAAAGGCATTGGAAGGAGTTTTATTATGATTCAACTGATCACCGGAAGAAAAGGCACTGGCAAGACCAAGGTTCTGATCGACAAAATCAATGCAGCAGTAAGAGATACCAACGGTTGTCTCGTATGCGTAGAAAAGGGCGAAACACTGCGCCGTTCCATCAGCTACAAGGTTCGTTGGGTTGGCGTTGAGCAGTTCGATATCGCTGGCTATGACAATTTCTACGGCTTCATCGCTGGTATGCTGGCTGGCAACTACGATATCAAGGAGATCTTCGTGGACGGTATCCTGAAGATCGGCGGTGCTGATTTTGATGCGCTTGGCGCAATGTTCGAGAAGCTCGAAAAGCTGACAGGCGAGGACACTACCGTGATCTTCACTGTTTCCGCAAACAACGACGAGCTGCCGGAGTCTGTGACCAAGTATCTCTAATTGACGAAAACCCTTGAAATTACCCGAAGCCGGCGGCTTTTTGCTGCCGGATTTCGTGTATTTTTCTCAATTTTCGCAAAAACACTTGACAAACTGCCGATGATTCGGTATAATATAGTTTGTGATGCTCTGAAAGAACGAGGAATATGGTATGCTGATGAATATCAAGAATGTGCTGAATGTTCCCGGAACGTCGAAGGATTTCGAGTTTACGGTGGATGAGGCGCGTCTCGAACAGGTGCACGGCTATACGTTCGACAGCCCTGTGCAGGTCGCAGGCAAGATCGAGAACCGTGCCGGCGTTGTGACATTAACCATGCATATTGCTTTTTCTCTGCTTGTGAGATGTGACCGCTGCTTGAAAGAAACGGTGCAGCAGTTCTCCTACGACCCGGTCCACACGGTTGTCCGTGAGCTGCAGTCCGAGGACGAAGAGGAAAGCTACATTGTCGCAAGAGCAGAGAGCATTGATACAGCAGAAATTGCAATGTCCGATTTGTTGCTGGAACTGCCTACCAAGCTGCTGTGCAGCGAGGACTGCAAGGGATTATGCCCTGTGTGCGGCTGTGACAGAAATGAAACAGATTGCGATTGCTTAAGTGATTAACCGATGTGAATCGGCTGTTAAGGAGGTGCCAACATGGCTGTACCGAAGAGAAAAACGTCCAAGGCAAGAAAGAACAAGAGACGCAGCGCTGTATGGAAGCTGGATGCTCCGGCAATGAGCAAATGCGACCACTGCGGCGAGCTGAAGGCTCCGCACAAGGTTTGCAAGAACTGCGGTTTCTACAAGGGCGTAGAAGTTCTGAAGATGGATGCTGAATAAGTATCAACATAAGATGGGCGGAGAGAGGCATTCCTTCTCTCCGTTTTTATGTCATGACAAAGATTTTCCACGAAGGAGGTGCGGTATATGGTGAAGATTACCGGAGTGATCCGGAATTCTCCGGCTGACAGAGCAGGCATTGCCTGCGGCGATTACCTTGTGAGCATGAACGGACACGAGGTGCGCGATGTGCTGGACTATCTGTTCTATGCGGCGGAAACCTCGCTGCAGCTTGTGATCGGGCATGAGGACGCACAGCGTACGGTGCAGATCCGCAAGGACGAGTACGATGACCTCGGACTCGAATTTGCAAGCTATCTCATGGATGAAAAACAGCGCTGCCGCAATCAATGCGTGTTCTGTTTTATTGACCAGATGCCTCCCGGAATGCGAGAGACCCTGTATTTCAAGGACGACGATGCGCGGCTCTCCTTCCTGCAGGGAAACTATGTCACCCTTACGAATATGTCGCAGGAGGATGTGGACCGCATCATCCAGATGAAGCTGAATATCAATGTCTCCGTCCACACCACGAACCCAGAGCTGCGGTGCATGATGATGCACAACCGCTTCGCCGGCGAGAAGCTTGACTACCTCTGGCAGATGACGCGCGCCGGTATCCAGCTCAACTGTCAGATCGTTCTCTGTCCCGGACTCAACGACGGCGACGAGCTGCGCAGGACACTTACGGATTTCGGCAGAATGATGCCGAATCTGACAAGCGTTGCAGTAGTTCCCGTGGGACTGACGAAATTCCGTGAGGGGCTGTATCCGCTCACCGGCTTTACGAAGGAGACCGCCGCGCAGGCAATCGACCTCATTGAGGAATTCCAGGCAAAGTTCCTCTCCGAATTCGGCACAAGAGTCGTGTTCCCCTCGGATGAATTTTTCCTGCTTGCCGAAAGACCGCTCCCCGACGGGGCATACTATGAGGGCTATCCCCAGTATGAAAACGGTGTCGGCATGCTCCGTTCTCTGGCGGATGAATTCCATGAGGCATTGTCCGACGCGCAGCCGCAGGGACTTCCCCGGACCGTCACCATCGCGACGGGACGTTCCCCCTATGAATTCCTCAGCGGCCTTGTCCGCGAAGCGGAGGCGAAGTGGGAGGGGCTTACCTGCAATGTGGTGCCCATCCGCAACGATTTCTTCGGCGAGACCATTACCGTGACCGGTCTCATCACCGGACAGGACCTCATTGCCCAGCTCAAGGGAAGGGATCTCGGTGACGAGCTGCTGCTCTCTTCGAGCATGATCCGCCGTGACAGCGATGTCTTCCTCGACGATGTGACCATCGGCGAGGTCGAAGAAGCCCTCGGCGTGAAGGTACGCTTAACCGCAAACGATGGCTACGAACTGCTTGATGCAATTCTGGGTATCGTCTATTAAACCGATGTGGGGGACGCCGTCCCCCACACCCCCTGCCAAAGGGATGTGATCCCTTTGGAATCCCGAGTCGTTTTGTCATTGCCCCCTTC
>CAYYIT010000015.1:0-45271 GCA_964472035.1 uncultured Ruminococcus sp.
CCCTACCCTTTTCCCCCTCCCCTTTGGGGAGGGGGTCAGGGGGTGGGGAAAAATTAAGTGAAAGTATACTTTTTTGACAAGCTGAAATGGATTTCCTGTATGAAAACAGGAAATCCATTTGATTTGTAAGATCAGACCGCCAGAACTTTTTTGAGAATGCCGAGATCGAAGATATCTACCGCACCGTCACCGTTCATGTCGGCAAGCGTGTACTGCTGCTCGCTCAGGGTGGAGACGGAAAGCATGTATTTCTGGAGCTTTACCATATCGACCATTGTAACAGAGCCGTTCATATTAATATCACCGAGCTCCGGGTCAGCAACCTCAAATCCGTCAACGATGGAGTAGAAGCAGGGCTTTGCAGTGTAATCCTCGTTGAACAGCAGGGGATACTTGCTCTTTCTCCAGCTCATATCGTCCGTTGTACCCCAGAATACAACTGCGGAAACGCTGTCGGCGTATTCCACGAGGCAATCCATGATATCGCTGTACATCTGTGCCTGTGTTGCAAGGCCGGATTCGGAAACGTCGGAGGTGGTGATATCCAGCTCCGTTACCTGAATGTCGAGTCCTGTTGCCGCAAATGCCGCCAGTGCCTTCTTATAGACAGAAACAGTGGGGAAACCGACATCCAGATGGGACTGCATGCCGATGCCGTCGATCAGACCGTCAGCCGCCAGTTCATTTGCCATGTTGACGATGGCCGTGGTCTTGTCGGGCATGTATTCGTTGAAGTCATTGTAGTAGAGCTTGCAGCCCTCGGGCGCATACTTTCTTGCGTATTCGAATGCATAGGGGATGAAGGAGTTGTCGCCGAATACCTTGACCCATGCGGAGTAATTCGCATTTTCGGACTGACCGCCGCCGGTTCTGGGAGAGCCGTTGTCAAGCCATGCTTCATTGACGACATCCCATGCGTAGAAGTCAACGGTCGGGTATTCCTGCGCGAGCAGCTCCATCAGGTTCTTGATGTAGTTTTCCATGCGCTTGAGCATTGTTTCAGGTGTGACCCAGTCACCGTCGTCCGTATAGCCTTCCTTGAAGAACCAGTCAGGTGTCTGGCTGTGCCATACAAGAACATGGCCTCTTACCGGAATATCATTGTCACGGCAGAAGTTCAGGATGGAACGCGCAGAATTGATCGTTACCTGCGGATTGGTGTCATCGCCGGTTTCTTCGAGATAAGCAAGTGTTGCACTCTGGCTCAGGCAGGCGTCGGGCTTCAGCTCGTTTCCGAGGGTGAGGCTGTTGTAGTGCTTGAGCACAAGATCCTTGGTGGACTGGGGAGCCAGCTCATCCGTTGTCACGGCGCCGCCGATCTTGAAGTAGCCTTCGTAAACGTCCTTAAGGGATACGATGTCCTGTTCGATATCATAGACGGGTGCCGTCTTCAGGGAGAAATCATCCACAAAGAGATCCGCCTGATCGTTGCACTCAAAATACAGGTACACATCAGTGACATCTTCAGAGAAGCTGAACTTGATGTCCACAAATTCCTGCCAGTCGCCCTGGCTGATCACGGATGCCAGATTGGAATAGTGCGGATTGCCTTCCGAGTCATTGTACTGCAGGCTCATCTTGATATCATTGTACCAAGCCGCCTTGACCCAGGCACTTGCAACATAGCGCACGCCGGCTTCGCAGCGTTCGGACAGTGCAAGCTGCGGACCGTTCCAGCTTTTGGCTCTTGTGGTGACTGCAAGTGCACCGTCACCCGTGTGGGCATCGGTCGTGATCGAAAGCGTCTCGTCTTCACCGCGTCTTGTAAAGTCGATGACACCGTCTTCAAAACCTGTTTCGTAGATGACCGTCTGCTCCGGTGCTGCGGATACCGTACCGGTATTCACAGGCAGCGATGTGACCGCGCACACCGCACCCAGCAGTCCGGCGAGCATTGATCTTCCCATTTTGTTCATAATGAACCCTCCTTATTTATATATCTATAGCTTCATTTTACCACAGGATTATACAATTGTCAATCATGTTTCAAAAATATTCCCTCTGTTGAAAAAATAATGGGATGCCTGCTGGAAACAACGATCCCCCGCACCGGTCAAACGATGCAGGGGATATGGATCAGATCTCAAAATCCAGACAGCTTCTGGAAGCGGTAAAGGGACGTACCTTGGTATCCGCCACCGCAACATGGGCAGGATGCACGGCATAATCCCGCAGCGCCTGAACGCTTTCAAATGTAGAATCGAGCATCAGGTCAGCGTTGGAACTGTCCAGCCTTTCAGTAATGACGCGGATCTCGGTAAGTCCGGGGATCACGCCCTGCAGGCCTTCGAGACCTTCCTTGATGCCACATTTGATGGCTTTCTTTTCTTCTTCGGTGAATTCATTTTTCAGTGTCCAGAGAATGATGTGCTTTACCATGTGGTTTCCTCCTTGGCGTTTTTGCGTTTTGCGATCTTAAGCAGCATAGCGTCATCGACCGGATGGAAGGAAACGAACTTCACCGGTCTGGCTGCCTGTTTTCTTTGGCGTTCCTGCTCCAGTGCAGCTTCGAGTGCAGTGACTCTTGCGGCAAGTGCAGCACGTTCCTTCATCAGCCGCTGCTTATCGATGACAAGTGTCTGCACTTCGGACTGCAGGGTGTTGCGTTTGAGTGCAAGCGTTTTATGCTCCCGCTGGAGGGCGTTGAAGCTTTGCTTGAGCTGACGCAGCTGCTTCTGTGACGCGACATTCATTGCGTGCAGCTGCACCTTATCGTCTTCGAGCTTCCAGCTGCGCATCTGCTGTGCTTCCATTGCATCGTTGATATCTCCCAGCTCCCAGGAAAGATTGTCACGGAGACTTTCGAGCATTTCGGTGAAGGCTTCACGTTTTATCAGCTTTTTAGAAAGTGTCTCGCGGTATTCTTCGTTCAGCTCCTCAAAACTGCGTTCGCAAGGATAATGCAGCGCCTTTTCGTTGTAATCATTCGGTGCAGCCAGCATTTGATTGAACGCCGTGAGAAGATCGGCGGCCTCCGGATAACATCCCTGAACGGACTGGACGCAGGCACAGATGATCTCCTGCAGACCCGAAGGAATCTCCTGCGAGTCCATAGGCATGAGCAGATGTCCCATCGTACCGACCATATTGGCAAGCGAATCGCTCATGCGTCTGCCGGTCAGCATCTGATAGAGCAGCTTACCGATCAGGTAATTGTTATGCACCGTGCGCAGCATTTCAACGGTGACGTTCTGTTCCATAAACAGAAAGCCGCCGTTTTCCATCGCAAACTGTGCAGAGCTTTCACTGTCGCATTGCTGCTTGAACTGCCCCATTTTCTGATGCGAGATCTCATATTTTCTTGGCTTGTAAAGGCATTGTCCGAGTTCGATCTTTACCTGGTCATTCTCTGTGAGGAAGATGTTCTCGGGATAGATGTTATTGAAATCGGAAAAAGGCCGGTTCTGGGTTTCATCCAGAACACTGAGGATCTGCATCACATATCCGACCGCTGTACGCCATGGAATGAACTGATGTGATTTCATGCGTTCCTTGAGCGTGCTGCCTTTTACATGCTCCAGAACGCAGTAGGAAGCACCATGTGCAGTTCCGGTTTCGTAGACATGTATGAGGTTCGGGTGCATGCAGCCCTTAAGGTCATTGTATTTCGCAGCAAATCCGGAAAGATAGCCCTTCCATAGTTCCTTGTGTGCAGTTTTTATAGTAACGATGCGATCCTCGTTCAGATCCCTTGCGAGGAACACCTCCGCATCGTTCTGGATGCCGACACGTTCGAAGATCTGGTAGCGTCTGCTGAGGGTCCATCCGATCTGCCATGGATCCGTCTTGACGGGCTTTTCCTCAAACATTGTCATTGCCTGATGAAACTCGTCCATTTTTGCGGGCTTTAATCCCATTTTCTTCATTTTCATACGGCGCCTTCTTCCGTAATAGTAATGCATTGTGTTTTGTTTCAATGCTGCTGTTGTGGCACTGTCCTTGATGAAATCGTTAAAGTGCATTGCAGCACAGTGTATGCTCTGTGGATAGCTGTGTGAATTACACAAAAAACACATATTATTATAGCATATTTCAATCCATAAGTCAAGAGAGTACTAATTGTGTGAAACACATTTAGGAATATACAAAACGTAATGCTATTTTGACGAAATAGGGAAAATACCATGATTTCCCAGTTGATAATTGTGCGATATGCACAAAATGTGTGATGTATGGTTATTTAATTTGCGAATTGTATTCAAATTTTAGATGTGGTATAATTACTTATAGTCAATTTTTCGCGATCCGGAGGCAAAAATGGAACGAAAAATCAGAAAGCTGCGTAAGATAGAGTTACTGGAACTCCTGCTCGAACAGGAGAAAGAAATAGAGGGCCTGCGTGAGCAGGTCACAGAGCTGCAGAAGCAACTGGATGTGCAGAAATTACAGATCGAGAACGCCGGTTCGATCGCAGAAGCGGCAATGCAGCTTTCCGGCATTTTTGAAGCAGCGCAAAAGGCTGCGGATCTGTATCTGAAATCGGTAACAGGCAATTCGGAGGATAAAGAAAACATTGGAGAAGATCAGAAGACGGGAGAGACCGTCGATAGCGGAGATAGAGGAGGAGCTGTTCCGTCTGAAGGAACGCAGGACGAGGCGTAATGGCGTAAAATATGTGATCGTACTGTCGCTTGTGGCGGCGGCCCTGATCATCATTGCGACAAACCTGTGGTTTCCGGTGCTGCGCGTTGTGGGAACGAGCATGCAGCCGCTTTTGAAAAATGATGATGTCATTCTTTGCATGGCAAAGAAGAAGGATATCGAGCGCGGTGATGTGGTTGCATTCTATCATAATGACAAGATCCTGCTCAAGCGCGTTGTCGGACTGCCCGGTGATCTGATCATGATCGATCCGGACGGCAAGCTCTATGTAAATGGGGAAGAACAGCAGGAGGCGTATGCCACTGTTCTTTCTCTCGAACCATGTGATATTACATTTCCGGTACAGGTGCCGGAAGGATGCTATTTTTTGTTGGGAGACCAGAGAACGACTTCCATGGACAGCCGCTCTTCAACCGTGGGCATGGTTGCAAGTGATCGACTGATCGGCAAAGCCCTGGCGCGTGTCTGGCCCCTCGACGATTTCAAACTGATCGAATGAGAAAGAAGGTGTATGCAATGGAATACAAGCGGCACGAGGTGCCAAGTGCTGTGCAGGCAATACAGGCCTCGCCCGTCAGCCGGATCAAGCACATTGCACTTGGCTTTGCGATAATTGTCGGCGTCATTGCGCTGTATTTTTGTCTTCTGCCGGCACTTGCGCAGGATGGAAAAGCGTACCTTTATTTTGACAACAGTCTTTCTCAGTACGATTCCGTTGCATGCTATGTGAACGGAAACGAAATACAGCTGGAACGCCTCGGCACACTGCCGGCAGGGGATCCCAGAATTCCTGCAGATACCTCAAATATCAGCATGGATAAGGTCTATGTTACAGTGACGGAAGTGGAAGTCGGCGCGACAGTTTAGTTCATCGGCACGGACAGCGGCACGGTATACGACACGACCGTGAACTACCGTCCGAATTCCTCCTCCAGAGAGTGGGGCTATGATTATCGCGATTTCGTCTGGAAATCAGAGCCCGAGATATTCAGCGGAGATATGGACTGCTACTATGCACCTCCGAAGCTTATGCAGTACACCTACAGCGCAGAGGCTTCCCTGATCGATATCAGGAACAACGATGCGGTCGGCGAGCTGATGCTCCAGCATCTGATCTGGGGACAGGGCGACCGCAATGCAGAAAATCTGAGCGCAAAGCCCGAGGCAACGGATGAAAACGGCGAATCCGTTTCTTTCCTCGAGCCGAATACCGGCTGGAACAGAACCTTTACAAATGCGGAATTCACGATGAAGGGAAGGTTCCGTCCTGTCGAGGCAGTCAATACACTTGCTGAGAACAGCCAGAGCAGCGGCAGCACCTATGAAGGCTCCGTTGTATTGAATGGTGACGGCGACAATGGTCTGTCCCAGGTTGAGCCGAACGGCGGCAAGGTCTACCATGCAACGGCGGATTTCTATGATTTCTTCTCTGACTGGGAGATCGCCGGCAATCCGCTTTCTGCGCATACGCTGTCCTACAGCTATGAAAATGCAGACATGCAGCGGTTCAAGCTGTTTGATCTGGAGTACGGCAGTTATACGCCTACCGAGATCGAGACCACAACAACATACCAGGAAATCAAGAAGTGGACGTTTCCGACGGATACAGAGACATCATCTGAAACATCGGGGGATTATACAATTACGAGTGTTGGAGATTGGAAGTTCAGTCGTCTTACTGATGTCGCTTCTCAAACCCTCATTGAATTAAACACTGAGAATACACATTCGTCCGATGGGACAGGGGCATTGCATCTGTTAAGACAGAGTAACGCCGAGCATCATTTATATTTGCCTGCTGCGGAATATCTTGTAGATGGAAAAAACTACACGTTCAGCATGTGGCTGTATGGTATCAATAGTCCGAATTACAGACCTGGTTTAAAAATTGAATATATCAATGATGCTGGCGAGAAAGATGATACGAAGACAATAGTTGTTAAAAGTTTTGAAGTTACCACAGGTCAGACATGGACAGAGTGCAGTGAAACCTTTACCTATCATGCAGAGGATGGATACACAGTTCGACTTTGTATTGAGATCAATAATAAAAATGTTTACCTCGACGACATTACCCTCACCGAAGTGATCACAACCACGGAGGAAGTGGAAGGCACAGGCTTCCAGGATCCCGTTACTGTGATCGAGCGTGAGATCGCAGTCCGCAAGAATAACGCTGATACGACCGCAGGCACAAATGCGGGCACGCTTGTCAACCAGTACTCCGACAAGGATGCCTACACCCTCAGCGGCACGGTGACCGCCGTTAACAGCGGCACACTGACGGTTTCCATTTATTATTACGCAAATGAGAACAGCCGTGTTCCGGCTGAATCGAGAACGCTTGGAACCTTCGCAGTTGAAGCCGGCGTCGAAACGGAGATCGCTGTGAAGAATTTCGAGCATCTGCCCGGTCATAAGGCTGCAAAGCTCGTGATCCAGATGGAGGACGGCAGCGCGTTTGTTGCCGATCTCGAATATTACAAGGACTACTTCACCCTCAGTGAAACCGGCTCCTTCTCCGAGGGCACCGATCGTATCTCCTATTCCTACCAGGGCATGCTCTGGAATCAGGCGATCAGTGATTATTACAGCGCGCTCTATGCAGATACCGTAAACACTGACAGCGATACGGAGAACGATATCATTCCGCTTTACTTTGCTTCCAACAGCTGGCTGACAGGTAACGGAAGATATGACCTCGAAGATAATTATGATACCTTAACCGGATTTTCGCAAACCGATGTCACGGATGCAGCAAAATTCATTACGCTCAATCCTGATAATGTCGGCACCTATCTGTTCCCGTATGAACGGCAGTACCTGAAGGAGCTCTTTGGCTTCAACCGGAATGCAAGTACTCCTTTCGTAACGGTTGACAAGATGAACAAGCCCTTTGGCCAGTCCAACAGCCGTGCAGTGACGGGACTCGTTGAAAGAGTACCGGTGATACAGGCGGACGGCACAACGTCGTATGAGATCCGCCTGACCAACACCGCGGAGAATTCGCCGTATTTCAACCAAGCCTTCATCGAAGGTGATAACAGCATGAATGCAAAGCTTGGCAACTTCTATAACGACGTCAAGTTCGACTTTGTATTCAATGAAGATACGGGTTACTTTGAATATGACAGTACCCGAGCAAAGTACGCGACCCGTGTAACACAGGGAACGGATCCTGTTACAGGTGAACCCTACTATTACATGGATTACTACAACTACAACGAGATCGTGTTTGAGAACCAGGATTTAGCCGGTGTCAAGAAGGCGGATGCAAGCATCTACGATGCAAACGGCTCCAGCCAGACGATCTACCAGTTCTTCCCGTTCAATTCGCCGCTGACCAATAATAAGTTTGCGACCGAGAATCTGATGTTCAGTATGAATCTGGACATTCCGTTCAATACCTACGCTGACAAGTCGCTGCGAAGCGAAAGCATGTTCAAGTTCTCCGGCGATGATGACGTATGGGTCTATGTTGACGAGAAGCTTGCACTGGATATCGGCGGTACGCATACAGCAGTAGGCGGTCTGGTCGATCTGAAAAACGGCTTCGCCGTTACCGGCTCCTCCTATCTGGACAAGACAGGTTCCATTATGACGACCGATGGCGAATACAGCGACGGAACCTTTGTCAAGGGTACGGATGAGGGTGTGACCGATGTCGAGAAGGCGGCATTTGCCCTGATCGCATCCGCAAGAATCATGAATGCTTCCGGCAATGACGATGTCGAAGTCGGCGTTGATGAAAGCAAGGCGGGCACCGATATTCCGATTGTTGCCTATGCGATCAATGGAACGGAAGGCATCTATGCCCACTTCTTTGATGATGTCTATGTTGCAGCGGATGGTACTCCGACTTATTCCTATACCATCGACAAGACCGCAGGCACCATTACCGTTACCTTTACCAATCTGAAGAAGAATACAACTTCTACAGAACTGAAAAAATACGGTCTTGAGGACTCCAACGGCAATTTTGTCACTTCCGGAACCGCGACTTTCGCGCTTTCCGAATTTTCAATTGACGGTGAGGGTTCTGTGGAAACCATCGGAAATACGGACCTTACCAAGCATAATCTCTCTGTATACTATATGGAGCGCGGCCTGAACAGTACGAACTTCAAGATGGAGTTCAACTTCGTACAGGCAACCACACGTGAAGTATCCAAGGAATGGGCGGATGGACTTGAGGAGCATCAGAATACAGCTGATGAGGTAGAGGTGGAACTCTACCGTACCGAACCGACTGAAATCGAAACGGAGATCCCCGTGACCGAATGGCAGCCGGAAACCGAAGCCTATTCGATTGATGATAATATCATGTATGTCAAGGTGCAGGCAAACAGAGGTGACGGTGCAAATTCTCAGTCCAATGAACGCTTCTATGCGAAGGAAGAGGAGATCCTCGTATTCTATAAGAAGTACGGTGTCGATCGTAATCTGTATCTGAATATCAACGGCGTGAACGTTTCGAGAGAAATGTATGATAGATATCGCGACACGGATGTTCCGGACGGTGAAGCGGACACTTCGCTCTTCTACATCTATCTGGAAGCAACGGACGGAAGCGGTACGATCATCGAACCGTTCTCGAGTGATAATGCAGCGACCTATCTTGGCAGTGATGACAACGGAAGCTATATCTATGTTCCTGCCGGCTATCAGCTCTGGGTGCAGGTCAATGATGAATACCTTTCTCAGTGGAAGACAACCGCAGTACCGCAGGCTGCTGATCTTGAAACCTATGGCCTCGGCGGCAGTTATACCCTCAGTTCTTCCGGCATGTATCAGAACGAAGTTGAGTCCACCTCGCTCAATCAGTGGATCCTCGGCGATGTACAGGGCTTCCTGATCGATGCAACGCTCTATGAGAGAGGCGAGGATGGTGCGAGCGGTACGATCTGTAATAATAACTCGACCAGCCAGGGTAGCATTCCATCAGACACTGGTGCCCGAAAAACTTACATCGACTCCACCAGCGGCATGACCTTCGGTGAGGATGGCACGAAGCTCAATTTTGTGATCCTGAAGAATAAGCAATTTCATAATAGCGGTGTAGAGGCGGAGTATTATTCTTATCGTATGGATGTTCTGCTCGTACCGGAGGGACATACAATATCCATGGAATCCACAGTTGCAAATGGCAGAATACGTGCCGTCAGCTCCCGAGTGACCAATTGGTACGGTTCGGAAACAAGCTTTGCAGCCCGTAACTGTGACGGTGCTTATGGCGTGCTGAATGGTGTAATGCAGTTCCTTGATATCGGGTATATGGAGACGGTGGGACAGGATAAACCGGATCATGCAGACTATCAGATACATTACGAAAGCAGTGATCCATGGTCACTCATTGTTACACCGACGGCGAATACGCTGATCGAATATTCCGCACATGACAGATTCAGTCGTGCATCGAATGAAGAAGAACAGCGTGGAACTTCCTTCAGCCCCCCGACGATCCGACTGCTCCGTGCAACCGGCAACCAGATCCTTGTGGAGACGGGAGAAACCACGATCCAGCGCATTGATACCTACACCGATGCGATCCTGATCGACACGGTAACGCTCAATAACGAAAACGACTGGACGCATCTGTTTGATACCATCCGCGAGGGCGAGCCTGTTGACGGTGTCATGAAGGAATACCGCTATTTCATCCGTGAGGTCACGGTGAACAGTACCTATGGTACCATTGCAGACTATAAGCAGATCTATTATGATGCCGACGGCAATGTACTGGAACCGCAGTATATCCCGTATAACGGCCAGATCCTGACGCTCTATCCCAATGCAAGTTCCGTGAAGGTTGCCAATATCCCCCTGACGGATCTCAATCTTGAAAAGGTATGGGGCGATACGGTAAGTGATGAGGATAAATCCAGCCAGGTCTATCTGCGAGTCTACAGCAGCACGGACAGCGTAAACGGTAAGCTTGTCGGACGCTATACGATTTCGTCAGCAAATGATTGGAAAACCGTGCTGGAAAATCTTCCGCTCTATGAACCGATCGTCACAGCGAACGAGGATGGCAAGCAGACCATCAGTTGGAAGAAGATCACCTACTACGCTGCAGAAGACCCCGTATACTATTGGAGGGATGACGGCGGAGATGGTCTGAATCAGGTGCAGTTCCTTGCGATCTATGCACCGTCCGTGAAGACAACACTTAAGGTGGATGCTGTGGATACGGTTGTCTATAAGTTCAACGACGCAAATCAGCGTGAGCTTGCGCTTACAACGGAGAACCTGCTGAATAATCCCGGAAAATTCAGTCTTCAGCTTCAAAAGCAATCTGAGGACGGCAAGGAATATCTCAGCGGTGCAGAGTTTGAACTGTATCAGCTTGTCGGAACAGAGTATGAGCTTGTGAAAACCAGCATTACGGATGCTAACGGCAGCATCAGTTTCGGTCTGATCGACGTTTCGGAGGACGAAACGATCGGTGATTCCGTTACCTTCAGGCTTGTCGAAACAAAGGCACCTGCGGGATTCCTGCTCCCCGAGGACGGGAATGCAATCGAATTCACTGTTACGCAGGGTGCGGAAAAGGCACTGACGCTGACAAGCACAAGCTACGGAGATCTTGTCAGCCACGAAACCACCGAGGATATGACAGTGATCAGATTCAAGGTGAAAAATCAGGTCAAACCGATCTCCATTCCGAGTACCGGAGGTTCCAGCGTTGTCTGGGTATACCTCGGCGGAATCCTGTTATTATTCACTGCATTTGCAGGCGTGCAGCTGCGAGACAAATCGCAGCAAAAGTCCTGAAATCATATAATCAAAAATGAAGTGCAATTCATTTCAAAAAGGAGAGTATATTATGAGCAAGACAACTTTGAGAAAACTGACAGCAGCAATTGCAGCGATCGGTCTGATCGCATGTACAGCAATGCCGATGGCAAGTATGGCTGCAACGATCACCATCGAGGATGCCAACGTCTCCGTGGAAGGAAGAACCTTCAAGGCCTATAAGATCTTCACCGTTGATAAGGTGGACACCGGCGTAGTAGAGAATGGCGAAAAGGTTTATACCTATGGCTACACCATTGTGGACGCATGGAAGAACGTTGTGACAGCATACCCCGGCTTCAATCTTACAGCAGATTCGGACAATGATGATATCGTCGAAGCCATCGGCAAGCTCGAGACCGCAGAGCAGAAGCAGAGCTTTGCAAATTATCTTAAGAACAAGATTCCGGCT
Organism: uncultured Ruminococcus sp.; assembly: GCA_964472035.1. Lineage (GTDB taxonomy): Bacteria > Bacillota > Clostridia > Oscillospirales > Ruminococcaceae > UBA3855. The sequence continues at coordinate 11,810 of CAYYIT010000015.1, forward strand.
GGTGCAGCGTTTACTGAAAATGGCGAATATGCCGATGGTTCTGTTACGATCGATGTTGGGGCGAATCCCGGTTACTATCTCGTAGTCGAGGAGAATACTACCGCATCCGGTGCGACTGCGCTGTCCGCAGTAATGCTGCAGACTGCTGCTGATGAAGCTGAGATTGCAATCAAGACCGATGCTCCGACCATCAAGAAGAAGATCTACGAGGAAACCGATAATGTGGAAGGCGTGAACATAGAACAGGATCTCTACGATGCCAATACCGCAAACATCGGCGATGACGTAAAGTACTATGTCACTGCAAATATTCCGGATACGACCTATTATACCAGCTACTACTTCAAGATGACGGATACCTTCGATGCAGGTCTGACCTACAATAACGACCTCGTGATCACAGTTGAGGACGAGAATGGCACTGTACTGAAGACGCTCGTGAAGGATACTGACTATACGGTAACCCCGAACGGTCAGACGATCGAGATCAATTTCCTGACCATGAAGGAGCTCGGCACTGACTATGATGGTTCTGACCTCGTGCTGCAGTATTCCGCAGAGGTGAACGAAAACGCAGTTGTCGGCGAGACCGGCAATGAGAATGAGATCAAGCTTCAGTACTCCAATGATCCGTCCCAGTCCGATAAGGACTCCGACCATGACGGCGTTCCGGATTCCAGTGATGATGACGACGATAATGATGGTACTTCCGATACGCCGGATGATCTTGACACCGATGACGATGGAACCCCCGACGTCAGCGATGACGACGACGATGACGACGGCACCAAGGATGAAGACGACGACGATGACGACGGCGACGGCACCAAGGATGAGGATGAAACCGATACTGACGGTGACGGCACCTCCGATGAGCATGACGATGATGATGACAATGATGGCACTCCGGATGAGGATGAAACCATCAGCAAGGATGAAACCACACCGGACGTTGTTGTAACCTACCTCTCCCAGTTCAGCATCATTAAGGAAAATGACAGCAATACCAAGCTTTCCGGCGCAGGCTTCACCATCTATTCCGACGCAGATTGTAAAACACCGATCCTCTTTAAGCCCGGCACGGATGAAACGGGTGCAGAAGGCAAGTATATCGTGGCTGCAGCGGGTGATGAAGGCGCTGTTGAACAGCTCGTTACAGATGCATCCGGTACGCTTGTGATCTACGGTCTCGAGGCAGGTACCTACTACTTCAAGGAAACCAAGACACCTCAGGGCTACAACGGCATTGATGCGATCCTCTCCATGGAGCTGACTGCTTCTGTTGGCAATACAGAGATTCTGAATACCGAAATCGTTCATGTTGATGGACAGAAGTGCGCATGGACATACACTGCGTCCAATGATGCGCAGAATGGCTATACTTCGACTGGTAATGAAGTGACCGTTATCAATAAGTCCGGTTCTCTGTTCCCGACCACCGGTGGTATGGGTACCGCTCTGTTTACCGCAGGCGGCGTTACACTGATGGCTTGTGCAGCAGGTCTGTACATTGTCAGAAGAAGATCTTCTGCAAAGTAATAAAATTGCGCTGACGGAGTGTTCTCCGTTATAGGAACAAACTACGGGCTGCCGCATACATAGGCGGCAGCCCGTTATTTCGAACGAAGAAGTAAAGGATCCCAATGAAAAAATACCTGATTGACTTTTCCATATTCCTGGTCTTTCTCGCAGGACTCGGTCTGCTGCTCTATCCCACTGTCAGCAATATGATCAATGAGCGGAACCAGAGCATGGTCATTACAAGATACGAGAATGAGATCGACGCCTTTTCCGAAGAGGAGCGCGCTGCTGCTTGGAAAGCAGCGCAGGAATACAATCAAAACCTGCCGGCAGTGTTTGCAGCGCAGGATTCCGAGGCCATCGGTCAGAGCGAAGCGTATCTTTCCACGCTGAATCTGACGGGCAGCGGAATTATGGGCTCTCTGAAGATCGATAAGATCCGCGTAAATCTGCCGATTTATCATGGCACCTCCCATGAGGTGCTGCAGGTTGCGGTTGGTCATCTTCCGGCGACTTCTCTTCCGGTCGGAGGGGAAAGCACCCACGCCGTGCTCTCGGCGCATACGGGACTGCCGTCGGCAAAGCTGTTCACCGATCTGGATCAGCTTGAAGTTGACGACATGTTCTATATCGAGGTGCTGGGCGAACAGCTGGTGTACCGGATCGATAAGATCACGATCGTAGAGCCAACGGATTCCAGCGAGCTGCGCTTGTTCCAGGGGAAGGACTATGTGACGCTGGTGACCTGCACGCCTTACGGAATCAATTCGCATCGTCTGCTCGTCAGGGGAGAGCGCATCTACCTGACAGAAGAGGAAGCGGCGGATTTCTTTATCGAAAGCGATGCGGTGTTCCTTGAAAAGACGCTTCTGATGCCGATTGTCATTGTTCCGATCCTTATCGGCTACTTTATCTGGATCCTGTCGAGACCTGTCAAAAAACGGAATCCTGCAAATACTTCTGAAGATGCATCGTAAGAAATACATAAAAAAGCACTCCACAATGAAGTGGAGTGCTTTTATGCTGGTGACCCGTACGGGAATCGAACCCATGATTCCGCCGTGAAAGGGCGGTGTCTTAACCTCTTGACCAACGGGCCATGGTAGCGGCAGCAGGATTCGAACCAGCGACCAATCGGGTATGAACCGAGTACTCTAGCCAACTGAGCTATGCCGCCACAGCAGCTGTGCGTTTCACACAGCTTTATTATTATAGCACAATTTCTGATGATTGTCAAGGGGTTTTATCAGAAAATTTTGATTTTCTTGCATTTTTTATGAGATCGTGAAAGAAAAAGCACCGCTCCGTCATGCGAAGCGATGCTGTTTTTGTTATCTCAGGCAGATGTAAACGACATATGCAATATATGCTGCCAGCATCACACCGCCCTGCCAGCGGTTGAGCTGCTTCTTCGGCCAGCAGAAGCACCATGTCACGGCGCTCATGCCGATCAGAATGAAGAGATCAATGACATTCTCGCCGATAAAGGTCATCGGAGAGATGAGACCCGCTGTACCCAGTACGAAAAGAATATTAAAGATATTCGAACCGATCACATTACCCAGTGCCATGTCAACTTCATTTTTACGCGCTGCAACAACGGATGTAACCAGCTCCGGAAGGCTGGTGCCGCATGCAACGATGGTCAGACCGATGAGGTTATCGGAGAGACCGAAGGAAGAAGCAATGGCAGAAGCGGAGTTCACGACCAGATTGCCTCCAAGGATAATGCCGGCTGCACCACCAATGATAAAGATAATGCATTTCCACACGGGGAGGATCTTTTCATCCGTTGTTACGTTCTCGGTGGCTCTTGCTTTTCTTGCCTGCATTACCATCTGAATGATGAAAGCAATGAATGCGACTGTCAGAATTGCACCTTCAATGCGATCCACACACAGGCCCGTCCATCCAAAGATCAGCAGCAATGCAGCGACGGCAACGGACAACGGGAATTCTTTCAGCAACGTTGCCTTTTCGGTCTTCATCGGACAGAACAACGCGCACATGCCGCATACGGCCATAAGGTTAAAAATATTGGAACCTACCGCATTGCTGATCGCAAGCTCATTTTTTCCGGCAAGAGAAGCAGCGATGCTGACCGAACATTCCGGAAGGCTCGTTCCCATTGCAACGATCGTCAGACCGATGATCAGCGAGGGAACTCTCAGCTTCTTGGCAACGCTGGAGCTGCCGTCCACGAAAAAGTCAGCACCCTTGATCAGCAGAAAGAAACCGCCGATGAGGTATACATATTGAAGTAAATCCTGCATTTTTATTCTCCTTTTGTGATCGATGTAAACTCGATAAGCCTCCGTGTTGTACGGAGGCTTATCGGATCCGATTTAGTTATACTTTTCAAGCAGCTGCTGGATCTTCTCGTGCGGATCGATCACAGTGCTGATGGAAACGTCATGGTTAATGGAAGCGATGAAGTATGCGATGTACTTGGAAACATCCACCTCGTGGAACCACTCACGCTGCAGCAGCTCCGGAGAACGATAGGTCAGATTGGTGCCGAATACGCCGCTGATATAGCCATCCTTGTATGCCTGATCGAACTTCTCAAGGCCATTGGTGAAGATGGAGTAGGTTGCGTATGCAAAGATTCTCTTTGCGTTTCTCTTCTTCAGTTCGTATGCGATATCCAGAACGGACTCACCGGAAGAAATGATATCGTCCGCAATGAAGACATCCTTGCCCTCTACGGAGTTGCCGAGGTATTCGTGCGCAACGATGGGATTTCTGCCGTTAACGATCTTGGAATAATCACGTCTCTTGTAGAACATACCCATATCCACACCCAGAACGGATGCGTAGAACATATTGCGGTTGAGCGCACCTTCATCGGGGCTGACAACCATGAAGTTCTCCTTCGTTGCATGGAAGTCATCGATGGACTTGAACATGGTCTTGAGCACCTGATAGGAGGGGATCACGTTGTCAAAGCCCATCAGCGGGATGGCATTGTGTACACGGGGGTCGTGTGCATCGAAGGTAACGATATTGGAAACGCCCATTGCCTGCAGTTCCTGCAGTGCTACTGCGCAGTCGAGGGACTCGCGATAGTTGCGGCGATGCTGTCTGCCGCCGTAGAGGATGGGCATGATCACGGTGATTCTGTGTGCCTTGCCGCTTGCAGCCTGAATGATGCGCTTGAGATCCTGGAAGTGGTCGTCGGGGGACATTGCGTTCTTCATGCCGAAGTACTCATAGCTGCAGTTGTAGTTGCCGACATCGGTGATGATGAACAGGTCCTTGCCGCGGATGGTGGACTTGATCAGACCCTTGCCGTCACCGGAAGCGAAACGGGGGCATTCGCTTTCGATCAGGAAAGAATCGAAATCATAACCGCCCTTCTTTGCCCAGCCAACGAGGTAGTCGTTGATCTTGTTGCCAAGGTCCGTTGCGCTTGCCATAGCGATCATACCGAGGGGCGCAACATTGCTTTCGAGGTTGAACAGAACTTCATTCTTACTCATACTTTTCTTAGCTTCCGCAGTGCAGAACGGAAGCACTCCTTCCTTGTATGTTTCATATTTGAATTAAGGTTTGCCTGCCTTAATTTGCAGCAATTGTTACTTGCAGAACTTTTCGACGTAATGGTCGATGTCTGCCGAAATGATTTCCTTGGCAATATCGACGTCTTCGATCTCATCGACTGCCGTGGTCTTGTTCTCCAGCTCCTTGTACACCTTGAAAAAATGTGTCATTTCGTCAAAAATGTGACGGGGGAGATCCTTGATGGAGTGGTAGCAGTTGTAGTTCGGATCCTCAAACGGGATCGCGATGATCTTATCATCATGTCTGCCGCTGTCCAGCATACGGATCACACCGATGGGGTAGCAGCGTACCAGCGTCATCGGGGAAAGGGTCTCGGAGCAGAGCAGCAGTACGTCCAGCGGGTCCTCATCATCGGCATAGGTTCTCGGAATCAATCCGTAGTTTGCCGGATAATGGGTGGATGTGTGCAGGATGCGATCGAGTTTGATCAGTCCGGTTTCTTTGTCAAGCTCATATTTGATCTTGCTGCCCTTCGGAATTTCGATGACAGCGACAAAGTCTTCAGCGCTGATGCGCTTCGGGCTGATATTGTGCCAAATGTTCATAAAACACCTCATTGTTTCATCAGTAAGCAAACGTATATAGTTTAAGTATAACGCCGATTCTGTGTTTTGTCAATCATGCAGATGCCGTACCCTCGAACTTTGGAGAACCTCATAAAAACCGCCCGATTTTTTGTGAATTTTATAGGCATGTTGGAATTGCTTGCCAAGCCGTCCTGCACTGCCGTTACGGCGCCTGTGTGCTATTGACTTTTGGGCGTGTTTATGTTATACTATAATCAGGTACAAAGCTCAGCCGGAAGCATGCTGACGGTGAAGCGTACCCTCATCGATCTGACGCCAAATTTTCATGTATGCGGTGGAAGTTCCCGTTAAATGCAGTAAGCCCCTCCTTTTCAGAAGAGGTGTCTTTGCTGTGCATGAAAACCCGACGTCCGATGGAGCATCGGACGTTTTATTATTAAGGAGGAATGATTTATGTACGATCCCAAGTCCCCGAAAGCAGAAGAATTCATCTGCCACGAAGAAATCGAAGAGACACTGGCCTATGCCGAAGCGCACAAGAATGACCGCGAACTGATCAAGTCCATTATCGAGAAGGCAAAGGAACTCAAGGGCCTCTCCCATCGTGACGCCAGCGTCCTGCTTGCCTGCGAGGAGGAGGATCTCAATGCCGAGGTCTGCGCACTTGCTGAGCAGATCAAGAAGGACTTCTACGGCAACCGCATCGTTATGTTTGCGCCGCTCTATCTGTCCAACTACTGCGTGAACGGCTGCACCTATTGCCCCTACCATGCAAAGAACAAGAACATCTGCCGCAAGAAGCTCACACAGGAAGAGATCAAGAACGAAGTCATCGCCCTGCAGGATATGGGACACAAGCGCCTTGCCATCGAAGCCGGCGAGGATCCTGTAAACAATCCCATCGAGTACATCCTCGAGAGCATCAAGACCATCTACAGCATCCAGCACAAGAACGGTGCGATCCGCCGTGTCAATGTCAACATCGCTGCGACGACTGTTGAGAATTACAAGAAGCTTGCCGATGCCGGCATCGGCACCTACATCCTGTTCCAGGAGACCTACCACAAGGAGAGCTACGAACAGCTCCATCCCACGGGTCCGAAGCACAATTATGCCTACCATACCGAAGCGCACGACAGAGCCATGGAGGGCGGCATCGACGACGTAGGTCTCGGCGTGCTGTTCGGTCTGGAGCATTACCGCTATGAATTTGCCGGCATCCTCATGCATGCCGAGCATCTCGAAGCACGTTTCGGCGTGGGTCCCCATACCATCAGTGTGCCCCGTCTGCGCCGTGCGGATGACATCGATCCCGATGATTTCGACAACGGCATCAGCGATGATATTTTCGCAAAGATCTGTGCCTGCATCCGTGTGGCAGTACCCTATACCGGCATGATCGTCTCCACAAGAGAGAGCAAGAAGTGCCGTGAGCGTGTGCTGCACCTCGGCGTATCCCAGATCAGCGGCGCCTCCAAGACGAGCGTCGGCGGCTACAGCGAGCCCGAGCCGGAGGAGGAGAACTCCGCACAGTTCGATGTCTCTGACAACCGCACCCTCGATGAGGTGGTAAGATGGCTGATGGAAATGGGCTATATTCCGTCCTTCTGCACCGCCTGCTACCGTGAGGGCAGAACCGGCGACCGCTTCATGCAGCTGTGCAAGACCAAGCAGATCCAGAACTGCTGCCATCCGAATGCCCTGATGACCCTGAAGGAATACCTCGAGGACTACGCAAGCCCTGAGACCAAGGCCATCGGCGAAGCGCTCATTCAGAAGGAGCTTGTCAACGTCAAGAGCGACAAGGTGCGTGATATCGTCGTGGAACGTCTGGATAAGATCGAAGAGGGAAGCAGGGACTTCCGGTTCTAAGTCGAGGTTCCTTTAATGAAGAAGTGGTACAACGAAGAATACGAATTCGAGATCGAAGTCACAGGTTTTATGCAGGGCAACAGTACAGAGAATTACTGCCGCAACGGCGAGGAGATCGGTGACAAGTACCGCTGCACCTATGGCTGTCCTGTGAATGATGCTGGCTATGGCATTTGCAGTAAAACGATGATGATGCTCCATCCGCTGATGGAAGCCGTCAGAAGCGGCGGTGACCTGCGCAGGCTCGGCGGTGATGGAAAGTACACCAAAACCATTGTCTGTCCGGATGGCTGTGTATTATTCCGGCTGACCGCCGTTCCGCTCGGTAACGAGAATTTTCATATGGGCGGATTCTGGCAGGAGCCGTGAGAAAGGAGAAATTCCCATGAGTCTGAACACCACCCCCTCCTCCGAACGCATTCACATTGCCTTCTTCGGCAAGCGCAACGCCGGAAAATCCAGCGTCGTGAACGCCGTCACCGGACAGTCCCTCTCGGTCGTTTCCGATGTGAAAGGAACCACCACGGATCCCGTTTACAAGGCAATGGAGCTGCTTCCCCTTGGCCCCGTGATGATCGTCGATACCGCCGGTATCGACGACGAGGGCGACCTTGGCTCGATGCGAGTAGAGAAATCCCTCGCCGTCCTTGCAAAGACGGATATCGCAGTGCTGGTCATTGACGGTGCGGCGGGAAAAGCACCGGAGGATGATGCGCTGGTTGAGGAGTTCCGGAAACGGAAGATCCCCTATATCACCGCCTATAATAAAGGCGATCTGTTCACCGCCCCTGCTCCTGCCTCCATTCATGACATCTATGTGAGTGCCAGAACGGGGGAGGGCATCACGGAGCTGAAGGAGCTGATCGCAAAGCAGGTAAAGCCCGTTATGACGGAAAAACCCCTGATCTCTGACCTGATCACATCGGGGGATGTGCTGATGCTCGTCATCCCGATCGACGAATCCGCTCCAAAGGGCAGACTCATCCTGCCGCAGCAGCAGATCATCCGTGCGGCTCTTGAAGCAGGCGCCATGCCCATCTGCTGCCGTGATACGGAAGTTTCCGAAACGCTTGCAAAGCTCTCCGCACCGCCCCGAATGGTCATCACCGACAGCCAGGCGTTCGGCAGGGTGTCGAAGCTCGTACCGGAGAGCATTCCGCTCACTTCTTTCTCCATTCTTTTCGCCAGATACAAGGGCGATCTGGAGACCGTTGTGCGCGGTGCCGCAGCACTGGATTCACTGAAGGACGGGGACAGGGTCCTGATCTCCGAGGGCTGCACCCACCATCGCCAGTGCAACGATATCGGAACGGTAAAGCTCCCGAACTGGGTGAAGGCGCATGCCGGCTGTGAGCCGGAGTTCCGTTGGACATCGGGAACGGAGTTCCCCCGAGATCTGTCAGAGTATGCCCTCGTCATCCACTGCGGTGCCTGTATGCTGCCGCCAAAGGAAGTGCAGTTCCGTCAGGGCAGCGCGACGGAGCAGGGCGTTCCCATGACGAACTACGGCACTGCCATTGCGCATTGCCACGGTATCCTGAAGCGGAGCCTTTCGCTCTTTCCGGAGGTCGCACAGCTACTGGAATAATAAAAAACGGTGCCTTCACAGAGCAGTGAAGGCACCGTAATTGTTTGCGATTAAAGCTTCATGAACAGCGCGGAGTAGAGGATCGCCAGCATGCAAAGCGGACAGATGAATTTTACCATCACACGATACAGGTGCTTGAGCTTGAACTGCTTGTTCAGTTCCACCTCTTCTTCCACGAAGGAAGTTTTTACGATGTAGCCGACGAGAACGCAGGTCAGCAGTGCAACGATCGGCATCATGATGTTATTACTGATGTAATCGAAGAAGTCGAGCATCTGATAACCGAAGATCGTTACGTGGCTCAGATCGCTGTAGCCCAGAACGGAGAGCATACCAAGCGCAGCAGAAATGCCCAGAACAGTGAGTACTGCAGGCGTACGCTTCATTCCGAACTTCTCACAGACAACGGAAACGACGGTTTCCATCAGGGAGATGGAAGAGGTCAGTGCAGCAAGTGCAACCAGAACGAAGAATGCGATACCGATGATCTGACCGCCTGCCATATCATTGAAGATACCCGGCAGTGTAATGAACATCAGGCTGGGGCCTGCCTTCATGGTATCGGTGTTGCCGTTGTTTGCCATGTAGAATGCCGGAACAACAACGAGACCTGCGAGGAATGCAACAGCCGTGTCAAATACCTCGATTTGCTTGACGGATCCCTCAATGGAATCATCCTTACGCATGTAGGAACCATAGGTGATCATGATTCCCATTGCCAGGGACATGGAGTAGAACAGCTGTCCCACCGCAGCGATCACGGTCTTGTAGGAGAACTTGGAGAAATCGGGCTTGATGTAGAAGAGTACACCATCCATTGCGCCGTCACGGGTCATTACGAAAATCGCAATGCCGATGATCAGTACGAGCAGCACGGGCATCATGATCTTGCTTACCTTTTCGATGCCCTTCTCAACACCGAGCAGAACAACGATCGCGGTCAGCCCGATGAACAGCAAAAAGAATATCGTCGGATTTGCTGTGGAACCAATGAAGTTTGAGAAGAAGGTTCCGTCATCCGCTGCGGTGGCCCCTGCACCGGTTACAAAAACGGTGAGGTACTTCAGCACCCAGCCGCCGATGACGCAGTAATAGGGGAGGATGATCACGGGAACCAGCGCTGCGATCCATCCGAGGAATCCGAACTTCTTGTTGATAGAGGAATAAGCGCCGATGACGCTTTTTCCGGTTTTACGGCCAATGGCGATCTCTGTGACCATGAGTGTAAAGCCGAAGGTAACAGAGAGAATGAGGTATACCAGCAGGAAAATACCGCCGCCATACTTCGCTGCAAGGTAGGGAAAACGCCAGATATTTCCCAGACCTACTGCTGATCCGGCAGCAGCGAGGATGAATCCAAGCTTTGAACCGAATCCACTTTTTGTTTCAGACATAACATGTTCCTTTCTTGCGGCGCGCCGGAAAGAGCATAACGACGCGGGCCTTTATTTTGTTTTCTGCAAAACATTACTTCCATTTTATCCGATTTTCACAAAAAAGTCAAGTTTTGCCGGTTAAAAAATAATATTTATGCGTAATTACCAAAAAAAGAGAATGAACTACAGCAGTTTAGCCAAATGGATTTTTCTTGTTAGAGTGAATAAAAACAATTGACAATAAGGCGGAAATCTGGTATAATTAAAGAAATATTGCGTTTTGCAATCCGCAATGACAGAATAAGAAAGAGGGAAGAGTTATGGCTGGTTCATTTGTAAAAAAGCTGTTGGTATCCACCGCGCTTGCATCTGCGATGCTCCTGAATATGGGATCCGCGATGGTGCCTTCTGTTTCGGCAGCGCCGGATGAATACCACGATGACTGGCTGCATGTCAATGAGAATGCAGAGATCGTCGATATGTACGGCAATCCTGTCTGGCTGACGGGCTGCAACTGGTTCGGATACAATGTCGGAAGTCAGGTGTTTGACGGCGTCTGGTCGAGAAATATGCATGAAATGCTGACGGAGATCGCAGATCACGGTTTCAACCTGCTGCGCGTCCCGATGTCCACGCAGCTCCTGCTGCAATGGAAGAATGGTGATCCCGATCCCGCAACCCCCAAGGTGAACGAGTGGGAGAACCCCGAGCTGACGCTGGAGGGAGAAGTCGGCGGTACGATCATGTACAGCTTTGATATCTGGAATCTGGCCGTGCAGTGGTGCAGGGAGCTTGGTATCAAGATCATGATGGACGTTCACTGCGCAGAGACCAATGCTGCCGGCCATCAGGTCAGCCTCTGGTATACGGATACCTACACGACTGAGGACTGGTATGAGGGACTGGAATGGTTTGCGGATTATTATAAGGATGATGATACCATTCTTGCCATCGACCTGAAGAACGAGCCGCACGGTACAGCGGATACGCCCGCACTCATGGCGAAATGGGACGGTACCACCGATCCGAATAACTGGAAGCATGCAGCTGAAACCGCTGCCGCCAAGGTGCTGGCGATCAACCCCGACCTCCTCATTATGGTGGAGGGAACCGAGGTCTATCCGAAGTTTGAAGAGGGCGCCGACTGGACGTCCCAGAATATCGATTACTCGCGCTATCCTTATAGCTATTACCACCATACCTGGTGGGGCGGCAATTTCCGCGGCGTAAGGGATTATCCGCTTGATCTCGGAGAGCATCAGGATCAGCTTGTATATTCTCCCCATGACTACGGTCCTCTGGTGTATGAGCAGACCTGGTTCTATGAGGGCTTTACCCAGGAGACGCTGCTTGCGGACTGCTGGTATGACAACTGGTTCTTTATCTGTGAAGAGAAAATTGCTCCGCTGCTGATGGGCGAGTGGGGCGGCTTCCTTGATGAGGAGCATGACGCCGACGGCAGAAACCGTGCATGGATGCAGGCGCTCCGCGATCTGATGATCGAAAACCGGATCCACCACACCTTCTGGTGCTTCAATGAGAATTCCGGCGATACGGGCGGCCTTGTATATGATAACTTCGGCTCCTGGGATATGGAAAAGTACGAGTTTGTCAAGCCCGCGCTCTGGAAGACGGAGGATGAGAAGTTCATCGGTCTTGACCACAAGATCCCGCTTGGCGCAAACGGTATCACCCTTTCCGAATACTATGGTTCCGAGCAGAATGAAGGCACCGATCCGCCGCCCACCGAATCCGATACCGCAGAGACGGTTACGGCCGATTTCGGTGATGTGGATTGCAGCGGAAAGGTGGAGATCACCGATGTCATCGCCCTCTGCAAATCCCTGATGGGTGCCGGCACGATGGATGAACAGGGTGCTGCCAATGCAGATGTGGATCAGAACGGTCAGGTCAATACGACGGATGCTCTGACGATCATGAAGTACCTTGTTCGTCTGATCGAGGTTCTTCCTGTCTGACAATTTGATGCGCTGCCTTTGAAAAAATGAAAAAAACTATTGACAAACGGCATTGAAAATGCTATACTGTTAGTAAGAATTGAATATCTTAAACCGTTGAAGCGGAGATAAAGGTCATTATGATTCCACAGAGAGTCCGGGCAGCTGAGAGCCGGATGAACCCCAGATGATCAAATGGACCGCGGAGGGCGCAGTCAAAGGTCATCGGGCTGAGTATTCTGCGACGTGTGGGCATACGTCAGTTGCCGGGGATATGCTGGTATCCCGCAAAGTGCACGGCACGATGCCGTGAATCAAGGTGGCACCACGGATAAGTATTTATTCGTCCTTGACAGATAGAGTATCTTTCTGTCAGGGGCGATTTCTTTATGCCGCTGACGGAGCAATCAGTAACGGAGGCGGAATGATGGTACTGCTCACGAAACGATGGCGACGCATGTCGTAAACAGATAGGCATATGATGATCAAATCACTGACTGATGGAGGTAGTTACTATGAAACACAATGGTTATGAATTCGACAATTACTTTAAGAATCACCCGGATATGAACGGCTTTTTCGGCAATTACGGCGGTGCGTATGTTTCCGACGAGCTCAAGCGTGCGATGGAGGAAATTACAGAGGCATACTTCACGATCGCAAAGTCCAGCAAGTTCATCGGCGATCTTCGCAGGATCCGCAAGGAATTCCAGGGAAGACCGACCCCCGTTTCCCATCTGGAGCGTCTGTCCGGTTCTCTGGGCAATGTGCAGCTCTATGTCAAGCGTGAGGACCTCAACCATACCGGTGCGCACAAGCTCAACCACTGCATGGGCGAAGCGCTCCTTGCAAAGTATATGGGTAAGAAGAAGGTCATCGCAGAGACCGGTGCCGGTCAGCACGGTGTAGCTCTTGCAACGGCTGCTGCGTATTTCGGTCTGGAATGCGACATCTACATGGGCAGCGTGGACATCAAGAAGCAGGCTCCCAATGTTGCAAGAATGAAGATCCTCGGCGCAAATGTCGTGGAGGTAACACATGGCCTTGCGACCCTCAAGGAAGCGGTTGACGCTGCGTTTGAGGCATATACCAAGGAGTACAAGGATGCGATCTACTGTATCGGTTCCGTACTCGGCCCGCATCCCTTCCCGATGATGGTGCGTGACTTCCAGAGCGTTGTCGGCATCGAAGCAAGGGAGCAGTTCCTGGAAATGACCGGCGAGCTTCCGGATGCAGTCGTTGCCTGCGTGGGCGGCGGTTCCAATGCAATGGGTATGTTCTCCGGCTTCCTCAATGATCCGGTCGAGATCTACGGCGTTGAGCCCCTCGGCAGAGGTGCTGCACTCGGCGATCACGCCGCAAGCCTTAAGTACGGTACCGAGGGCATCATGCATGGCTTCAACAGCATCATGCTCAAGGATGAAAACGGCGAGCCTGCGCCGGTATACTCCGTAGCAAGCGGACTTGACTATCCGTCCTCCGGTCCCGAGCATGCATACCTGCGTGACCTCGGCCGAGTAAAGTACGATGTGGTCGATGACGAGGAGACCATCGATGCGTTCTTCCGCCTCTCCAGAATGGAAGGTATCATTCCTGCGATCGAAAGCTCCCATGCGGTAGCATTCGGTATGCGCCTTGCAAAGCAGATGGAGCGCGGCTCCATCCTGATCTGCCTCTCCGGCAGAGGTGACAAGGATATGGACTATATCATCGAAAAGTACGGTATCCGATAAACAATACAAATACGCCGCCGGGATGGATTCCCGGCGGCTTTTGTGTCAGAAGAGTATTATCAATTTTCATAGAACAATTGCGCAGTTGGATTTATTTTTTAATGAAGTGAACAAATCTTCGGAAATGCGCGGAAATATTCGTGATAAACTTGACGTTTGGAAGAAAAAATGATAAAATATAGAAAAATGAAATGGAGTGATCAGATGAGTGGAATAGCAATTGCAGGTGCCGTTGTCGGCGGTGTTGCACTGCTGGCAGCCGGAGGTGCCTATGGCGGTGCGGTGAAACTGTTCAACAGTGTCATCCCGAGACAGGATCAGCTGCGCGTCAGTATGAAGGAGATGGCGGATGACGCCACCTGGGAAGAGTACAAGAAGATGATCCATCCTGCAAAGGAATGGCTCATGGCACAGCCGCTTGAACCCGTCAGCATCAAAGCACGCGACGGCATTACCCTGAAGGGACATTATCTTGCAGCGGAGGAACCGACCGGACGTCTGGTGATCTGTCTGCATGGCTATACAAGCAGCGGACTGAGTAATTTCTGTGCAATGGCACAGTTCTATCAGAAGATGGGCTTCGATCTGCTGATCGTCGATCATCGTGCCCACGGTGAAAGCGAAGGCGATTATGTCGGCTTCGGCATTCTCGACCGCTATGACTGCCTTGCCTGGATCCGTTATGCGACGGAACGCTTCGGCGAGGATACGAGCATTCTGCTGCACGGCATTTCTATGGGCGCAGCGACTGCACTCATGACACTTGGCTTTGAGGATCTCCCTGCTGCCGTTAAGGGTGTTGTGTCCGATTGTGCGTTCACTTCTCCCTACGATGTGTTTGCACATATCGTCAAGCGCGATTATAAGATGTCGCCGTTCCCGCTTATGAATTTCGGCAATATGCTCTGCCGCAAGAAGGCGGGCTACCGTTACGACGAGTATTCGACCCTGACCGCCCTGCAGAACACGGATCGTCCCGTACTGCTGATCCATGGCGAGAAGGATAACTTTGTTCCCACCCACATGACCGAGCAGAATTACGAGGCATGCAAGGCACCGAAGGATAAGCTCATCGTAAAGAATGCGGGACACGGTGCAAGCTACTATGAAAACCATACTGAATATGAAAAGGCAGTGACCGCTTTTGTTGAAAAGTGGATGCCTGCAAGATAAGGGGGAGCCATGAAGGAATTTCAGGTCAATGGTGTGACGCTGCAGTGCTATCCGCTGACAGCTGCACAGCGTATCCATAATTATTCTACGATGCACTGTCCCTATCATCAACTGCTGAATATCGGTACGGGCTTCTATATCCAGCTCGATATCGATTTTGCCCTGCTGAAGGAGACCATTTACGAGTGCTACCAGCGTTTTGAATCCATGCGCCTTCGATTTCTGAAGGATACGGATGATACCGTGTACCAGTACCTCGTTCCGTTTGAGGAGCGCGAGATCGAGTTTTTCGACTTCTCCCACTGGAACGAAGAGGATGCTCATGATGAAATGCGCCGCTGGACGGCTGTGCCGTTCAAGCGCTTCCATTCTCCGATGAGCCGGATCGTCATGGTCAGCATGCCGGATGGCTACAACGGCATCTATCTCAAGGTCGATCATATGACGATGGACTCCAGCTCCCTGATCCTCTTCATCCGTGATGTGCTGGAGATCTACTGTGCAAAGAAATACGATACGCCCATGCCAAAGCCCATGCAGTCCTACATCAAGGCACTGGAAAAGGATCTAGCATATGAGGCAGGCTCTCCGGCATTGAAGAAGGATGCGGCGTTCTGGAAGGAAGAAATCGAGAAGAGTGAGCCGATGTACACCGACTTCAACGGTATGGGCAGACTCATCACCCAGCGCCGTGAGAACAACAATCCCGATCAGCGCAGTGCAAAGGTAACTTCCATCAGCCCGGAGGCTTCCATCTCAGTTTTCCATCTCGAGGAAGAGCCCTCCAAGCGTCTGATGAAGTTCTGCGAGGAGAACCGTGTACCGATGGCAAGCCTGCTCCTGATGGGACTGCGTACCGTGCTTTCCAAGTTCAACAACAACGAGAAGGATGTTTCCATCAAGAGCTGCGTTGCAAGACGCGGTACGCTCCTGGAAAAGAGAAGCGGCGGTACCAGAATCCACTTCTTCCCGCTGCGTACGATCATGGAGCCGGAGCTTACCTTTATTGAGGGCCTTCGCGTGATGCAGGAGGAGCAGAACAAGATCTTCCGTCATGCAAATTATGACTCCATCGCGCATACCTATCAGAGAGGAAGACACTGGAAGCTCAAGCCGGGTGACAGCTACGAGAGCATCAGCCTGACCTACCAGCCGATGACCCTCAGACAGGATACACCGGATGTGCCGGATATTCCCTATAAGACGATGTGGTATACCAATGGCGTGGCAGCACAGCCCCTGTACCTGACGGTAATGCACCGTGTTGAGGACGGCGGTCTGAACTTCAATTTTGAGTACCGCAAGGACGCGGTGACTGATTATGAGATGGAATATCTCTATTATTATCTTTGCCGTGTGCTGTTCCGTGGAATCGAAAACTGCGAGCGCACGATCGGCGAAATTCTGGACATGATCTGATACGAACAAGGAGGAAATGAAAATGCTTGAACAGCTGAGAGAAAAGATTTGTGATTATGTGGATGTTGCCCCGGAGCAGGTGACCCTTGATGCAAGATTCATCGAGGACCTCGGTTTCAATTCCTATGACTTCATGAGCTTTCTGGGCGAGATTGAGGAAATGTACGATGTGACTGTGGATGAGCAGGATGTTCTCAAGCTTGCAACAGTCGGTGATGCGATCGATTATCTCGAAGAACTCAAGGATCAGTAAGGAGACAGTATGGAAAAGACAAGCGTGAAAACCCTGCAGGATCTCGTGATCCAGGCCGCTGCCTGCTACGGCGATAAGACCTTCCTCAGAGAAAGAGCCGGTAAGGAGGACAAGGATACTTCCTTTGCGCAGCTCCTTGATCAGTGCCGGAAGATCTGCACCTTTCTGCTGGTGGAAGGTGAGGGCAGAAAGCAGCACTGTGCAGTGATCGGTGCCACAAGCTCCGCCTATCTGACCGCGTATTTCGGCAGCGTCTACGGCGGACATACCATTGTGCCGCTCGATGCACAGATGGGCGAGGAGGATCTCTGCGATCACCTGCAGCGTTCGGACTCACAGGTGTTTTTCTATGACAAGCGCTATGCGCCGATGATTCCGGCGGTGCGTGCAAATTGCCCGAAGATCCGCACCTTTGTCTGCATGCAGGAGGATGCCAAGCAGGAACCTGCCGAGGATCTGTTCTTCCTGCCGCAGGTTCTGGAGATCACCACTCCTTGGCATGAAGTGCCGGAGATCGATCCTGCTTCCATCGCCGCAATTGTCTACACCTCCGGTACGACCGGAAAGAGCAAGGGCGTTATGCTGTCCCACAGCAACCTCATCGACAACACCATGTGCCAGGATAACGAGAGTACAACGGAGGATGTCACCCTGACGGTGCTTCCGATCCACCATGTGTACTGCTTTACCTGCGACATTCTGCTTTCCCTGCGCTACGGTGTGACCGTATGCGTCAATGACTCCATGCTGCATATCGCGCAGAATCTGAAGCGCTACCAGCCGACCATTGTTCTGCTGGTTCCCATGATCGCAGAGACCATTTACAAGAAGATCCAGGCTGCGGCGGCGGCATCACCGGAGGTTCCTGTCGCTGCCATCGCGCGTGCCGTATTCGGCCCGAATCTGAAGGGCATCTACAGCGGCGGTGCATATCTGAATCCGGAGCTTGCCAATGCGTATGCATCCATTGGTATCCCGATCGCGCAGGGCTACGGTATGACGGAGTGCTCACCCCGTATTTCCACCGGCGTGTGGGAAAATGAGTGCAGAGGGGACGTTGGCCTGATCGTCAACGGCTGTACGGTGAAGATCGTCGAAGGCGAGATCTGGGCAAAGAGCCCTTCTGTAATGCAGGGCTACTATAAGGATGAGGAAGCCACCAGAGCTGCCCTGACCGAGGACGGCTGGCTCATGACCGGAGATCTTGGCTATGTGGATGAACGCCAGCGCGTACATATTACCGGCCGTAAGAAGAACCTGATCATTCTGAGCAATGGTGAGAACGTGTCTCCGGAGGAGCTGGAGAACAAGTTCGCAGGTCTTGACTGGCTTGCAGAGATCCTTGTTTATGCCGAGGACGGCGTCATCACCGCCGAGATCTTTCCGCAGGCCGAAGTTTCCGCAGAGGAAGCCGAGCAGCTTTGCAAGGAACATATCCAGAAGGTGAACCGTACGGTTTCCGGTGCAAAGGCGATCCGCCGCCTGAGGATCCGTGACGTGGAATTCGATAAGACCACTTCTAAGAAGATCAAGCGAGAGCAGTCCTCCAAGGGAACGCTCTGCTCCTGATGAAGAAAGGCTTGCAGCTGATTCGTGCTGCAAGCCTTTTTGATGTATTATGCATTCTGAAGAATGACCATGCGCTTCATTGCCGCAAGATCGAATGCGTTCAGCGTGGAATCACCAGTCAGTTCGCCGGCTTCCGGAAGGGTAAGGGTGTTGGTCCCGAGCAGGTACTGCTGCATCATGATGATGTCCAGTACATTGCAGCTGCCGTCCTTGTTGACGTCGCCCTTCACAAAGCCGAGCGGAACGAAGGTGTATCCCATCTCCTCGGCAAAGGCTTCGGCTGCCGTACCGTAGTAACCATGGACGGTATCGAGCAGCGTGCAGGACTTTGTGGAGGAGGCGTCAATGGATGTAACGCTTGCCGGAATCACGATGGAACTGATGTTGCCAAGCGTCGAGAAGGCATTGGCTTCGATCGCTGTGACGCCTTCTTCGATCACGAGCTTGCTGACAATGGAATGCTTCGTGAAGCTGAGATCGCTTTTGGAAAGAATTTCGGGAATCGCGCCCGTGCCGGCGAGCCGCATCGCGGTGCCGTCCTCCTTTGACCAGAACAGTTCCCAGGAAAGGTCGTCCGAACAGCTGCCGGTATCGAGCGAACGCTCTTCAGTCTCGGAGTATTCTGCGAAATAATAACCGGTTTCTGTGAGGGGGATCTTTTCGTAGCTGCCCGTATCGTAATTGTAAACCGAAACGTTCTCGCTGTATTCCCCATAGGTCTGGGCATAGGCTTCCGCAGTGGAGCCGGTAAGACCAACGAGGACGGGGGAGGTGGAGTGGTAGCCGATGCCGCCGAGAGTTGTTCCGTTTTCCTGCTCATTGAGGTTGTTTTCTGTGGTGTTGTTGATCACGCAGTCCGGATTGAGGAAGGTGATGGAGGACAGATAGGTGCTGTAGAAGGCCTGACAGCCGACGCCCGTGACACTCTCCGGAAGGACGATGTTCTGTCCGCGCAGCGTGCAGTAAGCAAACGCCTTGAAGCCGATATCCTTGAGCGTTTCCGGGAATGTAATTGCCTTCAGATCCCGGTTGAAATAAAAGGCGCAGTCACCGATGTATTCCACGCCTTCCGGAACGGCGTAGCTTTCCTCCTTGAAATTGTACGCTTCGATCAGTGTCTTCATATCCTTCGAAAACAGAATGCCGTCCTGCGTTGTCAGATACGGATTCTCCGGATCGACGGTCAGCGTCAGATCCGCGCAGTCATAGAATGCAGCCATCTCAATGGTCTCGACATTCTTAGGAAGGTACAGCTCGCGCAGTGCATCGCATCCGCTGAAGGCGGACGCACCGATATGGGTGATGGTGTCGGGCAATGCGACCGAGGTGATGGGCTCCGGCAGGTAGCTGTTGCTGTTGTAGAATACGCTGCCGCCGATGGAAGAAACCGTGTAGCCGTCGATCGTTTCGGGGACCGTCACATCCGGATCAAACCCGAAGTATTCGGTGATCTGGAGGGTGTTGTCAGAAAGGATCGTATAGGTGAAGGCACTGGTCTGCTCTTTGATATGGTAGCCTCTGGGAGCAGTGCCTGCATAGCCTGCATCAACGATGTAGAGCTTGCCGTCCGCTTCCACGATGCTGTTGCGATGGCCTGAGCCTGCACCGGGATCCTCTGTTGCACGGCGGGTTCTGGCACGCATGCCCAGCAGATTGCACATGTAGTTGACGGTGGCAGTGCTTGCCCAGCAGTCGCCGCCCTCGCCTGTGACGATCATGCTGATCCGGTCAGAATGGTAAACGGAGTAATCATAGCTCGCCACGAATTCGCAGATCTTAGTGAGTTTTTCGTATACGGTCATGTCGTCAGTGATATTGGCGTCCATGTATGTGTCGATCACAGCGTTTGCATAGTATTCCGCATAGTCGCTGAGGGTGATCTCGTAGGTGAATGTCTCGCTGTCCGCATAGGCTGTCACATAGTAAGTGCCTGCCTGATAATCAATGGTCGTCTCGCCCGTGGAGAGATTGTAAACTTCGAAACCAACAGGCGTAACCAGTCCGTTTTCATCCACGGCAATATAGCGGCTGGGCGTCGTGAACCGTACGGATTCGTATTCGCCGTCGAGCGTGATCTGATAGCTCTGCGGTATGGTGTCAGGAACAGTGAGGTACTCCTGATTTTCTTCGGTCAGATAGTAGATGGTGGCTGAATCCGCATATTCATCCTCCGCGCCGGCGGTCAGACAGGGGACGGAGCAGCTCAGCATCGAAGCTGCAAGAATGGCAGCTGTACATCTGTATCTTAGCATATTGCACACATCCTTTCTCGATATGAGGAAATATCTATCTAAATTATACCATTAAACAGAAGAAAAGTCAATGGGTTTACGGATCTTTTCTGTCATGATTCGCAAAAATCAGGTCTTTCTTCCCCTATAACATGTGAAATGCTTGACAATGCGATCGGTTCATGCTATAATTTCCATATATAAAGAAACGATGAACTGCTTGTGAACAAGTGGTTCCTGACGCAGACAGAATCAATGGGGGAAAATATGAAACTGAAACAGAAAATTGCGGCATCCGCAGCGCTGTTGTTTGCAGCTCTGCCGGTGCTTACATCGGCTGCACCCATGGCGCAGGCGGAGGCGCCCGCGGTGTATTTTAACGAAATGGACACTTCCGTGAATGGCGGCGAACCGATCCGCGGAGTGGACATTTCGTCCGTTCTTGCAATCGAAGAAGCGGGCGTTGTGTTCTATAACGAGTATGGCAACCGTCAGGACATCTTCAGAACGCTTTCGGAATACGGTGTCAACTACATCAGAGTCAGGGTGTGGAATGCCCCCTGCGACAGTGCTGGCAATAGCTACGGTGGCGGCAATTGCGATGTGGAAACTGCCGCGGAGATCGGAAGACGTGCTGCGCAGTACGGCATGAAGCTGCTGGTGGACTTCCACTATTCCGATTTCTGGTCGGATCCCGGTAAGCAGACCGTTCCAAAGGCGTGGCAGAGCTATACCCACGAGCAGAAGCAGCAGGCAATCTATCAGTTCACTGCGGACAGCCTCCGTAAGATCTCCGATGCCGGTGCCGATATCGGCATGGTACAGGTCGGTAATGAAACCAACTGCTTTTTCTGCGGCGAAACCGATATGTACAAGATCTGTGAGCTGTTCGCAAGCGGCTGCAGAGCGGTACGCGAATTTGACAGGGATGTCCTGATCGCGCTGCATTTTGCAAATCCTGCTTCTGGATATTATGACTGGTACGCCCAGGTCCTGAATGAATGCAACGTGGACTACGACGTATTTGCAACGTCCTATTATCCGTACTGGCACGGCACTACGGAGAACCTGACGAATGTCCTCCGGACCATCGGAAACACCTACAATAAATATGTCATGGTCGCAGAAACGGCATATCCATACACAAGCGAGGATGGCGATACCTTCGGTAATGCCGTGTCGGAATCATCCACCGATGCGGAGTTCCGTTATGATATTTCTGTGGATGGACAGGCGCAGTGTCTCTCCGATGTCTTCCAGGCGGTAGCCAATGTGGGACAGAAGGGAATCGGCGCGTTCTACTGGGAGCCTGCATGGCTCGGCGTGCCGGATCTTTCCTGGGAGGAGCAGCATGCACTCTGGGAACAGTACGGTTCCGGCTGGGCGACTGCCTATGCCGGTGAATTTGATGAATCGGCGACAGCAGCCGGCGGCTCTTCCTATGATAATCAGGCATTATTTGATTTTGACGGACGTCCTCTTGACTCGCTTTCCGTCTTCCGTCAGGTGTATCCGCAGAATGAAGTTTCGCATGATCCGATCGGTGCACAGCTGCCGGAGGGTTCCTACCGTATCCGTAATGTCAACAGCGGTCTCTATCTGACAGTTGCTGACGGAGAAGAAGCTGCCGGTTCGAATGTGGTGCAATATGAGGCGGATGGTGCCGCGCCGTACAATACCTGGCATCTGCGGAGCAGCGGGGACGGATACTACAGAATGTATTCCGATCTTGGCGACGGGAACACCTATCTCCTCGATCTGGATTACGGCAAAGCCGATAACCAGACCAATATCGGTATCTATACCAACACCGATTCCGCGGCACAGGAATTCATGCTGATCGAGAATGACGACGGCAGCTATTACATCGTGACAAAGGTCACCGGCGGCAAGAGTGCCATCGAGCTTGTCAATGCTGAGACCCAGAACGGTGCGAACGTCCAGCAGTTTGAGATCAACGGTCATGACTGCCAGAAATGGATCCTCGAGCCTGTGGAAGACTATTACTGCACCGGAGACCTTGACGGCAATGACCGGATCGACGCGTTCGATCTTGCTTATATGAAGAAGCTGCTTCTCGATGCCCGTCATCATATGGCAGCGGATCTGAATCGGGACGAAGCGGTTTCCATGGTGGATATGCTGGCGCTGCAGCGGTATCTGTTCGGAGAACCGAGCTTTCAGCCCCACAGAGGCGGCACGCCGCACAATACCATTTTCCCGCATGTGAACAAATCGCAGCGGCCGCAGAATCAGGAGGAACAGTAATGATACGACCTTTGATGCACGATCCGATCTTTCTTGCCATGAAGTCCGAAACTGCGACGCAGGAGGATGCCGCTGTGGCTGCGGATCTTCTCGAGACGCTGCGTGCAAATGAAGAACGCTGTGTCGGCATGGCTGCCAATATGATCGGTGTCTGCAAGCGGATCATTGCGTTCTGCCATGAGGGTTCGCTGATGATCATGTACAATCCAGAGATCCTGAAGGCATCCGGCTCGTATATGACCGAGGAGGGCTGTCTGTCCCTTCTGGGAGGCCCCCGTCCAGTGAAACGCTACAAAACGATCAAGGTGCGCTACCAGAACGAACTGTTCCAGACAAGGATCAAAACCTTTCATGATCTGAGCGCACAGATCATCCAGCATGAAATCGACCACTGCAATGGAATACTGATTTAACAGAGGAGTTACGCTATGCCAAACGTTATTGAAATCACGGATCTTTCCGTGCCGGAGCTGGCAGTCTATGCCGGCCTTCCTGAGCCGCAGCTGCTGCATTACTATGAGCCTGCTCCCGGACTTCTGATCGCCGAAAGCCCGAAGGTGATCGAACGCGCTCTGAATGCCGGCTATGAGCCGCTGTCGCTGCTGATGGAACGCAAGCACATTGAAGGGGAGGCGAGAACTGTTGTGGAACGCTGTCCGGATGTGCCGGTCTATACCGCGGACAGCGAGGTGCTGACGGAGCTGACCGGATTCCGCCTTGTGCGCGGAGCGTGGTGTCTTATGCGCCGGCATGCCCTTCCGTCCGTGGAGGAGGTGTGCCGGAATGCGCGGCGTATTGCTGTTCTGGAGGATGTGGTGAATCCGACGAATGTCGGCGCGATCTTCCGCAGCGCCGCTGCGCTGAATATGGATGCGGTCCTTCTGACGCAGGGCTGCAGCGATCCGCTGTACCGTCGCTCTTCGAGAGTTAGCATGGGAACAGTGTTTCAGGTGCCGTGGACGTATCTCCATGCAAAAGAGGGCATTGCGCAGCTCCGTGATCTCGGGTTCCGCACGGCTGCAATGGCGCTGTGCGATGATTCCGTCAGCATCGATGATCCGTCGCTGATGCAGGAGCCGCGGCTTGCGGTGATTCTCGGTACCGAAGGGGACGGCCTTGCGGCACGAACCATTGCAGAATGCGATTACACCGTGCGGATCCCCATGTCCCATGGTGTGGATTCCCTCAATGTTGCGGCAGCGAGTGCAGTTGCCTTCTGGCAGCTTGGAAATCGGTGAGGAGAATTTGACGAACAAGAGCCGGAAGCATTGTACCTCCGGCTCTTTTTTGATCATATCGTGGAAAAGAAAAACACTCCATCGAGATGATGGAGTGTTTTATGCTGGTGACCCTCCCGAAACCATACAAGAACTTTTTATCTCTCCGTTTGTCCTTGCAATTATTTGTAGCAGGACAGGGAAGTAGCTAAAAACCACCCTCCCCCAGAACGAACCTGAGGGAGGGCATCTCCGTCCATGTACGACTCCGGATCCTGATTTGTGTGTCGGATCCATGAGTAGTATACCACAATCCGACATGTCTGTCAAGACAAAAAACACCAAACCTCCCCCGGTATATGACGAGGGAGGCTTAATGTTCGTAGAGCTTATAATAGTATCCGGAGCTTACCGGACCCAAGGAAACTATAGCACGAATTGCGATGAAAGTCAATGGATTTTGCAAAGATTTAACATAGATTTTTCGGAAGTGTCGAAAAACAAAACCCGGCAGAGGACTGACCCCTGCCGGATTTCTTTTGCTCATAATTGTACATGTGCAATCTCGTGCATATCTCGTGCAATCCGAGCGATTTTCACGAGGTTTACTCCGTTTTGATATACGCATCCGCAAACCCAGCTGCCTTGACGCGCTGGAGCATTGCCTCCGCGTTCTCGCGCTTGGAGTACGCGCCGACCTGCACGCGGTACAGCTTGCCGGACACCGCCTGCTCCGGAGCCTTACGCTTTGCGCCGCGCACCTCTGCCACCGCTTTGGCGATCGCCTCGCCGCATTTGCGCTGGCCGGATGCGTTCTTGATCTTGGCGAGATCGGATGCGGCATCAATAAACACCGTCTCAGCCAGGACGGCTGTGGGCTTTGTCTCGCGGATAATTGCAAAATAATCCTTGCCGCCGCTGCCGAGCTTGGTGCGCGCACCGCGTCCCACGACGCCCAGCGCATCCCTCACGGCGTTGTTGATGGCCGCCGCGTACAGCTTGCCCTTGCTGTTGCCGGCGCTGTAGTAGCACTCAGTTCCCGTGCCGCCGCCGGCGTTGAGGTGGATCTCAGCCACAAAATCGTAGCCGGAGGCGTTGACGGTCTTGATGCGCTCGGAGAGGTACAGATCGCCCTCATAATTGATGAGGTCGGCCTGCTCTGTGTAGTGCTGGTTGTAGTAATCGCGCGCGTACTTGGCGATCTCGCGCGCGATCTTAAACTCATGATAGTCGCCGGACACTGCGCCGGGGTCGTAGCCGCCGGATTTGCCCTTGCCGTGGCCGACTAAAAATGCGATATTACTCATGTTCATCCTCCTGTTCGATCGGTTCGTCTGTTTCGGTGTAGATCCTGCCCATTTCCGCCGGATCAATGGCCTCGGAATAGCACACGCCCTCGCGCTCGACCATCATGCCGGCGTCAGAGTAGGTGCGGTTGAGCACCACGCCGTCGGAGCGCGTGCAGGGGATGCGCGCGCCGGTGGTGGTGCGGAGATTTCCGGCAAATACGCCGATATGCACCTCGGTTGCATCGGTGATGATCGGCACGGTGCAGGAATTGCCGGTGAACACCACATCCTGGTAGCTGCCGTTTGCAATAAATCGGGCGGTGCGGACTGTCTCCTGCTCCCACTCCACGTCAAAAGCAAACTCCACAACATAATCGCTGTTGCCGCACACGATCACCGCAGGATCCGCGGTCGCGCGCTTGTCCCTGATGCTGATATTGATGGTGGGCATATTAGTCCTCCTTCTTCGTCTCCGCTTCTCCCACCGCCTTCAGATGCCGGATAAACTTCACAGCCCACTGCGCTTCTGGGTTAATTGCGGCGTAATTTTCAAAAATCGACACGATTTCCATTGCAACAATATAAGCAAACACCGCGCCGGCGGTCACGATTCCGGCAATCTCAGCGAGGGCAGCGGCCTGATAATACTGCCCGAGCAGGTGGATGCCGACATCCAGTCCGCAGGCCGTCACCATCACGATGATCTCGCCGAGCTTGTTCAGCCCGCCCTTGCGCATTTTTACCGATTTTACGTCATTGTTGATGTAGGCCTTGATCCAGCCCGTGATAAAATCCGACACCGCCAAGCCCATGACGATGAGGATCATGATGAGATACTGCATAGTGTTCCTCCTTGTTTTAGATGCAAAATTTCCGGTACAGCCAAGCGGAATTCTCCGCGATCTCCTCCGCCGTGTGCGCCTCCGAACCGATCGCGATAAACCTGATCTGCTGCAGCGCGGCATAGCTTGTATCGTTCGAGATAATGCCATTGTAATCCACGACCACGCCGATGCCCCAGTTGTCGCCGTAGGCGACCGCATTCTGCAGCGTTCCGGCCTGCACGCCGTCCACATACAGGGTGTTGAGGCCGTCCGCGGTTCGCGTCAGCGCCGCCACATGGTAGCACTCCGACGTGACGGTCGAGGGGATGCCGATGCCCCACTGGTCGGAGCCGATGGTGTCCGCTTCAGCGTAGCCCTCGATCTGGATGGTGAACATCGCGCCCTGCGTGTAGCGGTGGATGCTCGTGCCGCAGGCGCCGAGAATGTGCGCATTTTTGTTCACAAGGCCGATCGGCGCCGTCCGGAACACCGCGTACACCGTGCGCTCCGGCGTGTAGGGCGACGCGAATTGCCCGTAGCTTCCCGTGTGGCCGTAGACGCCTGCGGCGCCGTCCGGCTGGCGCTCCATGCCGATGAAGAATGCGTCATTGCCGCCTGCAAGGTTCTGCCATGCGGTGTCCGTCATGCCCTGCCGGCAGTCGAAATAATCCGTAATACCGCCCATTTCCGGCATGAAGCCGTATTCCGGAACGGTCGATTCGACTTTGATCGTGTGGGGAATTTCCTGCTGCATCCGGAAGGGCAGGGGGAGCGAATCTCGGATAGAAAATCTCATGCGCCCCTCCTTACTCCGCCGCAGCGGCCGCGCTCGTGATGTTCGTCCAGCCGTCCGATTCCGGCGGCAATTCTGCCGCGCCGGAGGTCGGACTGTACAGCGTCCATGCGTCGAGATCGACGACCTGTGCCGAGGTGCCCATGTCCAGCACCTTGCAGATATAGCCTGCGTAGGCGGTGCTTGCATCCAGCCAGAGCTGCGCGGTGCCTGTGGAATTATTGCAGCACAGGATGAATTTCGCCGGATCGATGCCGGAATTCTGCATCCAGTAGCTCTGCGCGTACTGGAATGCCGCTGCTGCCTTGCCGTAGCGCAGGCGCACGCGCAGGATGCCGTCCTCGGCGGCCGTATTCACGCCGCGGTTGCGGATGAGGAGCGTGAGGTCGCTGGACTCATAATTTGCCGCCTGCGGGAAGGTGTACTCCGCGAAGAGCATGTAGCGCCCTTCGACGGAGGCATCCTGCATGGGAGCGGCATTGAGGGCGGTCTGCGCCTGCAATACGGTGATGGCCTCGCCCTGCGCACCGACGGTTTCCGAGAGCGCGGCAAGCCCGTCCACGCACGCATTCCAGCCGATCCGCTCCTGCGCCGTGATGTGCACGGTGGTGTCGGAGAGGTGGAGGGTGAGGTCACTCACAGTCGGCAGACTGCCGCTGCCGGAGTCTTCCAGCACGGTCGCGGCAGCTGTCACATGGAGGTTGCCGGCGAGCTTTTTATAGATGATGTTATCGCCGGAATACAGCGCAAAATGCATGCTGTACATGCCCGACATGCCGGCGGTATCGGCGCTGTTCAGGCGCACGGAAAAGCCGCCGTTTGCTGTGCTGCACAGGCGCGTGAGGACGGGTTCCAGCTCCTTGCCCTGCTGCGCGACGATGAGGTACATGGCGCACCCCGTGAGGTCCGCAGCGGCAGCCGTGCCGTCCTCGGCGATGGTCTCCACGGAGATCGCAAAGGTCGGCAGCGTGTCGCCTGCGAGGATCTCCAGCGTGGGAATTTCATTGTATAGCTTCATATTATCCCTCCAGTGCGGTGAGGCGGTTTTCGATATCAAGGAACCATTGCCCCACGGAATACAAGGTCTGGCCACCGGATGAAAGTGTTTTGGGAATCAATACTCCGTCTCCGCTGGCTGTGATTTTTCCGGCGGTAATCGATTCGGCGGTAACACTGCCGTTTGACGCATTCAGCGAAATGACATTTGTACCATCTCGCAGGAGATCAAGCTGACCATATGTGGCGATCAGTCCGGAGCTTGTGCTGCCTGTGGTTTTGACCACAACAAGGCCAAAAGGAGAAAGCTCCATCAGCGTTTCGGCAGAATTTACAGCATAGTTAAGCTTGATGATACTTTCGGATTCAGAATCAGTGTCGATGTTGATCCTTCCCCCCGTAATCTCGATCGCATCCGCGCGTACCGTGCCATCCTCATCCACATGGAACGTCCCGTCGCCGTTGCTGATCTCGATACCGCGCAGGATCCCGGCGGTGATGTAATCCGCCACGATCGCGCCGTCCATTGTGATCGCCGTGCCGTATTCGCCGTCGTAGCCGGTCGAGGAATAGCCGAAACCGCCGGAATTCCACCGCCAGACCTTCGAAGCCGTCGATTTGTCGGGCGTGTCCATGATGAGGATCTCGTTGGGATTGACCACCACAAAGCCGTTGATGCCTGCCTGGATGAGCGCGGAGGCGTTCGCTTTGGCTTGAGCGAGGATGGCGGATTCGCGTTTGGGGAATTCATACTGGATGTAATTGGCGTTCTTCACCGCAAGATCGGTCATGCTTTCCAGCTTGTCGCCGATGGTGACGGTGGGTTTGTAGGGCTTGTAGATGTCCACTGCGCGTTTGAGGATCCGGAGCGGCTCATCGACCGAGAGCAGCGGATTCCAGAAATGATAGGTGTTTCCGGCACGGAAGCTCTCCGCATCCCTTCCGATCGTGGAGAGATCGAGTACTGTGCCGCGGTAGGATTTCTTCACGCGGTTGTTCTGCCGGAGGTATTCCTTGCCGTGGCCCATCAGCTCGGCAGCACCGGTCACGTCATCGAATTCCGCTGTGCCGCAGATCACGCCGTATTTCTGCATGGCTGCGGCATCGTCGATGTAGATGCAGCCATTGTTCGCGGCCGCGATCGTCAGGCGTTCCTCTGTGTCGGGGAGCTTTGCCCCCAGTGGGATCAGTCGTGTGATGATGGATGCTGCGTTGCATTCGACGGAAAGATCCTGCAGATTCCGTGCAAGCTCCACGCGTGCCGAACAGGTCACGCCGTACTGCTGCAGGTAATCCAGATAGAGCTTGGCGCCCTGTCTGCGCAGCCGGATCTCACCGCCCAGCACGTCCGTGAGATTCCGCTTGATCTCTTCGAGAGTCGTGCCGTAGTTCGTCATTTTCTGCGCCGTTCCGTGGATATCGCACATACCCATATCAATCGGTTTCTCCGGACAGATGGCGTTGTGATTGGCGAGAACCGCCTGCAGGAATGCCGCTGCATCCGTATTTTCATACACCGCATACGGCTGACAGCTGTCGCAGAGATACGCGAGCAGCCCCTCACAGATGACGGATTTTCCCACAACTCCGCTGCCGGACATCGTGCTTGTGATGTTCAGCACGCGCCCCTCGAATTCGACTTCTCCGGTCAGGGCGTTGCGGATGTTGATGTGCGTTTTCGCCTCGTGCAGTGCATCATAACAGGGATTCTGCGGATACACCTTGAACGTGAAGGAGGGAATTGCATTCACTTCCTCCGTAAAGCTGCCCGAAGCGACGCGGCACGCGCTGTTCACATCCAGCACGCTCAGTGGCTGTGTGCTGCTGCCATTCTGGATATCAATTTCATACAAATCAGATCACTCCTTCCATCTGTGCCTGCCGCGCCTGCATGTATTTCGCCCAGCCGGCGGCATCATTGGTATAATTGCCGCTGCCCGTGAGCGCGGCGAATTCCGAGACGATCGCGGCATCGGTCGCGGTGATCGCTCCATCCAGATCCGCATCCGCGATGGCCTCCTGCTCGGGCGTGAGTCCGCTTGCCTCGCCTGCGCCGAGCCTTCCGGCAGCCTCGAGGATGAGCGCCGCATCGGTCGCATCCACCGTCCCGTCCCCGTTCACATCGGGATAGTGCCCGATGTGGGGGTTGGGGAGGTTCAGGAGATAGCGGTGCGGCTGCGCCCTGAAGGTCACATCAATGGTGTACAGATTGTTCCTTTCGGAGACTTTGGTATCTGTCATCTCGGCCATATAGTACAGATCCGGCGTCATACCATCGATGAGCTTTGCATAGTCCGGATAATCCAGCCATGCCAGAATGCGCCGGAGGCGGTTCTGCGCGTCCAGCACCGAATCACACAGGAATACCAGCTGGTAGTTCAATGTGCGCTCTCCGTAAGTCTGCGCGCCGTACAACGCGGAAAAATTGTATACGGCGTTTGAAAATGGTACGGTTTCAATGATTCTGTTTTTCTTCGGCTGCCCGATGGTGCGTTTTGCGATCCGACAGCCGAAATCATAGTACGAGTGCTTTCCGTTTACGCTGATTCCGATTTCACTCATGGCGTCACTCCTCTGTTTTTCAGTGCAACAGCTGCACCCTGTTTCATATCTGCCTTATCCACAAATGCATCTGCAAGGACTTCGCTGTCCACCTGCAGCGCTATATAGTAGGTTTCGTTCGATTCCGGATCCGCTGCCGGCATTCCGCCCTGCGCATAGGGATAGCCGGAGTCCGGCGGCGCAAAGCCGTTCGCAATGTCAAACAGACGTTTCTGCTGTTCCTGCGTCAGCACCATTTCTCCGTCCTTCGCCATGATGGGCGATTCATACTCGCCGGAAAAATCGATGATACCGCCGGTGTGGAAGCGCGGAAGGGATACTTCTCCGATGGTCGGGATGGCATTGATGCCGATCTCTTCCGTGATATCGTTGATGCCGCCGATCATGGCATTGATCAGCTTGATCGCGCCATTCAGGACGGCTTCGACCGCTTCCGGCAGCAAGTTGAAAATGCCCTTGAATACCTCAACGATGTTGTCCCATGCGCTTTCCCAGTCGCCGGCGAATACGTCCGTGATGAATTCCAGCACATCACCGAGAACCGTCATCAGATCCTCGATGACCGGCATGACAAGCTCGATCGCCTCGCGCAGAATATCCGCGATCATCAGTGCGAGCGCTTCGATCACTGGCGTGAGTGCCTCCACAGCCGGCTGAAGCTTGCCAAGCAGCTCCACAAGCGGCGGAAGGAGCGCATCGATCACCTCGAGCAGTACCGGCATAAGTGCCTCAAATACCGCCACAAGGGGAGGGAGCAGGGAAACAGCCAGATCCATGATGATCGGCATCAGCTCCGAAAACAGGTCGATCAGCGGAGGCATGAGCTGCTTGATCATGTCGGTGAGCACCGGCATGAGCATCTCAAACGCGTCGATCAGCACAGGAAGAAGCGCCTCCGCAAGCTCCATGATGGGCGGCAGGAATTCGGCGATCTCTTCGATGATGATCGGGAGCGACTCTTCCAGTATCGGCATGATGTCCTGGATGATCTCCGTCAGCATCGGAATGAGCATCTCACCCAGCGGCAGCACCATCAGCTCAACAGAACGCTTCAGGCCTTCCAGCATGGATCCGAGGTCGTTGTATTTTACCTTCTGGATCCCTGCGAGGGCGCCCTCCGCATCATAAGCGCCGTCCTCAATATCCGCAAGTGCGGTGACGGCTTCGACGCCGAGATCCTCCCACATCGTGCCGAACAGCGCAACGCCGGCAGCATCCTGTGCGAGGGGATCCTCCATGCTTGCGATGGCATCAATGGTTTCCTGGAAGGCTGCCTTTGCGGAATCGCCGCCGGCTGCGAATTTTGCAGCCATGGTATCGGCATTCAGTCCGATCGCAGCAAATCCTTCCGCGGTCGTTGTGGAGCCGTCGATTGCACGGATGGAGAATTCCTTGATGGCATCGCCGACCTTGTCGAGGTTCCATGCGCCGCTTTCGGCGCCCTTTTCGAAGATGTGGAACATATCGTCCGCATCAAGGCCGACCTTGGCAAACTGCACGGAATACTCATTGATGCTGTCGATCAGCTCACCGGAATAGTCAAGGCCATTCTGCGCACCGGCAGCGATCAGGCTCAGTGCCTCCTCGCCGGAGATACCGAAATTGTCCATCATTGCCTTGGCGGCTCTGGTGGATTCTGGCACCTCATAGCCAAAGGTGTCGCGCAGCGTCAGCGCGCCTTCTGTGATCTTCTGCAGGGATTCATCGGACAGGTCGCCAAGGTTCTGTTTTACCGAGGCCATGCTGTCCGCAATGTCCTGAAAATCCTCGCCGTAGTTGTTGGCGTAGATGCCTTCCAGTACATCCTGATAGCGGTCCATTTCTGCTTCTGCAATTCCGGTGGAGGCTGCAAAGCTGTTCATGGCGCCGTCCATGTCGTTGGCTGCCTTGATGGCATAGCCTCCGGCTGCGACCGCGGCACCGCCCACTGCGGCAAATCCTGCACCTACTGCCTTCAGTGCGCCGGACGCGAAGGAATTGGTTTTTCCGGAGGATTCGTCCGTTTTTTCGCAGAATACATCGAGCTTCTGTGCGGTCTGCTCCGATGCTTCCGCGATGCGGTTGAGTACTTCCGGATCGATTCCGTTGATGGCTTCTGCGGTTTTTTCGGCCTGTTCCGCGGTTTCGGATAGGCCTTCACCGGCTTGTTCTGCGGATTCTGCCACCTTTTCAAGGTCACCTGGCTTGATATCCTCCAGCGCATCCGATACGCCGTCCGCACTCTTTTCGGCCTGTTTCAGCTCTTTCACGGATTTGTCCGCAGCATCCTTGACGGAATCGGCGGCGTTTTTGCTTTCCTTTGCAACAGATTCCTTTGTTTTCTTGGCTTGCTTTTCAATTTTGTTCCCAGCTTCACGGATATCCTTTTCAATGCCGCTGTCATCCGCAACCAGCCGATATACAACCTCGCCGTCACTCTGGGGCATACATACCACCTGCCTTTCTCAGGACAGGCGTTTTGCTACTCCCGGATCACCGTGTGCTTTACGCTCTCTTCGTCACTGTTTTTTTGAAATAGAATGACTTTTCCACATGATTTTCTGGTGCATTTGATCTCAATGCGCCCCGTGCCTTCAAAGTACAGCAGTGTTTTCCCACAGACGGGGCATCGGATCTTAATCATCACGCATCGCCCTCGCTTTCAGTGCTGCTGCGAGTCCTGCAAGCCCCTGCTGGAAGTTCTGTTCCCGTTCTTCCTGCGAGATATCCAGTGCATAATAGGCCTTCAG
>CAYYIT010000016.1:0-44948 GCA_964472035.1 uncultured Ruminococcus sp.
CTGCCCCTCTGTTTTCCCCTCTGCACTCCCCTTCCGTCACCCCACCCCCTTTGCCCGATTTTGTCAGGGCGGATTGGCTGTCACTCCGTAACAGCAATCCTTCTGCATCGCTGTGCGTTAGCACAGTCGATGCTAGGGGACTGTTCTTCGGTATTCCCTGCCCAAGAATGGGGTTCTTGCGATTCTAACGTCCTGTATTTACCCCCTTGTGGGGTAAATACAGGACGCCTTGGGATTCTCAAGGGATTCCATCCCTTGAGCAGGGGGG
Organism: uncultured Ruminococcus sp.; assembly: GCA_964472035.1. GTDB lineage: Bacteria > Bacillota > Clostridia > Oscillospirales > Ruminococcaceae > UBA3855. The sequence goes on from CAYYIT010000016.1 coordinate 269, forward strand.
TACGGGGGGACGGCGTCCCCCCGGAATCACTTGTGGTACCCGCTCCCCTTTGCGATCTGGTAGGCGCGGTAGATCTGTTCCATGAGCATGACGGATGCGAGGGCGTGGGGGAAGGTCATTTCGGACATGGAGAGGCGGACGGCGGCTTCACGTTTGAGGGATTCGGCAAGTCCGAACGAGCTGCCGATGACGAAGGTCACGGCGCCGGAGCGCATGGGGATCTCCTCGGTGATCAGGCGCGCGAAAGCCTCGCTGCTGCGCTGTTTTCCCTCGATGCACATGGCGATCAGCTCACCCTTGGCGGCCTTGCGGATGGCGGCGGCCTCCTGCTCGAGGGCGGTCTGGATCTCCTTTTCCGAGGGTTTGTCGGAGAGGCGCACGGCCGGAAGCTCCGTAAATGTGAACTTGCAGAAGGGGGACAGGCGTTTCAGGTAGACCTCCTGCGCCGCGACAAGATGCGGCTCCTTCTGCTTGCCGACGGTCAAAAGCTGTATCTGCATCAGAAAATCACTGCTCCTCCCTGCGTCTCCACGGGCGCGATGCCGAGGAGATAATCCATTCCCTGCGTGAAATTCCGCAGGCCCTCCTGTGCCGCCTGCGCGGCAAGCAGGGGTGTGTTGTTGTGGGGGCTCAGATGTCCCAGCAGCAGCCGTGTTGTGCCACTGCCGACGAGGAACTGTGCGAGATCCGCGCTCGCTTCGTTCGACAAATGGCCGTATTCCGACATAATTCTGCGTTTCAGCTCCGGCGGATAGGGACCCTGCCGCAGCATATGTACATCATAATTCGACTCGAGCAGCACCATGTCGCAGCCGGAAAGCGCATCGCGCACCTCGGGGGTCACAACGCCGAGGTCGGTGCATGCGGCGCAGTACTTGTCATCCGCGGTGTGGATGCGGTAACCGCAGCTGCCGGGCGCGTCGTGCATCGTCGGGAACGCAATGATCTCGCAGTCACCGCAGTCGATCGCGCGCGTGTCCACGGGGCAGATTTCCACGCCTGCCGGAATATGGCCGCCAGCGGTGAGGGTCTCGAGGCTCTGCGCCGTCGCGTAAACCGGAACCTTCAGCTTTCCGGAAAGCACGCGCAGGCCCTTGATGTGGTCGGAGTGGGTGTGCGTGATGAAAATGCCGCGCACCGCCTTCTGCTGCAGACCATTGCGGTCGAGCGCTTCGAGGATCTTCTTGCAGCTCGCGCCGGCATCGACCAGGATTCCGGCGTTCCTGCCGCCGATGTAGGAGGCATTCGCACTGCTGGAGCTGTATAAGGGGTAGAATTTGGCCATGGTTGCTCGCTCCTCTCGGTGGATTCTGTGTGAATGGGAGCGCGCTCTCCTGCGCCCTGCCCAAGAATGGGGTTCTTGCGATTCTAACGTTGCGCCATTGCCCCCTTGTGGGGCGGTGGCGCAACGCCATGGGATTCTCAAGGGATCACATCCCTTGAGCAGGGGGGTATGGGGGGACGGCGTCCCCCCATACACAAAGAAGCCCACCCGCTGATGCGGGCGGGCTGTATCACCTTACAACGCTTTTTTCACAGTTGCGGCGGGGGTGGAGACCTTCTCGATGCATCCGCCGATACCGCGCAGCTTCTTTTCGATATTGCCGTAGCCGCGTTCGATATGATGGATATCCTCGATCTCGGTAATGCCCTGCGCTGCCAGACCTGCAATGATCAGTGCCGCGCCGGCTCTGAGGTCGCATGCCTTCACGGGGGCACCCATCAGCTTGCCGGTTCCGGCAATGACAGCTACCTTGCCGTCCACGGAGATGTCCGCACCCATGCGGCGCAGCTCGTCCACATAACGGAAGCGCTGCTCCCAGACGCCCTCGGTCACGATGCTCGTACCCTCGGCAAGCGTCAGAAGCGTTGCCATCTGGGGCTGCATGTCCGTCGGGAAGCCCGGATGGGGCTGGGTCTTGATGCTGGTCTTGACCAGCGGGCCATCTACCCAGACGCGTACTGCGTCGTCAAATTCGTCGATATTTACGCCGACCTTGCGCATTTTCTTGGTGATCGGCTCGAGGTGCTTCGGGATCACGCCCTTTACCAGCACGTCACCACCCGTTGCTGCGGCAGCGATCATGAAGGTTCCGGCTTCGATCTGGTCCGGAATGACGGCGTAATTGGCACCGTGGAGGTACTTCACGCCGCGGATCTTGATGACATCCGTGCCGGCACCCATGATATCCGCACCCATGGAATTGAGGAAATTCGCCAGATCCACGATATGCGGCTCCTTGGCAGCGTTCTCGATCACTGTCAGGCCCTCGGCCTTGACCGCTGCGAGCATGGCATTCATGGTCGCACCAACGGTGACAACGTCGAAGTAGATCTGACCGCCGCGGAGACCCTCCGTGTAGAGATCGATCATGCCATGGTCATTGCAGCACTGCGCGCCAAGCGCGGAAAACGCCTTCAGATGCTGGTCGATCGGACGATCGCCCAGGGGACATCCGCCCGGCATGGAAACCCTTGCCTTGCCGAATCTGCCCAGCAGCGCACCCAGGAAATAGTAGGATGCACGCATCTGCTTTGCGCTCTCGTAGGGTACGCAGAAATCGCGCACGCCCTTGCAGTCGATCAGATAGGTATCCGGTGCGCGCATATCCACCTTTGCGCCCAGCTCATACAGAATGCGCAGGCAGATGGACACATCGCTGATATCCGGTACATTCTCAATGATACACGGTTCATCCGACAGCAGCACTGCCGGAATGATGGCTACTGCTGCGTTTTTGGCGCCGCTGACCTGGATCTCGCCCTCCAGACGACGACCGCCCCGTATTACAAATTTATCCACGTTATTCTCTCCTCATGGCAGCGTTCTCTTTTCTATGCCGCCTATTTATTCCATCGGATCATCAGTTCTGATAATCGCTCTTGTAGAAGCGGATCTCGGATCCGTCGTATTCTGTCACTGTCATCTTTTCGATCACAACTTCCTCAAGCGGTCTGCTGTCCGCTGTCTCTGTGTAGGAAATCGCATAGATGATATCCAGACCGTCGATGACCTGTCCGAACACGGTGTAGCCGCCGTCCAGATGGGGCGCACCGCCATGCTCAATATACAGCTCCTTTGCCTCGTCGGTGTAGGTGATGTCATACTTCATACCCTTATCCGCTTCGTTCTGGTAGTAATCCAGACTATCGTTGGTATGTCCGGTGGAGCCGGTCACCACATAGAACTGGCTGCCGTCTGTTTTCGGGCCGTCGCTGTTTGCGTAGCAGAGGGCACCGGGCACATGGATGAGCTGCTTGCTCACGCCGCCGTCGAACTTGCCGCCCCAGCAGCTCTCGCCGCCGCGGCCGGTTGCGGTGGGGTCACCGCCCTGGATCATGAAGTCCGCGATCACGCGATGGAAGATCACGCCGTCGTAGTAGCCTTCCTTTGCAAGCGTCAGGAAATTCTCCGATGCCTTCGGCATAATGTCGGTGAACAGCTTGAAGGTCACATCGCCGTAGCCGGCAATGGTCATGACTACGATCTCCTCACCCTGCTCGGGCGCGGTGTAGTTCATGATCTTGGTATCTTCTTTGCCGGAGCATCCGCAGAGGGATCCTGCCAGCACAGCGGCACTGAGCATTGCCGCGAGCCATTTATATTTCATAGAAATGCCTCTTTCTATTGTATTCTCACAAAATGGGGATGGTATCTGCGGTAATCCGCACCAACCCATCCTACCCATTATACCGCATTTTGCCGGATTTGTAAAGATAAAATCCGGCATTTGTCATAGTATTTAGAAAATTTGATGATAATATCAATGCAAATCAGCGTTTCCTTGTGGAAATTCACGGCAATTCGTTCATTTCGGCGTCCTCTGCGCCGTATTCGGAGATGGTGACGGAGAGGATTTTGCACTCATCAACGGGCGGTGTATAGCCGTTCATGTTGGTTTCGAGGTTGACTTCGACGGTCGCGATCGTTTCGATGACGTCGAGTCCGGCGTAGGCCTGTCCGAAGATGGCGATCTGCTGGGAGAAGTTCGGGACGCCGCCCATCTTCACGAAGGCATCGGCAAGCGCCTCATTCGCGGAGGCCTCGCGCAGCTCGGTGACGAACGCGTCGTTGAAATCCACGGAATTGACAAAGAGGAAGCGGCTGCCGCTGTAGCTCTTGGTGCTGCCCATGAGGCGGTTGAAGAAGCCGCCCTCGATGGAGGTCGTCATGGCGCAAAGCGCACCGCGGAACGGCCAGAGGTTCTGGTGCGTTTCGCGCAGGATATGCTCGTCGGTCTCCTTCGCATCGTCGAGTGCGCCGGTCGCCATGGGGCTGCCTGCGGCGAAGTAGACGTCCTGCTTCTGCTCGAAGACATAGGTGTTGTCGTAGTAGCCGCTCTCCGCGAGGGAGATGAAGTTTTCCACGGTTTTCGGGGCATATTCGGGATACAGCACGGCGCGGATCTCGCCGTAGGTGGTATGGATGATCGCGGTCGGTGCGCCCTCCTCGATCTCCTGCGTCTGGACAAGCACCATCTCATCGGGGTTGATGTAGGTGTACTGCTTGTTCGAGAGCATGACGATGAGGTAGAACACGATGAAGCTGATGATGGACATCAGGATCAGCATGATGCCAAGCCGCGACAGGAATTTTTTTCGTTTGTTTGGTTGCATAGCTTGTCTCCTTCTATTGTTAGGTGATTCAAAACTGCCCCCCAGCTAACGCACGCCCTTCGGGTGCCCAACCCCTCCCCGAGGGGAGGGGCTTTTACGACGGGGGCAAAGCCCCCGTATTCCCCCTTGTTTCCGGAGGGGCAAGCCCCTCCGTACCACCCCTTTGCCCGATTTTGGAGGGGTGGATTGGCTGTCACTCCGTGACAGCAATCCTTTGCAGGGGTTTGGGGGCGAGCGAAGCGATTGCCCCCAAGGCGGGGTCGGGGGGCGGCAGCCCCCCGACCTATTTCCCCTCCCCTCGGGGAGGGGTTAGGGGTGGGGGCAGTTTCGCAAAGTCCTTACACCTTCTTGATCTCCACGCCCTGTCTGGTTTCGCGGACGGAATAGCCGAGGGCTGCGATCTGGTCGCGGATGGCATCGGCTGCTGCGAAATCCTTCGCCTTGCGTGCTTCTGCACGCTTTTCCACGAGGTCGAGGACCTCCTGCGGAACGGCGTCCTCCTTGCGCTCATAGAGCAGACCCAGCACGCCGATCAGCTCCTCAAACACGGCACTGCCGGCTTCGAGCTGCTCCTTGGAAGTATTGGCATCGGCTGCAAGCTTGTTCAGCTCGCGCACCAGCTCGAATACAGCTGTGATGGCATCCGCGGTGTTGAGGTCATCCTCCAGCGCTGCCACAAAATCCGTGCGGAACTTCTCGAATACTGCCGGATCGGCATTGCCGGAGGGCGCTGCCTTCATGGCGCGCGCTACCGTGTCGCGGCACTCGTACAGACGGTCAAGGGATGCCTTGCAGGCATCGAGCAGATCCACGCTGTAGTTCATCGGTGCGCGGTACTGCGCCTGAATCATCAGGTAACGGATCACCTCGTAGCCGTACTTTTCGGCGATATCCCTTGTCAGGAAGAAGTTGCCGGCGGACTTGGACATCTTCTTGTTGTCCACGTTGATGTGGCCGTTGTGCATCCAGTAATTGGAGAAGGTCGCGCCGTTTGCCGCTTCGGACTGCGCAATTTCGTTCTCATGATGGGGGAAGATCAGGTCGTGACCGCCGCAGTGCAGGTCGATGGTGTCACCGAGGGTGTCCTTTGCCATGGCGGAGCATTCGATGTGCCAGCCGGGACGGCCCGGACCCCAGGGAGAATCCCAGTGCTGCTCGTCCGCGGAGCATCCCTTCCAGAGGGCGAAATCCAGCGGATCTTCCTTGATATCGTTGATCTCGACGCGCGCGCCGGCGTTCAGGTCGTCGATTGACTGACCGGAGAGCTTGCCGTAGCCGTCGAACTTTCTGGTTCTGTAGTAGACGTCGCCCTGCACCTCGTAGGCGTAGCCGTTTTCCACAAGGGTTTCAATAAAGTGGATAATTTTGTCCATGTAGAGGGAAACCTTCGGATGGACGGTCGCCGGCATAACGTTGAGGCCCTTGGCGTCCTTTTCGTACTCAGCGATGTATTTTTCGGCGCAGGCTTCGGGGGTGATGCCCTCCTGCTTGCCCTGACGGATGATCTTGTCGTTGACGTCGGTGTAGTTCTGGACGAAGGTCACGTCGTAGCCCTTGTACTGTAAGAAGCGGCGGAAGACGTCGAACACGCAGACGGGGCGTGCGTTGCCGATGTGGATGTAGTTGTAGACGGTCGGGCCGCAGACATACATGCGGACCTTGCCCTCTTCGATGGGCTTGAATTCTTCCTTTTTGTTTGTCATGGTATTAAACAGCTGGATCATGGGATTTTTTCCTCCTTGGGATATGTGGGTATTTGGTATGCTTAACGCTTGTTTCTTCATCTGAAGGATGAAGAAACATTGCTATTGGTTGCGTTTCTTATCGCCTGTTCACTTTATTTCAACTTCTGACTTTCCCCTCCCCAGATGCAAAGGGGACACCATAGGGGCAGGGGGAACGAAGAAAGCCATTGTGAGCTTAGGGATTCCGATTCGCCCGCTTAGCAAAATCGGGCATTTCCCCCTGCCCCTCTGTTTTCCCCTCTGCACTCCCCTTCCGTCACCCCACCCCCTTTGCCCGATTTTGTCGGGGCGGATTGGCTGTCACTTCGTGACAGCAATCCTTTGCAGGGGTTAGGGGTTTGGGGGCGAGCGAAGCGATTGCCCCCAAGGCGGGGTCGGGGGGCGGCAGCCCCCCGACCTATTTCCCCTCCCCTCGGGGAGGGGGCAGGGGGTGGGGGCAGTTTCAGAGAACCTTACCCTTTTTGATTCTCCATCTCCTTCATCTTCGCATTCGCCGAAGCGACGGCTTTTTCGAGTTTTTCGATCTTGGCGCGCATTGCGCAGAGCTCCATGGCAACGGGATCGGGGATGTGGATCTGGTCAAGCTCCTGCACGGGCTGGCTGACGCGCTTGCCGTCACGCTTGACGATCCTTGCCGGTGCACCGACTGCGGTACAATTATCCGGAATGGCATCCAGAACGACGGAGCCTGCGGCGATCTTGACATTGTCACCGACACGGAACGGACCGAGGACCTTCGCGCCGGAGCCGACCATCACGTTGTTGCCGAGGGTGGGGTGACGCTTGCCCTTATCCTTACCCGTACCGCCGAGGGTCACACCCTGGTAGATCAGGCAGTTGTCGCCGATGACTGCCGTTTCACCGATCACGACACCCATGCCGTGGTCGATGAAGAAGCCCTTGCCGATCTGCGCGCCGGGGTGGATCTCGATGCCGGTGAAGAATCTGGACGCCTGCGAAATGATCCGCGCGGTCGTGTACATCTTCCGCTTATAGAACCAGTGCGCCGCCCGATAATGATGGATGGCATGCAGTCCGGAATAGGTCAGCAGGATCTCGAAGCTGCTTCTTGCCGCAGGGTCGCGCTCCTTGACAACCCGGATGTCCTCGCGCAATTGTTCAAACATGTGCATTCCCTCCTCAAAAATAAAAAAATGCCCCCCTGCGAAATGATCCGCAAGAGAGACGTTGTCACGCTGTTCCACTCTGAAACTTACGATCGTCCGTAACGAGGACACACGCCGGCGGATACTGCAATGTTCCCCACCGGAGCTGACAGCCGCACTTCACACCGGATGCCCATGCCGTTCCACCAACCCGGCACTCTCTGGAGAACATTGTCCGATGCTACTCTGACTGCTACGCCTTTTTGTTCTTACATTATATTATATACAATTTTCCGCGGAATGTCAAGTGGAACACTTGACAAATTCAAGAAATCGTGGTATCATAAGATTAAAGAGAGTGCCTGCGATAAGCGGTTCACCCTCGTGTATACGATTTGAACTAACCGTTACATTTGGAAGATGTGGGGCGGTTAGTTCTTTTTGTTATTGTTGCTTCTATCGTCAATGATCGCAATTACAAGCAAAAGCAAGGTAAGTACTTCCATCACTGTCATACAACTCACCCCCGTTTCCGAGGGGAAGAATTGAACCGCCTACCGTTATGCAGACACTCTATTTTTAGTATAGCATATTTTTTAGAAATGTCAAGTGCAGGAAACTCCGTCACCTGCACAGCTCCCTGCTCACTTTACACATTTTTAACACGCCGGCAGTTGCCATTTTCCGCGGACTGTGGTACAATAGAATCAGAACATACCAATAATTCCGAAAGGAGTGCAATTCCATGATCTATCTCGTGGAGGATGATAACAGCATCCGGGAGCTTGTCGTCTATACCCTCAGCAGCACCGGACTCGAAGCGAAGGGATTTGAACGGCCTTCCCTCTTCTGGGAGGCAATGCAGGCGGAAAAGCCCAGTCTCATTCTGCTTGACATCATGCTGCCGGAGGAGGATGGTCTCTCCATCCTGCGCAGGCTCCGGAACAACACCGCTACTGCGTCCATTCCCGTCATGATGCTCACCGCCAAGGGCAGTGAGTACGACAAGGTCATCGGCCTTGATTCCGGTGCGGATGACTACCTGCCCAAGCCCTTCGGCATGATGGAGCTTGTCGCCAGAGTCAAGGCGCTGCTGCGCCGTTCCAGCACGGAGCGGAAGTCCTCCGCCTACCGCGTCGGCTGTCTCTATGTCCATCCCGAAAAGCATATCGTTCAGGTCCATGGCGAGGACGTTGCCCTGACGCACAAGGAGTTCGAAATGCTCTGCCTGCTCCTGCAGCAGGAGGGTGCCGTGCTGACGAGGGACCAGTTCCTCAACCAGCTCTGGGGCTACAGCTTCGACGGCGAAAACCGCACGGTGGATGTCCACATCCGTACGCTTCGCCAGAAGCTCGGGGATGCGGGCGCGTACATCCGCACCATCCGCGGCATCGGCTACAAGATCGGAGAAGCCATCGATGAAGTATGAGTTGTTCAAGCGCATCTTTGCTGCCTGCATGATCGTGCTGGCTGTGTCGTTTTCGTTCTTCCTGATCGTCGTCAACGCCTGCCTTCCCGACAGGGATGCATTCCTGATGCTGCTGCTGAATCTGGTATCGCCGCTGCTGATCATCATCGTGCTGCTGGTGGTGCTTTCGCTGCTGCTCGCGAAGCGCTTTACGCGCAGTATTATGACGCCCATTGACAGGCTGGATATCGAGAATCCCGACGACCGCGATATTTATGACGAAATGAAGCCCTTTGTGCATCGTATCATTTCGCAGAACAAGCAGATCTACCGACAGATGAGCGAGCTGCGCGAGGAAACGAAAAAGCAGGACGAGCTGCGCCGCGAATTCACTGCGAATGTTTCCCATGAGCTGAAAACGCCCCTCACCTCGATCTCCGGCTTTGCTGAGATCATCCGTGACGGCATGGTGCAGGAGAAGGATCTTCCCCATTTTGCGGACAATATCTATCAGGAGGCGCAGCGGATGATCGTGCTTGTCAACGACATCCTCAAGCTCTCGCGGCTGGAGGATCCGGTGGTGCCGCTGCAGGATGAACGGCAGACCGTTGAGCTGCTTGCACTCTGCCGCGAGGTGCAGGAGCGCCTTGCACTGCCTGCGAAAAAAGCCGATATTACGCTGCAATGCGTCGGATCACCGGCGGAGATCTCCGGTATCCGGAAGATCCTCGAGGAGATCATTTTCAACATCTGCGACAACGCCATCAAGTACAACCGACCCGGCGGCTCGGTCAAGATCATGGTGATGCCGGAAGGATCCGGCGCATCCGTCAGCGTCCGCGACACGGGCATTGGCATTCCGGCGGAGGACAAACCGCGCATTTTCGAGCGATTCTACCGTGTGAACAAGAGCCACTCGAAGGAGGTCGGCGGCACGGGACTGGGACTGTCCATCGTCAAGCACGGCATGGCGCTGCACGGCGCATCCATCTCCCTCGAGAGCGAGGAGGGAAAGGGCACCGAGGTGACGCTGCATTTCCCTGCATAACACGAAGCTACAAAAACCCCCGAATCTTGAGGATTCGGGGGTTCTCTTTTTTGATGCAGTTCAGATCAAGCGCAGGGATTATTCATCCTTCTTGGTCTTGATGCCGACAAAGCCCATGAGCATCAGTGCTGCAAGTGCGGTCACTGCGATGCCTGTCACGGAGGTGTCACCGGTATCGGGGGAACCGCTGCCGGAAGCTGCGGTGGTCGTCGTTGCTTCCGTGGTAGTAGTGGTTGTCTCCTCGGTGGTGGTGGTTTCCGTGGTGGATTCCGTCGTATCGGTCATACTGCTGTCGATGTCGATCTCCGTTGTAGTGGTCTCTGCAGTTTCAGTGTAGATATCCACTGCTTCGGCAGTCGTTGTGGTGGTTTCGGTGTAGATGTCCACGATCTCGGCAGTTGTGCTTGCCTCAGTCACGCTTGCCTCGGTCTCAACGGTCGTTGTGGTGGTTTCCTCAGTAGATGTGGTAGTCTCTTCGGTTGTGGTGGTAGTTTCCTCAGTAGACGTGGTAGTCTCCTCAGTTGTTGTGGTGGTTTCCTCAGTAGATGTGGTAGTCTCTTCGGTTGTGGTGGTAGTCTCCTCAGTTGTTGTGGTGGTTTCCTCAGTAGACGTGGTAGTCTCTTCGGTGGTTGTGGTAGATGTAGTAGTTTCTTCCGTTGTTGTGGTAGTATCTTCCGTTGTCGTGGTAGTCTCTTCCGTAGTCGATGTGGACTCCTCGGTAGATGTTGTCGTTTCCTCAGTTGTCGTGGTTGTCGTGGTCGATGTGGTCGTTGTTGTCGATGTGGTCGAAGTTGTGCCGTCCACCATGACTACGGTGTTCTCCGGTGCTTCTTCCATGCTTACCACATTGCCTGCCTCATCGAGCGTTACGATGTATACCTTGCCGTCCGCGCCGTCGATCAGGAAGTTGATGCTTTCTGCATAGGTGTACATTTCGTTGCCTTCCGCATCCGTCGGTACCTGCTCTTCAACCAGCGTGTATACTCTGTCTGCGGTCAGGCCTGTGATCTCGTGGCTTACGCCTGCTTCGGATACCCAGCTCTCAATTGTCTGCTCTTCGCCGTTTTCGTCCACATAGGTGATCGTCAGCTTCGCGCCGCCGATCTCCTCGCCTGCGATATCCTGCTTCGAGATCGTTACTGCGGTCGGTGCATCCACCATAACTACCTTATTCTCGGTTGCTGCGGTGAAGTTCTCGCCGTCCTCGGAGGTAAATACATTGTTGTCCTCATCCACATAGAAGTAGATGTCCTCGGCTACGAGGTAGCCGTTCGGTGCAAGCTGTTCTTCCAGAACGTAGATCTGGTTTGCTTCCAGTCCTTCAATGCTCTTGCTTTCGCCTGCTGCGGAGATCCAGCTTGTCACTTCCGTTCTGCTGCTGTCCTCGCCTACTTCGTAAACGATCAGCTGCGCGCCATCGATTTCCATGCCGTTGATATCCTGCTTCGAGATCACAACACTTACTGTGGTCGTGGTCGTCTCGGCGGTGGTCTCTTCGGTCGTTGTTTCGGTGGTCGTTTCGGTCGTTTCTTCGGTGGTTTCCGGAACGGTCGTGGTGGTGGTTGTTGTTGTGGAGGTTTCGGGTTCGGTGGTGGTTGTGGTTGTGGTTGTCGTGGTGGTGGATGTGGTAGTTGTTGTGGTGGTGGTCGTGGTGGTTGTCGTCGTTGTCGTGGTTGTCGTCGTTGTGGTTGTAGTTGTCGTAGTTGTCGTAGTCGTAGTTGTTGTCGTCGTAGTTGTTGTTGTTGTTGTTGTCGTCGTAGTCGTGGTTGTTGTTGTGGTGGTAGTTGTCGTTGTTGTGGTAGTGGATGTGGTTGTCGTCGTGGAAGTTGTGGTGTCTTCCGTGGTCGTTGTTGTTGTCGTATCCTCGGTAGACGTTGTTGTATCTTCCGTAGTCGATGTGGACTCCTCGGTAGATGTTGTCGTTTCCTCAGTTGTCGTGGTTGTCGTGGTCGATGTGGTCGTTGTTGTCGATGTGGTCGAAGTTGTGCCGTCCACCATGACTACGGTGTTCTCCGGTGCTTCTTCCATGCTTACCACATTGCCTGCCTCATCGAGCGTTACGATGTATACCTTGCCGTCCGCGCCGTCGATCAGGAAGTTGATGCTTTCTGCATAGGTGTACATTTCGTTGCCTTCCGCATCCGTCGGTACCTGCTCTTCAACCAGCGTGTATACTCTGTCTGCGGTCAGGCCTGTGATCTCGTGGCTTACGCCTGCTTCGGATACCCAGCTCTCAATTGTCTGCTCTTCGCCGTTTTCGTCCACATAGGTGATCGTCAGCTTCGCGCCGCCGATCTCCTCGCCTGCGATATCCTGCTTCGAGATCGTTACTGCGGTCGGTGCATCCACCATAACTACCTTATTCTCGGTTGCTGCGGTGAAGTTCTCGCCGTCCTCGGAGGTAAATACATTGTTGTCCTCATCCACATAGAAGTAGATGTCCTCGGCTACGAGGTAGCCGTTCGGTGCAAGCTGTTCTTCCAGAACGTAGATCTGGTTTGCTTCCAGTCCTTCAATGCTCTTGCTTTCGCCTGCTGCGGAGATCCAGCTTGTCACTTCCGTTCTGCTGCTGTCCTCGCCTACTTCGTAAACGATCAGCTGCGCGCCATCGATTTCCATGCCGTTGATATCCTGCTTCGAGATCACAACACTTACTGTGGTCGTGGTCGTCTCGGCGGTGGTCTCTTCGGTCGTTGTTTCGGTGGTCGTTTCGGTCGTTTCTTCGGTGGTTTCCGGAACGGTCGTGGTGGTGGTTGTTGTCGTGGAGGTTTCGGGTTCGGTGGTGGTTGTGGTTGTCGTGGTGGTGGATGTTGTTGTTGTGGTAGTAGTAGATGTGGTTGTGGTCGTGGTTGTTGTGGTGGTAGTAGAAGTGGTCGTGCTTGTGGTTGTGGAGGTTGTTGTCGATGTGGTAGTAGATGTTGTGGTGGAAGTAGTAGTCGTTGTTGTGGTGGTAGTTGTTGTGGTGGTAGTAGTTGTTGTCGTAGTTGTCTCGGTCTCCTCTGCGGCTGCATCGCATGCCAGCAGCTTGCCGGTCTGTACATCTACAACATAGTAGCTCTCGGTGTCTTCTGCGATCTCGGTCAGAGGTGCATCCTCATAGGTGCCCTCTACTACGGTCAGAACGCCGTCAACGAGATCGAATACCACGCTGCCCTCTACGACTGTAAAGGTCTTGCCGTCATAAACGAATTCATCGCCGGTCTCCTGGAAGGTATATCTGCCGTCCGGCAGGTTCTCCAGAAGCAGCTCGGAACCGTCGGAGATCCACTCGATCACCATGTGATTGGTATCCTGGAAGGTGAAGGAACCCTCGGAGGTAACATCGATGAGGGAATCGCCCTGCTCTGCAGGTTCAGTCAGTGTCAGTGTCAGGGTCGCGCCCTCTACATTTTCCTGACCGGTGATATCCTTCTTGCCGATGGTCAGCTCGTTGAGCAGTTCCTTGTCAACCATAACAAGGGTATTGCCGACTACGTCGGGGGATTCTTTCTCTTCATCCAGCTCGAAGCCGTTGTCGGTAACGGTCATGAGCATGTCGATCAGTCTGCCGTCCACTACGATGAAGTAGATCGGAGCAGCTGTGCGGTAGCCCTCGGGCGTGGATGTTTCTTCCAGCAGATAGATGCCGTCTTCGAGATCGGGCAGGATCTTGCTGGTCAGAACGGTTTCCATCTCGGGTTCGCCGGTCTCTTCATTGAGGATCGGCTGGTCACTTTCGTCGAGCTTGACGATCTCCTTGGTCACGTCGCTGGTGTTCCAGTTGGTGATGGTGGTAACTTCGTCATTTTCGAACTTGTTCAGTGCGGTGATCTTGCCGTCGTTGTCGAGTGTCACGGTGCCTACCTTGTAAACGGTCAGGCCTGCGTTCTCAACGTATTCGCCCTCTTCATCGACCTTTTCCACAACCAGAAGCGGCATGTTGGAGATGGTGATGGTGGAGGTATCGGTGTTGATCTCGAGGTTTTCGTGGAAGTTGGTCGGTTCACTCTTGGTGTAGAAGGTGAAGCTTTCTACAGCAGTACCGCCCACCTCGAACTTGGTGGCAGTGAAGGTAGAAATGTCTTCGATCACATATACGCCGTTTGTAAACGCAACATCATATACTGCATCATATGCAGGAATGGATGACCAGAACTGAAGTCCGTCGCTCTTTGCGCCATCCTGCAGCTTGATCTCGATTCTTTCGATATTTTCGATCGTGAAGCTTGTGGTGTTGTTTCCATCCAGAACCACGCCGTCGATCATCAGATTGCTGATCGTCCAGCCGGAATTGGAGGTATTGACATATGCCTCATATACGGTGGATGTTTCACCGCAGATACCCTCAACAACGGTATCATCGTCGTTGACGGTGAAGTACATTCTCTTGTCTTCCGGAATTTCCATACTTGTGTCAGCGACCAGATCCTCGGTGTAGTTCTCCGGAGCCTTTGTCTCTGCAAAGTAGTAGGTACCGGGCTTGATGTAGCCCTTCTCAACGTACTGCTTGTACGCCCAGTCCGCAGCACCGGTTGCTGCAACGAAATCAGCATCGGTCGTCAGCTTGAAGGGGCCTGCCTTGGAGGTGAACTCATAGAGCAGGATGTCCTCGGAGCCATCCTCCGGATCAGCATACAGTGCAAGCTTTGCGCCTGCAACGTAGGCATCGGTCAGCATATCGGTCTTGGCAAGCGTTACCTTTGCGCCGCTGATCTCATAGTTGACCATGGTGAGGGTACGCTCCTCTGCGGTACAGCTTGCAGGATCGAAGCTGCTCCAGCCGGAGTTCTGATTCAGATTGACTACATAATTGGGCTGCCAGTAACTGCCGGTATTGGTGACAGTCAGCGGGAAGGTCTCCGGAGCAGTGCCGTTGATGGCAGTTGTCCAGTAGATCACGCCGTCGTACTTTACGAGCAGGATATCATCGCCGGCAACGTACTTGTCGTTGTTGGGGGTATCCGTCTCATGGATTCTGTAGACATTCGAGTATGTCGGGTTGCCCCAGCCATCCACGGTGTAGGTCACATCCTGAAGCGCAGACATATCCATGGTATCGGAAGCGGGCTTATTCTCCCAGTTGAACTCGGAGAAGGCATCGCCTGCGGTATAGCTGACCGTGGAGGTCTGTGTCCACCAGTCATAGCTGGATGTATACTGACCGCTGGTCATTTCGATCGTTGCACCGGGGAGCAGTGCGCCGTTCTTGTCGACCTTCTTGAAGGTCATTGCCTCGTCATTGGTGAATGCAAAGCTGAAATTGTCGATCTTCTCATTGAGGTTGATCGTGGTATGAACGACCTGTCCGTCGTACATTACCAGATACTTGCCGGGCTTTACCTTGATCCAGCTGAGCTTGGGATCGGAGGTCTCGGTGCGGGTGCCGTCCTCTGCCACTTCGTAAGCGGTAACGGTCTCGCCCTCAACGGTGAACGCGAAGATCTTGTCGCCCGCTGTGTACTCGTGGTTCTGGATCTCCAGAGCAGAATAGTCCGCCATTGCCACATGGGGGGGCTCGAAGGTATTGTCGCTGAATACCTCAAGCTTTACCTTTTCGGTATAGCTTACTTCCTTGGTGATCTCTCTTGTGCCCTCGGTGCACTCGTAGGTGCAGTCTTCCTGCGGGCAGTTATCATCGACTTTATAATAGGTATCAACGGTTGTTTCACCATAGGAAACGGTATCGCCAACGGTGACATTGCTGATTTCAGCATAGTTCGTCCAGTTGGTGCCTTCCTGCATGATGAACTTTGCGCTTGCACCTTCATCACCGGCTGCGGTGATTTCAAACTTAACAACCTTATCGGAAATGGTATTGATCACTTCTTCGCTTGCAATTACATCATACCAGTTGTCATACTGTGTTTCTGTAAAATAGCTTGCATCGAACTGTGCAGACTGCACGTTGTTTTCACTGTCAAGGTACCAGATGGTTGCACTTTCCAGTGTGATATTGCCGGTCTTATCGACCCATGCAAACTTACCAAATTTTGCATACTGCAGCGTCTCTGCAGGAACATATCCGCCCTCTTCGAGCATGGAAGGGGTTACAACACCCTCTTCAGCGGATCCTTCCTCTGCGAGTGTATAGACATTCTTTGTATAGTAGGTTTCGGTGCCGAGGGAGATTTCCTCCTTCTCGACAACGCCCTCTTCCTTGATCTGGAAGTAGTACACGGTGTCGCCGACCTTGTAGCCGTCGGGAGCCTGGATCTCCTTCATCATGTACTTGCCGGGAGCAAGTGTCACGAGATCGGAGCCGGTGCCGCTGGAAACAAAGCTTGCTGCCAGATTGCCCTGTGTGCCGTCGTCATTGACGTTGTATACGCCGATGGTCGCGCCTGCAAGGAAGCTTGTGCCGTCCGCTGCAAACTTGGAAACTTCGACCTGATAGTCGGAGCTCATGCCGAGGATGGATGCAGGACCTGTGTACGGTCTGTAGCCGAACTCAACATTACCCGTAAAGCTCTGCGCGATCACTGCACCGGAAAGATGCGCATTATCGCCGCCGTTGCCCAGTGTCTTTTCATCGGTCACATGCGCGCCGGGCGCCAGAATGGTACCCTGGAACGCACCGCCGAGCGTTACCTGGGATGCTTCGTAGAAGTTGTACAGCAGGGAAGCAACACCGGGGTCGTTGTTTCTCTTGCAGTCTCTGTTATTATCCTTATTGCCGCCAGTGATCTCCTTTTCATTAGAAATGGAGATGTCATTGATGTAAGTATACTTATGTCCGTTGTTGTTGTTGATATTGGAGATATGGATATCCCCCGTACCCTCAACGCTGATAACGATATAAGCATATTCCCATTCAACTTCTTCTACACCCTTGGAAGAAGAGTCATTCTTATTATTCTCATTGCTGTAAGAATCACGATAGGTGATCGGTGTTTCCAGGCTCGGAATATTATCAAAATAAATATTACCAGCTGCCTGCACCTGTGCCCACTGGTCGGAGGTCAGATGGCAGTATACAACATCCTGTACCGTACCCTCTTCGCCATTCCATCTCAGATGCACGTCATTTCCATCAGGTGTCACTGTGAATTCATTGTCATATCCTGCAAGCTTGTCGGAACGTTCTTCGATCTTCAAAAACTCAGCACCAAAGTCAATGAAGCTTGTCTGCGGGATCTCATAGACATGGACCTCGCCCTGGACATTTGTCATTTCGTAGTCCGTGCCGACAACAAAATCACGCGTCAGATGTCTGTACTCATCGGGATCTCCAGGAAACAGACGCAGGTCATCGCCATAGTCACTGGTACCTCTTACATTTGTGATTTTCGAGTTGTCTCCCACAACGAGATGCGCAAAGCCGTAATCATCCAGCAGATATTCCAGTGATACACGGTCATTGAAGTCGCCCAGACCGATCGCATACTGCCATCCGAGACTGCTTGCGTCCACATCTCCTCCGACTGCCACACGTCCCTCGGAGTCGGATTCCTTTACGACGAAATCGCCCTGCAGGAATACACAGAACTGCGACGCAATACCCATTGCGTAGGTATTATCCGCGTTGGTGATCGTCTGTGCCACCGTATTGCCGCGCAGCTCGCTGTTGGCACCTACCAGCAGGGTGACTTCATCGGTGGGATTTGCACCGTTGACATCACTGATACCGGAGGCATTGAGCATGCTCGGAAACGCCGGAAGCATATACGTCGCCGCCAATAAGGTCGCTGTGACACTGCTCAGTAATTTCTTACCAAACGTTTTTTTCATTCATTTCATCCTTTCTCTCTCAATCTATATAAAAATGCCGTCAGGGCATTCTGATACATTTTTATTATAACACATTTGAAATCATAAATCAAGCGTTTTGCTGTTTTTGATGCACGAAATTGCCATTGTATTTTTGGTAATATTATACAAAAATCAGACGCTCCGTATCCCTACAAAGCGCCTGTATTATGGGTTTTTCTGAAATTTCTCCTGTAATATTCCAGAAGGTAATTCTTTTCGTTCCTGCATTTTCCTGCGATGACCGCCTCGAGCAGTGCGCGAAGCACCGCACCGACCTGTTTTCCCCCGATGCCGAGGGCGGTCAGATCCTCGCCGTTGACGGCAAGCTCACTGATCCGGCAGCAAAGCCCCTCGGCAATGCAGCGGTCAAGGAGCGCCTGCACCTTGCGCATGCGCGCGTCATCATAGGCACCCTCACGCTTCGAGGCATCATCCGCGCGGAACACATCGTAGAGCATCATGAGCTCCGAATCTGAGAGCGTTCCGCGAAGGCGGCGTGTTTTTGCCATCGTTCCGGGAATTTCACGGTGCATGGCGATCAGCCGGCAGACAGTGCGCCGGAGCTTCGACGGACATCTGAGCCTTTGCAGGATGGCATCCGCCATGCGTGCGCTCTCCGGCTCATGGCCTTTGAAATGGCCGCCCTGCGCGTCGATGGTGAAGCACTGCGGCTTTGCGATATCGTGAAAGAGCATGGCAAGGCGCACCTCCAGCACCTTCGGTGCGGCGCCGACGGCTCTCGCCATATGTCCCCAGACGGTGAAATCATGGTGCTTGTTGTGCTGGGAAAATGCCACGCACGGCAAAATCTCCGGAATGCAGACGCCCAGCACATCGGGATAAGCAAGCAGCACCTGCGCGGCATGCTCGCCCATGAGGATCTCGCAGAGCTCCGAGAACACGCGCTCCTCGGAGATCATCCGCAGGCGGTGGGCACCGGCACGCATGGCGGCATCGGTGAGGGGCTCTGCCCGCCAGCCGAAGCGCGACAGGAAGCGCAGTCCGCGCAGGATCCGCAGCGCGTCCTCGCGAAAGCGCAGCTGGGGGGTTCCGACACAGCGGAGAATTCCCGATTCCAAGTCATTTCTGCCGCCGAACGGATCCAGCAGTCCCTCCTCGGGGCAAAACGCCATGGCGTTGCAGGTGAAGTCACGGCGCGACAGATCCTCCATCACATTGGTCGTAAAATCGACCCTTCCGGGATGGCGGCTGTCGGCGTAGTCCCCCTCCGTCCGGAAGGTCGTGATCTCGGCAAAGCTCCCGCCGTGCAGCACGCCGACCGTTCCGAAGGCGCGGCCGTAGGCTTTGCAGCGGCGTTCCCCGAAGATGCGGAGGATCTCCTCCGGCAGGGCGGCGGTGGCGATGTCGAAGTCATGGGGTTTTTTCCCCATGCAGGCATCCCTGACGCAGCCGCCGGCGAGGTAGGCAGCGTGGCCCTCCTCGCGGAGCGTTCGGAGCATCCGTTCAATTCCGCGCGGCAGTTCCATCAGGCACCTCCATAGAGATCATCCGAGAATTCGACGATCTCCTCGCTCAGCGAGCCTTCCATAATGCAGTAGGCATCCATTTTGTCCCTGCCTGCATTAAAATACTGGTAGTTATATTTGTCGCCCTCCATATCATCCCAGGTCACGTCCACGAGGTATTTATTGCCGTCGAGGGTGATGACGTTCCACATATGGGAGATCTCGTTGGAGATGTCGGTTTCGACCTCGAGCCCTGCGAGTCCGCAGAGCAGTACGAAGGCATCGCTGTAGCCCATGCAGTTGGCATAGCCGTACATGAGGACGCCCTCCGCGGTGCGGAAATACGCCTCCGAGCCCGTCGTTTCGTCGGAATAATAGGTCGTCAGCTTGCAGATATGGTCATGGATCGCCTTTTCCTTGTTGTAATCGGAGAGCCCCGGCGAAAGCGAATCGACGAATTCCTTGGCCTTGGCATAGACTTTCAATTCCTGATCGGTCAGACCCGTCGTATCGCCGCTTGCCGCGGCATCGAGGATCCTGGTGCCCATGGCGTACTGGACGTTATACACCGCGTAATAGACGCGGCCGAAGGAGGAGTTTCCGACCGTCCACGAGCGCATCTGCGTGCGGAGCATACCGGTACTGCCCTTGAACATACCGGAGCCGGGGGGCTTGTCGACGGAGATGACCTTGATCTCCTGCATGCCCTCGTTGTAGCACTGCTGCAAGTAGGCTTCGAGCGACGCGCTGTCGGTGAAGGTTTTCGCGGAATTCCAGTTGATCGCATCAAAATCGTCCTCTGCGGCGGACTGCACGGCGCTGGCAGTTCCGATGCGGTCATTGCCGATATCGGGTTCCTTCCGGCATCTTGCGATGCCGATGCAGAGCACTGCGGCAGCGCAGAGGATCGCGGCAATTCTGCCTCTGTCACTTAATTCCATAGTCCATCCTTTCGGGGAGCAGGTCGATGCACAGAGTCTCGGGGGGATTGCCGATGCGCAGCTTGCCGATTCCGGCGGTCACGACCATGGTGGTATCGCCCTGGGAATACACGCCCTTTGTGAATTCGGGGAAGAATTTGCGTTCCGGCGAGAGGACGCCGCCGATGACGGGCAGGCGGATGATGCCGCCGTGGACATGGCCGGACAGGACGATATCCGCGCCCCAGAGCGCATAGGCGCGCAGTCCCATGGGGCTGTGCGCGAGGAGGAGATTGGGGTGGCTGCGGCAGGTACCGAGCCGCTTGCGGAGCATTTCCTCGGTGCAGGTGAGCAGGCCGCTGTAGCCGCCCTTTTCGTTCTTATACATGCCCTTCGGCAGGACCACGCCGCTGATGCTCAGGTCATCGTGCTGCACGGTACGGTTGCAGAGAACCTCCACGCCCTGCGCCTGCAGGCTTTGCAGGAGCTTTTTGCGCTTGATGGGCGGCAGATCCATCTCATGGTTGCCGGGCACGAAGTACACGGGCGCGATCTTCCGGAGCTTTGCAAGGCACACCACGGCATCGGGAATGCCCGATCTTCCGGGGTTTCTTGACACCATATCTCCCGTCACGGCGATGAAGTCCGGACGCAGGAGGGCGGCCTTGCGGAGCAGCTGTGCGGTGATGCTATGATTCATTTCGCTCGTTGTCATGCCGGAAAAATGCACATCGGAAAAATGCAGGATGCGCTGTGTTTTCTGCAATCCCGGCACGGCGATGCGGTAGTCCTTGGTGATCATGTTGGTGGTCATGCCTGTTTCCTCCCATCGAGATACTGCAGGAGCAGAAGATCCGGCAGTGTGAACACGGCCATATAGGTGCTTGTGAGGGTGATCCTGCCACAGAGCAGACCCAGCACCTCCGGCAGGGAGCCGTCCGGTGCGACGCCGTCCCTGAACAGGCTCAGGTGCGGGTAGTTCAGCCAGATGAGCAGCGTACCAATGATGCTCAGAAGCAGCGGGATAACGACTGCGCAGAGAAAGACGAATTTGCGGGAATATGGCTTCCCTTCGCCGCTGTCGGCCATCACGAAATGGTAGAGCATGCACAGGATGAGCGGTGTCAGCCAGAGCATTGCCGACTCGAACGCGACCTTCTCAAAGACGAACCAATGCACTCCCTGTGCAAACAAGCTGCACGCAGCGATGATGCCCCCGTGCTTGAGTTGTTCCTTTCGTTCCATGTGGGTTTGTTCCTTTCCGTAGGAGAATCGGGTAGTTTATCTTAAACTGCCCCCACCCCTGACCCCTCCCCGAGGGGAGGGGAACATAGGGAGGGTGCTGCCGCACCCTCCACCCGCCTTGGGGGCAATCGCTTCGCTCGCCCCCAAACCTGTTGATTCTGGGATAGGGTAAGGGGGGCGCTGCCCCACATCCTTCCCCTCAAGGTTAAGATTGCTTGCAATCTTAACGTTCTGCCTTTGCTCCCCAAAGGGGGGCATTGGCAGAACGCCATGGGATTCCAAAGGGATCACATCCCTTTGGCGGGGGGGATGGGGGGGCAGCGCCCCCCTTTCTTTACTTATTCCTCATCATCCAGAGGTACGTCCTCTTCGATGACTTCATTTGCCTCTTCAGCCGCAGCTTCCGCATCTGCCTTGGCGGCTTCCTCTTCGGAGAGCTTCTCTACCTCAGCGATTTCGGCGGAATTATCGTGCTCGGCTCTGGTGAAGGCAACGACGGTATTGTCGCCGGTCACGCGCATCACGCGCACGCCCTTTGCCACTCTGCCCATCACGCGGATATCGCTTGCAAGGATGCGGATAATAATACCCTCGGAGGAGATGAGGATGATATCGTCCTCTTCGTCCACGACCTTGATGCCGCAGACATTGCCCCTGTCGGCATCGACCTTGTAATTGGTCAGACCGTAGCCGCCCCTGCCCTGGATGCGGTAGTTCTCCAGCTCGCAGCGCTTGCCGTAGCCCTTTTCGGTCACGGTCAGGACGGTCGCGCCCTCGCGCACTCTCGCCATGGAAACGACCTCGTCGCCCTCGCGGAGCTTGATGGCTCTGACGCCGTGTGCGGATCTGGACTGCGCACGGATCTTTTCTTCCTCAAGGCGGATCGCCATGCCGTTTCTGGTCGCAACGATGAGCTGTGCGCTGCCATTTGTCATGCGAACGCCTGCAATCTCATCGCCCTCATTCAGGCCGATGGCAATGAGGCCCTTCCTGCGGACATTTCTGTAGGCAGCAAGGGGCGTTCTCTTGATCTGACCCTGCTTTGTGACCATAACGATATAATTATCGCCCTCGAAATCACGGGTGCGGATCATCGCGGAGATGCGCTCGCCCTCCTGCAGGTTCAGGAGATTTGCAAAATGGAAGCCTCTGGACGCCTTGGAGCCGTCCGGAATCTCGTAGCACTTGAGCTTATGCATCATACCCTTGTTCGTGATGAACAGGATATTGTCATGTGTCGAGCAGATGAACATCTCGCTGACGAAGTCCTCCTCGCGCTGCTTCATGCCGGTCACGCCGCGGCCGCCGCGCTTCTGGGTCTTATAGGCATCGAGTGCCATGCGCTTGACATAGCCGTTATTCGTGTAGGTAACAACGCAGTCCTCGACCTCGATGAGCTCTTCGATATCGAGTTCACCGCTGATGGAGGTGATCTCCGTGCGGCGGTCGTCGTTGAATTTCCTGCGGATGACATCAAGCTCCTCGGAGATGATGGCATAGACCTTCTGGCGGTCGGCGAGGGTCTCGCGGAAGCCGGAGATCTTCTCGCAGAGAGCAAACAGCTCGTCGGTGATCTTCTGGCGTTCGAGGCCGGTCAGGGCACCGAGGCGCATCTGGACGATCGCCTCCGCCTGCTCCTCGGAGAGGCCGACGCTGTGTTCGATGGACAGACCCGTCATGTCATACTGCGCACGCTCGAGAAGTGCGGTCATATCAACATCCTTGAAGCGTTCGATCAGGCGTTCCTTACCCTCGGGAATGGTCTTGCTGGAACGGAGGATGGCAATCACTTCGTCAATATAGTCCGCTGCGAGCATGAAGCCCTGCAGCAGGTGCGCTCTCTTGAGCGCCTTGGCAAGGTCGAATCTGACGCGGTTTTCGATGACTTCGACCTGGAATTTCAGGTAATGCTCGAGGATCTGCTTGAGTGTCAGGACTCTCGGCACGCCGTCCGCGAGGACGAGCATATTGACGCCGACGGTATCCTGCAGCTGGGTATAGGAGAAGAGCTTATTGAGGATAACGTCCGCAATGGCGTCCTTTCTGACACCGATGACAACGCGCATACCGTCCCTGCCGGATTCGTCGCGGACGAAGGTCGCGCCCTCGAGGCGCTTGTCCTTGATCAGCTCGGCGATATGCTCAACGAGGCGCGCCTTGTTGACCATGTAGGGGATCTCATGCACGATGATCTGCTGCTTGCCCTTGTTGTCCTCGATGGAGGTCTTGGCGCGCAGGGTGATCTTGCCCTTGCCGGTGCCGTAGGCGGCACGGATGCCGGCCTTGCCCATGATGATGCCGCCGGTCGGGAAGTCCGGACCCTTGATGCATTCCATCAGGTCATCGAGGGTGCAGTCGGGATTTTCGATGAGGAGATTCAGGCCGTCGATGACCTCGCCCATATTGTGGGGCGGAATATTGGTCGCCATACCGACGGCGATGCCGACGCTGCCGTTCACGAGGATATTCGGGAAACGGCTGGGCAGCACCTGGGGTTCCTTCAGACGGTCGTCATAGTTCATGCCGAAGGGAACGGTCTCCTTCTGGATATCCGTGAGCATTTCCACGGAGATCTTGGACATTTTCGCTTCGGTGTATCGGTAAGCAGCGGGCGGGTCGCCGTCCACGGAACCGAAGTTTCCGTGACCGTCCACGAGCGGATAGCGCAGGGAGAAGTCCTGTGCCAGACGCACGAGCGCATCATAAACGGAGGCGTCACCATGCGGATGGTAACGACCGAGTACGGTACCGACGGTATCGGCGCACTTACGGTAGGGCTGATCGGGAGTCAGGCCGTTTTCATGCAGGGTATAGAGGATGCGGCGGTGAACGGGCTTCAGACCGTCACGCACATCCGGCAGCGCACGGGAAACGATAACGGACATGGCATAGGCAAGGAAGGAATTATGCATCTCACTTGCAATGTCCATGGGAATGACCTTTTCCGTGCTGGGCAGACCCTGGTTTTCGATTTCATTACTCATAATTCACCTCTGAATTTTCGTCAGATTTATTGCTTTGATTGGAAATTCTTGTCCAGCACCTTCTTGAAATGCACGCGCAGGATCTCGGCTTCTTCCTCGGAGAAGGCGGATCGCGGAATGACATAGACCATGGATCTCTTCTGGTAGAGCATGAAGAAATCGTCATATTCCGTCACTTTCATCTCGGAGTTATAGTGCATTCTGGTACCGGTGAAGTTCTCCTTCGGGGTATCGTCAAAGAGGGCGTCGTCCTCCTGCGCATCCTCGGAGGGAGCCTCCTCGGGGAGGATCGTGCCGATCTCGAGGTATTCCTGATAGATTTTGAGGAAGTACTGGTCCTCCTCGATCTCCTTGACTGCCTCCATGAGATTGCGGCGGATCTTGCGCGGATTGAACCACTGGATGCCGCACATGACAAGGCAGAGCAGCACGATCATGCAGTAGATCGGACGCTGGGAGGCGGCCACGGTGGTCATGAAGTAGCTGTAGATGCCGGCCGCCACGAGGAGCATTGCCATCATGAAATAGGTCTTCGGATAGACATATTTTTTCTGGAAGGCAGTGAACGCCCTGCGGAACAGATCCAGCGGAATATGGTACTGCTTATCAAGCAGCGGTGTGGGATTTTCGTTTTGCATCATATTCTCCTTTGGTGTGCCGCCTTGCGGCGGTTATTTGGGGACGCTGTCCCCAAACCCCTGCAAGCCTTTTTACAAAAAAAGGCTTGACCGAAAAATGAAGCTCGCTTCGCTGCATCTTAGGGGAAGATAGGGTCAACTGTGATCATACGTCAAGGTTCTGGACGCTCTTGGCGTTCTTTTCGATATATTCCTTACGGGGGAGGACCTTGTCGCCCATGAGGATGGAGATGATCTCATCCGCCTTGATGGCATCCTCAAGGCCGACCTTGATGATGGTACGGGTTGCGGGATTCATGGTGGTTTCCCAGAGCTGCTCGCTGTCCATCTCACCAAGACCCTTGTAGCGCTGTACAGCGACCTTGGAGGAATTGCCGTTGCTGTCGGAAAGCTCTGCGATGTACTTGTCGCGCTCCGGATCGGAGAAGGCATAGTACACCTTCTTGCCCCTTGCCACGCGGTAGAGCGGCGGCTGTGCGATGTAGACATTGCCGTTCTCGATGAGCGGCCGCATGAAGCGGAAGAAGAAGGTCAGCAGCAGCGTGCGGATATGGCAGCCGTCCACGTCGGCATCGGCCATGATGATGACCTTGCCGTAACGGAGCTTTTCGATATTGAAGTCCTCGCCGATGCCGGTACCGAGCGCGGTCACGACGGGCATGAGCTTCTCATTGCCGTAAACGCGGTCGATGCGTGCTTTTTCGACGTTGAGCATCTTACCCCAGAGGGGCAGGATCGCCTGGTATTTTCTGTCTCTGCCGCCCTTTGCGGAGCCGCCTGCAGAGTCACCCTCGACGATGTAGATCTCGGTGCGCTCGATGCCATGCTCGGAGCAGTCCGCGAGCTTACCGGGGAGGGACGCGCTTTCCATCGCGGTCTTGCGTCTTGCGGTCTCCCTTGCGGCCTTTGCGGCTTCTCTTGCACGTCTTGCGGCAAGGCACTTATCGAGGATCTCGCGCGCGATCGCGGGATTCATCTCAAAATAGCTCATGAGCTTTTCCTGCACGAGCTTTTCCACGAAGGGGCGCACGGCGGGATTGCCGAGGCGGCCCTTGGTCTGGCCTTCGAACTCACATTCGGTGAGCTTGACGGAAATGATCGCGGTCAGGCCCTCGCGGACGTCGTCGCCCTTGAGCTTTTCGCCGTCCTTGAGCAGCTGGAAATTCTTGCCGTACTCATTGATGACATTGGTGAGGGCGTTCTTGAAGCCGTTCTCATGGCTGCCGCCATCCTTGGTACGGATATTGTTCGCGAAGGACATGATCACTTCGTTGTAGCTTTCGTTGTACTGCATGGCGATCTCGGCGAAGGAATCGTCCTGTGTGCCGGAGATATAGATGACCTCGCCCACGGCGGTATAATCCTTGACCCTGTGGATATGCTCCACGAACTGGCGGATACCGCCCTCATAATGCAGGAGCTCTTCCTTCAGCTCGTCGGGATTGCGGCTGTCGCGGAAGATGATGCGGATGCCGGCATTCAGGAATGCCTGCTCACGCAGACGCTTGAGCAGCACCTCGTAATCGAAGACGGTGGTCTCGAAGATCTCGGCATCTGCCTTGAAGGCAACGGTGGTGCCGGTTTCGTCGGTCTCGCCGATGACCTTGAGCTGCTCGCTGTATTCACCGCGCTCAAAGCGCTGGAAATGGACGTTTTTGCCGTCCCTGACCGTAAGCTCCAGCCATTCGGACAGGGCATTTACGACGGATGCACCAACGCCGTGCAGACCGCCGGAGACCTTATAGCCGCCGCCGCCGAACTTACCGCCGGCATGCAGCACGGTATATACGACCGTTGCGGCAGAGATACCCTCGGTGGGGTGGATGCCGACGGGAATACCGCGTCCGTTGTCGGACACGCGGATGATCTCGCCCGGCAGGATCTCGACCTGGATCTCGGTACAATATCCGGCAAGTGCCTCGTCGATCGCATTATCCACGATCTCATACACCAGATGGTGCAGACCGTCAATGCTGGTAGAGCCGATGTACATACCCGGACGCTTCCGGACAGGATCCAGACCCTCCAGAACCTGTATCTGTTCGGCATCGTACTGCACGTCCTGCAGATTCTGCTCTTCCATACTGTTCACGCTCCGTTTCTGTTGCAGTCCACGGCCGTCCGGCACGGGTTTCTGCACCTTGTTTGTCAGTTTTTGCACCAGTGAAATGAATTTTCCACTGTTTCCACAAAGTTTTCAACAATTTTGGTTGAAAACAAATTCCAGAAATGCGTTATTTTCTACGCTTTTCCATATTTCTTCACAAAATGCGCCGTTTCTTTTCCACTTTTTCAAGAGTGTCACAGCGCGGTTTCCGCCTCTGAAAGCCTGCCGTTTTCCATTTTCCACAGTCTGCCCTCGTTCTCGAGCTTGAGTGAGGAGGGGTGGCAGAGGGTGATGAACACCTGCATGCCGGCGACCATGTCGTAAATGAGGCGCTGACGGCGTTCGTCCAGCTCACCCATCACATCATCGAGCAGAACGACGGGCGCACGCTGCATTTTCTCGTAATACAGGTATGCCTGTGCGAGCTTGAGGACGAGTGCGGTGCTTTTGCGCTGTCCCTGCGAGCCGAAGAGCTGCACGGAATTGCCGCCGATCTCGAGCAGAAGGTCGTCCCTCTGCATGCCGCGCTGGGTATAGCCGAGGCGCAGATCCTCGTCGAGATTCTGCTGCAATACCTGGAGATAGCGCTCCGCGTGGGAGGCCTCCGGGCGCTGCGGAAGTTCTTCTTCTCCGAACACCGCGCTGCGGTACCGGACGGAAAGCGCCTCCCTGCCGTCGGTCATAATGCTGTAGAGTCTGCTGCAGACCGGCGCGATACTGCGGATATAATCGGCGCGCATGCAGCTGATATAGGCACCGGCCTTGGCGAGCTGCGCGTCCCACATGGTCACATCTTCGCGGCGGATCCTGCCCCTTGCGGCGTGCTGGATGCCGGCGTTGCGCTGGGACAGCAGCACTGCGGCGCGGCTGACATAGTCCATGCTCCGAGGATGCAGCTGGCAGGCGCACAGATCCATGAAGGATCGGCGTTTTTCGGGCGCGCCGTTGACGATCTCGACATCGCAGGGCGAGAACGCCACGCAATGGAACGCCTCGAACAGGCCTCCTGTTTTTGTCGTATCGACGCCGTTTATGGTGATCTTCCGGTTTTTCTGCTGACCGCGCTGCACGCTGTAGGCAATGCGCTGCTCGCGTCTGCCGTCATGGAAGCGCATGTCGCACTGGAAGTACTCCGCATCGAAGCCCAGATAGTGCCGGTCCTTGGCGCCGTGAAAATTCCGGCAGCCGGTCATCAGCCAGATCGCGTCGAGGAGGTTGGTCTTCCCCTGCGCGTTGTCGCCGATGATGACATTGAAATGCGGATCCGGCTGAAAGCGCACCGCCTTCAGATTCCGGAAGCCGTCCGCCGAAAAGGACGTAATATACATAAAAACTACTGAACCTCGACCACAAAGCGGTCAACGGCGACCGTGTCGCCCGGACGGATCTTCTTGCCGCGCATCGTGCAGACCTCGCCGTTCACAAGAACCGCACCCTGCTGCACAAGCTCCTTCGCAAAACCGCCCGTATCGCATAAACCTGCAAATTTCAGCAGGGAATCGAGCTTGATGAATTCTGTGGTGATCTTCACCTGAATGGTTTCTTTTGCCATGGTATTCCCTTTCTGTTGAGAGATAACTGTAGACTGACAGGGGGATTTGTCCCTGTCCTTCGTCAAGGAATGACGCTTGCAATTCTAACGTTTTGCCTTTGTCCCCTGAAAGGGGGCAATGGCAAAACGCCATGGGATTCCAAAGGGATCACATCCCTTTGGCGGGGGTCAGGGGGCAGCGCCCCCTGTTAGGTTGCACTTAACCCTTCAGCTGAATGGGCATGATCAGGTAAATAAAGCTTTCGCCCTCCATGGGGGTGATCTTGATGACCTTATTGCTGCCGCTCATCTGGAGCTTGATCTTGTCGCACTCGCAGGCGCGCAGGGCCTCAAGGAGGTACTTGTTGCTGAAGCCGATGGTAAGGCTTTCGCCGTTGATATCGGCCGGAATGCGGTCATTGATCACGCCGATGCCGGTCTTGCAGGAAAGCTCCATGAAGCCGTCGGCAAAGACGCAGCGCATGGGGGCCTTATTCTTTTCGTTGATGAGCAGGGCGCAGCGCTCGGCGCAGCCGATCACGTCCCTGGTATTCATGATGACCTCGGTCTTGCAGTCCGCCGGAATGCTGCTGCGGAAGTTGTGGAACTGGCCCTCCAGCAGGCGTGCGAACAGCTCGAAGCCGTTGACGGAGAAGACGATATGCTTGCCGTTTGTGGAAAATTCGCACGGTGTTTCGGCATCATCCTTGAGCAGCATGATCAGCTCGGAGAGTGCCTTCTTCGGCACAACGAAGCGGAAGGAACCGAGCTCGGCTGCCTTTTCCTGGCGCATTGCCATTCTGTAGCGGTCCATGGCAACGATGTAGAGCATATCCTCGCCCGATTCGAACAGCTCGCCGGTGAGGATGGGCTTGTCCTCCTTGATGGAGGCAGCAAAGCTGGACTGCTGGATCATGGAACGCAGAATTGCCTGAGAGATCGCGGTTTTTGTGGTGGTTTCCACGACGGGCAGAGACGGGAATTCCTCTGCGGACATGGCGGAGATCTGGTATTCAGTGCTGCCGCCGGAGATCTTCGCATTCAGTGCGTCGTCGATCTCGAAGGTGACTTCCTCTGCGGTGAGGCGGCGGGTCATTTCGCTGAACAGTCTTGCATTGAGCACGAAGGAAAAATTGTCGCTGCACTGCGCCGGAACGCAGGTGCGGATGCCGATCTCGAGGTCATAGCCGGTGAGGACGACGCCTCCCTCCTGCATCTGGACACAGATGCCCTCGAGTGCGCTGATGGTGGATTTCTGGGAAACGCCCTTGGAGACATGGGCAATGGCGTTGCACAGATCATTTTTATTGCAGGTAAATTTCATTTCTTATCAACTCCTGTTTTCCTTTTATCGGATCGCCGTTCTGAGATCGGCGGATGCTGCGGCCTGGGATCGCTTCGCTGTGGTTTCCACAGCGTCCTTTCCTGCTGCGAGGTACCGGCTGCATCGGATCATTCCAATCCATCATAAATAAACATAGTAGTAGTAGTAGGGGGCGCGGAAAAGTGGAAAGCGTCGTTTTTTTCCGAAATCACGGAAAAATCCGGCGGTTTTTTCTCCACATGGCGCCTATTGAAAAAACGTGAAAAAGTGAAAAGGCGCAAACCGCACTCCGGTGCTGTGGACTTGTGGAGAAATTGTGGAGTGGAAAGGGAAAATTTCTTGAAAACTTTGTGGAGAAATTTTCCGCCGCGTCCGGACTTTTCACATCCTGTGGAATCCGCTTTTTCTGAAAAAGTGGAAAGGCAGTTTCCGGATCTTCAAAATTGCGGAAATTACTGAAAAACCTTTTCAACCGAGTTTTCAACAACCTGTGGAAAACTCGGTTGAATTGTGTGTAATCTCGTTGAAAGACCCATTTTTCATCCCCTGCACGGGGCAGGATGGGGATCAGACGGTGGGGGGATTGGGATTCTTCTCGCGGATATCCTTGATGATATCATCGACGAGTTCCTTCAGATTTGCGTCCTTTTTGATCGCATCGGTGACATTGGTGATGGCATAGACGATGGTGGAATGGTCACGTCCGCCGAATTCCATACCGATGGCAGCGAGGGGCATGCCGGTGACCTCTCTTACCACATACGCCGCTACCTTGCGGGCTGTGGAGATCTGGGAGGTACGCTTGGAGGAGCGGATATCCTCGGGGGTGATGCCGTAGACATTGGCAACCTCGGCGATGACCTTTTCCACGGTGATCGGGATGGGCTGGTCGTCGGTCAGGATGTCGCGGATGACGCTCTGTGCCATGGAGATGGTCGGAGAGCTGTTGGCGAGCATCTTGAGAGCCTTGAGCTTCTTGACGGCGCCTTCGAGCTGACGGATATTGGTCTTGAGGCGGTTTGCGATGAACTCGGTCACCTCATCCGGGATCTTGAGGTCGAGCAGCTCGGCCTTGCGGCGGATGATGGCAAATCTTGTCTCAAAGTCCGGGATGCTGATGTCCGCGATCAGGCCCCATTCGAAGCGGTTGCGGATACGCTCTTCCAGTGTCTTCAGGTCGCGCGGCGGCTTATCGGAGGTGATGACGATCTGCTTGCCCTCGGAGTGGAGCTTGTTGAAGGTATGGAAGAACTCTTCCTGGGTACGCTCCTTGCCGGAGAAGAACTGGATGTCATCGACGATCAGGACGTCGGCGTTTCTGTACTTATCATGGAACACGGAGGTATCGCGTTCGTTGATGGCCTTGATCAGTTCATTACCGAAGGCCTCACCGGTGACGTAGATGACGTTCTTGTCGGGCGCCATTTTGATGATCTCGTGTTTGATGGCGGTCACAAGGTGGGTCTTGCCGAGGCCGGAGGGGCCGTAAATGAACAGGGGGTTGTAGGTGGACGCAGCGTCCGTTGCGACTGCCTTACAGGCAGCATAGGCAAATTCATTCGAACGGCCTACAATAAAGGTGTCGAATGTGTAGTCATAATCTGCGACCTCGTAGCTTTTGCGCAGCTCTTCGTGTTTTTCGTCGAGGGTCGCGTTGATATCGGAGACTGCCGCAGCGGGAGCCTGCTGCTCTTCACGGCTCTTGTAGTTCACCACAAGGCGCAGCGGGAAGCCGACGGTTGCCTCCAGGGCATCTTCAAGTACTTTTTTATACGTTGCGAGGAGTACGCCCTGCTGGAATTCAGTCTGTACGTGGAAGACAGCATCGTTGCCTTCGATCCCGACAGGGGTCATTGCATTGATCCAGGTCTTCATCGCTACATCGGAAATCAGCGCGTTTGCAATACAGTACTGCTTGACCTGTTCGAATACTTCGCTAAAGGAATTCATACCACTACCTCCATTTTGAAATTCTCTTATCTTTTATTCTAACACAGAATTGTTGAAAAATCAAGAGCTTTTTTCGATTTTTCAACAGTTATTATAATAATGTAAGGAGCGGTACTCTGAAATCCGTCGCTTTTTTCAAAAAATCGAGTTTTTCACAGCATGCTTTGTCACTTTTGCTGATTTTCTGTTTTGGGGCCGGATAAAAATGTGACAATATCAGAAAATTTGAAAAAAACACTTGACAGAGGGGACAAGTTAGGATATAATAGGAGAGTATAAGAGTACTTGTGCTCTGGATTATAGGCTGTCTTCATTGGCAGGTGCCAAGGAAACCGCCGCATGTGAGAGGAGGAGAACGCATGAAAAGAACATACCAGCCGAAGAAGCTGCACAGAAAAAAGGAACACGGCTTCATGAAGAGAATGGCAACTAAGAACGGCAGAAAGGTTTTAGCTCGCAGGAGAGCAAAGGGCAGAGCAAGACTTTCCCATTGACGAGTCAGACCACAAATTATGTTTGTGGTCTTTTTGTTTTCTGACAGTTTTGTGCCGCTGTCTTCATTGGCAGGTGCCAAGGAAACCGCCGCATGTGAGAGGAGGAGAACGCATGAAAAGAACATACCAGCCGAAGAAGCTGCACAGAAAAAAGGAACACGGCTTCATGAAGAGAATGGCAACTAAGAACGGCAGAAAGGTTTTAGCTCGCAGGAGAGCAAAGGGCAGAGCAAGACTTTCCCATTGACGAGTCAGACCACAAATTATGTTTGTGGTCTTTTTGTTTTCTGACAGTTTTGTGCCGCTGGGTGCAAAGCTATGAAACGCGAGGTAGCAGGTTATGGTGTACACAGAAATTATGCGGGTGAACAAGCTGTTCCAGCAGTGTTATCACCGGGGAAAAAGCGTCGTTTCGCAGGATGTTGTCATCTATGCGAGACGCAACCAGCTGCCTGTCAATCGTCTCGGTATCACGACCGGTAAGAAAGTCGGCAATGCGGTCTGCCGCAGCCGTGCAAGACGCCTGATCCGTCAGGCATGGAGAGAGAACGAGCTGGATGCCCCCATTGGTCTGGATATTGTGATTGTCGCAAGGAACCACATCAATGAGGCAAAATCCACCGATATCAGCGATTTCCTCAGAAATAAGGGCATCGCTGCCCTGCATAGGATCTATGCGGGGGAGGCTTCTCCCCGTACAAGGAATCAGCAGTCATGAAGCATCTTCTTGCACTGCTGATCAGGTTTTACAGAAAATGCATTTCTCCCCTGTTTCCGCCGTGCTGCCGGTATTATCCGAGCTGCAGCGCGTATGCGCTCGAGGCGGTGATGCGCTTTGGCGCAGTCAGGGGAACCATACTGGCTATTGCGAGGCTCCTGCGCTGCCATCCCTGGGCAGTCGGCGGCATCGATCCCGTGCCGGAAACCTTTTCCTGGAAGCAGCTTCCGGGCTATTTCTGGCAGGATAACGGGTAATAGCCGGATATAGGGAACAGTGTCTGATCAAGAAAGAGGTTTGTGAATTGGATTTTTTTATTAATATTGTCGGTATTCCGCTTGGCTTTATCATGAAGCTGATCTATCATCTGGTGAACAATTATGGTCTTGCGATCATCATTTTCACGCTGATTACAAAGCTCATTATGTTCCCGATCTCGTATAAGCAGCAGAAAAATTCCGCGCGGATGCAGCTGATCAATCCCAAGCTCGCAAAGCTGCGCGAAAAATACAAGGACAAGCCGGAGAAGCTCCAGATGGAGCAGATGAAGCTCTATCAGGAGGAGAACCTCAACCCCTACGGCTCCTGTCTTCCGATGATCGTTTCGATCATCCTGCTGTACGGTGTGCTTGCGGTCGTGTACAGACCCATGACCTATATCATGGACTACCCCGCAGATACCATCTCCGCCAGCAAGGAGATCGTCCTTCAGCTCGATCCGGATTCCTCCATCAAGAAGGAAACCATGCGTGAAGAGCTGTTCATCATGGAGGAGATCGCTAAGAATCAGGAAAAATTCACCGAGCTTGCCAAGGACTACGAGGCAGTGGATGAGGAATTTATCCAGAACGTAGCGGAATTTTCCAGAACCTTTACCATTGGTAATACCAACCTGAGCGAAAAGCCCAGCACAAAGTATGCAAATAACTCCACCCTGTTCCTGTTCCTGCTGCCGTTCCTTTCCGGTATCGTGCAGCTGATCATGACGGTCTACATGCAGATCATGCAGAAGAAGCGCAATCCCGATATGCCCAGCATGGGCTGCATGAATGTCATGCTCTACGGTATGCCCCTCTTCTCCATCTGGCTGGCATTCACCGTGCCTGCCGGTGTCGGCTTCTACTGGCTCTGCTCCTCCCTGTTCTCCTTCGTACAGTCCATCGGCCTGTATGCATGGTTCAATGACAAGAGAGTGGCAAAGATCGGTGAGAAGGAGCGCGAAAAGGCTAAGAAGGCCCGCCGCCGTCCGTCCATGATGCAGATGATGATCGAACAGCAGGAAGAGCTGAACCGTCAGAATGCCGGCAGAAGCAATGCCCCTGCCAACCGTGTGCGTTACTCCGATGACGACGACGCACCCAAGCTCTCCAGACGTGAAATGGAGGAATACAACAACGCCGTGATCCGCGAGGCAAGAAGAAGAATCGCTGAAAAATACGGAGACAATGAGAATCAGGAATAGCCTGAGATGAGGAGGTCATCACTATGACACAGATTTTTACCGCTAAGACAGTTGAGGAAGCTATGGAGCTTGCTGCAAGAACCTTCGGTGCAGCAAAGGAAGATATCAATTTCGAGATCCTTGAAGAGCCCAAGAAGGGTCTGTTCGGCTTCAAGAAGGGTGAGGCTCGTATCCGTGCGACTTACATGTCCGTGAAGATCGACGAGGAGCCGGAGGCTCCTGTACAGGAAGTCATTGAAACCGAGGCTGTGGCAGAGTCCCCTGCACCTGCTGAGGAGATCAGCTTTGAAGAAGAGTCCGTTTCCGAGGACGTGACTGTGACCGATTTCACAGAGGATGCCCCTGTTGTGGAGGAAGCTCCGGCGGAGGAGGCACCTGCTGTCGAGATCGCTGAAGAGCCCGCTGCGGAGGAAGCTCCTGCAGACGAAGAAAAGAAGCCCGAGCCGATCCCGGATGACGCGGATCTGATCAGCGGTGAGCCGACCGAGGCAGGCCTTGCAAAGATCGAAAAGGCAAAGGCATATCTGACCGGTATCCTTGAAAAGCTCGGCGTGGAGGCAGAGCTGAAGGTCACTGCCGGCGCAGAGAGTGCCATGATCGATATTGAGACCCCCAACAGCGGTGCTGTGATCGGCAAGCGCGGCGAGACCCTCGATGCGCTGCAGTATCTCGTATTCATGATCGCCAACCGCGGTGACAAGGAATACTACCGCATCATTCTGAACAGCGCAAACTACCGTGAGCGCCGCCGCAAGACCCTTGAGGAGCTTGCTGCGAAGATCGCACGCAATGTACTGCGCAGCGGCAGACAGACCACTCTCGAGCCGATGAACCCCTATGAGAGAAGAATCATCCACTCCGCGATCTCCGAGATCGAGGGCGTGGCTTCCAGAAGCGTGGGCGAGGAACCCTACCGCAAGGTCGTGATCTCCTCCCTGAGCCGTCCGAACCGCCGCCGCCGCAGCAATGACAATCGCGGTGAGAAGGGCGAGAGAAACCATCGCGGACGCCGCAATGACAACAGACAGCGCCGCAATCCCGATGCACCCCCGACCCGCATCAGCATGGATTCCATGAAGACCTCCTTCGAGAAGGACTACAAGCGTCCCCGTCCCGAGGATGATCTGAATGCAGGTCTCTACGGCAAGATCGAGTTTTAAGCGCGCGCGGAGACCGCCGGCTGAGCCGGCTTCATCTTCATGATGAAATGAGTAAAACATAGTACGAACGAGGTGGCTGGACGGGAGTTCAGCCACTTTTTTTGGAGGCAGTATGGAAACAATTGCAGCGATCGCCACCCCCCACGGAACGGGCGGAGTGGCAGTGATCCGCATCTCCGGTCCGGAGGCGATCCGAAGGGCGGCGGAGATCTTTGCGCCCATCCGCGGCGCATCCCCCCTCGAAATGGAGGGCTATACCTGCGCCTACGGGCATGTGATGCAGGATGGCGTGCGTCAGGATGACTGCGTGCTGACGGTGTTCCGCGCGCCGCACAGCTACACGGGCGAGGACGTGGTGGAGCTTTCCTGCCACGGCGGACGATTCCTGACGCAGAAGATCCTGCGCTGTGTGCTGTGCGACAGGGTGCGCCTTGCGCAGTCCGGTGAGTTCACGAAGCGCGCGTTCCTCAACGGCAAGCTTTCGCTCACACAGGCGGAGGCCGTTGCGGACATCATTTCCGCCTCCGGCGAGAATGCGGTGAAATGCGCGCGGAGCCTGCGTGACGGCGCGACATTCCGCAGGATTTCGGGATTTTCGCAGTCCATTCTGGAGATGCTCTCGGAGCTTGCGGTGTGGGCGGATTATCCCGACGAGGACATTCCGTCCGTGGACGGCGATGTGCTGGAGGGACGGCTGCGCGCGCTTCTTTCGGCGATGGAACAGCTGCTCTCGACCTACGATTACGGCAGGATCCTCCGCGAGGGACTGCACACGGTGATCGCCGGCAAGCCAAATGTCGGCAAGTCCACGCTGTTCAATGCGCTCAACGGCTTTGAGCGGAGCATTGTGACGGACATTGCCGGCACGACGCGTGACGTGGTGGAGGAGCAGATTCGCATCGGCGGCTACGCGTTGCGGCTGTCGGATACGGCAGGTGTGCATGACACGGACGAGCAGATCGAGAGGATCGGCGTGGAGAAGAGCCTTGCCTTCCTGCGCGATGCCGACCTTGTGCTGGCGGTCTTTGACCTGAGCCGTCCGCTGGAGGCGGATGACGAGGCGCTGCTTTCGCAGCTGCCGATGGCGCGCACGATCGCGGTGTGCAACAAGACCGACCTTGGTAAAGTGTGGGAGCCGAGCGGCTGGGAATTTGCGGATATTGTCGAAATATCGGCAAAAAAACTGGATAACATGGAGCTTCTCGAATCGGCGGTGGAGCGTTTTGCGAGCCGTCAGGCGAGCCCTGCCGAGGATGGCATGATCGCCAATGAGCGCCAGCGCAGCTGCCTGCAGGCGGCTGTGGAGGCAGTCCGCGAGGCGCTGGATGCCCTGCAGCTCGGGCTTGCCTACGATGCCGTGACGGTGAGTCTGGACGGCGCAGCGGATGCGTTGCTGCAGCTGACGGGCGAGCGTGTGACTGACGCTGTGGTGGATACGGTGTTTGAACGGTTTTGTGTTGGAAAATAATAGTAACACATATTATTTCCGCATAAGCGGAAAGGAAAATCATATAAAACGGATAGGTAGGGGCGGCTCTCTATCGCAGAGCACGCCCCTCTTCCAAAAACAGTCCACCGGACTGTTTTTGGAATTCACCCCCGTGCAGAGCTCCCTCCGGATTTTTTTAGGAGATTTCGCTCACTGCGGTGAGCGACAAGGGACGCTGTCCCTTGACCCTGCAAGCCTTTTTGAAAAAAGGCTTGAGCGAAAAACTTAATTTAAAGGTAATTTTTTATGTAAGGAGACCCCTATGAACTACAAAATGGGAACCTTTGACGTGATCGTGGTCGGTGCGGGACACGCCGGCGTGGAGGCGGCACTTGCTTCGGCAAGGCTGGGCTGCTCGACGCTGCTGCTGACGATCTCACTCGACCAGATCGCGAATATGCCCTGTAATCCGTCGATCGGCGGCACGGCGAAGGGACATCTTGTCCGTGAGATCGACGCGCTCGGCGGCGAGATGGGCAGGGCTGCGGACGCGACCTTCATCCAGAGCCGCATGCTGAATCGCGGCAAGGGTCCGGCGGTGCACAGCCTTCGCGTGCAGTCCGACCGCGTGCGGTACCATAATTACATGAAGCACGCCTGCGAGATGCAGGAAAATTTGCAGGTCAAGCAGGGTGAGGCTGCGGAGATCATCGTTGAAAACGGCGAAATTCAGGGAATTATCACGCGTCTTGGTGCGAAATACCTTGGTAAGAAGGTCATCATCGCGACGGGAACCTACCTCAAGGGCAAGATCCATATCGGCGAGGTCTCCTTCGAGAGCGGACCCGATGCAGCGCTTCCGGCGAACGCGCTTTCTGCGAGTCTGGCGAAGTACCTGCCGCTGCGTCGTTTCAAGACCGGAACCCCCTGCCGTGTGCATCGCAGAAGCATTGATTTTGACCGCATGGAATGCCAGGAGGGCGATGCGGAGATCACGGCGTTTTCCTTCGAAAACGACGGAAAATCGATGGAAAATCAAGTATGCTGCTATATCAGTTACACGAATGCCGACACGCATCGCGTGATCCTTGACAATCTGCATCGCTCGCCGCTGTATTCCGGCAGGATCGAGGGTGTGGGGCCGAGGTACTGTCCGTCCATCGAGGACAAAATTGTCCGCTTCTCGGATAAGCCGCGGCATCAGCTTTTCGTTGAACCGATGGGTCTCTCTACGGAGGAATTCTATCTGCAGGGTATGTCGTCCTCTCTTCCGGAGGATGTGCAGCTTGCATTCCTGCGGACGATCGAAGGACTTGAAAATGTCGAAATTCTGCGCCCTGCGTATGCGATCGAATATGACTGCGTGGATCCGACGGCGCTCTATCCCACCCTTGAGACCAAGGCGGTGAAGGGTCTGTACGGTGCCGGACAGTTCAACGGAAGCTCTGGTTATGAGGAGGCTGCGGCACAGGGTCTGGTGGCCGGTGTGAACGCTGCACTGTCCGTCAAGGGCGAACAGCCCATGATCCTGGAGCGGTCCGGTTCCTATATCGGAACGCTGATTGATGATCTTGTTTCGAAGGGCTGCAGCGATCCTTACCGCATGATGACGTCCCGAAGCGAATATCGACTTGTCCTGCGTCAGGACAATGCGGACGCGCGAATGATGCCGATCGGACGGCGCATCGGGCTTCTGAGTGAGGAACGTTATCAGAAAATGCTGCGGAAATATGAGCTTGTTGAGCAGGAAAAGTACCGTGTGCAGCACACGAATCTTGCCCCTTCCGAGGGGCTGAACAAGCTGCTTGAGGAATTTGGCACCACGCCGCTCTCCACTGGATGCAAGGTTGCGGATCTGATCCGCAGACCGCAGCTCGGCTACCGCCAGATCGCGGAATTTGATCCGGAACGTCCCGTGCTGCCGGACGATGTGCAGGAGCAGGTGGAGATCCAGATCAAGTATGAGGGGTATATTCAGCGGCAGTATCAGGCTATTGAATCGGCGCAGAAGCTGGAGCGCAAGGCACTCCCGACCGACCTCGATTACACGCAGATTCGCGGTTTGCGCCTTGAGGCGTGCGAGAAACTGAACAAATATAAGCCACTGAGTATCGGGCAGGCTTCGCGTATTTCCGGCGTATCTCCGGCGGATGTGACGGTGCTGCTCGTGTGGCTCGAACAACACAAGGAGGGTGACCATGCTTCCGGAATTTGACGCTGCGAAGGCACTTTTTGACGAATACGGGATGAATGTTTCACGTGAAACATATGATAAATTGGAGCAATATGCCGTTTTTCTGGTGGATTACAATGAAAAGGTCAATCTGACGGCGGTAACGGAGGGCAGTGAGATCCTGCGCAAGCACTTTCTTGACAGTCTTTTGCTTGAGAAATTCGGCAATCTTCCGCAAGGAGCATCGCTCCTCGATATCGGTAGCGGCGCTGGATTTCCAGGTGTACCGTTGAGCGTACTGCGTCCCGATCTGAATATCACGTTGATGGACAGTCTGAACAAGCGTATTGTGTTCCTCCAGCAGCTTCGTGAGCTGCTCGGATGCAGCTATGATGCCATTCATGGTAGAGCAGAGATCAATGCAAAAATGTCGGAATATCGCGAACAATTCGATGTTGTGACGGCGCGCGCTGTTGCGGCGATGCCCATGCTCGCGGAATATTCCCTGCCCTATGTCAAGGTCGGCGGTACCTGGATCGCGATGAAGGGTCCTAACGAGCCGGTCAAGCCCGCGCTGCAGGCGATCCGCATGCTCGGCGGAAAGCTTGAGGACACGATCGAATATTCCCTTCCCGGCGGCGACGAGAGGGTGATCTATGTCGTGAAAAAGATTTCGCAGACACCGACAAAATATCCACGCAATAGCGGTCAGATCAAGCAAAAACCGCTGTGATGCTCACAATTCATGTAAGG
The DNA here is from genome assembly GCA_964472035.1 of uncultured Ruminococcus sp. Taxonomy (GTDB): domain Bacteria; phylum Bacillota; class Clostridia; order Oscillospirales; family Ruminococcaceae; genus UBA3855. The sequence goes on from CAYYIT010000016.1 coordinate 40,275, forward strand.
AAATCCATTATTTTCGTAAGAAATAATGGATTTTTTTTGTGGCAATCATTTCCGGTATCTGTTATAATGAGCCTACAGGCCACCCGAACAGATAGAAATGGAGGACAACTATGGCAGGTATTTTTACATTTTCAAAGGAAAAAACAGAGCAGCAGCGTGTTTTGATGATTCCCGTGGATGAGATCTCATCGAATCCGCATCAGCCGCGGACAAGCTTCCCCTCGCCGGATCTTCGGCAGCTCTCGGATAGTATCCGGCAGGATGGCATTTTGCAGCCGCTTACCGTCCGCGAATGCGGTAATAACGGTTACGAGCTGATTGCCGGGGAACGCCGTCTGCGTGCAGCAAAAATCGCAGGACTTCGCGCTGTTCCGTGCATTGTGATGGAAATTAGCGAGCGGAATTCCGCGATTCTTGCGCTTGTCGAAAATATTCAGCGGCAGGATCTGAACTGTTTTGATGAAGCCGCTGCGATCGCGAAGCTGATCCACTATTATGGCATGACGCAGGAGGATGCCGCGATCCGTCTGGGAAAGGCGCAGAGTACGGTTGCGAACAAGATCCGACTGCTTCGTCTGACGCAGGAGGAACGTTCGCTCATCCTTGAAAATCGCCTCACGGAACGCCATGCTCGCGCGCTTTTGCGGCTTGGCAGCCCTGAGGAACGGCTTCAGATCCTTGATAAGGTGATCCGGTATTCACTGAATGTCGAGAAAACGGAGCAGGCGATCGATAGTCACCTTGGAAAATTACGGGAACAGGCGAATTTCCGGAAACGGAGCGTTCTTCTGCGTGATGTGCGGCTGTTTGTCAATACGATCGCAAAGGCTGTGGAAACCATGCAGGCGGCAGGAATTCCGGCAGCTTCACAGAAAATGCAGTTCGATGATTATATTGAATACCGCGTCAGAATTCCGCTTTTGCAGAAAAATTGAATTGTTTGACAGGCTTCCGTTCTGTTTGACATGTTTCACGTGAAACATTTTGTGAAAATTGCAATTTTTCACGCAAAATAACCTTTACAAACACCCCGAAACGTGCTATAATAATAGGAGAGCATTTGTTAGGAGGCGTGTTTATGGGTAGGATCATTGCGGTCGTCAACCAGAAGGGCGGTGTCGGAAAGTCTACAACCGTGGTCAATCTGGCGGCTTATCTGGGTTCAAGGGGTAAAAATGTCCTTTGTATCGACATCGATGCACAGGGAAATACCACCACCGGCTTTGGCATCAAGAAGAAGCAGGTCGAGGTTTCTGCTTACGATTTGCTCATTGGCAAGGCAAAAATGGAGGATGCGATCGTGCAGACGGCGTTCGAGAACGTCAGTGTGGTTGCTGGAACTTCTGATCTTGCCGGTGCGGAGGTCGAGCTGATCCAGATGGAGCATCGTTTTCAGCGCCTTAAAATGCAGGTTCTGACCTGCAGGGAGCAGTTTGACTATATTTTCATCGACTGTCCCCCTGCGCTCGGCATGCTGACTCTGAATGGTCTGACAGCCTGCGACGAGATATTGGTGCCGATGCTTGCGGAATTCTACGCGCTGGAGGGCCTGACGCAGCTGATGCACACGCTTCGGCTCGTACGGACGAACTACAACCCTTCCCTCGAGATCTGTGGCATTCTGTTCACGATGTTTGATGCGCGGCTGAATGTGTCGATGCAGGTGGTTGACGAGGTGCGCAAGTACTTCCCTGACAAGATCTTTGAGACGAAAATTCCCCGAAATGTACGCATTTCCGAGGCCCCGAGCTATGGCCAACCCGTAATGTATTACGACAAGCATTCCAAGGGCGCAATGAGTTACGCGCAGCTTGGACGTGAGTTTCTCGGTGAGGCGCTTGAGGAAAAACCGAAGCACCGCGTGATGTTCGGGCGCAGTAAGAAATAAGGAATCGCCGGATTCCATAGAAAGGATGATAGTATGGCGAAAGGTGGACTTGGCGGCGGACTTGATCTTCTGTTTGAGGACAACACCTCGCAGGTGCAGGTGAAGAAGACGCTGCGCCTTGCGGAGATCGAACCGAACCGTGCGCAGCCGAGAAAAAACTTCGATGAATCGGCAATTTCTGCCCTTGCGGATTCCATCCGTGAGCATGGTGTTCTGCAGCCGCTTCTGGTTAGACCGCTGAAATTCGGCGGGTATCAGATCGTTGCCGGTGAACGCCGCTGGCGTGCAGCAAGAATGCTGGGGCTGGATGAGGTTCCGGTCATCGTGCGAGATCTGTCGGATTTTGAGACGGCGCAGATCGCACTGATCGAGAACTTGCAGCGTGAAAACCTGAATCCCATCGAAGAGGCGCAGGGTTTTCGCCAGCTGCAGGATGAATTTGACATGAAACAGGAAGAAATCGCGAAAACTGTGGGCCGATCCCGCAGTGCAGTGGCGAATGCGCTGCGTTTGCTGCGGCTTCCTGACGAGGTGCAGGCGCTCCTGATTGACGGCAGCATTTCTGCCGGACATGCCCGTGCGCTGCTCGGATTCGAGGATGAGGAAGCGATGATCCTCGCGGCACAGAAGGCTGCACAGGGTCTGCTGACGGTGCGTCAGCTTGAAAAAATGGCGCAGGATTGCGATAAATCCGCTGAAGAAATCCCCTATGTCCGTAAGGATAGCTATTTCAAGGAGATGGAGATCTCCCTGCACGAACGCCTTGGCAGAAAGGTGAAGGTGGATTTCAAGCAGAATAAAGGCGTGCTGAAGCTGGAATTCTACGACAAGGAAGACCTTGCGGCTCTCGCACAGCTGCTGACTGTGGAATAAATTGTTTCACGTGAAACATTTGATAGAAATCATAGGATTGGAAAGGAAGTATCCATCATGCTGGACATGAAATTTGTAAGAACCAACCCCGATATCGTCAAGGAGAACATTAAGAAGAAGTTTCAGGACGATAAGCTGCCCCTCGTTGACGAGGTAATCGCACTTGACAAGGAATTCCGCGAAACGAAGGTAAAATGTGACGATCTGCGTGCACAGAGAAAGTCCAAGAGCAAGATGATCGGCGGACTCATGGGCAAGGGTGACAAGGAGGGTGCCGAGGCCATGAAGGCCGAGGTGACTGCGATCGGCGAAGAGTTGGTGCGTCTGGAGGCTCGCGAGGAAGAGCTGCAGAAGAAGGTGCGCGAGATCATGCTTGTGATCCCGAATATCATCGACGAGAGTGTTCCGATCGGCAAGGATGACAGCGAAAACGTCGAAGTTGCGCGCTTTGGTGAACCCTTCGTGCCGGAATTCGAGGTCCCCTACCATGTGGATATCATGGAAAAGCTCAACGGCATTGACCTCGATGCTGCCAGAAAGACCAGCGGCAACGGCTTCTATTACCTCTGCGGCGATATCGCAAGACTGCATTCCTCCATCCTCTCCTACGCGCGTGACTTCATGATCGACCGCGGATTCACCTACTATATTCCGCCTTTCATGATCAGAAGTGACGTAGTTACGGGCGTTATGAGCTTTGCGGAAATGGAAGGCATGATGTACAAGATCGAGGGCGAGGACCTCTATCTCATCGGCACAAGTGAACACTCCATGATCGGTAAGTTCATTGACACGATTCTCCCCGAAGAGAGCCTGCCGCAGACGCTGACCAGCTATTCCCCCTGCTTCCGTAAGGAAGTAGGCGCGCACGGCATCGAGGAGCGCGGCGTTTACCGTATCCACCAGTTTGAAAAGCAGGAGATGATCGTGGTCTGCAAGCCCGAGGATTCCATGGACTGGTACGAGAAGATGTGGCGCTACTCCGTGGAGCTGTTCCGCAGCATGGATATCCCCGTGCGTCAGCTCGAGTGCTGCTCCGGCGACCTCGCCGACCTGAAGGTCAAGTCCTGCGATATCGAGGCGTGGTCTCCCCGCCAGCAGAAGTACTTTGAGGTCTGCTCCTGCTCCAATCTGGGCGACGCCCAGGCCCGCCGCCTGAAAATGCGCGTCAAGGGCGAGGACGGCAGGATGTATCTCCCCCATACGCTCAACAATACCGTCGTCGCACCGCCGAGCATGCTCATCGCGTATCTTGAGAACCATCTGCAGGCCGACGGCTCCGTGACCGTTTCCGAGGTACTGCGTCCCTACATGGGCGGCACTGAGGTACTGGTACCCAAAAAGTAAATCAACACAGTTTATCAAATAAGGACAGCTCAGGCTGTCCTTTATTTTTTATCATTACCTCACACGCATACCTACCTTATTATATTATATGTCTTGAGGTTTTCCTTGAAATATTTGATGAATTATGTTATACTTACATATTAGAAAAATACAGTGGGCAACTCTGCTTTCAAAGAGGTGTTATATGAACTCCATAAACGACATATGGGACGAGATAATCCGTATCCTCTCCCAACAGCTTACCCCTACGGCCATAAATACATGGTTTTCCGACTGCACGCCTATCGAGCTGGACGACAGCACCCTTGTCATACACACCACCAGCGATTTCAAGAGAAATATAATCACCTCCCGCTTTGCCGACACCATCAAGGCCGCGCTCAGCGACCTTTTCTCCTGCGACTTTGACCTTCTGATACTCGCCGGGGACGAGATCGGCGAATACGAGCCGAACAAAAAGGCCGAGAACAGCCTGCCTGACATGGCCGGCTACACCTTCGACCGCTTCATCGTCGGCAACTCGAACCACTTCGCACATGCCGCCGCCGTCGCCGTCAGCCAGAATC
>CAYYIT010000017.1:0-43536 GCA_964472035.1 uncultured Ruminococcus sp.
TCAGCGGTAGCACCCTCCACTATTTCCCCCTCCCTTTAGGGAGGGGGTTAGGGGGGGCAATTTTCAGGAAATTGCCCCTTTTTTGACAAGCTGAAAGGACTTCTTCCTATTCCGGAAGAAGTCCTTTGCTGTCTTACATATTCTGCTGATGGCGGATGAAACCGCTGGTCTCCTCGTAGGGAGCGAGGAAGTAGTACCAGTCGCCGTTCTTGCCAAGGTTTCCGCATTCCATGATATAGATGGTGCCGCAGATCTCGATCTCCACCCAGAAGTGCTGCCAGTAATTGCCCGGCCATGTGCCGCGGTAGCCCTGCACCACGCTTACATCGAAGCCCATCCAGGACATCATGGAAGCCATTGCACCGTTGTACTGTGCGCACTGTCCCTTCCGGTTCACGAAGATCGCCTCGGTCCAGCTGAGACCTGCGATCTCATTCCACAGGTCGCCTGCGTAGGCGTACTGCACGTTCTTGTGGATCCATTGCAGTGTGATCCAGAGCTTCTCCTCGCGGGTCGCGTCCGCCGGAAAATGCTCCGCTGCAAATGCCTCCAGGATCTCAATGTCACGATCGCTGAGTGTTTTGGTGTAGCTGGTCAGCTCTGCCTCGGACTTCTGGCGGTTGTATACCGTGAAGGTGCCGGGGGTCTCGGTCATCGCACCGTTGAGTCGGCAGTCAAAATCCGTCGTGTATTCCTCGTTGCTGAACTCGCCGTAATAGATCTCGCCGCCATAATTCTTGTAGGCGCGGACCTTATAATAATAAGTACGCTCGTTGTCCAGACCCGTGTGGGTGAACGATGTCAGTTCATTGCTGGTGAGCTTCTTGAGACGGGAATAGGTGTTGGTTGAAGAAGGCTTACCAAAGCAGCGGTATACCTCATAGCCGCTGGCATTGGCACACTTTGACCAGCTGATGGTCGCCTCGCCGTCATTGACCGCAAGGAAGATTGTCGGGGTGCTGAGGGAAAGGAACATCTCCGGATTGTCTGCAATGTAGCCCTGCAGATCCGTAGTAACCTCACCGGTGCCGACAAGTGCTGCATAGCCCAGAATCAGCGCGGCATCTGCCGCATCTGCAGTGCCGTTTGCATCCGCATCGCCGGCTTTCTGCTGTGCCTCTGTAAAAGCACTGCCGGAGCTGCCGGATACCGCTGCATCCTCAAGAATCAGGGCAGCATCCTTCGAATCCACGATGCCGTCCGCATTGACATCACCGAGTGCGGTCTCTTCTGCTGCTGCCGGAATCATCGGAAGGGCGAGTACTCCATATACCACTGCCGCCGCTGCGGCAAAAAACTGTTTGAGTTTCATATTGATTCTCCTTTGTAACTAACTGTTACGATTTTGTAACACTTTCCTATATTATATCACATATTTCCCGATTCGTCAAGGGGGAAATGTAATTTTTTTGTCATTTTTGCAATTTGTGCATCCCTGCGGTGCATTCCATGCAGAACGACTTGCAAGGTGCAGGAAAATCCTGTATAATAAACACATACCACATGACGGGAGGGAATCACATGAAAATTAGGCTCAATGTCAGTCCGGAGTGCCAGACACAGCTGGAACCGATGCTGCGGGCGGCGGGCTTTGTCATAGACGACGATGCGGAACTGGAGCTGACGCAGAGGGACCGCTTTGCAGCGCATATCTGTGTCAGGAACGGGAAAGGCGAGCGGATCCGGCTTTCGGCGGAAGAGATCGTCTTCATTGAAAGCTTCGGACATGATGTGATCGTGCATGCCGGAGACGGCGAGCAGTATTCCGCATCGGAGCGACTGTACCAGCTTGCCGCAATGCTGGACAACACGCAGTTCCTGCGCGTCAGCAACTGCGCGATCATCGCGAGGGCACACGTCAAGCGCATCAAGCCCTCGTTATCCATGAAATATATTCTGACGATGTCGAATGGTGCGCTGGTGGACGTCACACGCAGCTATTGCAGCGTGTTCCGTGAATTTTTCCATATATAGAAAGGGGTATTCTTATGAATATGATTGGTATTGCATTTCCGCTGCTGCTTCTCACGGTACTGCTGGTGGTGCTGCTTTTGTACTTTGCGTTCTATAAAAGACGCATCAACCGTGTACTGGAGGAACAGCACAGCACCGCCCATATGCCGATGGCATCCATGGAAATAGTGAGCAGGGGACTGGCTCTGGTAGGTGCCGTGCTCATCTGCATTGCCCTGTTTTCAAGACTCACACGGATCGAAGACGAGATTCTGAACGTCAACAATAATCTCCGAAACGAAATATCTTCTCTTTCGGGTCAGATCAGCACCCTGGAGGCCAAGCTTGCCCAGCAGGATTCCCTGATCGCGGACTTTCGCTACGAGACGGGCAGCTATGATCCGGATACGCAGACCTGCGAGGTGACCTTCCATTGTTCGCCCAAGAGCTACACGGATAACACCGGCATCTGGCTGAATTTCGGTGAATATGAGATTCTGCTTGAGCCAGATGGCGGAGAATTCTCCGCAGCCGCCGAGATCGGCGTCTTCAATACGCTTCCGGAATACGGCACGCTTGTCATCAGCACGGGCGACCTCTACCAGACGGAGCAGATCGATACACTCCCGTGGCCTGCGCTCTGCTTCGAGGTGCTGCCGTGGATGGATGTGTACGCGGACGATCTGCAGTTTGAATATACCGACGGCACCTGCAAGGTGGAAGCTGCCATCATCAACGACGCGGTCGAGCGGTATACCGACACGGAGCTCATCGTCAGGGTCAACGGCGCGGAGCATAGCCGCCATGCGCTTACGATGCAGTCGGAGGCATTCAGCGTTTCGGTGCCGATGGAACAGCAGGATGCGATCTCGCTGCATGCAGTGGGCGTCGATGCATACGGTCTGACCCACGAGATCTTCCTCGGCGGCTGGGACGATGAGGGCTACTGGGTGGAGCTCGACAGCTTTAATAAGATCTACGATGCGAACGGCAATCTCCTCTTTGAGGATGGTAAGGAATACTAAAACTTCGGCCCCTCCGGTTCCCGGAGGGGCTTTTCTATGACCGTCCCAACCTCAACAAAAATTGAGATTCAGTTGATATGGATTTGAGAAAAGGAGAGTATAATAGTAATTGTCACAAATTTATCAAACAAAATTTGTGCAGATTCGCTACAGACAGTCCGTGAATACGGACGCACAGAAAAGGAGTAGGATCATGTTAGAACTCAAGGGAATCAAGAAGGATTACCTTGCCGGAGAAAACACCGTTCATGCCCTCAAGGGCGTGGATCTGAAGTTCCGCAAGAGTGAATTCGTTTCCATCCTCGGCCCCTCCGGCTGCGGCAAGACCACCATGCTCAACATCATCGGCGGTCTGGACCAGTATACAGAGGGTGACCTGATCATCAACGGCAAATCCACCAAGAATTTCAAGGACAAGGACTGGGATACCTATCGTAACCATTCCATCGGCTTTGTGTTCCAGAGCTACAACCTCATTCCGCACCAGAGCGTGCTGCAGAATGTGGAGATCGCCCTGACCCTGTCCGGCGTCAAGAAGTCCGAACGCCGCGAGCGCGCAAAGAAGGCACTGGAGGATGTGGGACTTGGCAATCAGCTGCACAAGAAGCCCAGTGAAATGTCCGGCGGCCAGATGCAGCGTGTGGCGATCGCGAGAGCCCTGGTCAACAATCCCGACATCATCCTCGCTGACGAGCCGACCGGCGCGCTCGATACCGAGACCAGCGTGCAGGTCATGGAGATCCTCAAGAGCATTTCCAAGGACCGCCTGATCATTATGGTAACCCATAACCCCGACCTTGCGGAGCAGTATTCCTCCAGAATCATCCGTATGCTCGACGGCGAGATCCAGGATGACTCCAAGCCCCTGACAGCCAAGGACTGCCAGATGGAGGAGATCCACGATAAGACTGCACAGGAAAATGAGAAGAAGAAAAAGAAACCTTCCATGTCCTTTGCAACCTCCTTCAGCCTGTCCCTGAAGAATCTCTTCACCAAGAAGGGCAGAACCACACTGACCTCCTTTGCCGGAAGCATCGGTATCATCGGCATTGCGCTGGTGCTTTCCATTTCGCAGGGCTTCCAGGCGTATATTGACCTTGTACAGGAGGAAACACTGTCCTCCTATCCGCTGACCATCGAGGCATCGACCATCGACATGACCACGCTCATGGAGACCTTCATGGGAATGGATGTGGACGGCGAGGCACATGACGGCGATGCTGTCTATGAGCGTCCGGCAGTCTATAATATGATGGAAGCAATGAGTAATCTGGAGGAGACCAAGAACGACCTGCGCTCCTTCAAGACCTATATCGAGGCAGAATACGCCGATGAAAACAGCGAAAGCGGTCTGCATGACGCGCTCAGCGGCATCCAGTACGGCTACAATCTGGATCTGCTGGTCTATACCAAGAACGTGGACGGCACCATCCTGCACTCCGATACTGCGGAGCTGCTGGAGGATCTGATGTCCCAGGCAATGGGTATGGATGTATCCGCCATGTTCGATGCGGAGGCTTCCATGATGGGCGGTACTTCCTCCATGGAAATGATGACCGGCGGCCTGTGGCAGGAGATGCTCTCCGGCGATGACGGCGACCCCATCAGTGATCTGCTGAAGGACCAGTACGATGTGATCTATGGTACCTGGCCGACCGCCTATAATGAGATCGTACTTGTTGTGGATGAAAACAACGAGATCGATGACGTAACGCTCTATGCACTCGGTCTGACCTCCAAGGAGACCATGGATGCCATGATCGATGCTGCCATGGACGGTAAGAAGCTCGAATCCAAGGAAGCGAAGAGCTGGACCTATGAAGAGATCTGCGCGATGGATTTCCGCGTGATCCTCAATTCTGATTGCTTCTATAATGACGGCACGGGTCTTTACGTTGACCGCCGTGAGACTGAAAGTGGTCTGCAGTACCTCTATGACAATGGCATGAACCTCAAGGTGAGCGGTATCATCCGTCCCAATGAGGAGACCCAGGCAGCGATGCTGACCGGTGCCATTGCCTATACCCACCTCCTGACGGAATATGTGGTGGAGCAGATGCATGATTCCGAGGCAGTGCAGGCGCAGCTCGACAGCCCCCATACCGATATTTTTACAGGTCTTCCGTTCAAGGACGAATCCGGCGATGTGTCCGCCGCTGCAAAGGCTGAGGATTTCCGTGAGTATACCGATGAGCTGAGCGACACCGAAAAGGCTGCACTCTACGTTGCAATGATGTCCATTCCCTCCGATGAGGAGCTGGAAGCAGGCGTTGCGCAGGCAATGCAGGGCATGACAACGGATATGATGATCTCCACCATCGCACAGGGTATGGCCGCACAGGTCGGCATGTCCGAGGAAGAGATCGCTGCCTACCTCTCTGAGATGTCCGAGGAAGAAATTACCGGACTGTATGCCGAAATGGTGGCAGAGCAGGTGAAGATGCAGTATGCACAGGGTGTGCAGCAGCAGATGGCTGCAATGACCTCCGAGCAGCTGCTCGGTGCCTTTACACAGACAATGGAAGATCTCACCGACGAAGAACTGGCCGTTTATTATGACCAGCTGCTGGAATTCTCTCCCTCCACTTATGAAGATAACCTGATCAAGCTTGGCTATGTGGATCTGGACGATCCGGCAGCCATCAATCTCTTTGCGTCTTCCTTTGAGAATAAGGACAGAATCGAAGAGGCGATTGCGGATTATAATGAGGGCGTTGACGAGCTGTCCAGACTGACCTACACCGATTATGTCGGCCTGATGATGTCCTCCATCACGACCATCATCAACACCATCACCTATGTGCTGATCGCGTTTGTTGCGATCTCTCTGATCGTTTCTTCCATCATGATCGGTGTGATCACGCTGATCTCCGTACAGGAGAGAACCAAGGAGATCGGTATCCTCCGTGCGATCGGTGCCTCCAAGCGTGATGTATCCAGCATGTTCAATGCGGAGACGCTGATCATCGGCTTCACCTCCGGTCTGCTGGGTGTTGTGGTCACCTACCTGCTGTGTATCCCGATCAATTTCGTGATCCATGAGCTGACGGGCATCCTGGCGCTCAATGCCTACCTGCCCGTTCCGGCAGCGATCATTCTGGTGCTGATCAGTATGACGCTGACTCTGATCGCAGGTATCATTCCCTCCAGAAGCGCAGCGAAGAAGGATCCGGTCGTTGCACTGCGTACAGAATAACACGATCTGCATATCATAAGAAAAGCCTGAGGAGCAGCATTGCTTCTCAGGCTTCTTATATTATAATAGGTATACGGTGTTACTTGCAGACGCAGGCGTATACCAGATAGCTACCCAGCAGGAAGAGTGCCACGGGAACACAGAGGATCTTGCGGAGCGTGCCGGTCGGAGCAGCCTCTTCATCCTTCTGCATCCAGATGCCGAAGAACAGGCAGCCGATGAAGATCAGCGGCGTCGCGTAGCGGATGTTCATCGTGCAGGTGTGTGCAAAGGAGAAACAGAAGCTGTAGTAGCTGATGGTCGTGATGGCATAGGTCAGCAGCAGATGCCAGTGATCAAGCGTTTTCCTGCGCTTGATGAATACCACCAGAATGGCGGTGATCGTTACCAGTACCACCAGGAACTGTGCAAGGAACAGCAGCTCGCCGAAGCCGCTGATCGCCGGGTAATTCTCCGGATTGATCAGCTCATCGAACATGGCGGTTTTCAGAATACCGATGGTCGGGTTGAATTCATTGTAAGGCTGTCCGTAGCCCACAAAGCAGTCATACACATAGGTCCATTGGTAGGAGGAAAAATCAAGCAGTCGGTTCAAGGGAGAAATATTGCCCACATACTGTGTACTGGTGTCACTGAGCATGGGAATGTAGGTGATCGGCACACCGAATTTCACAAGATTCCGGATGCCCCAGCCAAGTCCCAGCGGAATGCAGATCACGCCGAATGCAGCGTACTGCTTGATCAGAGGAAGCGGCTTCTTCCGTTCGCGGATGAGAACTGCGAGGAAGACGACCGCTGCCGCGGGAGCTGCCATCCAGACGGAAAGCTTTGTCATCATGCCGCAGCCGATCGCAATGGCCAGCTGCAGGATGGTCGAGAATTTCTGCTCGCGATACCAGCGGCAGGTCAGGAGGATCGCCCAGAGCAGGAAGGTAATGCTCAGCATGTCGTTGTTGATGCTGCCGGCCAGAATAAAGAAGGTCGGATGGAAGACCACTACGATCATCGGCAGGATCTTTGCCAGACCCTTGAGCCGGAAGTGTTCAAGCAGCTTCCAGAACAGCACCATGCAGATGCAGGAATATGCCAGCGTCAGGATCTGGATGCTCTCTGCGGCATCATCAAAGGAAACGCCGAAGTCCTGCAGGAACTGCATCCATGTTGCTGCGATCGAGTGGTGCAGCGGCGGATGGTAGAACTGCCAGACCGTCCGGACATCAAAATCCGGCAGATGCCCGTTTTCAAGCAGATATCTGATGTATGGCGCATGACCGCCCTTGCCGCCGAAATTATTGACATCATGCTGCCTTACATAATGCGCCGTAGACAGTACATAGGAGAAGCGCATGCAGAAGCCCATGCAGCAGAGCAGGAATCCGCTGACGCCATCCGTAAGCCGTTTTTTAGAAAAGAGATAGCCCCATAGAATCAGCAGCGCCGAGACACCGCCCAGGATCCACCACTGTGCAGGAGAATCCGTAACGGATAGCCAGAGGCAAAGGCCGCCCCAGATGAATTCCATCACTGCCAGCTCCAGAGGGTCCTTCCAGAGCTTGTCCCTTCCAAAGAACAATCCGGCACCGCCTGCGAACCATACAATGAACGTTTCAGGCGTCCCGAAATACTTCTGATTTCCAAAGCCCAGCACCACACTCAGGAGGCATACAACCAGCATGCACAGGCATGGATGTGCGCCGAGCGGACCGGAGATCCGTTCCGTCAGACTCTTTTTTACTTCATTCCGTTTCATAATCCCATCCTTTCTTATGATGCATTTGTCAATGCATCATGATCCATTATGAATACTATTGATATTATAGCATACGCTAACAACAAATGCAAGGATATTTTCCTGTCATGTGCAGAATTTCAGGGAATCCACTCCACCACAGCTCCACTTCGGGTGATTTCAGGGCGGATTCACCACTGCGGAGGGGGATTATTGCTGCAAACGGATGTTTTCTTGCTGCTTATTTTGATGAAATAGCACAAATTTAGGTTATGAATTTTGTGACTATCTACAATTGTCAGACGGAAATGGATATGATATAATAGTAATAAGGTGAAAAGTGGTGAATTGTACCTAAAAAGTGGTGCGGATTCCCTGAATGACCCTGACGGAGTCCTTCCGGAGGGTGAAAAAACGGAGAGTCAAGACAATCACATAGGACATTCCTCTTTCGCCAGAAAAAAGAGAACAGAACAAAAGAAACAAAACCCAAAGAAAAACAAGAACAAAAGAAGAAAGAAGAGACAGGCGGTGAGCGGGAAATGACTACAGGCACAATTACAGGTACACACTACCATAATATCGATGCCAAGGGTCGTATGAACTTTCCTGCAAAACTGCGAGAGGTACTGGGCGAGACATTCTGGATCGTCAGAGGTACCACGGACAAATTTCTGTCAGTGTATTCCGTGGAACAGTGGGAGGATATCTGTGCGCAGGTCGCTGCGCAGACCGGTCCCGAAGGCGAACGCTTCCGCCGCTGGCTGCATGCCGGTGCTTGCGAGGTCGTTCCGGACAAGCAGGGCCGTATCCTCGTTCCGCAGAACCTGCGTGCCTATGCCGGCTTGGAAAAAGATGTAGTCATCGTCGGCGCAGGCAAGAAAGCAGAGATCTGGGATCGTGACAGATGGACGAGTGTGGACGAAGCGTTCGATCCGATGTCTGTCAGCGTTCTTAACTCCCTGTGCTTGTAAAAGAGGAGGCAGGATATGGATTTTGTACATGTCCCTGTACTTTTACAGGAAACGCTTGAGGGCTTGGCGATTCACCCGGACGGCATTTATGTTGACGGAACCGTCGGCGGTGCCGGTCACTCCTTCGAAATAGCCTCAAGACTTTCACAGGAAGGTCAGCTGATCGGACTTGATCGTGACCCCGATGCAGTAGCAGCTGCATCCGAGCGGCTTGCAGGACTTCCTGCAAAGGTCGTTCACAGCAATTATTCACAGATACGAGAGGTTCTGGATACACTTGGCATCCAGGCAGTGGATGGGATCCTGATGGATCTGGGAGTGTCTTCCCATCAGCTCGATGAAGCTGACCGCGGCTTTTCGTATCATGCAGATGCACCGCTGGACATGCGTATGAGCCAGACGGGCATCAGTGCAAAGGATGTTGTCAATACCTGGTCCGAACAGGAGCTGACAACCATTCTGCGGGACTACGGAGAGGAAAAATTCGCTGGCAGAATTGCTGCCAATATTGTCCGTGCAAGGGAGGAGGCTCCCATCGAACGCACCGGACAGCTTGCTGACATTATAAGGAATTCCGTACCGCAGAAATTCCGCAGGGACAAGAATCCCTGCAAAAAGTCGTTCCAGGCGATCCGTATCGCCGTGAATGACGAGTTCGGCCATCTGAGACAGGGCCTTGAGGCGGCGTTTGACTGCCTGAAGCCTGGCGGCAGACTTGCGGTGATCACCTTCCATTCCCTTGAGGACCGGATCGTGAAACAGCAGTTTGCAAAATGGTGCAGCGGCTGCACCTGCCCTCCGGATTTTCCGCAGTGTGTCTGCGGCAAAAAGCCTAAGGGAAGCCTGGTCGTGCGCAAGCCCATCATCGCAGGCGATGAAGAGCTGGAGCGCAACAACAGGAGCCGCAGTGCAAAGCTCAGACTGATAGAAAGGAGCTAATGTTGTTATGGCTTATTATGAGCGTCCCGGTGATCCGATTCGGGTGCAATATTATCAGTATAATAGTGCTGTCCCGGAAGTTCAACCGCCCTCATATGAGCAGCAGAGCAGCAATACGATACAAATGGGACGAAATACGGGTAAAAAAACATCTGTAGTGAAAATTGTTTTGACTGTGTTTCTGGCATTTTTGCTGCTTGGCGCAGTAATCCTTAGCAATGTTCAGCTGCTGCAGATCAGCAATGATATCACCGACATGGAAAAGCAGCGGACGGATCTGCTCAGTGAGAATGTTCGTATGCAGTCGGAACTGGCCGGTAAGACCTCCAATAAGGATATCCAGGAATATGCCGAAAATGTCCTTGGCATGCACGAGATCGATGCATCCCAGATCGAGTATATCCAGATCCAGACGGATGATGTCGTGGAGATCCCGGAGGAAGAGCAGAATATTTTCGTAAAAATCAAGACATGGTTCGATGATCTTGTGGAATATATCAGATGATGCACTCATAGAGTGTTACCAAAACCGGCGTTCTGTCCTTCGCGGAGGATGGACGGGATGGCTGTGAACGGGCAATCTGTATAAGGTCGGCGTCATTGTCTTATAGTGTAAACATCATGACAGGCAGGCGGGGAACCAACCTGCCTGTTTGTGTTTCAGGAAACCATACATAAAAAGGAGGATATCCGCTTGGAGCAGAAGGATTTTACGCCCACGAAGGAAATGAAAATGCGTACGAACTGGATCGTACTGCTTGCGATCGTTGCCTTTGCATTTGCGGTCGTGGCGAAGCTGTTCACGCTCTGTATCGTGAATAACAAGTTCTATTCCGAGATGGCAAACAGCACGCATTTTTCCAATATTACCATTCCGGCAAGCCGCGGTACGATCTATGACGCGAACGGCACACCGCTTGCATGGAGTGCGACCGTATATAAGGTGTTTATCGACCCCTCCCTCTTCCAGAAGGAAATGGACGGTATGGATGAGCTCATGCTCGAATGGCAGGCAAAGATCGATGCAGGCGAGCAGCTCAAGCCCGGACAGGAGATCCTTCCGGTCGAGGTGCTGCGCCAGACCTTCGTCAATACCCTCGCCGTGAAGCTCGAGATCGACCCTGCCACCGTTGTGGAGGCAATGGGAATGAACACGCAGTATTACGTCCTCAAGAGCCAGGTCGATAAGAACATCGCTGATGAGCTGATGGCGTATTTTGATCTGTACGGCATCACCTCCATCACTACGCAGGAGGACACCAAACGCTACTATCCCCAGGGCGATATGGCAGCGCAGGTCATCGGCTTCACCAACAGCGACGGTGACGGTCAGTATGGTCTGGAGTACTACTACGACTCCTTCCTCGCCGGAACCAACGGCAGAGTGATTTCCGCGACCGATGCCATGGGCAATGAGATGCCCTACCGCTACGCAACGACCTATCCTGCGCAGGATGGCAGCTCCCTGTATCTGACACTCGATACCACGCTGCAGTACTACCTCGAAAAGAACCTGCAGGAAATGTACGAAACCTACGAGATCCGCAATCGTGCCTGCGGTATCATCATGAACCCGAAGACCGGTGCGATCTATGCAATGGGCACCTATCCGAGTTTCGATCTGAATGATCCGTCCACGATCACCGATCCCTACGCGGCACAGGAGCTTTCCCTGCTGACGGGGGATGCCTATAAGGAAGCCTATATTGCTGCCCGAGAGCAGCAGTGGAAGAATAAGGCGATCACAGAGCCCTACATCCCCGGCTCCGTCTTCAAGATCTTCACCTCCGCTGCGGCGATCGAGGAGAACCTCGTGAACCCCGAGACTGATATGTTTAATTGTACCGGTGTTGTAGAGGTCGCAGACTGGCCGATCCACTGCCATAAGCTTTCTGGTCATGGCCTCCAGACCTTCTCGGAGTCGCTGACCGCATCCTGCAACCCCGCCTTTATCGAAGTCGGCCAGAGACTCGGCGTGGAGCGCTTCTGCTCCTATTTCAAGGCATTCGGCCTGACCGAGCGAAGCGGCATCGACCTGCCGGGCGAGGTGGAAAGTCTGTACGTCTCTGAAAACAGAATGGGAATCGTAGAGCTTTCATCCAGTGCCTTCGGTCAGACCAATAAGCTCACAGCGATCGAAATGATCACCGGTATCTCCGCTGCCATCAACGGCGGTTATCTGGTAGAACCCCAGATCGTCAGCAAGATCGTATCCAGCGACGGCAATGTGCTGCAAACTATGGAAACCACGACCAAGCGTCAGGTCATTTCCGAAGAAACCTCCGCAACCGTTCGTGAACTGCTGCAGGCGGTCGTGGATGATAACGGCGGCAGCAACGCCTACATCAAGGGCTATGCCATCGGCGGTAAGTCCGGTACCTCCCAGAAGCTCGACGAATACGATGAGAACAATATGCAGTACGTTGCGTCCTATACCTGCTTTGCACCGGCGGACGATCCGGAAATCGTTATGCTGCTGGTCGCAGATGAGCCGAACACACAGCTCAACTACTACGGCAGCGTCGTATGCGCGCCCTATGCAAGAGCCATTATGGAAGAAGCACTGCCGTACCTCGGCTATTATCCGGAATACACACAGGAAGAATATGCAGAGCTGGATGTCAATGTTCCGCTGCTGCTCGATGTGGATCTGGCAACTGCACAGCAGACATTGACGGAGCTGGGTCTGCAGTATGAAGTCAAGGGCGAGGGCGATGTGATCGTCAAGCAGTGCCCGCTGACCGGCTCCACCGTTTCCGCAAACGGTAAGGTCATCCTGTATACGGATTCCAATTATGTGACAGAATATAAGGAGGTTCCCAATCTCGCAGGCTATACCGCTGCGGATGCGAACCAGGCGCTGACGAATCTCGGCCTGAATTATGTATCGGCTGGTGCATCGGCGGATCGTTCCGACGTTCTTGTCGAAACGCAGTCCATTGAGCCCGGTACGCAGGTTGAGGTCGGCACCGTGATCACCCTGACGTATGTTGTCAACGACCAGAGCGGCTAATACCGCCGCATTCAGAAAGAAAGTAGGCATAAGTATGAAACTTGCAAATTTACTGGAAGAGACCGTTTCCGCACTGCCCGGCGATCTGGAGATCACTGCGGTCACTGATGACAGCCGTAAGATCGTGAAGGACTGCATTTTCGTCTGCATCAAGGGCGAGCGCTTTGACGGACATTCCGTTGCACAGCAGGTGCTGGAGCAGGGTGCTGCGCTGGTGGTCTGTGAGCGTGATCTCGGTCTTGGCGACCGCCAGCTGCTTGTGGAGGACAGCCGTGCCTTCTACGGAAAGCTTTGCGCGGCGTGGTTCGTCCATCCGGAGCGGAAGATGAAGTTCATCGGCGTGACCGGCACCAACGGCAAGACGACCATTACCAATGTCATCAAATATATCCTGACTGCAAACGGACATAAGGTAGGCCTGATCGGCACCATCCAGAACGAGATCGGTGATGAGATCATCCACACCGACAACACCACACCCATGACCTATGACCTTATGCAGCTCTACGAGAAGATGTACGAGGGCGGCTGCGATGTTGTTGTGATGGAGGTATCCTCCTTCGGACTCGAGCAGAAGCGCATCGGACCGACGCATTTCGATGCGGCGGTGTTCACGAACCTGACGCAGGATCATCTGGATTACCACAAGACCATGGATGCTTACTACGATGCCAAGCGGATGCTGTTTGACATCTGCGATACCGCTGTGATCAATACGGAGGACGACTATGGCAAGCGTCTGTTTGCAGAGACCTCCTGCGAGAAATACAGCTACGGCAGCGAGGGCGATTATGCCTACACTCCCATTTCCGTGAAGGCAAGCGGCACATCCTACCGTCTGACAACTGCGGAGGGAACGCAGGAGATCTCCATGCGCATGACGGGCTATTTCAATATCGCAAATGCAACGGCCGCGTATGCTGTGTGCCGGAGCATGGGGCTTTCCGATGCACAGATCCTGCCCCATCTGCAAAGTTGTCCCGGTGTCAAGGGCAGATGCGAGGTGGTTCCCACAGGACGGGACTTCTCCGTGATCTGTGATTACGCCCACACACCGGATGCCATTGAGAACATCCTCGAGAATGTCAAGCTCTATACCGAGGGCAGACTCATCTGCCTGTTCGGCTGCGGCGGAAACCGCGACCGCACGAAGCGTCCTCTCATGGCGCAGGCAGCTGCCAAATACGCAGACCTGCTGCTCGTGACCTCCGATAATCCCAGAAATGAGGATCCGGAGGCGATCATCGCTGATATCCTGGAGGGCCTCAAGGATACGGATGTTCCGTATGAGGTCGTGACCGACCGCAGGGAAGCCATTTTCCATGGATGTGCCATTGCGCAGCCGGGCGATGTGATCGTCCTTGCCGGTAAGGGACACGAGGATTATCAGATTTTTGAAAACAACCGTCACACTCATTTTGACGAACGTGAAATCGTTGCCGAAGCACTGAAGCAGCTGGCATAGGAGGAAGAATATGGAAACCATTTCACTGAATGCCATTGCAAAGGCACTGGGGACAACTGCCCCGTTTGACGCAGAGATCAACTGTATCAGCACGGATACAAGGCAGCTTCCGGAGGGGTGCCTGTTTCTTGCCCTGCGCGGTGCAAAATTCGACGGCCATGATTTTGTACAGCAGGCGATCGAAGCCGGCGCGGTTGCCGCAGTGACGGATACGCAGATCGGCGATCTTCCCTGTGTTGTGGTGAAGCATACCGGTCAGGCACTGCTGGATATTGCAGGATACTATCGGGATCTGTTCAACATTCCGCTGGTCGGTGTGACCGGCAGTGTTGGCAAGACCACCACAAAGGAAATGATCGCCTGTGTGCTGTCTGAGAAATGCAACACCCTCAAGACCGCGCAGAATTTCAATAATGAGATCGGCATGCCCAAGACCCTGTTCGGTCTGACAAGGGAACATGGAGCTGCGGTCATCGAGATGGGCATGAACCACTTCGGGGAGATCTCCCGTATGAGCCGCAGTGCAAAGCCCACCATGGCGGTCATCACCAATATCGGTTATTCCCATATCGAACATCTTGGCTCGCAGGAGGGTATTCTGAAGGCAAAGCTTGAGATGCTCGAGGGCATGGCGCCCGATGCGCCGCTGATCGTCTCGGCAGATGATCCGATGCTTTGTGATCTGCGAAAGAAGCTTGAGCGTCTTGTGCTGACCTATTCTGTGCATCCCGCAATCGGTGTGGATGTATATGCCACGGATATTAAGGAAGATGACGGCGTCACGACCTTCACTATTAACTGGAATCAAGAGTCCATCCTCGCTGTCCTGCCGACTGTCGGTATCCACAACGTCAAGAACGCACTGGCAGCATTCCTTGTTGGATATACTGCCGGTATGATGCCGCAGGAAATCGTCTGCGGACTGGCAAAATACCAGCCGACCGGCAATCGTCAGAATATCATGGAAAAGAACGGACAGACTGTCATTGCCGACTGCTACAATGCAAGTCCGGATTCCATGCGTGCTGCACTCGGCGTTCTGGGAAATTACCCCTGTGAGGGCAGAAGGGTCGCCGTTCTTGGCGATATGCTTGAGCTTGGAGAACACAGCGAGAGCCTCCATGCGGCTGTCGGTGAGATGGCGAAGAACGCGGGCATCGACCTGCTGTTCTGCTTCGGCAGCGCTGCAAAGACCATTGCCGCCAATGCCGGCAGCGATGTGCAGTGCTTCTGCACGGAGGATGCGAGCGAACTGACCGAAGCACTCCGGAATACCCTGAAGGCAGGGGACTGCGTTCTCTTCAAGGCAAGCCACGGCATGCATCTTGAAACGATCATCGCAAGCCTCTACGGTGAAGTATAATGCCGTTCTGGCTGCAGCTGACCGCAGCGCTCAGCGCTGCACTTGCAAGCGGACTCATGGGAGCCGCAGCGGTACCCTTCCTGAGAAAACTCAGAATGTGCGAGCCGCAGGAACCGCCGGCCCCCGGCGAAGAAGCCGCAGGCGACCGGCTCCGTCCGACCATGGGCGGCATCCTTCCCGTATTCGGGAGCCTGCTGGGGCTTACACTTTCGTTTGCGTTATATCTGAATTTTTGTCAGGCCGACAGAACGTCGGTCAGCTTTCAGCAGGAGCTGCATACACTGATCTGTATGGCACTCTTCGGTGTCGGCAGTGCAGCGGCAGGATTTCTGACGGATCTGATGGTGATCCGGAGAAGACTGCTCCGCCGGCCATCCGCAGTGCTGCGGATCGCGGCGGTGTTCTTTGTGCATCTGGTGCTCCTGCTGCTCTGGCATTATTTTACCGGGATCGATGACCCGACCATCATGGACTGGGGCTTCCGGAAGGTGGATGCCGGAATCCTGTACTATCCCATCACAGCAAGCGTGCTGACTGTGGTCTGGATGTCTGCCTCCGCAATGGAGGAGGATACGGACGGCGTCAGCATCAGCACCGGCGGCATTCTGCTGCTGTGTGCAACAGTCATATTGATGCAGCAGGGAATGTCCCTCCATGCACTGCTGGGGCTTACCGCGGCAGGCGCCTGCATGGGCAGCCTTGTCTGGAATTTACATCCTGCAAAATGTCGGATCGGCAGAACAGGAACCTGGTGGCTGGCAGGTACCGTGATCGGTACGATGCTGCCCTGCGGCCGGTACCTGGTATTACTGCTGCTGCCGGCGGTATACATGATCAATCAGCTTCCGGCGCTCCGGCGCGATGCAGGAACAGCCGGACAGCCGCAAACACTCCAGAACCGGATGCGGGAAGCAGGGCTGAGTCCCTGGCAGCGGATCGGACTGCTTGCCGGCTTTGCAATCGTCTGCGGTGCAGCCGCAGTGCTGGCGTATCATTAACGCCGGCGGTCAATTAAGAAAGGAAGGCGAAACATGGAACGAACGGGTGCAAGAAGCACATCGGCTCCAGCAAGGAAGCCATCCGCGCCCAAGCCGGAGAAAAAAAAGATCCGCCTGGGCGGTGCGGATACGACATTTGCCATTGTTATCCTGATCCTGCTGGGCATCGGCCTTGTCATGATGTTCTCTGCAAGCTACGCGATCGCGATCAATGAGGACAAACCGGGTTATTTTTACGCGCTGCGTCAGGGAATTTTCGCACTCGTCGGACTCGGCGCCATGATCTTCATGTCGTTTTTTGACTATCATATCCTGCAGAAGGGCTGGATCGCCCTTGCTTCCTATCTCGGAAGCGTACTGCTGCTCATCCTTGTCATGTTTGTAGGAACGGATCTCGGTACCGGATGCAAACGCTGGCTGAACCTTGGATTTACGACGTTCCAGCCATCGGAGCTTGCAAAATTCGCCGTCGTGATCCTCTTTGCCTATGCGATCGACAAGAACTTTGACAAGATGAAGAAGTTCACGATCGGCGTACTGCCGTTTGTTCTGATGCTCGGCATTATCGCCGCACTTCTGATGAAGCAGCCCCACCTGTCCTGCACCCTGCTGATCTGTATGATCGGTGTCGTGCTGATCTACGTCGGCGGCGCAAAGTTCTGGCATCTGCTGGGTATCTGTATCATCGGTGTTGCAGCACTGGCGGCACTGGTCATCTATAAATCCGTTGTCGAGGATTATAACTACTTTGCACAGCGCCTGAATACCTGGCTGCATCCTTTCGACAGTGAGGATCTTGCAAGCACATGGCAGACAAGACAATCCCTGATCGCCATCGGCTCCGGCGGCTTGTTCGGTCTGGGACTGGGAGAATCCCGTCAGAAATATCTCTACCTCCCCGAATCCGAGAATGACTTTGTGTTCTCCATCGTCTGCGAGGAGCTGGGACTTGTCGGTGCGATCACCGTCATCCTGCTGTTTGTGCTGCTCGTGGTAGAGGGCTTCCATATTGCATCGAAGGCCAAGGATCGTTTCGGCATGCTCATCACCGTGGGCTTTACCGTGCAGATCGGCCTGCAGGCGTTCCTGAACATTGCTGTTGTCAGCGGACTTGTACCGAATACCGGTATCAGCCTTCCGTTCTTCAGCTACGGCGGTACGGCGCTTGTCATGCAGCTGATGCAGATGGGCATCGTATTGAATGTCTCGAGAACGCGATACATCATGCCGGATAAAAAGAAACCGGAGCCCGCTCCAGAAACAGAGCCGGAACCCGAATACAGGCAGAATGCCTGATCTAACAATCATGACAGATAACAGGTGATAGAATGAAAGTATTATTAGCAGGCGGCGGTACGGGCGGACATATCAATCCCGCACTCGCCATCGCAGGGATCATCAAGGCACATTGCCCCGATGCGGAATTTCTCTTTGCAGGTACTCCGAACGGCATGGAGGCAAAGCTCGTTCCGCAGGCAGGCTACCGCCTCGAACACATCAAGGTCGCAGGCTTTCAGCGCAGACTGAGCCTGGAAAACATCGGCCGCAATGCCAAGGCAGTCTGGTATCTTGCCAATTCCGGCAGACGTGCAAAGCAGATCATCCGTGAGTTCCAGCCGGACATCGCCATCGGCACCGGCGGCTATGTGGCAGGCCCCATTATCCGCATGGCGGCAAAGATGGGTATCCCGTCCGCCATTCACGAGCAGAATGCATTCCCCGGTGTGACCAATAAACTCCTTGCCAAGGAAGTGGATCATGTCATGCTGACGGTGGAGGAAGCACTCAAGTACTTCGATCCCCAGATCCGCTATACTGTTACCGGACTTCCGGTGCGTGCCAACCTCCTGCAGAAGAGCAGGGAACAGGCAAGAGCGGAGCTCGGATTTGACGACGGCTTCTGCATCCTGTCCTTCGGCGGCAGTCTCGGCGCCGGATGCATCAATGATACCATGGCCGAGACGCTCAAGTGGCATCATTCCAAGGGCCTGAAGATCAATCACATCCATGGCTACGGCGGCATGGGTAAGGAGACCTTCCCGCAGAAAATGCAGGAATACGGCATCCCGATGAAGAATGACCGCATCCGCATCACCGAGTATATCAATGATATGGATACCTGCATGGCAGCTGCGGATCTGGTGATCTGCCGCTCCGGCGCATCCGTTCTTGCAGAGCTGGAGGCGCTTGGCAAGCCTTCCGTACTGATCCCGTCCCCCATTGTAACTGGTAACCACCAGTACCATAACGCCATGGTGCTTGCCAAGGCCGGTGCTGCCATCGTCATCGAACAGAAGGACGTTACCGCAGAAGATGTGATCTCCCGGATCGAGGCACTCTATGAGGATCGCCCGAAGCTCCAGAGCATGGCGCAGAACGCCGCATCGCTCGCAGTCAAGGACACTGATGAGCGCATCTGGAAGGTCATTGAAGGCCTGCTGAAAAAAGCAAAGAAATAAATGCCGCTGCTCCGCACCCTTTTTCCATACCGGCATAGGATGGATTAGGAAGGGGTGGATCAGATGCAGAAATTGATCATACAGGGCGGCCGCAGACTGGAGGGTGAACTCTCCGTCCAGGGCGCCAAGAACAGTGCGCTCCCCATCCTTGCAGCAACACTGCTGTGTGATGGCACGAATGTACTTGAAAACTGTCCGAAGCTTTCGGATGTATATGCAGCCTGCCGTATCCTGACGCGGCTCGGATGCCGCTGTGAGATGCAGGACCGTACCGTCCGTGTGCAGGTAAATCCTATCAGCAGCTGGGAGATCCCCGAGCAGCTGATGCGGGAAATGCGCTCGTCGATCATATTCCTCGGCGCGGTTCTCGGCAGAATGGGCACATGTGCGCTCGGCTATCCGGGAGGCTGTGAACTGGGACCGAGACCCATTGACCTGCATCTGCAGGCGCTGCAGCGCATGGGCGTGAAGATCCACGAGGAGAACGGCGTTCTGCATTGCAGGGCACCGAAGGGATTGCATGGTGCGAAGATCCATCTGCAGTTTCCGTCCGTGGGCGCGACCGAGAACATCCTGCTTGCGTCTGTGCTTGCAAGAGGTGAGACCGTCATCAGCAATGCCGCAAGGGAACCGGAGATCATGGACCTTGCCGGATACCTCCGTGCCTGCGGTGCAAAGATCACGGGCGACGGCAGCGGAACGATCCGGATCCGGGGCGTTCCGAAACTCTGCGGCTGTACTTACCGCATCATGCCGGATCGCATCGCCGCAGCAACATGGCTTGCAGCAGCCGCTGCAACGGGCGGTGAACTGACATTGCGCGATGTGCGTGCAGCAGAGATGGAGAGCATCCTCGATGTGTTCGAGCAGATGCACTGCCGGATCAGCTGCACGGACGAATGCATTCATTTTTCCGCAGGTGCGCCGCTCAGAAGCGTCCGGTGCATCCGGACGATGCCCTATCCGGGATTCCCGACCGACGCACAGGCCATCCTGATGGCGCCATTGTGTAAAGCGTGCGGAACGACGCTGGTGGAGGAAACCATCTTCGAGAACCGCTTCCGTCATGTGGATGCGCTGGTAAAAATGGGCGCGGATATCCAGGTCGCCGGAAGAGCCGCCGTCATCAAAGGCGTACCGCATCTTCACGGTGCAAAGGTGAGAGCGACTGACCTTCGCGGCGGTGCAGCACTCCTGATCGCTGCACTCGGCGCGGCAGGAACGACTGAAATTACAGAGATCTGTCATATCGACCGTGGCTATGACTGCCCCGAAGCACTGCTCCGGAGCATCGGCGCACAGATCGAGAGAGTATCATAACAAAGGGGATGACTTATGAGAGACGTAGAAAAAACGCGGATCCAGCATGAGACCAGTGAGAAGAGACTGCGCCGCAGACGACGCGGCCGTACGCTCTACGCGATACTTGTGGTAGCGCTCGCAGTGGGAATCATCGTCACGCTGTCCATGACGGTGCTGTTCAATATCAAGGAGATCCAGGTGTCCGGCGATGCACAGCATTATACTGCGGAGGAGATCGTCGCGGCCACGGGCATTTCCGTCGGTGATAATCTGGTGCGTCTTGATGTGGCAGCAGCCGAACAGAAGGGCTACGATGCACTTGTGTATGTGGAATCGGTCAATATCCGCCGGCAGTTCCCAAGCACTCTGATCATCGAGGTGGAGAAGAGCGTTCCCACTTATAATGTCAGCTACGAATTCGGTACGCTCATCCTCAGCAAGACGGGACGCATCCTCGAAAACAGTATGTCCCCGATGGAGGGCCTGATCTCCATTACCGGTTATGTGCCGCAGGAGACCGCCCCCGGAAAGACCATCAGCGCCGAAAAGGAACGCGATGACAAGATCCTCTCGGCCTTCTGTGAGCTGTTCGATACCATGGAGCTTACCGTTCCGATCGTGGCAGTGGATATGACGAATAAGAACAATATCATCGTCAACTTCGACAACCGCATCGAATTCGATATGGGCAACTGGAATGAGATCGAGTACAAGATCACCTTCGCCCAGGAGGTCATCGCCAAGCAAAGTCCCAATAAGGAAGGCTACCTGACCATGATCGGCAACAACCAATGCTCGTTCCGCGGAAAGGACGACGTTGAGAACAGCCTGCCGCAAACCACGGAACCTCCGACGGAACCGGTAACGGATGCCCTCGGAAATCCGGTCGTGCAGCCCACAGAGGCGGCTGCAACACTCCCCATGGGCTGATTCTATGTACAATTTTGTTAAAAAAGCGCAAAAATCGGACGGATAACTTGTGTGATTATGAAAAAATGATTTTTTAATAAAAAAGTGTTGCAAAATCCGGGGGGATGTGCTAAAATATAAATGTGTATGATGTTACTATGTAGGATAATCTGTTTTATACATGGGAATAAAAGTTGGTAGGAGGAACAATAATGACGGACTTTATTTACGAGGAAGCATTCGATCCGGATGTAAACATTAAGGTGATCGGTGTTGGCGGCGGCGGCGGCAACGCGCTCAACTGCATGGTTGACTCCGGTGTGAATGACATTGAGTATGTGACTGTGAATACAGATGCTAAGGCACTGAATAATTCCAAGGCAGCTACCCGTATTCAGATCGGTGCAAAGCTGACCAAGGGCAGAGGCGCAGGCAACAAGCCTGAGATCGGCAGACACAGTGCTGAGGAAAATATTGAAGAGATCCAGACTGCACTCAAGGGTGCGGATATGGTATTCATTACCGCAGGTATGGGCGGCGGTACCGGTACCGGCGCAGCGCCCATCGTTGCAAAGGCTGCACAGGAGATGGGTATCCTGACTGTCGCAGTAGTTACCAAGCCCTTTGCATTCGAGCGTGAGCAGAAGATGGCACAGGCTGAGAGAGGCATCGAGGAGCTCAAGAAGTATGTTGACTCCCTGATCGTGATTCCCAACGAGAGACTGCTCGTTGGCCTGGAAAAGCCCCTGACCATGAAGGAATCCTTCGCACTGTCCGATGATATTCTCAAGACGGGCGTAAAGAGCATTGCTGATCTGATCGTTGAGGAAGGCTATATCAACCTCGACTTCGCTGACGTATCCACCACCATGAAGGGTGCCGGCTACGCACATATGGCGATCGGTCATGGTGCAGGTAAAGATAAGGCAGTGGAAGCTGCCAAGGCTGTTATCAGCAGCCCGCTGCTGGAGACTTCCATCGCTGGTGCAAAGCGCCTGCTCATCAACGTGGCAATGTCCGAGGATGTTCTGTCCTCCGATGTGGATACTGCTTCCAAGATGATCACCGAGGCAGCAGCTCCCGATGTACAGTTCATTTTCGGTGCTGCATTCAAGGAAGATATGCAGGATGAGATGACCATCACTGTGATCGCAGCGGATTTTGACGATAATGCATCTGAAAATGACGCTCCTGCTGCACCGGCAGAGGATGACGTGATCCCGATCGATAACCCCCTGCTGAATGACCTGGACCTGAGCCAGCCCAGCAGATCTTCCGTGAACGACATGAACATGGATGATATCTTCGAGATCCTCGGCGGTAAGTAATTGATCTGAACACATATCATACAGCGGTCGATTGGTATCGGCCGCTTTTTTTAACGGTTTGTATAGAAATGATGCTCTTATAAATCGGAATATACAATTTGGAATAATGGGTGCAAACTTGACTATTGGGCATATTGCACAAGAAATGCTTCATGATTTGTACATAAAATCACTTGCATGTCAAGAAAAAATATGGTATAATAATGATAATATTCAGGGTGGATCGGATTTGCTGTGCAAAATCTGCTTCATCAGTAAAAAGGAGAGCTGTATCATGGATATCCCATCTGGAGTACTTAAGACAACAATGAGACCGGGCGGTCTGGAGAAAGAATCTGTTATGACCTATCTGGATGAACTCAATTCCAAGATCAATGATCTGGAAGATGAGCTGAAGCAGAAGGAAGAGAATCCCCAGGAGTCCGAACTCATCAAGCAGTACAGACGCGATCTCGAAGCTGCTGACAAGAAGGCAGCCGAGGCTGAAAAGAAGGCAGAGGACAGCGCTGCACAGCTGAAGTCCATCAGCGACAAGGCAACACAGCTTGCCAATGCGCTCAATGCCGAGAAGGAAGCAAGAAACAATGATGCCAAGAAGATGAAGCAGCTGCTTCAGCAGGCTCAGAACAACAGCGTCGAAGAAGAAAAGGTACGCGGTCTCCAGCAGGAGGTCCTTTCACTGAAGACGGAGATCGGTCAGCTGACGAACGAGAACGCTGCCCTGAAGGCAACCGCAACATCCTCCGACCAGCTGTCTGAAACCGTTCAGAACCTGAACAAGGAACTGACCGATAAGAGCAACGCGGTTTCCGATCTGGAAGCAAAGCTCGCAGATGCTGAGGCGAAGCTTGCTGATTCCGAGGCAAAGCTCGCTGATGCTGAGGCTAAGGCAAAGAAGGCAGAGGAAGAAGCTGCTGCAAAGACTTCCGAGATCTCTGCACTGCAGACAAAGGTTACTGAGCTCGAGCAGAAGGCTTCTCAGTCCACCGGCTTTGCACCCAGCTTCGATATGAGTGCGATCTTTGCACAGGCACAGCAGAGCGCTGTTGCACTGGAAATGCAGGCTAAGGCAGAGGCTGAAAAGACCGTTGCTGACGCAAATGCACTGGCAGAGAAGACTGTTTCTGAAGCAAATGCACAGGCTGAAAAGACCATCAACGATGCAAATGCACAGGCAGAAACTACGATTTCTTCTGCAAACGCACAGGCAGAGACTACCATCTCTTCCGCAAATGCATTGGCAGAGAAGACCATCAATGATGCCAATACACAGGCTGAGACCACTGTTTCCACTGCAAATGCACAGGCTGAGAAGACTGTTTCCAGCGCAAATGCAGAGGCTGAGCGTATCCTGAGAACTGCTGAGGAAAGAGCTTCCACCTCCAACGCAGAGGCAGACGCAATTCTGTCCAGCGCAAGAGAAAAGGCAGAGGCAGAGTCCGCAAGAATCAAGCACGAATCTCTGGAACAGCAGCAGAAGGTAAAGCAGCTGACTGCTACCATCAAGTCCATGCTGACCATCGAGATCGATGGCATCGAAAAGAGCCTGCGTGAAGCAAGCACATTGATGACCCAGGCATCCAAGGTAATGGATGACAAGATCAAGGCAGCTGACGAAGTGATCGCAGATGCGCGTGATTGCGTGGAAAAGAATGCCAAGGTAGAAGAGGACACCATGAACGATATCATGTCCAAGCCCTCCTCTGCTCCGAAGTACAATGCACCGTCCGGCGGTATGGATCAGAAGTCCGCAATGAAGCCTGAGAAGAAGGCAAGCGGCTTTGCATTCGATATGAGCGAGCTGATCAAGGACGCTGAAGCATCTGTAACTGATTAATATTAGAGGTGATTGATAATGCCGGAGATCAAGCGTATTTGCGCACAGGATTTGTCTGCCTGCGCAGCGGATCTGCACATCGGAGATAAGATCCTGCTTTCCGGTTATGTTTATACGGCAAGGGATGCTGCGCATAAGAGAATTGCGGCACTTCTGGATGAGGGCGGTGACCTGCCCTTTCCGATCGAGGGTGCAGTGATCTATTATGCGGGTCCTACCCCTGCACCGTCTGGAAAACCCATCGGTTCCTGCGGCCCGACAACTTCCGGCCGTATGGATCCCTATGCCCCCCGTCTGCTCGACCTCGGTCTTGCGGCGATGATCGGCAAGGGCGAGCGTTCCCAGGAAGTGCGCGATGCCGTCGCAAGAAATCATGCCGTGTACCTTTGTGCAGTGGGCGGCGCCGGTGCGCTTGCAGCACGCTGCATCAAGGAAATGCAGGTGATCGCATTTGAGGATCTTGGATGCGAGTCTGTAAAACGGCTGTATCTTGAGGATTTTCCGCTTGTGGTTGCGAATGATGCGGACGGCGGAGATCTGTTCTCAGAAGGCAGGGCTGCCTATGTCCGCTGAAGCGGAAAAACATTCTATCGAAGCACTGGAAGCTGCTCCCGATGAAGAACTTGCAGTTCTTGCAAAGGATTCAGTGGATGCAGAAGCAGTGCTGCTGACGCGGTATCTGAAGATCATCCGCTATCATGCGTGCAAATTTGCACGATCAGAAGCGGATATCGATGATCTCGTGCAGGAGGGACTGATCGTCCTTCTGCATGCTGTATCGGAATTCCGGCAGGAACGGCAGGTGAAGTTTTCCACCTTTGCGCAGACCTGCATTCTCAACAGAATGAAAAACGTAGTGCGCCGTGAACATCATGGTGCCGTACCTGATCCGTCCCCCTATTTGGAGGATTGCATCGGGATCGCGGATCCCGATACGCCGGAGAGCATTCTGCTGGAGAAGGAGAATTACGAACAGTGCCGCATGCAGGTGATGGCAATGCTGTCCCGAAGAGAATGGGAAATTCTGCAATGCATTATGATGGGGGATTCCTATCTGCAGACCGCTGAAAAGCTGCAGATCAGTGAAAAATCCGTGGATAATGCCATGCAGCGTGTGCGCAGAAAAATGCGCACGGTCGAAAGCACAGAGTGCTTTCAGTAACGAATCGTTTCTCGCAAAGCGAGTACGATAGATTTAGGGCTTGTAGCTTAAACAGAGCGTTGATTCATCAAAGGTGTCGGTATTACCCCGTCCGTAGTCCAAAACAAATAACTTAAGTGAGGTAAACAATCATGTACGAAGACAAGACATTAGTGTGCAAGGAATGCGGAGCGGAGTTTGTATTTTCTGCTGGTGAGCAGGAGTTCTATGCAGAGAAGGGTTTTGAGCATGAGCCCCAGAGATGCAAGAGCTGCCGCAGCGCAAGAAAGGGCGCACCGAGAGCTACAAGAGAGATGTTCACAGCTACATGTGCAGGCTGTGGCGGCGAAGCTCGCGTTCCCTTCCAGCCCAGCGAAGGCCGTGCAGTATACTGCAGCGAGTGCTTTGCAAAGATGAGAGAAGAATAAGAATTGGATATGACAGAGGGGCACAGCGGTTCGCTGTGCTCTCTGTATGAAAACGGGATCCTTCCCGATGGAGGTATAGTATGGTAGTAACGAAGGATACGATCATTGGTGACATCCTCGATGCAGATTTCGAGGTAGCACCCTATTTTCTGGAAATGGGAATGCACTGTCTCGGCTGCCCGTCCGCAAGAGGCGAGTCCATCGAACAGGCATGTGCCGTTCACGGTGTCAGCGCAGATGAGCTGGTAGCAAAGCTGAACGCACATTTCGAGAATAAGTAAGTCATAACAATTACCGGGGCTGCGGCATCTGCTACAGCCCTGATTGACATTCAAGGAGAAATTATGCTCAACTCAAGATTACAGGCCTGTGCAGGTTTTGTCAGAGAGCAGGCGCATGTCTGCGATGTCGGCACGGATCACGCGCAGCTTGCAGTTTACCTGATCGAAGAGGGCATTGCGGACAGCGTTATCGCCTCCGATATTGGTGAAGGTCCCCTCGCAGCAGCCCAGCGCACCATTGAAAAGCACGGGCTTTCGAGCCGGATCCGTACCATCCTGTCGGACGGACTGCAAAATGTGCCCGGCGAAGATCTGACCGATATTGTGATCGCCGGAATGGGCGGCGAGACCATGGTGCATATCCTCGAGACATGTCCTTTTCCGCTGACGGATATCCGGCTGATCCTGCAGCCCATGACGAAGGCGGATGTGCTGCGTGACTGGCTGTACCGGCATGGCTTTGCGATCTGCAGGGAAACCTGCATCCGTGAGGAACGTTTTCTGTACGCCGTGATGCAGGTGGAATACACCGGAAACTGCGTGGAACCCGATGCCGTCCTGCTTCGTTTCGGAAAGATGGATCTGTCAGAGCCGGATTGCCTTGCCTATGCCAAACGGCAGTATGATATGGTGTGCCAGTCCCGTGACGGCAGGCTCTCCGCAGGAAAATCCCCCGCGCCCTTTGACGAAATGGCGGCACTGATGAAACAACGATTGGAGGATGCGCAGTGACAGTGCATGAAATTTATCAGTTTTTGGATGACATTGCGCCGTTTTCGGCACAGGAAAAATGGGATAATTCCGGACTTCTCGTCGGCGATCCCAGCTGCTCTGTCAGCAGCGTACTGGTGACGCTGGATATTACGCTTGCGGCGGTGGAGGAGGCACGCAGAAACGGCTGCGATCTGATCATTTCCCATCATCCCGTGATTTTCAGCCCACTGAAACGCCTGACGCCGAACGATCCGGTTTATGCGCTCGCCGCCAATCGTATGGCTGCGATCTGCAGTCATACCCCGTTTGATATTGCCAGCGGCGGCATCAATGATATTCTTGCCGGAATGCTCGGCGAACGCGTTGCGCTGGAAGAGGAGATCCTTCCCCTCGACGATGCTGGCTGCGGCAGAATCATCACGCTGCGCAATTCCATGTCTGCGACAGAGATTGCCAAGGCTGCGAAGGAAGTCCTCGGCTGCAATACTGTTCGCTTGATGGATACCGGAATGCCTGTGAAAACGCTCGGCATCTGTTCCGGATCCGGTGCATCAATGCTCGAGGAGATCGAGGGCAGATGTGATGCCCTCCTGACCGGAGACGTCAAGCATGACCGCTGGTATGCGGCGCAGCATCTGGGCATTTCGCTCATTGACTGCGGCCACTATCACACCGAGGTCGTGATGGTGAAGGCGCTTGCTGAGCGCCTGCGGAAGCAATTTCCCGCGCTTGCGGTACATGAATGGGAAGGCGGCGATCCTGTTTCCTATGTCTGAACTGATCTGGGCCTGCCCCATCTGCGGCGAGACTCTTCGTGCGGAGGGACGATCCCTTCGCTGCGGCAAAAATCACTCCTTTGACAGGGCGAGAAGCGGCTATGTGCATCTTCTGCCCTCCAACCGCCAGAACGCCAAGCTCCCCGGTGACAATCCGGAAATGGTGCGCGCAAGGCGGAATTTTCTCACAAAGGGCTATTATTCCCACCTGCTGGAAGCACTGACAAACGCGGTCGGCGGCTGCCTGCCGGAGTCGGGTGTTCTGCTCGATGCCGGCTGCGGTGAGGGATATTATACATCGGGGATACGCAAAGCACTTTCTGAAACGATAACAGACAGCCGTTTTTACGGTGTGGATATTGCCAAAAGTGCCTGTGACCTCGCGGCGAGAAATGACAAAACGACGGAATTTGCCGTCGGCAGCGTGTTCCATCTGCCCGTACAGGCGGGAAGCTGCGATGTGGTGCTGAGTATTTTTGCCCCCTATTGCGGTGAGGAATTCCAGCGCGTGCTGAAGCACGGCGGCCATCTCATCATGGCGATCCCCGCGGCGCGCCATCTCTGGCAGCTCAAGGCGGCGGTGTACGAAAAACCCTACGAAAACGCCGTGAAGGACTACGCACTCGACGGCTTTGCCTTCATCGGAAAACACACGGCGGAGAAGTCCATTCAGCTCGAATGCGCGCAGGATATCGCGGATCTGTTCAGCATGACGCCCTACGCCTACCGGACGAGTCCGCAGCAGCGGCAGCGTCTTGCGGCTCTGGAAACGCTGACGACGGAGACCGCATTTGAAGTACTTGTATATCAGAAACCATAATTCGGAGGAATTGCTATGGCATTTGACGGCGCATATCTCTATGCAGTAAAACAGGAAATCGAGGCGTGCATCGACGCAAGAGCGGACAAGATCCACCAGCCCTCACGCGATGAGATCCTCATCCATCTGCGCGGCAGGGAGGGCGTGAAGAAGCTGCTGATCAGCACATCCGGCGACAGCGCGCGGATCCATCTGACGGAGATCTCCATCGAAAATCCCGCGGCACCGCCGATGTTCTGCATGCTTCTGCGCAAGCACCTCGGCAGCGGACGACTCGTTGCTGTGCGGCAGGACGGACTGGAGCGCATTCTGTTCCTGGATTTTGACTGTGTGAATGAGCTGGGCGACCGCGTGACGCTGACGCTTGCCTGTGAGGTGATGGGCAGATACTCGAACCTCATCCTCGTCGGACAGGACGGCAAGGTGATCGACAGCCTCAAGCGCAATGCCGATATTACGAGAGAACGCGTCATTCTTCCCGGATTTCCGTACGAAATGCCCCACCGAAGCCGCCGTCTGGACTTCCTTACGACCGATGACGATACGATTGGCAGTGCATTTCTGCTCGCGGCGGATATGCCGCTGGACAAGGCACTCGTGCAGCTCTTTGAGGGCGTGTCGCCCCTGCTTGCAAGGGAATGGGCGTACTATGTCGGAAGGGGCGAGACCATCCGTACGCATTCCATGACCGATGCGCAGAAGGACAGGCTGTTCTTTGCGCTGCACCGCACTGCGGAGATGCTCCGCACACGCAGCTATCAGTTCACGATCCTCCAGACGCCGGAGGGTCAGCTGCGAGATTATTGCTTCCTGCGTCCGGAGCAGTACGGCGGTCTGATGATCACGCGCCCCATGTCCTCGGCAAGCGCAGCACTGGATGAATTCTACGCCAAGCGCGACCTTCATGCGAGAATGAAGCAGCGCGCCAACGACCTGTTCCGCCTCGTGATGACAAGACTGGAGCGCGTCACAAGAAAGCTCGACAATCAGCGTCAGGAGCTTGCGGAAACCGACAAGATGGAGAGAAACAAGCTCTTCGGCGATCTCCTCTCCGCCAACCTCTACCGCATCCAGAAGGGCGATGCTGCGGCGCTCGTGGAGAATTTTTACGAGGAATCGTGTCCGGAGCTCTCCATCCCCCTGCAGGTGAATCTTACGCCGGCGCAGAATGCCCAGCGTTACTATACGCTCTACCGCAAGGCTGCAACGGCAAAGGAAAAGCTCGCCGAGCAGATCGCGCAGGGCGAGCAGGAGCTGCAATATCTTGAGAGTGTGTTCGATGTCCTCAACCGTGCGGAAACAGAAAGCGACCTCTTGCTCCTCCGCGAGGAACTGAGCCAGCAGGGTTATGTGAAAAACCGCAGCGCAAAGCAGAAGCCTCCGAAGCAGCAGCCCCCGATGGTCTATCGCTCCGAGGACGGCTTTATGATCCTTGTCGGCAGGAACAACCGCCAGAACGACCTGCTCACCATGAAGCAGGCTGCCAAGCAGGACATCTGGCTGCATACGCAGAACATTCCCGGTTCGCATGTCATCCTCGTCACCGACGGCGCGGAGCCGAGCGAAACCGCCATCCGTCAGGCCGCCGTACTTGCAGCCTACCACAGCAAGGCAAGGGATTCGGCGCAGGTGCCGGTGGATTTCACGAAGGTCAAGTTCGTCAAGAAGCCGAACGGTGCCAAGCCCGGCATGGTGATCTTCACGAACCAGCAGACGCTCTATGTGAAGCCGGATGCCGCGCTCTGCGAATCGCTGAAAGCCTGAGGTGCGTCATGAAACGTCTTGATGCAGCCTTTTTTCACAGGGATTGCCTCGAGGTGGCGCCCGACCTTGTCGGGAAGATCCTTGTGCGCCGTCTGCCGGATGGTACGGAGCTTCGCGAACGCATCGCGGAAACGGAAGCCTACCGCGGAACCGAGGATCTCGCCTGCCATGCCTCCAAGGGCAGAACGCCGCGTACGGAGCTGCTCTATCGGGAGAGCGGCGTGATCTATGTGTACCTCTGCTACGGGATGCACTATCTGATGAATGTTATCACCGGCGAACGTGAACAGCCGCAGGGCGTCCTCTTCCGTGCAGGCACGGAGCATAACGGCCCTGCAAAGCTGACGAAATTCCTGCAGATCGACAAATCCTTCAACGGCGGCAGCTTTCTGGAGTGCACTGAGCTCTGGATCGAGGATGACGGCGAGCAGCATTCCTATCATACCGATGTCCGCGTCGGCATCGATTACGCAGGGGAGTACTGGAAGAATATGCCGTGGCGGTTTATTCTGGATAAGTGAAAAAAGCAGAGCCTTTTGACGAAGGCTCTGCTTTATGCTTCTTATTGGTAATATTCAGCAAGTGCGAAATTGATACGATTGATTACCGTACTGTTTTGATTTGCGAACACATCCTCTTCTCCGAATGCAAAGAGCATAAAATTAAGCATATCGTCTTCGATCAGTTCCAGCTTCTGTGTATTGACATTGTAGGAATACCAGTCCCTGCTTCCGTTTTTAGAAATCTGAAAACCGCCGAGAGCGTTTTGATTTTCTGTCTCAATGATTTTGTACCATGTTGTAACCATAATCTCGCCGTTTGAGAAATATGCTGTAATTGCGTCAAAAGCACGTTTCTCATCGGCGGACAGATCATCAATATAACTGCGCGGTTCGCCCTCGGTTGCACCGCATTCTACGCAGGTTTTGGGTTCGTCGTAGGTAGCGTCCTTCCATTCCGGATGCTTGCATTCGCCGCAGCCGGTCAGTATGATTCCCAATACGGCAGCAGGGATGCAGAGTTTCCATGCTTTCATTTTCAGTTCCTCCTTGAAAAATGAGTGATCACTCACCCCAGCGATTTGTCGCTGTATAGGGCTTTGCAGCAGAAACAAGGTTTCCGTTCTTTTTCTCTTTATCCGCAAACTGCTTTTCCAGCAGCTCGCGGGTAACATACAGATTGTTGCGGATTAGTTCTGTCTGTTCCACCAGTTCGCCAAAGGCATACAGCGTGATGGAACTGAGCCAGCCGAGCAGTACGCCGACAGCTGCACCGGCAAGAGACAATAAAAAGCCGAAGCTGGCATTTTCACCAGCGCCGATCGCAAAACCGGTAATGGCGCATGCAATGATCATAAGCCAGAAAGTGATTTTTGCGATCAATTTCAGCTTAGCACCAGGATCATCAAACATCCTCACACCCCCTTTCCATTATCATTTCTAATTCCATTATATCATGCTGCCCATTAAAAAGATAGACTTAAAACTGCTTGCAAAAATGATGCATATCCGCTTGCAGTGTGGTGAAATCTGCATAAAAGAATGTGCTTTTATGTTCAATTTGTTATATAGCATTGACATTTTACGGGCGGTATGGTATAATGAAATTATACAGAGAGCGTG
Source organism: uncultured Ruminococcus sp. (assembly GCA_964472035.1). GTDB lineage: Bacteria > Bacillota > Clostridia > Oscillospirales > Ruminococcaceae > UBA3855. The sequence continues at coordinate 32,037 of CAYYIT010000017.1, forward strand.
TGGAATCAGACACGCATCCGATCATCCGCGGCGAAATGCAGAAAGGAATATACATGCTTTCTATTGATCTGACGGGCAGGATTGCCCTTGTGACCGGAGCCTCCGGTGAGCTTGGAAGAGTGATCGCAAAGACCCTTGCACAGTGCGGCGCAGATGTGGCTTTGCATTACTGCCGCAGCCTTGAAGGTGCACAGCGTGCAGCGCGTGATGTGGAAGCCACAGGCAGACGGGCGTTCCTTGTCCAGTGCGATATTACGGACGGTGCGCAGGTGCAGGCGATGCAGAAAACCGTTGCGGCGGAATTCGGCAAGGTCGATCTGCTGGTTGCCAATGCTGTGATCCAGTTCGCGTGGAAGTCGGTCCTGGAACAGCCGCTGGAGGATTTCCAGAGCCAGTTCGATTCCTGCGCGATGCAGACTGTTCACCTTGCAAAGGCCTTTCTGCCCGATATGATCGAGCAGAATTACGGCAGAGTCGTTGCCATCAATACGGAATGCTCCGCAATGGCGGATCCCAATACCGCTGCCTATACCGCCGGAAAACGTGCACTCGACGGCATTGTCCGCTGCCTTGCCAAGGAAGTCGGCTGCCATGGCATTACCGTGAATCAGGTTGCTCCCGGCTGGACGATCTCTGAACGTGACAGGATCAACCACACCGAAACAGCTCCCGACTATGATGCCACTGTACCGCTGCGCAGAAGGGGTACGGATGCCGAGATCGCCCAGATGGTCGCTTTCCTGCTTTCCGATCTTGCAAGCTTTACAACGGGCGCGTATATTCCCGTGTCCGGCGGCCGTGTCATGCCGGCGATCTGACAGGAGGCGCGTGATGGAACAGGAACATATCTGCGGTCAGTGCGAACATCATCGGGATCTTATCGAAACGATGATGCAGCAGCTGCCCAATACGGAGATACTGCAGCGAATGGCTGACCTTCTGAAAATGTTCGGCGACGTGACAAGAGTCCGGATCCTTTTTGAACTGCTCGAGCAGGAACTCTGCGTCAGCGATATCGCCGAAAGGCTCGGAATGACGGAGTCAGCGATCTCCCATCAGCTCCGAGTGCTGAAGCAGGCACGGCTCGTCAAAAACCGCAGGGACGGAAAATCCGTGTTTTACTCCCTTGCGGATTCCCATGTCAGAACCATTTTCTATCACGCACTTGAGCATGTGATGGAATAAGCGCGGTTTGTGCAAAGTAGCGGTTTTGAAGGGGAAAAATAGTGCAAAATTGCGATTGCAATTTTGAATAAAATATGATATAATGAGATATCATGCATTGATCACAATTCCGCCGTGCGCAGAAAAAGGCGGAGAAAGGAAATCATTATGAAAAAGACAAAAATTGCTCTGGCGTCACTTCTGATCGTTGGTATGTCCATGTCCTTCTTCGGATGCGGCAGCGAGGAGGAAAGCTCCAGCTATAAGGAAATGGATTCCGCAGTGCGCGATTCCGTAAACGACGTGGTTAATTCCGAGGAGCTGCTCACCGGCGAACTCGAAAACAAGACCATCAAGTGGCTGTCCGACTGGGACATCAATCCCGATGCTTCCGGTAAGAGCACACCCATCGAGCTTGCAATGTTCCAGGAGCGCTACGGCGGCGTGATCGAATATCACCAGACCACCTGGGCAACCCGTTATGACGATCTGGCAAATGCCATCAACTCTGACGAGGGTATCGACTTCTTCTATGCCGGTAACTTTGATGCATTCCCGAAGGGTGCGATCCGCGGTATGTTCGTTCCGGCAGATGATTACATTGACTTCAGCTCTCCGCTGTGGGAGGGTGTGAAGGAAGTAAACGATTCCATCACATGGAACGGTTCCCATTACATGGTGGTGGTACAGATGACCGGTGACAACTGTGCTGTGATCTATAACCGAGACACCATTCAGGAACTGGGCTTCGATGATCCCGCTGAGCTGTATGCAGAAGGCGAGTGGACATGGGATATCTTCCATGAAATGCTCCAGGAATTCGTAGACGTGGACAATGGTAAGTACGGCCTCGACGGCTGGTGGTTCGAAGCAGGCCTGTCCGCAACGACCGGCGTGCCCTATATTGGTCTGGAAGATGGTAAGCTTGTCAGCAACCTGACCGACCCGTCCATCGAGCGCGTACAGAACTTCCTGTATGACCTGTACAACACCAACAGCATTGCGATCGGTGTCGGCGACTACGGCTGGACCGAGCATCCGGAATACATCGGCGAGGGCAAGACCCTGTTCTATCCCTGCGGTCTGTGGGCGATCTACTCCGAGCCTGAGCAGTGGAAGGGCAAGTTTGGCGAGAACTGCTTCTTTGTTCCGATGCCGAAGGATCCCGAGGCTGACGAGTACTACATCCCCGCAAACATGGATTCCTATGTATTTGTTAAGGGTGGCCACAACCCCGAGGGCGTTGCAAAGTACCTCGACTGCAAGCGTGCTTCTCTGATGAACGAAGAGGCAAAGGCAATCGGCAACCAGGCATTCATCGATGACTATGCCTGGACACAGGAAATGATCGATATGAAGAACACCATGGACGAGATGGCACTGGAAAATCCTGTTATCAACTTCATGAACGGTGTTTCCACCGACCTGTCCGACATCATTGACAGCGGTACTCGCGGCGCTTCCAGAGGTACACCCTGGAACGAGACCCTGGGCACCATCAAGGATGCGGTTCAGACCATGGTGGATGAGGCGAACAACAGCTAAGAATAAAACAATTGCGCAGCAGCCCGGGATCGCATTCGCGGGCTGCTGTGTGCGGTTTTTCCAGTACGGTACTGGGATGGCGAAAATCAGCAAAATGCCGGAATACAATTGTTGAAAAACGAGTAATTTGTTTATTATGGCCATTCTTTATTGAAAAATTCACAAAATGTACTTGAATTCATGGCTGTGCCATGCTATAATAATGAAAAGAAACTGAATAATGTTCACAGGAGGTTTGCTGTATGGCAAAAGTACTGGTTACAGGCGGCTGTGGACTGATCGGCGATCATGTGTGCTCCGGCTTTTTGAAAAAAGGCTATGAAGTACTGGCGGTTGACAAACAGTCCAGCGAGTATAATATCCATAAGGAGCATTTTACCTTTATTCAGGCAAAGCCGTCCGATAAAGGTACATATGCAGATATTTTTGAAAAGAATAAGATAGATACTGTGATCCATCTTGCCTGCACAGCGGATAATGACTTCGGTCATATCATCACGGATGCAGAAGTGGAGGAAAACAAGCAGTGCAACAGCTTTATCTATCGTTTTGCAATTGCACACGATGTCAAGCAGTTTGTGCTGATCAGTACAACACAGGTATACCAGATGCCCAAGACCCGTGAGCCGCTGCGAGAGGATGATTATGTCAAGCCTATGACGAATTACTCCAAGCTCAAGTCCGACTCCGAGACCACCATGGCTGCGGATATCGGCCGTGCAAAGGGTATCATGTGTGCAATTGTCCGCGTACCGCAGGTGTACACAAAGAACTTCTCTGCAAATCTGGAATCCAAGATCACAGACCCGAAGGACAATACGAAGTTCGTTTACCGCACGGGTGAATATGGCTTCCATTGCTGCTGTGTACACAATCTCGTAGACTTCCTGCTGGGATTCTGCCGTGCAGCGGAAGACAATACCTATAACGGCATCTACAATGTAGCGGATAAGAACCTGACAATGGCTTCTGAGATCATTGAGTACATGAAGACCAACCACCGTATCGGTGTTGTTCTGCAGCGTAATCCCCCGAATACCAGCCTGAATTCCATCAAGAATCTGATCGGCAATAAGGATATGAAGACGAATTATCGCTTCCTGGATTTCACGAGGATCCTGAACAACAATATGTTCGATGTCAGCAAGGCATCCAAGTATTGTTCCTTCCGCTGGAATGTAAAAAACACCAAATAATCCGATCCCCTGATATGCAATCAGGGGATTTTTATTTCCGGAAAAAGAAACGCTCCGCTGCGATGCGGAGCGTCATTGTTTTGTGATCAGCTGTTCTGAACGGGCAGCGTGGTTTCGATATGCACCAGAAATTTCATGATGGTCAGTGCATCCATCGTATTGATCAGCTCGTCGTAGAATGCGTCGGCAGTGACAGCGGAGTCAGTGGTCAGATAATCCGCACCCTGCAGCGCTTTACTCAGCTTGATGACATCGGTGATGGTGACGTTGCCATCGAGATTCACATCGCCGGAGAGTAAGTCCTCTTCGAAATCAACAACGACCTGTGTCGTGTAGACCTGATTTCCACAGATAGCGTATACGGTAGCCGAGCCATTCTGGATCGCCTGGAGTTTGCCGTTATCGACCGTAACCACTGCGGTGTTGTCGCAGAACCATGTCGGTGTCAGCAGAGCGCCAGTGTCCGGTACCTGCAGATAGACCTGCTGGTCGGGGTCGGTAATATAGACGACGGAAGTGGTCGAAACGTCGTAGTATGCGTCTTCTGTAACTGTTACAGAACAGATCAGATAGGCGTTATCCAGGAACGCGTAGATCTTGCAGGAGCCTGCGGCTACGCCGGTGACGGTACCGTCCGCACTGACGGAAGCAATAGCAACGTTGTCGGAAACCCATGTGGGCTGCGCCGCATAATTGAGGACACTCAGCTGCTTCGTGCCGTCGACATGAACACTCAGATCCGTCTGATCCAGACATGGTGCAGTGGGATCGAGTACGGAAATGCCGCCGTTGTAGGAAACGGACTGGATATTTCCGATGATGTTGGTGTGATCGCCAACACACCAGAAGCCGGAATTGCCGTCAAGGCCATGCCACAAAAACTGGATATCATACACATCGCCGGGAGAAGCGTCCTCCGGAACGATGAAATACAGCGTGAATAATGTGGTTTCTTCTTCGGTAGCGGAGTCTTCTGCACTGCCGCAGGCGCCGGAGAACCACAATGCACCGAGTTCCTGATTGCACGCATATTCGAAGCAGGAGCCGGCGTCATTGCCAAAGTCAACATGATCAAAGGTCAGCGCAGTATCAAAAGCGATACCGAATGACGCTGCCAGAAAACCATCAGCATTGTCATTGAGCAGAACGTCCACTGCGACGGTGGAACCCTGTGCAATGGCGTCTTCTGTTACTGAAACCTGGGATAAACTCAGTGATGGGGTTGCTGCGGCGTCAACCGGTACCGGCAGAATGCTGGATGCAGCAAGAAACACTGCGGACGTGCAGAAACAACAAAACCGCCGCATCAATGAATCTTCCATGCGGATTCCTCCTTCTTTGCAATTCTTTCCTATATTATAGCACACAATCGGCGCTTCGTCAACTGGTTTTTTGTGAATTTGTATGATTTTTTCACAGATTTTTCTCGAAAATATACAACTTGTACAAACGAGGAGAAATATCAAGTGTGCGAAAGGGAAGAAGATACGGGCATTCATAATTTGTTATACTTATTCAAAAAACAGACATTCTTTTTTTACCATACGTTCATTAAATGTTTTTGGGATGTGGTCATACCATGTAAGTTTATATGATATAATAAAGAATAATGGCGGCATTTTGTTCATCATGAATAGGTGCCGCTGGTGAAACGACCGCAAAGGAGGAGGACACATGCCGAATACACAAACGGAAAAGATGATCGATGTGGCAGAGGATTATCATTGCCCGAACCAGTCCGCCTCCTATCATGAGGCATATAAAAAATGGCGTCGGAAGCCGGACAACAAATACGCGTACGTTTTCTCCAAGCATCCGAAGGAAACCGCTTTTTCTGAGAATCCTACGATCCAGCAGCCGTCCCAGTCCAAAACGGAGCAGAACGTGATCGGTCGTATTGCCAATCTGATCGGATTTGCACTGCTGCTTTTTTATGCAGCGGAGAATCTGTTCGACAAGCTGCTTATCGAGATCCTGAACCTGATGCATTACCGCATTGATTTTGTGTATCTGGAATACAGCGTTTCCGGCGATGAGATGGCAGTGTTCATCGTTACTGCTGTCATCAGCTTTCTGAAACACCTGCTGCCGATGATTTTTTTGATGCGCATGCTTCGGATGCCGTTGAAGGTTCGGATACCGCTGCGGATCCATCAACCGCACCAGCTGCTTGCCGGTATGGCACTGATCATGCTGCTGAGTGCCGGCCTTGGTACTTTCTTGGTGCCGGATTCAACAGAGCTGAAAAAATACCAGATGCTCCTTGATTCGATCGATTCCGCCGACCATATGATCTTTACATATGAGATGTTCCTCATTTTTGTGCTGCCGCTGGTGATCGAGATGCTGCTGCATGGCAGTATGTTCCAGGTGCTGCGGCAGTTCGGTGATACCTTTGCAATTGGTACGGTCACGGTGATTTCGATGCTGATGATGCACACGCCTTCGGATATGCTGCGTGTGGGTCTGATCACGCTGATGATCTCCTACTACATGGTGCAGACGGGCAGCTTTCTGACAGCGCTGCTGCTGCATATTATTCATGAGATCTATATGTTCGCACTGTATTTCATCGAAACGCAGGGAAATACCTATACGCTGCTGTGGTGGACAGTGCTGCTGCTGCCCTGCGTGATCGGCGCCGCTGCACTCGCATACGGGAAAATTGCGAAGCTGCATACTGCCGCCGCGCTGGAGAGGCGTACAGTTCTGGAATGGCAGGACAAGGTTGCTGCCTTCTTTTCTGCGAAGCTGATGCTGACAGCGACCATCCTTGCACTTCTGATGGCGATGGTCATTTCGATGATGGTGTGATGGGAGGCACTGCATGGAGCAGAATATGAAGGAACAGCACGAGAAATACATGCGCCGTGCGCTGGAGCTTGCCGAAAAGGCCGCAGCGATGGGCGAAGTCCCCGTCGGCGCCGTAGTTGTGAAGATCCCCACCGGTGAGATCGTCGGTGAGGGCTACAATCAGAGAGAGACAGGAAAGCATGCGCTTGCGCATGCGGAGCTGATGGCTATTGATGCAGCCTGCCGGAAGCTCGGCGGCTGGCGTCTGCCGCAGTGTGCATTGTATGTCACGCTTGAGCCCTGCCCGATGTGCAGCGGCGCCATCATCCAGGCGAGGATCGATGAGGTGTATTTCGGCGCGTATGATCCCAAGAGCGGTGCAGTGCATTCGGTCGAGCAGATGTTCGCGCTCCCGTATAACTACCATCCGGCGCTTACGGGCGGTGTTCTGCAGGAGGAATGCAGCGGCATGCTGACGGCGTTTTTTCGTGAGCTTCGTCTTGCGCGCCGCGGTGAAAAAAATAGTGATTAGAAAAGTCTTGCAAATCATGCGGGGATATGCTATAATAAAAATGATCCTGTGCTGATGAGAACAGGAAAGTTCTGAAAGGAGGAATCGCAGTTCTCTGCGATGAAATAGACATGATGAAAACCAAAACAACCATCTGTGCGCTTCTGGCCGCACTGCTGCTGACAACTGCCGGATGCGGCGGTAAGCGTACGATTTCTGATAGCAAAGCCGAACCCTATACACCCGAGTCTGTGACAGAGGTGCATTATGAGGAAGTCGAGATCTTTTACGGCGAATCCGCTACCTTCGGCGGTATGACGGTGACAGTGGATAAGGTCGAGGATCCCGATATCACCATGGATAATACCGGCAAGAAGCTGCTCTTCTTCCATGTAAAGATCCAGAACGGTTCCGAGGACACCGTAATGACCAACTACCTGAATAACTTCGCCTTGACTGTGGACGGCACCTACTATGAACCCGATGAGTGCTTCACCATTCCGGCGGGCGCGCAGCTGTATAAGTTCTACGGTCAGGAGACCTTCTCCGACCAGATCGCTGCCGGTGCAGAGTACAGCGGCTATCTTGCAGCAGAGGTGAATCCCGAGTTCGAGGCGATCCAGCTGCATTATCTCCCGAAGACGACCGACCGCGGCTCCAAGATCTCTGTGAGCCTGACGAAGAACAACGTTACCCCCGTGGAGAAGTAAACAGCGATGTTCAGAGAGCTTGGCAGAAGAAAGCAGCAGCTTTCGCAGGAAGAATGCATCCGCATCCTTGCGGAAGAAACACGCGGTGTGCTTTCCGTGCTTGGGGATGATGACTATCCCTACGGTATGCCGATGAACCATTATTATCACGAAGCGGACGGCAAGCTGTATTTCCATTGCGGTAAAGCAGGCCATCGTCTGGATGCGCTGCGTAAGCATGATAAGGTGTCGTTCTGCGTGATGGATCGCGGTACACGCGAAGAAGGCAGCTGGATCTGGCATGTGAAAAGCGTCATTGTGTTCGGCAGGATCGAAGTTGTCGATGATATGGAACGCATTACGGATATTGCCGCAAGGCTCAGCCGGAAATTTACGCAGGATGAAGCGTATATACAGAAGGAGATCGAACAGTATGCCAAGGGGACATTGCTGCTGGTGCTGACACCGGAGCATATCTGCGGCAAGCTGGTTTCGGAGTCCTGAAAACCAAATACATATATCACAGCTCGAAGGGCATTTGCCTTTCGGGCTGCTTTTGTTACCAAAATATGAAAAAACAACCGGAAATTGATTGACAATCTGTAAAAAATATGGTATAGTTTACATATATGTATTCCGCAGGAGATGGAATACAGAAAGAATGAGGGAATTGATATGAAGAGAAAAAACAATGGCTGGAAGCGAACTGCCGCGTGGATCTGCGCAGCAGTGCTTTGCTTCGGCGCAAGCGGCGCTGCGCAGACAGTGTCCGCGATCCGGATCGCACCGGTGGAAACCACAAAACAGCAGGCGGACACACTCCTGACAAGAGATGTGATGTGCCAGAACCAGAGTGGCGTGAACTACTGGTCCTCCGAGCATTTCCAGTTCATCTGGGGCAGCTACGGCGCGGATAGTTCCAGAGTCACACAGGAGTTCCTCGAGGGCAATGCTCGTCATCTGGAGGCATGCTACGATGTCTACATGAATGACCTGCAGATGGCACCGCCCACGCAGTCGGTGAACACGTCCCTGCGCGACGGAAACGAGTACAAGGTGAACATCTACATCTCCGGCACCGGCCTGGAAGCGTTCACGGATGACTGGGCATATATGTCCTATGACTCCGGCGGTTTCGGCTTTATGTTCTGCTGCGTGGATGCCATGGCGTATGACACGCCTTCCTGGGTCATGCCGCATGAATTTGCGCATGTCGTGACCGCCCATCAGCTCGGCTGGAACACCAATAAGTACACCTACGCGTGGTATGAGACCATGGGCAACTGGTTCCGTGAGCAGTTCCTGTACTCGGACTACTATGCACCGTGGGTGGATTCCGTAGGCGGTACGGACTTCTTTGAAACCTACATGAAGAATCTTTGCTTTACCTTCCCGTTCGGTCGTGATTATTACGCAGCATGGCCGTTCCTGCAGTACCTGACCGAGAATCCGGACAATCTTCCGGGATACGGTACGGATTTTGTCAAGACCATGCTGCAGCAGGGACAGGTGGATGAGTATCCTCTCTCCATGATCGACCGTCTGGCGGAAGCGGATATGAAGGATACCCTCGGCCATTTTGCAAAGCGCATGGCAACGCTGGATCTGGCGCAGCAGGACAGATACCGCGACCGCTTGAACCAGCTGTTCCAGTTCGGTGCATGGAACTGGGGCGAGATCTACACGATCCTCGAGCAGAGCACCGATCACCCGAATTACTATACCGTTCCGACCGAGCGCGCGCCCCAGCAGGCAGGTATGAATCTCGTGCCGCTGGTGCCCACGGGGGATACGATCTCCGTAACGCTTGAGGGACTGACCGATGTGCAGGGCGCCGACTGGAGAGCCTGCATTGTTGTGGAGCAGTACGACGGCACGACCAGATATTCCGATCTGTTCAGCGACGGCGAGACCATGCAGATGGCATGGAACAGCGGTACGGACAGTCAGGCGTACCTGACGGTCTGCGCAACGCCCGACACGGATACCTATGTGCAGGTGGGCCTGCCCTACGGTCCGGATTCGGAATTTGCAGAGACGAATTACCCGTTCTCTTCCAAGACCCGATATCCCTATGCCGTGACCATCAACGGTGCAGAAATGCAGCACCAGCAGAATACCTCTGCCAGCGGCTATGGCAGCTATCATCCCAACGGCGGCGGTTTCGTTGCTTCCACGGCAACGGTCGATGCAAGCGTGTATGTCGGCCCGAATGCCAAGGTCCTTGATTATGCAACCGTTACCGGCAATGCTGTGATCGATGATTATGCGACGGTCTGCGGCAGTGCACAGGTGTCCGGCAATGCCATCGTCAACGGCCATGCGGTGATCGCAGAGCGTGCCGTTGTCAAGGATAATGCCATCATCAGCGATTACGCAGGCGTTATGGGCAATGCTGTGGTCAGTGAGTACGGCAGAGTCATCGAAAGCGGCCTGATCTATAATGACTACCGCGTAAGCGGCAACGCGACCGTCAAGGGCGTGGCGTTCTGTATGGCGTCCGGCAGCCTGAGCGGTCAGGCGATCGCGGACGGCGATTATTACGACGACGGCAATAAGGCGGTATCCGCAGGCACAGTCTACGGATGGGTGAGCGCGGAGAGCTATACCTCCTCCAGACCCTATACGGACGGCCTGTACATCGGCTATGAATTCTCCGAAGACAACGGCGATACCGTGAAGGATACCTACACTTCCACCTATGGCGTAACGCAGAACAGCCCTACCTGGGAAGCTGTGCGCACCAGCGGACAGGGCGTCATGACGTTCGACGGCAGGGAGCAGTACATCATTGCGGACAGCTCCATGGCGAATTTCCATGATATCGAGATCCAGACGGCAGTGCTCGCGCATGCGGATTGGGAGCAGCAGCTGTTCTATTACGGTGATGCGGAGAAGTACATGTACCTGACAACGAGCGGCAGCCAGAATTCTCTGGAGCTGGTCATCAATGACGGTGCGGGCGAGCAGCGCCTTACTTCGGATGTCGTGATGGAACCCGGTATGTGGTATACCATCAGCCTCTCCATGACGGGGGACAATGCCGTTCTGAATGTGGAGGATCTGGAGGGCAAGACCCATACTGCATCCGGTACGATCACAGCGGATCCCTGCGACGTGGTCTCCTCCGATGCGAAGTACTACATTGCAAGAGGTCTGGACGAATCGGCTTACTTCGACGGTTCCATGGACTATTTCCGCGTTTATCACAAGGATGTGGCCGATGCGGATTACTATTACACAGAGGTGGAATCCGTTACGACGCCTGTCAGCGGCATCATCGGCGATCTGACACTGGATGAGCAGGTGGACGTATTCGATCTGGGACAGCTCAAGAGAGTGGTGCTGACCAATGGTTATCATATCTATGCGGACTGTGACCAGAACGGCGCGATCGGCGTGACCGATATCGTTGCCCTGCAGAAGTACCTGCTCGGCTACGGCTCCGAATACATCGGCACCTATCTGATGGTAGAATAAATCATAATATCCCCCGCCGCGGCGGGGGATATGCTGCAAAAGAAAAGGCTGTATCCGGATGGATACAGCCTCAGTCTGTCAAAAAAGTCCAGCCCAGTGCTGGACTTTTTCACATAGAAGTG
>CAYYIT010000018.1:0-42441 GCA_964472035.1 uncultured Ruminococcus sp.
GAGGGCTTGCTTATTGGGGATATTCGTTTAGGGTGGGTTTATTGACAAGCTGAGGCAGCTGTTCATCACAGCTGCCTTTCTGTTTACATCGTAATTCTGCGTGATTTATTGACAAAGTAACGAAAGACTGGTATAATATTAATAGGAAACTTTTCGCCAAGGGAGGTGCCACGTATGCATGCTATCGGCAGAATCGGAGTCATTATTCCGGATGTCTATGATTCTCTTGAACAGGAGTTGCTTCAGGGAATCTATTCACAGGCCAGACTGCTTGGATATGATGTTCTGGTATTCTGCGATATATGCAATGTCCTGCAGGAATACCGGCATTATCCTGAAATCATGGGATATGAAAACATCTATCAGCTCCCTCTGATGGCAGATCTTGATGGGATCCTGTTCTGCGCATCACGTTTTCTGGACAGCGAATGCCGCAGCATGATTTATGACAGGCTGGAAGAACTGTCCATCCCCTGTCTCGTCATCGGCGAAAAGACGGCGCGTTTTCCGTATATCATGCCCTGTCAGGAAGAAAGCATCTATCTGCTGACAAAACATCTGATCGAAGAGCATCACTGCCGCAAGCTCTATTGTCTGACGGGTTTCCGTGACGACAATAATTCCATGGTACGCGCCCAGGGCTTCCGCAGAGCATTGGAAGAAGCAGGCATTCGACTGGAAAAGGACGCAATTTTCTACGGCGATTTCTGGAAAGCCAAATCCCGCGAGCTCGGGGTCGCTATCGCTCAGGGCAAGATCGAAAAGCCCGATGCGATCGTCTGTGCAAGTGATATGATGGCAGCTTCCCTGTGTGAGGCTCTGATAGAAAACGGCATCTCCGTTCCCGAGGACATTGCAGTCACAGGCTATGACGGACACTGGGAAACCTTCCTGAGTACGCCTAAGATCACAACGATCTGCGGTCGTGAAACACAGTTCGGTTATATGGCCGTCTCACGCCTTTATGAAATGATGACCGGAAAGAACTGTGAGGCTGATTATCCGCAGCAGTACCTTCGTTACGGTACAAGCTGCGGCTGTATTTCTACATCGGACAGAAATATTGAAAACTACATCACCAACATCATGAATCGCCGCAACGATCAGAAAACCTTCATGTCATCCAATTTTTCCTATCCGATCACAAGAGCTGCTTCTCTGAAAGACTTGATGAGCACCATTTACAGCTTTTCCTACCTGCTCAATCCCATCACGCAGTATGCCATCTGTCTATGTGAAGATTGGCAATTCGACTACGAAAACACCGCCATATTCAGAGAGCATGGATTCTCTGAACGAATGCTCCGTGTGCTGGAACGCAATGCGGAGGGGTCTCCGGAAACGGAGATCGCTTTTATGACCAAGGATCTGCTGCCCGATCTGCTCAAACCGCATGAGCCGCAGCTCAAGGTATTCGCATCCCTGCATCATGAAACACAGATCTTCGGATATATTGCATTTACTTATCCGGAGGCATACAGAATATGTCTGGATGACTACCTCATGAATTGGTGCAACGTTATTTCCAACGGACTGGATGCGCTTCAGAAACGATGCTATCAGGAATATATCCGACAGCAGCTCGAAGCACTTTCGGTGATCGATCCCACCACTGGCCTCTATAACAAAAGAGGGCTGATGGAACGGTTTCTGGATTTGCCGGTATATTCAGAACAACGGGATCTGAACTACATGTGCATTCTGATCTCCTATGTGCAAAAAAACGGCATAGCAATCCGCTATGGCAGCGAATCAGAACTGATGATTTCCAATGCGCTTCGACTTTCCTCAGACTCGACAGAACTGCTCTGCCGACTGCAGGACACTGTTTTTGCTGTGATCCTGCCGATCTCCGGTCACAGCATCCATCTGACCGCGCAGGAAAGACTGATGCGGCTTGAGGAGAAGATCCGCTATATGCAAGGCGGTGTCACACAATTGCAGATGCCGGAACTCGTAACTGATTACAGAACATTGCAGTTTGAGAAAATCAGTATGGCCGGCAGCTTTTTCGAAGAACAGCTGCAGTCCATTCTCCAAAAAGCGGATGCGGCTGCAATCATGTCCGGTAATTACAAGGAGCGTCTGCAGCGGCTGCGTCGCGAAATGCAGGCATCACCTCAGAACGCGTGGAATATTCCTGACATTTCCTATTCCATCGGTATCAGTGCCAGCCATTTTCAGCGCATGTACAAAACGGAGTTCAATGTCAGCTTCAAAGAAGATCTGATTACTGCACGAATGGAAAAGGCCAAAAAGCTGCTCTGCAGCACCGAGCTTCGGGTGCAGGAAATATCCGATGCCTGCGGCTACAAGGACTACAGCCATTTTATGCGCCAGTTCAAGGAAAGGAACGGCGTATCCGCACTGCAGTACCGCAAACAGAATCATGCATGATACAAACGGTCTCATCCTGTATGAGGCCGTTTTTGCATGATGAAAAAACACATTCGTTTGATGGAAAAACGCATTGTTTTGGGAACACAAATCTGATAAACTGGAGGTAACAATTCGGATTCTACATTCCTTGAAGGAGGTATTTTTATGAGTCTAAAAAAGGGCATGAGCCTTCTTTTATCTGCAGTGACAGCGTTTTCTGCGATGTTTGGCAATGCTCCCATAATCACAGAAACAGAGGTACAGGCGGCCGTTTCCTACCCGCTCCAGCGATTTCAGATGGGGATCTCCAATACCAATCGCAATGTTAACGCTGTAGATTCTTCCCTGAGATCCGACGTGCAAAACGGTACATCTTCCGAGAACTGGACACTCAACTATGTCGCAAGCGGCGTCTTTGAGATCGTAAGCACCGCAAACGGTCAGATCCTCACGGCAGACGGCAGCAATGCCCTTCTTGCAACCGATACGGATGGTGCAAATCAACGCTGGCGTATCGAGAGTGTGCAGAAGGACTATGACGGCTATGCGCTCTATTACAAGATCGTCAGCAACGCAGATGCATCGCAGGCACTGACCTTCTCGGCCGATTCCAACAGCTTTTACATGAGCAGCTACAGCGGCGATGCCTTCCAGAAATACAAAATCAACCTCACCGGATGCGATGGTTTTGCTGCCAACTGCATGACCGAAAGCGGTGAGAAAGCCGGTACGATCGGCGGTCTGTTCGGCGAAACGGTCTATGTTTCCAAGGATACGGATCTTATCAATTATCTCAATTCCACTGAGCCCTATACGATCGTCGTGGACGGTACAATCAATATGCAGCCCCACCAGAAAACGCGCATCCGCGATAACAAGAGCCTCGTAGGTGCATATAATGGCGGAAAGCTCATTGACTGCGAACTGAGAACCAACAATGAATACGGCATTGAGGGAGATAATCCTTCGGATAACATCGTTATCCAGAACATCGATTTCCTTGCCAAGACCGAGCGGGGCCGCATTCTCGTGCAGATCTGGTCATCCCGTCAGATCTGGATCGACCACTGTTCCTTTATCAGCGAGCTGTCCCGTGATGTGGACGAGGTCGGCAAGTTCATCTGGATCAACACCCCTTACGAAACCTATATGGACAAGAAGGACAGACTCCGCAGCCCCGACTACATCACCATCTCCTACTGTATCTTCCGCAATCGTTTCTGGACGGTTGCCTATGGCACGCAGAATGATGAATACAGCCGATGCCGTACGTCCGTGATGTACAACTGGTGGGATGAATGCGTGCGCCGCTGTCCGCAGATCGGCAATGGCAATATGCATGTCGTGAACAACTATTATTCCGGCAATGACAATGGCAACGACCAGAGCACCGACCAGATCATCGGCGGTGATCACTGCAATATCGTCAGCGAAAACTGTCGTTTTCAGTCCCTGAAGGGCGATGAGATCGTAGCAGGCACCGCAGGCGATCCCTACCGCGATACCGGCTCTTATACAAGCGATACCGCAAATTCCACGCCCTATCCGCTGAATTTCAAGACCTCCAATACAAGCACATGGTATCCGGATCAGTCCAATTATGGATATGCTCTGATCGATGCATACAACACAAACGGCACGGACACCAAGGACTTTTGTCTGAAATACACCGGCCATCAGAACAGCGGTCTGACTTTCATTACTGACAGCAGTATGGCTGGTTTTGTTTCTGTCAAGCATGAATGTCCTTTCAAGGAACCCATCGATGTCATGGAAGGCCAGCCCGGTGCGGTGTTCGACACTGCCTATAGCTATAGGTTCCGGAATGCCGGCAGCAGTCTCTATCTGGAGGTTGCAGACGGTACGGCAGAGGCCGGCACAAATGTACAACAGGGCAGATCCGGCGCTGCAAACTGGACATTGCAGGATGCCGGAAACGGATACTACAAGCTGTATTCCGCGGTGGGGGACGGCAGTTCCTTCCTCCTCGATCTTGACTATGGAAAACCTGATAATGGCACCAATCTCGGCATCTGGACGGATACGCAAAGCGATGCGCAGTCGTTCAAGTTCGTCTCAAACGGAGATGGCACCTATGCCATCGTAACCAAGGCCACCCATGAAAAGAGCGGCCTCGGAATCGACGGCGGTTCGACAGTGGAGGGCGCAAATGTCATCCAGTGGACACTTGACGGCTCCGACAACCAGAAATGGATCCCCGAAATTCAGCTTGCAACGGATGGTAAACTCATCAAGGATCTTCGCATCAGTGATATGAACTATGTGTCAGGCTGGAAATTCGACAATGCACTTTCCGTCGGAGATCTTGTATTCGGCGATCGCGATGCAACCTATGTTGAGATCCCAGGTGTGCTGAACGGTGCGGAAACGATTCTGACTGCATGTGATTCCAAGAACAGCACCGGCACGCTTGCTGCATTTACAGCAGGTGCGGACATGACTGTCTACGTTGCCATGGATTCCAGAGTGGAGAATGTTCCAGCATGGCTTACAGAATACACACTGACGGAGCTGACTGTGATCAACAGCAAGGACGTTGTGTTCAAGCTCTATGCCAAGGATATCAATGCAGGGGATACGGTATTCCTCGGCGAAAACGGACAGGTCTCCGGCTGTGTAAACTATACTGTTTTTGCTGCAGAAGCTTCATCCGATTCCATCGCCGGTGATGTGAATGCGGATGGTGCTGCCACCATTCTGGATCTTATCATGCTGCAGAAATACCTGCTTGGTACGGAGGATCTGACAAGTTCTGACACTGCGGATCTTTCCAAGGATGGCCGGATCGATGTATTCGATCTCTGCATCATGAAGCGTGTCCTGCTTTCGATCCGATAAAACAATACAAACGGCTGCTGCACCGGAATTTCCGCGCAGCAGCCGTTTTTTATTTTGCTCCAGATCGGAGACTTCGGAATTTTTCCAGCCTGTAATGGCCTTCTTCATCCACTTCGGCAATACCGTCCTTGAAATCGTAGCCAAACCGGCGGTAAAATTCGCAGGCAGTGATGGAGGCAGGGATCTCGATGCGTTTCGCACGCAGGAAGAACGCATCCTGCTCCAAGGTTTCCATCATGAGGCGGCCATATCCCCTGCCCTGATATTCGGGCAGAACAAAAATCGTGAACAGGCAGCTCTCATCCTTACTGTCCCAATAGGGTCCGATCGCGCCGCAGCCGATGATGGTTTCCCCCTCACATATCACATAGAAATGCGTCCAGCTGGCACGCTGTTTTACAACATCGGCCGTAAATGCAGCGGAACTGCGCTCGATCCAGTCCTCCGGATAATCCTTACTGTTGCTGATGCGCATGGTTTTGCAGATCAGTGCCGCAACCGCCTGCGCATCCGTTTCTTCAAATCTGCGGATCATTCTTCCCCACTCCTTCTATGACTGCAACCGCTTTCTTGTACGCCGCGTACTGTCCGACCAGTTCACGCTGCTCTTCTGTCATATAACCGATCGCAGTGTCAAATGTGGCCGGAGCATCGGTCCATTCCATCTCTGCACACGGGCTGAATACCGCGTAATTCTGTGCAATATGCAGGAGTTCCTCCGCTGCTTTTTCATATTCGCCGCTGTCAGCATAGCACTTCGGGAAAAAGCTGCGGATATAATTCTCACAGAGCAATACATCCGAATGCAGCTCCTCAAATGCCTGATAGCCCTGCAGAATGGCAAGGAGCTTATGCCCGAATTCCAGTGCTTCCGTGCTGTCCGCATCCCACGCATACTCCTCAAAGGCATAGAAGAATTCCTTGGCTGTGGCATGCAGGAGTTTGCGGATATTTCCGGAAATGGCTTTTTTTGCCCAGTCAAAGCCGTACTGAAATTTCAGCAGCTTCATTGTGATGCTCTCGCGCAGGTTGTTGCTTTCCAGACTCGGCAGACGATCGATCAGCGCTCTTGCTTTATCAAACTGTTTGGTATGAATACAGATCCACGCCATGGCGAAATCGGATTTTTCAACGATCGCCCTGTCATCACAGAATCTTGCAATGCAGGCGTTTTTGCGTTCACAGTCCTCAAAAATCTCGTCGCGTTCCGCGGTACGGTCGGACATGAAGCCTTCAAAATCCGCGTACCGGCTGAGCTCTGCGGCGTGATTGATACATCTGCACATGATGGCGTAGTTGGATGGTTCTTTTTCAGCTTCCGCACGGAAATAGAAATAGGCTGCCAGATGCTTTTCCGCAGGCGGCAGCGACGACGACATCAGCTGCTTTTCATGCTGGAGCGCTGCCTGTGTGTGCTTTTCCATATACTGCATCCCCTGCTCCGAGCAAGGAATCCGTCGTGATGCCGAAAATCTGCGCCAGCGGCACGATCTGTAAAAGATCCGGAAGGCCGCCGCCATTCTCCCATTTGGACACGGCCTGCGGTGTAACGGACAGCCTTGCAGCAAGCTCTTCCTGTGTAAAGCCGCATTTACGACGCATTGTTCTGATCGTATCTCCAATCGAAATCATTGTCATCACTCCTTATCGTTTCGGTACCGTAAGATTATTATACGACATGACAGCAGGAATGTCAATCAACTTATCTTTTCCAGTCAGTCAACGGAGCGTTGAGGTGCATCTGTAAAATCCGTGACATACGGCAGAAGATCCCTTGCCGTTACCTTGAGAAGCGCGCCGTTATCATCATTTACGATCACCCCGATATCGGGGCAATGCTCATAGAGCATCTGTCTGCATCTACCGCAGGGAGATACCACATAGTTCAGTGCATTCTCATGCACCACAACAATGGTCTCAAACTCCCGCTCACCAGCGGACATGGCAATGTCCATGGCACTGCGCTCCGCACACGAGCCATAGATGCCATAACAGCTCACGGCACGGTAAACACTTCCATTTTTGCTTCGCAATGCGCAGCCGACTGTGCATGGGTCCGTGCTGCCCTGAAGCTCTGCCAATGCGCTGCGCGCGATACGGATCAGCTGCTGATCCGATGCATCCAGTTGATGATTCATGGCTACCTCCCTTGCTGAGATCCGTCGGGGCTTCAATCACAATACTGCTTCAATGCAATTCGCAGTGCTTCGCGCACCCTGTCACGCAGGGACTGCGGTGCAAGCACTACTGCATGATCACCATACTGCACCGCCCACTTGAACATATCCTCCTCATTGATCCGAACGGCGACCTGAACGGTGTCCTCCGTCATCTCAGAAAACTCCACCTCCATGCCAAAATAATCGATGATATCGGGGACAATATACCGATCCGCACGGAAGGTGACCGGAATGCTTTCCCCCGCAAACATATAGATATGCTCCGCCATATGCTCGGACAGCGGAAGACCTGTGCGGTTTCTGAGGATGTTCCCGATCGGTTTGGCAGGTTCCGCCAGAATGCGGATGTCACTGATCCTGTCCACACGGTAATTGGATAGATCATCGTATTTGTCGTAATTGCAGACGAGATAATACCTGCCGTTTTTTACCACAAGCTGATACGGCGTGACGATGTATTCCCGGACGCTACCGTCCTCTCGCATTCTTGGATGGAGCTTCTTATCCACATCGAAGCTGCAATAATGAAACGAAAGTTTCTTCCCGTTAGCAATGGCATTGCCGATGACATCGACCGTATACAGAAGCTGCGGATTCGTTGGCTGATTATCAGGGATCATGCAGATATGCTTTAGCTTGGCTCGGAAGTGGATGCTGGACAGCTCCTCCAGCTTCCTCACAAGGCTTCTGCGCTGATGATAGGGAATATGACTCGAAAACAGCAGACTGTCAATGAGCAGGCGCAGCTCGGCATCATCAAATTCATGCTCCATATACCAATCCGTGCAGATGACCTCCTCCTCGCCGTTCTTTCCGATACGAACGGACTCTGTATAGGAGATCGGATAACCAAAGTCGATCAGGTTCATCAGATTGCGCTTGACCGCCTTGCGATCGACGGTCATGGTGTACTCCTTGCGCAGCAGCTCCACGATCTCCTTCTGAGAAAGGCGGTGCTCTGCATCCGTATATCGCTTCAGAATGTCAAGAATATGGATGATCAATAGCTTTTTAGGCTGGATTGTGTACATAGCGGTTCCTCCGATCACAAAAAAATTCGAATGCGATAGCATTCCACCGAAACCTACTGTTTCATTATAGCACAGATCCTGCATTATGACAACCGGATCGGATGGGGTATGATCATAGTATAGCAGGGGGTGTGGGACATTTTGGGGACATCCTCCGGCATATCCGGAAACAACCGGATTCACAGTGCTATACGCAGTACAAAAATGCCCATACAGCACGCTTGCTGCATGGGCGTTCCCTCATAAGGAAAGAATAGATTCTCTCAGACGATGGATGCGTTCATCGATCGCCTGAATGATCTCACGGAACGTGTCATCCTGTTTTCCCGTGGGATCTTCCAGTCCCCAGTTGAAATTCTGCACACCCGGCATGTAGGGGCAAACCACATTGCATCCCATGGATACGGCAATATCCACATCCGGGATCTCCGAAAAGAGCTTGGAATACTGCGTTTGTTCCATATCGATCCCATAGATCTCCTTCATCAGTCTGACGGCGTCGGGATTGATCTGCGGCTTGGTCTCCGTTCCGGCAGAATAACAGTCACAGATATCGGACAAGTATTTCTTTCCCAGCGCTTCTGCGATCTGGCTGCGGCAGGAATTATGCACACAGATAAACGCTACCTTGATTCGTTTCATAGGCTCTCCTCCGGATAGAATGGGCATCTATTGCGTATGCACTGGTTGTTGTATCTGGAACGAGTGCACCGGATCTCCGGCAAATGCATTTCAATGCCAAGTTTTTCTTTTGTGAACGCTGCCGCAGCGGATATTGCAAGATAGGAGTCACGTTTGCAGCATCTCGGTCCGCCGATTGCTCCGATTTTCCCTAAAGCACATGAGGTCATCAGATTAGAGAGTCCCCATTCTTCCTGTGCAAGTGGTGTGGAATCCGTTACAATGGAGATATACATACCGGTACTGACACCTGCACCGCAGGCACCCCAGTAGCCGCATGCACCGCCCGGTACAGCACGGCCGCGCTTCATCATTTCTGTCAATGCCGGTGCAAGGTCGAGTACGCCGCCTGCATTTTTATATGCTGTCAGCAACGCTGCCCCGACCATCACATGATGTTCCGGACCGTGCATATGGCAGAACGACATAGCCATCATCTTTTCAAGGATGGCAATAGGATCCGTACCCTTCTCCTGCATACAGAGGACAAAGATCTGATCGATCCCGCGCATATGGCAAGCACTGCAGACATAATGGCCCTTACTGCATGCGCTTTTGCTGCTTTCTTTTTTATGACAGATCAGGCATTCCATCTCAACGTCTTCTTTACGGTACACAAGCGGTGCCTTACAGATCAGACATTCATCCGCCATAGATCCTCCTCCTTTTCAATGGTCTTTATTGTGCTTTTAAGGCTCGATCGCTACTTTGATCACATGATCGCGTTTTTCCTCAAAGAGCGCATACGCCTGTTCAATTTCTGCTAACGGATAGGTATGTGTGATCAGCGGCGTGGTGTCGATCTTTCCGGCTTCGATCAGCTGCAGGATCTCTGCGCAGTCACAGCCATCCACACCGCCCGTCTTGAAGACGAGATTCTTTCCGTACATCTCCGGCAGAGGCAGGATCTGCGGCGTGTCATACAACGCCACCACGGTGACAATGGCATTCGGTCTGGCGCATTCCCACGCCATGCGGAAGGTATCCTCCGTTCCGGCAACCTCCAACACCACATCCGCTCCGCCGTGTTCACTGCTTGCCGAAACCACATCATGCACTTCCTCAGGCGCAGTTACAATCACATCGGGATAATGCTGCCGGACAAATGCTCTGCGGTACGGGTCGGATTCACAGACGATGATCCGCTTCGGATGGTGCAGCATCACACACAGCAAGGTACAGATGCCGGTCGGTCCCGCACCGATGATGAGAACCGTATCTTCTGTTGTGATCTCAGAGATCTTCGCTGCCCAGAATCCCGTTGCAAGAACATCTCCTACCAAAAGGGCCTGCTCATCCGTCACAGAGTCAGGAATTTTGTTCAGGCCCTGATCGGCATAGGGAACACGGACATACTCCGCCTGTCCGCCGTCGATCCGGCAGCCAAGTGCCCATCCGCCGTTGTGATCCGTACAGTTGTTGACAAATCCTTTTTGACAGAAAAAACACTTTCCACAGAAGGTCTCAACATTGACAGTTACTCTGTCGCCGGCTTTGACGGAAGTCACCGCTGCGCCGGTTTCTTCCACGATGCCGACCATCTCATGTCCCACAGTGATCCCCGGTACTGCGCGGGGAACGGAACCATGCTTGATATGCAGGTCGCTCGTGCAGATACTTGCAAGCGTCACTCTAACGATGGCATCCGTATCATTCCGGAGCGTCGGTCTCTTCTTTTCTATCAGGGCGAATTCGCCCTTTTGTTTGTAAGTATAACTTAGCATGGAGTCACTTCTTTCTGTAATTCAGCCACAGTATTCCTCCGGCATAGGTTTTCGTCTCATGAAGGACAAAACCGGACTGTATGCTTTTCATGAACAACGGTTTATCCTCAGTATTCCCCACAATGGGGGCAACCACAAGGCTCAGCTCATCAATGCAGTTCTCTGCAGCAAACGCACCGTTGAGAATGCTTCCGCCCTCAAGCAGGAGCGTGCGGATACCGAACTGTTTTCTCAGCTTACACAGCGCTGTCTCAAGATCCTGCGCAAAAAGATAGGATACGCCGATCCTGCGCAAATACAAAAGATAGGCGTCCTGCACATTTTCTGTCAGGATCTCGATAATATGTGCGTTGTCATACCCGGGGTCTTCATCATGAATGCAAGACTGCGTCCAGCCGAGCCTTCCTGAACGATCGAACGCAACCGCGTAGTAGCCAGCGGAAGGCGCGGCAACGTAATCCTCATGAGGAACGGTCGTCATCGTTTCCGCAGAAATATCTGGATAGAAACCACCTGTAAAGCTTCCCTCCATCGTCACTCTGCCGCATGCAAATGCATCTGCTTTGTATTGCCGGTTGATCTCATAATAGATCTCAGCGGCTGCAAGACCAGCTTCTGAATACAGAAAGTCTCCGGTCACCTTGCCGTCAATGGACATGACCATATGACAGACAATATGTGGACGCACGATGCAGTTGGCAGAAAGCGGCTGATCCTTCATCTCACCATTCCTCCGTTCTATTTGGATTCCCGATAGGCATAGCCAAAGTGGATCGGCGGTGCTGTTACGGATACATATACAAACTCCTCATCGCCGTCGTTGCGCAGTCCATGCACATCCTTGTCCGCAAAGCGGACAACATCGCCTGCATGAAATGCTCTTTCCTCGTTGTCAGCAAGCAGAAGCGTTCCGCTGCCCTTTGTTGCATACCAAATCTGCTCTGATGCCTCATGGATATGGCGCGGCTGGCAGGCTCCGACCTCGAGATGCACTTCTGTGATCGTCACTCTGGTACTCTCGGAATTATCCGGATTGAGGAGCTGGCGTGAAACCACGCCGGGATTTGCAAGTGCTTTGATTTCCGTTGCTCTGATAAATTCCATTTCGCTTACCTCCAATTTGTAATCAATGACGCTGTTCCGTATTGCTGTAAGTTTCACAGAAACGGCCTGCAAACGCCGGCGGTTCATTTTGTACATACAAATGTGAAATATCGCCGAATGCGCTCACACGGAAGCTGGCAATACCCTCACAGCGTTCCTCCGTGCAGATGGTCGTCACAGACGTGGGCGCAGCCATGAAGCCGTGCCACAGCACCATGGGCGAGATTCCAAGCAGATGTCCGAGCATGACGCATTCCACACCGAAATGACAGAACAGCGCGATGGTATCCTCATTCGGGCGCACGGCACGGTAGTACTTTCCCTCACGCACATAACCATGCTGTTCCAGCAGAGCATCGAGGCCTTGCTGCACTGCGGCGATTCCCTTCGCCATGCCGGCTTCTTCCATCACCGGCACATGGACCCATGCATCCTTGTCATAGTATTCTGGAATCTGTGTCCACTTTTCCGGAAGCATGTCCCATGGAATGCGGCGTTCTCCGGTTTCGTCACAGATAATATTACAGTCATATTCACGCATCCAGGGAAGAGTCTGCGCGGAACGGCCGCATTTTTGGAGAGTGTACTCTGCGGTTTTCTGCGCTCTGCCGAGAGGTGACACATAGTACGATGCGATCTCCATCGGCGCAATGCGCTCCGCAAGGAGCTTCGCTTCGCGGTGGCCCTTTTCTGTCAGGGAATCGATTGTATAATCCGGATCGCCGTGTCGAATGATCAGTAGTTTCATAGCAGTTTCCTTTCTGCTGCGGGATGAAAATGACTCCGCAGATACGTTCTTCTTCTATTATACCATAAAACCAACGGGCATGCAATCCCCAGCTGTGCGAGGATCGACAGCCGTTTGTGTGTCCTTACCGATCACGATGCCCATATCGACCAATGACTTCAGCGCAGGATGCGCTCTCCTGTCAAAATGCCTGAAAAAACACCGAACCTCCCCTGGTATATGCAGAGGAGGTCGCGGTGTTCGTAGAGCTTATAATAGTATCCGGTTTCCCGGACCCATAAACAAGTATAGCACAAAGAATTGGATGTGTCAACGTTTTACGACAAATTCGATAAGGAAATTTCCCTGTATTTCGACATATTTCGACATTGTTCTACAAAATTCGACAAAGTTCGACACGATTCGACAAAATTCGACAAAATTCGACAAAATTCGACAAAATTCGACAAATCGCAAAAGAGAGGTTCGGAAAGCAAAAAGCTGCCAACGGGATGACGCCGTCGGCAGCTTGTGGTATTCAGTTTAGGAACGTACGCCCTCCTCCGCCGCAAAGATCAGAATCAGAGAAGCATCCGTTGCGTCCGCATTGCCGTCGGCGTTGTAGTCGGCGGCGTACAGCTCTTCGTTGGCTGGTGAATAACCTGTTCCAGCCTTGGAAGCCAGAATCAGGATGTCCGATGCGTCACTTGCATTGATCATACCATCTTTGTTCAGGTCTCCTATATTTATATTGGTCGATTCAGTAGGTACATCCTGCATCGGCGCATCTGTTTCTTCAATTCCTGCCTCAATGTTATCGCCCAGAGTCATCTTCAGTACTTCTTCATTCTGGGCTACGATGGTGGCAGATTCATAATTCAGATAAGCCCTGATATAGGGTTCTCCTCTGGATACTGTTGCAGAAGAAAGTCCGAGTGCCTCCTTCAACGCAGTTCCACATGCAAAATATTCTGCTACCTTTGTTTCTCTGAGAAGTACTCTATATTTAGCCTCGCATTCTTCTTGAATTTCCTTTTCAGAATAATTGCCGGATGCACGCATCGCCTCTTCGTGTGCGGCGATCTGTTCAGTAACCTCAGCTTCAATTGCTTCGAGGTCGATATCCTCATAGTAAATATAGACCTGTATCAGATATGTTGCATCGTTTGCCTCATATTTTCTTTTCAGCTTTTCAGATAATTTGGCATTTCCATCTGTTTCTGCATAGATGATCGCCATGCACAGGGACGCAGTCAGCATCAGGATGGTGAGTGCTACTGTCATGATTTTCTTCATAGTAATTCCTCCTTAAGATAAGTTGGCGAGAATGAGGGATGCGTTGGAGCATTTTCCCTTCACTCACGGTCATATTTCTTCGGTCGTTACTTCCAAAGGCAACTGCCCTTTACCATATTATACCACGCTAAGCAATCAATGTAAATACTTTTTTTACAAAGAGCGTAGAAATTTGGTTTCGATTTTTATGCACTTTGCACAGGTATCAACAAGTATTATGTCGTGTGATAGATGGGTGTGTCTTTGAATTTGGGAAAAATTGCACACTTCTTCATCGAAAACGGCTTGACACTGTGTATCACTTCGCGTATAATTAAGGAAAAGGAGGTATTGTGATGATCTACACTGCACTTGTCAGAAAAGCTTCTCAGATCGCATACAGGGCGCACCTGTATGACACGGATAAGGGCGGATATCCGTATATTTTCCACCCGTTCTATCTTGCATCGCAGATGGATAACGAAGCGGCGGTATGCACGGCGCTTTTGCATGATGTGATCGAAGACCACGGCGATCAGTTCGGCTTCGACTATCTCGCCGGATGCGGATTCACGGAGGATATCCTCACTGCACTGCGGCTGCTGACGCATGATGATGCGGTCCCCTACAAAGAGTATGTCAAATCGCTTGCAGAAAATGACATTGCAAGGGCTGTAAAGATGGCTGATTTGCGGCACAATCTTGACGCAAGCCGCACCAACGGGCAGGCTCCGCCGAAGGCCCCGCTCTATCGATGGGCACTCGAGTATCTCGAGAACATGCACAAATAACACACGATTCCTGCATATTGCAAAGACTATTTTAAGGATCATACTTTATAATAGAAGCAATACAACATCCGACAGGAGGTTTGCATATGAAAACAACGATATTCATGAAAAAACTGCTTGCACTTTGTCTCAGCGCAGGATGCCTGTTCTCAGGCCTTCCGCAAGCGCATCGGGTGAATGCTGAACAGGTCCGGACCGTCCACAATCTGGTGCTGTTTGCACAGTTTGAGGATCCGGCGGAGTACAATTTCATGGCCGATCGCGCGGAGACGATCGATCAGATCTGCAATGACGAAGATACGGTGCGTTCCCTTGCAGGGTACATTGACACGATCTCCTATGGGCAGATGCAGGTGGAATGCCATTTTCCGCAGCTGCAGGACGGCGTGATCACGCCCTATCAGATGTCGCAGCCCGAGAGCGAGTATCTCAATGCAGATATTGCTGCACTCGAGGCGGTGCAGAACATCACTGTTCCTGACGATATCCCACTCGACGGCAATAACGACGGCGTGATCGACAATATCATACTTATTGTGGATGCGAGTGCCGAAGGCTCAGGAGATCTGTTCTGGCCCTGCGCATTCAGTGTCGCCGGTCTGACCATCAACGGTAAAGATACCGGCATGCTCAATCTGCACAACAGCAATTCCATTTTTGAAAACACCATCACTGGAGGTGCGGGCGTGATGAGCCACGAATTCCTGCACTCAATGGGATATCCCGATCTCTACCGCAATGACACGCGCAGCGGCATTCCGGTCGGACAGTGGGATATTATGGCGTCGAATTCTGTGTTTGTACAGTATCCCCTTGCCTACATGCGCGCCTCTGTTTCCGGCTGGCTGGAGGAAGAAACCATCACGGAGAACGGCACCTACACGCTTGTGCCAGCTTCGCTTGACAGCGGAAACCGCCTGTATCTGCTCAAGACACCGCTTTCGGATACGGAGTTCTTCGCGGTGGAGTTCCGGCAGAAGGGCGCAGCGTATTCCGAGGAAATGGATGTCAAGATCTACGGAACCGGCATGGTGGTTTACAGAGTCAACACGCAGGTCAGCGGTAATTATAACGGGGACAAGGATGGGATCTATGTATTCCGTCCCGGTGAGACCGGACTTGACGCCGGCGAAGGCGATATCTTCTCGTCCTATTACGGCGGCGAGGGCATGGCCACGGAAATCGGATCGCTTGATTTTTCGGATACGATCACGGACGGCGCGCTTGTGTACTCCGATGGTACCAACAGCGGCATCAGGCTCAGCGATATTACGATAAATGGGGATTCCCTCACCTTCCGTGCGGAATTTTCGCCGACGGAAAACATCGGACTCTGGCAGACGGCGGCAACCATCCCCAGCAGTGAAGTTATGGGCTTATCCCTGGATATGGCAAAGTCGGAGGACGGTGATATCTACCTGTTCTGCAGTGAAAGCGGCGGTGGCACGCTGTACTGTTACAGCAACAGCCAACTCGAAACCATCGCTCACATGGATGGCATCTGCTACAACGGAAAAATTGCGGTCATTGACGACACGCCCTATCTGCTTTATAATGATGTACATTTTAACTGGGTACTTGCCAAATACGACGGCGCATGGCAGACGCTTGCACAGGGCACACAGTCTGCACAGTACATGGATCTTTGCGCGAGCGGGGACGATCTTTACATTGCCTATACCGAAGGCAGCTTTCCCTATGCGCTTTCTGTGATGCAGTATGATACACAGGAAAATACAAGTCAGCCGCTCGGCGGCGTCATTGCCGAAAATGCATGCAGCATTTCACTTGCAGTGACGGGAACCGATCTGAATGCGGTATACCGCGATATTGCTGACAGCAGCCGTCCAAAATGTGCAGTCTGGAACGGTACGGCATGGAACACGACCACACTGTCGGAAGACAGCTGCAATTCCGTCGAAGCGGCAGCGGACGGCGATACCCTCTGCATTGCGGTGACGGGGGATATCAACGGCATCTATCTCCGTTCGGACGATGATCTGTCGTTCAAGGAATATCCTGCGCTGGAAGGCTCACCCTTCTCGGCGTCACCGGCTGTGGAAAACGGCGTTTTCTACACAATGATCAACACACAGAATGCCGATGATCTTTCCATGTACGGTCCGGTCTCCGGAACAATGGAGCGATGCGGCAACAGTATCGACAAGGAACTTGTCAACTCTCCTGTATGTCTGATCAGCCAGAACACCATGTATGCCGCCTATCTTTCCCCCGATAGTACGCTGCTGTTCAAGAAGCTCCGGCTTTCCAATACAGCAGCGGTTCACGGAGATGTCAACGCTGACGGCGCATGCAATGTACTCGATATCATTGCCTTTCAGAAGTATCTGCTGACCGTCGGAACGCTCGCTGACAGCGGCGCAGCTGACCTCCATACGGATGGCAGAATCGATGTTGCAGACCTTGCAATTCTCAAAAAAATGCTTATCGTACGATAATCCAAACTCGTCAAAAATTGTCGTTTTTTGTCCATCCATGGCTATTTTTTGCCATTGATAATCCGGACAGCAGCGTCCGGACATGTTCATATTTTTGTCATATTCCACGTCGGAGTGTCCAAATACAAAATGCATGTTCTTGGAAAGAATCGTTCAAATGACTAAAAAATTTGATCCGGTTGATTTTTTGCTTGCATTTTTTTGACGGTTGTGCTATCATGATAGAAACGTTCCGGCCGAACATCGAAAGGAGTATGACAATGATGAAAAAACTTTCTGCAATGCTCTTAGTAGCAATCCTGAGCTGCTGCTGCATCCTGGATGCTGGCGCACTCAGAACGGAAGCGGCAAAAATGACGGATAAACAAATTAAGCATTTTGCAGCTGCCAGCCTCCTGGTTGGTGATGTGGATGGTGATGGTGCGATCAACTCGCTGGATGCAGCAGATATTCTGATCGAAGCAGCGCTGATCGGTACTGGCGAATCCGGCAGCTTCACCTCCGAACAGGTACAGGGTGCAGATGTCAATGTGGATAATTTCATTGATGCGATCGACGCCTCTCTGATCCTGTCCTATGCATCCTATGTTGGTTCAGGCGGCACCCTCGACTTTGCAGACTATATCGAAGAGATGGCATCAAGCAGTATTGTATCGCTGACTGCCGAAGAAAAGAAACTGCTCGCTGCGCTTGTTACCCTTGAGGTTGGTTCTGAATCCTATGAGTGCAAGCTGGCTGTAACAAGCCTTATCATCAACCGTATGCTGACATCCGATTCCACACTGGAGGAGGTCATCTACGCTCCCAACCAGTTTTCCGTAGCAAGCAAGGTAGCGTCCACCACACCCTATGACAGCTGCGTGAACGCAGTCAATGAAGTACTGGCCACTGGCACAACGCTTCCGATCTACGTAACTTTCTTCAGAGCAGGCACCTACCACAGCTGGGGCGATCAGGTTCCCTACTGCTGCATTGATAACACCTATTTCAGCTATAGCCAGGCATTGAAGAATCAGTACACCTGATCCTGACATTCTGTATCATTACCCGAACTCCTGTAAAATTCACTTTACAGGAGTTTTTCTTTTACAAATTGTTCACTTGTTTTTTCTGTCAATTTATGGTATAATGATAATGAAATATGCATTATGATCTTTTTTTCTAACAAGAGAGGATGTTTTTATGAAGCATTGCACAAAAATGATCGCAGTTGCATTGTCAGCCATGATGCTGACCGGCGCGTTGCCCTCAGCTGCACAGGAAGGCACGACAAGAGAAGTTTATGTCAGCACGACGGACGAGCTGCTGGCAGCACTTTCGGACGCGACTGCCGGAGATGAGATCATTGTGAAGGAAGGTCTGTACCAACACAGCGACTGGATCGGCGTCTGGGCGGTATTCAATGCCGAAGCAGATGGCACTGCCGAACATCCGATCATCCTGCGAAGCGAAGATCCGGAGCATCCCGCTACCCTCAGCGGCGGCTCCTGGGAATCCAAGTATGCCCTGCGTATTGTCGGAAGTTACTGGGAGATCCGTGATCTGAAGATCTGTGAAGCGGCAAAGGGGATCTTCCTCGAGCAGTCCGAACACAGCATCATTTCCGGCTGCGAGGTATATGATATCGGTGACGAGGCCATTCACATCATTGACAACAGCAGCTACAATCTTGTAGAGAACTGTTATATCCACGACACGGGCAAATACACACCCAAGTACGGTGAGGGTGTCTACATCGGCAGCTCCTATCAGACCGAAGGCTATGGCTTTGACTGCCATTACAATACGGTACGCGGTTGCAAAATCGGCCCGAATGTCACCGCTGACGGCGTGGATATCAAGGAATACACGATCGGCAATCTTGTTGAGGAATGCACCTTCGATGCTACAGGCATTTGCGGCCTCAACGGCGGCAACAGCTTTGTTGAAATCAAGGGCAACAACTGCATTGTCCGCAATAATATCGGCTATCAGAATGGAGCTGAGAATCTTCTCTATGCTTATGAGTCCAGCAAGCAGCTCGACGGCTGGGGTCAGAACAATCTCGTTTATGACAACACGACCTATCTGACGTCTGATTCCGTGTATATTTTCAAGGAATGGCTCTGTCAGACACAGGTATTCCGCAACACTGCGGAGCCTGCAAATGCAGGATATTCCAGCAGCATGACCATGCAGGTCCGAGAATTCGACCTCGAGGGTGACTCCACAGATGACGGAATGGTCGACCACACGGATATCTGCCGTATGCAGGATTATCTCCTTGCACAGGACGTGATCCACATCTCCGGCAGCAACGCCGATCTCACAGGCGACGAATCCCTCGATGCCTTTGATCTGGCGATCCTTAAGCGCAAGCTCCGCACGGATGATGTATCCGATACGCCCGTCATCTCGGTGGACTATGTTGAGGAAAGTACCGCGGCATGGCGCATCTGTGATGGTCTGGGCGGCAGAGCAGTGACATTTGCACTGCAGGGCATTCCCGGCAATTCGATCAACACCGGCTGGGGCTACTGGGATGGAAACTACGCAAATGCAGACGGCTCCACCGGCAAATGGTGCGGCTTTTCCGGAGGAAATCATACCTTTGACGAGAACGGAATGGCTTATATCACATTGGAGATCCCCGAAGGCATGCGACGCCTGATGCTGGAGGTTCATGATTACACCAACAGCACCGGCTCCATCGACAAGGATGGCGTAGAGCTTGTCAGAGTTACAACACAGTAAAACATGCAAAAAGCGGCAGAGTGTAGGCTCTGCCGCTTTTATATTTATTGTTTCAGAAGCTCGCGCTTCATCCAGCCGAGGTCAAGTGCATCGATCCGGCCGTCCTGATAGAGATCACCGGCATTGCAATCGATGATATCGCCGGCATTGAGCATCCACTTCTGCAGCATGATCAGATCCAGAATCGTGAAGGCACCGTCCGCGTTGACATCACCGATGATCGGATCTTTCGGTTCCTCCGTGGTAGGTTCGGTCGGTTCCTCGGTAGTCGGCTCTGTCGGTTCTTCCGTAGGCGGTTCGGTCGGAATTTCGACCTGCTGCTCTGTGACAAATACGGTGTAACATACGCAGCCGGAAGACTGGCCATTTTCACCGAGGGTGACAGTTTCACCAGTAGCGAAGGATTTCTTATACAGAACGAATGTCACATTATTATCATTGGCAGCGGTCATGCCGGTGGCTTCCCAGCCTTCCAGCCATGACGGCAGCGGAGTCACACGACTGTCCATCGCAATATACACATCGATATCTGCACCAGCTGTAAAGGTTGCCAGAGTACCTGCTGTATTCTTGGAATCACATGCAGTGGTGATGTGTTCCGCTCCGGTCAGTTCTTCCGGAAGGACAGTATAAATCACCTCGCGGTCGCCGAAGACAAGATCATTGCACTGGATATCGGTATCAATGCGCCAGTCAGAGCCGTTGTCATTGTCCTGAATGGTCAGTTCCTTAATGAGGTTGCCGTTGAGTACGGTGGGCGCAATTTCGATCGGTCCCTGTGCAACGAGATTCTTCGGCCAGGTGCCGTACCAGGCATAGCCGGTTCGTCTTTCTGCACCGATATGATCCCAGTTATCCGCTGCGTTACTCTGACGGTCAACAAACATCGGGGTCGTGCCATCAGTCAGGTAGTAGAATCGTGCCCAGAGCGGAGATGCATCGGGGTTTGAAACTACCTTTCTGTCCGCTTCGCCGTCGGAATTGGTGTAATCTACAATTTCAATGCCATTAAGCTGTGCGGAAGTCATCCATTCGATCGCAGCGTTGATGCGCAGCAGGATCTCATTGCTGGGATTCTCGATCGATTTGAGGTAATTGACCAGGTTCACACTCTCGGATGCCGAGATCGAAGCAAGCTCATACGCGCGGCCGGAGGTGGGCTCCAATGTGAATTCATCGTGCTGCTGGCACCATCCGGTATACTTGCCGTTGACGATGATCTGGGTATCGAGAATGCACTGGATGCCGTTCTCCACAGCAGTATCCGCTGCATCCGCATAGGTATCACTGACAAATGCAAAGTCTCCGTTCTTGTCACGCACCTCGGTCAGAAGCTCGATGACATGGATCATGGCGTTATCATTGTAGGTAATGTGTGCATGATAGGTTCCTGCATCATCGAACACCTGCGGCCAGCCGCCGTTATCGTATTGCCCCTCCAGCAGAAGATCGATGCCCTCGAGACAGCCCGTCAGATATTTCTGGGTGCCCGTCTGTTCGTACACCCTTGCAAGCACACGGATCTGTGAGGTCGTTGCATCGTTATCGATGGTGGATTTTGCCCAGGAACCTGTCTGTGACGTATCATCCATCGCCTTGCGCCAGCCGCCGTCGTCAAGCTGGTACTGCAGGATCGTATCTGCGAGCGTCGTACCCTCGGAGCTTCCGAACCATGCATCATCGTTTTTCAGGATCGTACTCCATTTGTAGTCCGCTGCCGCGACCTCCATCGTTGGTGCCATCGGCACAACCTGCGTGAGCGACAGCATCATCGCTGCAACGACTCCAATAGCTGCAGCGCGTCTGCGTAAAAGTTTCATAAATGAACCCTCCCATTATCTTTATTTTTATCAGTATACCATAGCATCTCACATAATGTCAAGGGAAACATGAAAATCCATCGATATTTTGATATTTTATTGCATACGGCGCAAACGCTCATGTACAAAATTTGCAATGAATTCACCGCATATATTACCTATGATATTTTTTTCTCCGATGCTCATACTACTTTTGCAGCGGATCGCTGCACAGTGAAATTCTGAATACAATTATTACGATGTAAAGGAGAATGATTATGAAGGGTGAGTTTACTCAGAAGGGCAAAGAAGCTATGGAGCGTTTCAAGATGGAGTCCGCAAACGAAGTCGGCGTTACTCTTAAGCAGGGCTACAACGGCGATCTGACCTCCAGACAGGCCGGCAGCATCGGCGGTCAGATGGTAAAGAAGATGATCGACGCATATAAGATGCAGTAACAACACATCTGACAGGGATCCCCCGCTTTTCAGCGGGGGATCTTTCTGTACTGGGATGCCCGCATTGCTGCCTTGACTTTTCCGTCAAAAATGTGTATAATGAGGTATAGATGCAATGATGGAGGATCCCTATGAAACCTGAAGAAACAACAAAGCCCTGTGATACGGCCGAGGAAATGCAGGAACTGACAGAACCCGCTGTTCCGACCGATCAAGATCATGATACGGTCAGTGAAGATACGCCGCTGCCCGTACCTAATGATGAATCTCTTGCAGAAACGGAAGAAGCACCGGAAAATGCAGATGATGCGCCTGCATCCGATGATGATGCTTCCACTGCAGATGGCTCAGAAAAAATGAAAGCTCCTGAAGAAGCGGCGGAACACATTGAAACAGACAATGATGACTCGGCTTCATCAGAAAAGCCCTCCGATGAACAGGACGGCGCAGTGTCCGCTGAAGAGGAAACACCTGCCGAAGAGGATAACAATGAACTCACTGCTGCTTCCGAAGATACCGAGCATGCTGATGGTACGGAGAATAATGCCGCAGAGCCGGCGGCTGCCGATGGTGATGCTGCTAAGACCAAGGGCGGCCGTTTGCAAAAACGCATTCTGCTGATCACACTGATCATTCTCGCTGTATTGCTCTGCTGTGCGCTGTGTCTGGTGCTGTATCTGAATAAGCCGCAAGAACCCAAGCAGCCGCAGATCACACGCAACACCATGATCATGGCGCGCGAGATGCCGACGATCCCTACGGATCCGCCTACAGAACCACCTACGGAAGCCCCCACGGAACCGCCCTATGAAATGAAACTGGATATTTCCAAAGCACAGAGCTACCACACGATCAATGAGGATGTTGTGGGATGGGTCTACATCGATGATACTGTCATCAATTATCCGGTGGTACAGAGCGATGATAATTCCTATTATATGGAGCGCAACTGGCAGAAGCAGTACAGCTACAGCGGCAGCATTTTTCAGGACTATGCCTGTGACCTTGCCACGACGGAGAACACGCTTCTCTATGGCCACAACATGGGAAACGGCACGATGTTCCATGCGATCAAGAATTACAAGGTGGAAGACTGGGGTCTGGAACACCCCTATGTGGAAGTCTCCAATCTTGAGACGCGTTATCTTTACAAGGTGATCTCTGTCAATGTTCTCTACGGCGATTACGGTGCCGCCTTTGAATACTGGAACTGCAAGGCAATGAGCAGTGCCGCATATACGACATTTGTACAGCAGATCTACGACACCTCACTCGTCTGGTACGGCGGCGATACCCTTCCGGAATATGGTGATGAGATCCTGACGCTGCAGACCTGCAATTCCGGTGCAGCCGACGGTATGAGATGCGTGCTGTTTGCTGTGCGTGTCGGAGAGTTCTAAGATGATCCGAATGAAGCTGCAATACAAGCATACGATCTATGCCTGCTTCACCGGTTACATTGTACAAGCGATCGTCAATAATTTTCTGCCGCTACTCTTTCTGACTCTGCAGGACAGCTACTCCCTTTCTCTTGCACAGATCACGTCCCTGATCACGATCAACTTTACAGTACAGCTTGCGGTGGATCTGATCGCTGTCAGATATGTGGACCGCATCGGCTATCGCACATCCATTGTACTGGCGCATGCCATGGCTGCGCTGGGTTTCATTGCGCTGACGCTGCTTCCAGGATGGCTGCCGATCCCCTATGCCGGCATCCTCATTGCGGTAGTGATCTACGCCATTGGCGGCGGATTACTGGAGGTACTTGTCAGCCCCATCATGGAGGCTTGTCCGACGGACAACAAAGAACAGGCCATGAGCCTGCTGCACTCGTTTTACTGCTGGGGACAGGTCGGCGTGGTGTTGTTTTCCACAGTGTTCTTCACCCTGTTTGGAATTACACACTGGAGGATCGCGGCGATGCTCTGGGCGTTGATCCCAATCGTCAATGCCGTTGTTTTTACGAGAGTTCCCATCGCGCCACTGCTCTCCGATGAGGAAGAAGCAATGCCTCTGGGCAGACTTGCCGGTCAGAAAACATTCTGGCTTTTGCTTCTGCTGATGGTATGCGCCGGTGCCTGCGAGCTTGGTATGAGCCAGTGGGCTTCTGCATTTGCAGAAAAAGGGCTCCACGTCAGCAAGACCATCGGTGATCTTACAGGTCCGATGTGCTTTGCCATTCTGATGGGTACGGCACGACTGCTCTATGGTAAATTCGGTGACAGGATCGACCTCATGTCATTTATGACGGCAAGCGGTATCCTCTGCGCCGGAATGTATCTGCTGACTGCGCTGAGTCCCTCCCCTGTTCTGAGCCTCATCGGCTGCAGCATCTGCGGTTTTTCCGTCGGTATCCTCTGGCCGGGAACCTTCAGCATCGCGGCTGGCTCCATGAAGCAGGGCGGTACGGCACTGTTTGCGCTGCTCGCACTTGCAGGCGACGTCGGATGTGCTGCCGGCCCCACGGTCATCGGATGGATGACACAGCTCTGCGGCGGCTCCCTGAATCGCGGAATGCTGATCGGTCTGCTGTTCCCACTCCTGCTGCTGGCAGGACTCCTGTGCTTTCAGAAATCTAATAGCAAATAAAACAAGCAGGTTCTCCCGACGCTGCACGAAACGGGAGAACCTGCTCTTATTATTTCTTCCGGCTGTAATAGAAATGGATCTGCCAAAGTACGAACAGAACACACAGGATCGTGACGCCGGTATCGGCAAACACCGAGAGCCACATATTCGCATAACCCAGCAGACCGAGCACCATGATCAGGAGCTTAATGCCAAGTGCAAAGATAATGTTGCATTTTGCAGTTCTGTTGACACGGTTTGCAATATCCATTGCAGTCAGGATCGCGCCGGGATCGGAGGTCAGGAATACGAGATCCGCCGCCTCCATGGCTGCATCTGCACCGCTTCCCATGGCAGCACCGACATCCGCACCGGAAAGCACAGGCGCATCGTTGATGCCATCACCGACAAAGAGGACACTTCCATGGGTCGCGCGCACCTTCTGCATATAGGAAAGCTTCTCATCAGGGAGCAAGCCCGCGTACACTTCCGTTACGCCGAGGGTATTGGCGATCGCTTCGGCATTCGGCACACTGTCACCGGTCAGCATGACGGTATGGAGCTTTTTCTGCTGCATTGTGGACACTGCATCGGCTGCGCCTTCCTTCGGCACATCCGCAAGAACGATCGCTCCGAGATAGTCACCATCGAGGCTGACATGCACTCTTGTTCCGAAGCCGGAATTCTGGGGGACAGTGATTCCCTGCTCTTCCATAAGACGCGCATTACCGCAGGCGGCTGTTTTGCCTTCATAAACAGCAATAATTCCCTTTCCAGCGATTTCCTGAATGTTCTCGGAAAGCTCTGCAACGAT
Organism: uncultured Ruminococcus sp.; assembly: GCA_964472035.1. GTDB lineage: Bacteria > Bacillota > Clostridia > Oscillospirales > Ruminococcaceae > UBA3855. Next base: position 25,586 of record CAYYIT010000018.1, read on the forward strand.
GCCGCGTTCGCCTGCATATCGGAGAATGCTATGCGCAATGGGATGCGTGGAGGCACGCTCACACGCTGCACAGACTGCAAGCAGCTGCTCCGGCTTCTCGCTCTCGATCTTCGTCACGGAAAAGCTGCCGTTCGTCAGCGTGCCGGTCTTATCCATCACGACTGCCCGAACACCGGACAGTGCCTCAAGCGAAATGCCGTCCTTAAACAGGATGCCCTTTCGGGAACCTGCACCAATGCCGGAAAAGAACGAAAGCGGTACGCTGAGTACCAGTGCACAGGGACAGCTGATCATCAGGAAATTCAAGGCTACGTAGATCCATTTGCTCCAGTTCCCTGTGATCAGGGACGGGATCACTGCCGTCAGAACTGCGACAGCAACAACAATGGGCGTATAGATCCTTGCAAAGCGTGTGATAAAACGATCGATACGGGGCTTTCCTGCGGCGGCGTTTTCCACACTGTCAAGCACACGCTGCACCATGGAATCGGCTACGCCGGCTGTTGCACGGATCTCCAGAACACCGCTGAGGTTGACACAGCCGGAAATTACAGCACTTCCCTGAGAAACGGTGTATGGCATGGACTCACCCGTCATTGCCGAGGTATCCAGCGCGCTCTGGCCCGTGATGACCTCTCCATCGACCGGGATCCGATCGCCGACACGAACACGAAGGATATCACCGGGCTGAATGCGCTCCGCCGGAATTTCCGTTACCTTGCCATCCTTCAGCAGCTGTGCGGTTTCCGGACGAAGGTCGATCGCCTCCATGATGGATTTACGGCTGCGCTCCACTGCAAGATGTTCAAACACTTCACCGGCACGGAAGAACAGCATCACACCTGCTGCCTCTTCCCAGCATCCAAGGCAAAGCGCACCGATGGTCGCTACGCTCATGAGGAAGTTTTCGTCGAAAATACGACCTTTGAGTACTGTCTTCATCGACACATACAGCACTCCGGAACCCATGATGAGATAGGCTGCAAGCAGTACCGCCTTTGCAATATACGCATGCACCGGCAGTACATGCAGCACCATACCCACTGCGAACAGTGCCGCTCCGGTAATCAGACGGATGATCTCGCTGTGATCGGAACCATGGTCGTGGCTGTGTTCATGTGAGTGGCTATGCTCCTTTTCATGAAACACCACACCGTCCTCCACACGATCCGCCGCGGCCTGGATCTGTTCCAGTACGCCATTCCTGCTCTCCACCGTCAGATGCAATAGCTTGGATGTAAAATCGAGACTTACTTCCGCAATGCAGTCAAGTTTTGCGATTTCACGCTCGATCTCAGCTGCGCAATGCGCGCAGTCAAGATTTTCGATCCGATATACCAGTTTCATAACAACACCTCATTTACAATTGAACAATTGAGCGTTCGTTCAATCGTATTATAACATAGATCGCTTATCTTGTCAATAGTTTTCTGAAAATTTCCTGATAAAAATGCGGCGGTTTCTGCCATCAGAAAACCGCCGCTTGTCAATTATTCAATTACCTGAATCCAGCCCTCGGGTGCTTCGATTCTGCCCATCTGGATACCGGTGAGGGTATCGTAGAGCTTCTTGATGGTCGGACCCATCTCAGCCATACCGCTGGGCAGGCAGATCTCCTGACCCTTGCCAACGATCTTACCAACAGGAGAGATGACTGCTGCGGTACCGCAGAGGCCGCATTCTGCAAAGTCCTTGACTTCATCGAAGTAAACCTCGCGCTCCTCTACCTCGAGACCGAGGTATTCCTTGGCTACATATACCAGAGAACGTCTCGTAATGGACGGAAGGATGCTGCCGGACTTGGGCGTTACGACCTTGTTGTCCTTGGTGATGAACAGGAAGTTTGCACCGCCGGTCTCCTCAACCTTGGTGTGGGTTGCAGAGTCGAGGTACATATTCTCATCGTAGCCCTGCGCATGCGCCTGCATCAGTGCATGGAGGCTCATAGCATAGTTCAGACCAGCCTTGATATTACCGGTACCGCAGGGAGCTGCACGGTCAAAGTCGCTGACACAGAGGGTCAGGGGCTTGACGCCGCCCTTGAAGTACGGGCCTACCGGTGTTGCAAACAGACGGAACTGGTATTCCTCTGCGGGCTTAACGCCGATAACGGAGTTGATTCCGAACATATAGGGACGCAGATACAGGGATGCACCGCTGCCATACGGCGGTACATAGGCTGCATTTGCCTTAACGGTCTGCTTTACAGCATCAATGAAACGCTCCTTCGGGAATACGGGCATCTCGAGTCTCTTGGCTGAAGCCTCCAGACGCTCTGCATTCAGGTCGGGACGGAAGGTCACGATCTTGCCATCCTTGGTGGTATATGCCTTCAGACCCTCAAAAACGGTCTGTGCATACTGCAGAACGCAAGCGCACTCGTTCATGACGATGTTAGCATCCTCTGTCAGGCCGCCCTCATCCCATGCGCCATCCTTATAATTAGAAACATAACGCTTATCTGTCTGGATGTAGCCAAAGCCAAGATTGCTCCAATCGATATTCTTCTTTTCCATGTAGAATTCCTTCTTTCTGAAAATTTACGAATTTATACTCTTTCAGCAATGAGCGTACCCATTTCTGAACAGCTTACAAGTGTACAGCCTTCGGACATGATATCACCGGTGCGATAGCCTTCCTCAAGCACCTTTTCCACAGCCTTCTCCACTGCGTCAGCTTCTTCCATCATATCGAAGGAATAGCGCAGCATCATGGCTGCGGACAGGATCGCTGCGATCGGATTTGCCTTATCCATGCCGGCAATATCCGGTGCGGAGCCGCCGCTGGGTTCGTACAGACCGAACTTGGTCTCGTTGAGGCTTGCGCTCGGCAGCATGCCGATGGAGCCGGTTACCATTGCCGCTTCATCGGACAGGATGTCACCAAACATATTCTCGGTCACCATGACATCGAACTGTGCAGGCTCCTTCACGAGCTGCATTGCAGTGCTGTCCACCAGCGCATGTTCAAGGGTCACCTCGGGATAATCCTGCGCGACCTCGTTGACGACCTTTCTCCACAGGCGGGAGGTATCCAGCACATTCGCCTTATCGACGCTTGTCACCTTCTTATTGCGCTTCATTGCGACCTCGAATGCCTTGATGGCAATTCTGCGGATTTCATTCTCATTGTAGGTCAGCGTGTCCACAGCAGTCATCACGCCGTCAACTTCCTCGGTATGGCGTTCACCGAAGTAAAGACCGCCGGTCAGCTCGCGCATAATGAGCATATCAAAGCCCTTGGAGCTGATGTCCTCTCTCAGTGTGCAGGCATCCTTGAGCTGGGGATACAGCACACAGGGACGCAGGTTTGCAAACAGGCCGAGGGACTTGCGGAGCTTCAGGAGACCTGCCTCCGGACGAAGATTTGCCGGAAGCTTGTACCACGGAGAGGTTGTGGTATTGCCGCCGATGGAACCCATCAGCACAGCATCGTTTGCCTTGCAGGCGTCGATGGTTGCATCTGTAAGAGGCTCACCGTATGCGTCGATCGAGCAGCCGCCCATGAGCAGCTGGGTATATGCGAAATTGTGACCGAATTTAGCAGCAACGCTGTCGAGTACCTTCATTGCCTCTGTGACAATTTCCGGACCGATACCGTCGCCCTTGATCACTGCGATATTCTGATTCATTGTTTCATCCACCTTTTTACTTTCATTTGGTGAAGCGTTACACCAAAATGTCTATTTTCATTATACTACCATTCCCATGAAAAGTCAATGTTTTTCTCACAGTTTTTTCCCATCGGCGTAGCTCTCAAGGAAGGAATGCTTCTCCTTGCCGATTTTATATTCCGGGAACGTATGAAGACACACGGTATGAATGCTGTGGAAGATATTCTTCTCGATATTGGGATTGGTTTTCTTCAGCGCCGCGATGAGCTGCTTGGTCTCAAGGCGTTTCGAATCTCCGACACCGTCGGCACAATCCTTTGTCAGCCGGCAGGCACACTGCAGAAAATGCAGACCGGACTGCGCGGTCCACTCGAGAATTGCCTCCTCCCTGACACAGTAGAGCGGTCGGATCAGCTCCATTCCAGGGAAATTCTGGCTGTGGAGCTTCGGGATCATGGTCTGCAGCTGCGCACCGTAGAACATCCCCATCACAGTGGTTTCGATCACATCGTTGTAATGGTGTCCGAGCGCGATCTTGTTGCAGCCCAGCTCCTGTGCTTTCTGGTAGAGGTGTCCCCTGCGCATTTTCGCGCAGAGAAAGCAGGGATTGTTCTTGGTCTGTGCTGCCACGCGGAAGATATTGGTTTCAAAGATCGTTATCGGAATCTCCAGCTGCGCCGCGTTCTGCTCGATCCTGCGTCGGTTCTCGGGAGCATAGCCGGGATCCATCACAAGGAAGGTCAGTGCAAACGGTATCTGCCCAGTACACTGGAACATCTGCATGAGCTTTGCAAGCAGCATGGAATCCTTGCCGCCCGAAATGCAGACTGCGATCCTGTCGCCGGGCTGTATGAGCTCATACTGACGGATCGCCTGTGTGAACGGCTTCCAGATGGTCTTGCCGAACGTTTTGGTAATATCCTGCGCCATCTGCTGACTCTGACTGAGCTGACGTTTGTTCTGCTGCATCAGTACTCCTCCCCTGCTTTCAGGCGTTCACGAAGGAATGCAAACACGGCATCCTCGCCCTCTTCCGCAAGCATACGGAGGAGTTTTTCGAGGAACTCCGAGGTTTCCGGATGGATCACGCGGTTGGGCTTTGCACGCAGGAAGTAGGCAAGCGGTGCCTGCTCATCGTAGCTCTTGCCGCCGTAGATCTTGCTGGCGGCCACTCTGTCGCAGAACATCTCTGCCACAAACCGCAGCGGCATCTTTACGGGCTCCATGCGTTTTGTCACAGGGGAATAATCCGTCCAGTACTCGAAATGATGGCGGTTCCTGCCCTTGTGATGCATCCACGCCTTGGAATAGCCGAACAGCTGGCGCTCCTGTTCGTTCGGGCTGCGTGTGCCCTGATAGTATTTCACACCGGGAATGAACTCGGTCGGTGAAAATTTTGATAGATCATGACGGAGTCCCTGCCAGAAAATGCCCGCCTTCCGGCAGTGCCGGATCACAGCATTGCGATGCCGCGTCACCGTGCGCAGGTGCCCCCATAGATTGGATAGCTTCATAGGTGCCTCCCATTTAGTCTTTTCCTTATTTAATTATATCATATTTTCTCCTATTTGGCAATATCATTTCTATTATTCGACTTTCGTACTCAAAGCCAATTTTATTCAGCTTTTTGCTCAAATATCGCAATTGAATTTTGTGCTATTTGCCCATTGACTTTCCACTATTTTTGATTTATAATATTGTTAGATAACACAAGCTATTTGCTTCGTTATCATTTACTCCATCTATCTGATTTCATTTATAAGAAAGGAAGTGCTTTATGAAAAGTAAGAAAAAGCAAGTGTTGGGTTATTTGCTATTGCCTTATGTAACTTTGCATGGTCTTTAACAGCAACCGCAAGTAATTTTTTCAGTATTGATCTGACACGCATCCCTCAACAGGGCGATTTATGGTGTTGGGCCGCATGTGCTGAAATGAGTGGAAAGCATGAAGAACCCAGCTCGATCCGAAACCAGCAAAATGTTGTAGTAAAATTCAAAGGCTCTGTTTTCGCTAATGAGGGGGGCTCTCTTGAAGAAACTGCTCTCGCCGCAGAATATGTCTGCCACGACTCCTGTAACTATACAGCTTACTCATCCACGATGGTTAGTGAGTTTTTCATCGCTCAGCTTGTCAATGATAATGCTGCTATTGTCGGAATGATACCAAGCTCTTCTTCATCGTCTTCCTATGGCCATATGGGTGTTGTTACTTCAATGGCAGTTACCGATGATGGTACAAAGTACATTTCCTATTATGATCCGGCCGAAGATGGTCTCACTACCCTTTCCTTCTCCTCATTTTTAACCGGTTCACAAGAACAATATAAGTATGTAGCAACTGTATTCACATATGATTAAAGGGAGGTACCTTATGAAATGTATTAACAAAGCAATGACATTCATGCTATGCGGCATTATGTCCGTCGCATGCATGCCGTTTGCTGCATCCGCTGACAGCACAGCCAGCAAGGCAGAGCAAGCAATCAATGACTATATGTCTGGGACAACTGGTGCTGTTGTTTTTTCGGCCAGTCAAAGTGATGTAGAAAACACCTTCGACGTGTCCGGATATGATCTCGACCAGATGACGGAGTATACTGTATTTGACTACTCCGTTCAGGAGCATAGCGAAGTAAATTCTCTGACAGAAACATTCACAGGTTACTCTCGCTGCTATGTTCCCTACGAAAACGAAACCGCTGTTGGCATGATTCAGCTCCGCTATGATGCAAATGATGAATTGTATGTCGGAAAGCATACAGCGAAAGAGGCCTTACTTGAACACGAACTTCTTGATAAGGAGTTTATTAAAAATGCTGTTGCTGAAGAATTCTCCGCAGAGGTTGCCTCCGGCATCCAGTATCTTGAAGTTACAGGTGGCGATATTCGTCTCGCTTTCTTCACCGCGGATCATACCGAATACGTCATGCCGTTCTTTATCACCCGATTCAAGGAAAATATCGAAGGAATTACAGAAGGCGATATCTACACAGCTGAAAGCTTTATGGCATGGCTCGGCTCATTACAGGGACAGCTCTACAATGAAAAAGGCGAAATGATTTTTGGAGGCAACAATAACGCCAAAACCCTCCACATCTCTCCCTATGCTAAGACTGGATACCGAAGGGTTGAACCTCCTATCTGGATCTATCCTGCCATCTCCGGCATCGTGTTACTTGGAATTTTGCTATTCCTTGCTTCTCATCGAAAAAAGACTAAAATCAGAACCGCTGCAGCATAAACAAATGCCCCCCCGGTATTCCGATACCGGAGGGGCATTTTGTGATCAGTTCGAAGAACGTTCCACGGACATGACGCCCTTGACGCGGCGGATGCGGTCAAACATGGCGGTCAGCTGGGACTTGTTGACGATCTTGATCGTTGCTTCAAAGATCGCATTGCCGTTCTTGAGGAGTCTTGACTGCGAATGGATGATCGGCACCCGCGCTTCAGTCATGATCGCAGTAATATCGAAGATCAAACCCACGCGGTCACTACCGACGACTTCAAAGCTTGTCTGCATTGCGGTATCGGAGCTTTCCGTCCACTGCACATCCACCCAGCGGTCGCGTTCCTCGGGAATATTTCGGCTGAGCATGGACTTGTAGTTCACACAGGCCGTTGTATGTACCGAAATACCATGTCCGCGCGTGATAAAGCCGACAATGTCATCACCCGGCAGAGGATTGCAGCACTGCGCAAATTTCACAGCGCAGTCACTGATATCATCAAGGATAATACGGCTCTTCTGATTTCTGGGCAGCGGAGTTACGAGGGGCTGCTCCTGATAGTTTTCCTTCTCATCGGCAGCATAGTTCTTCTGATAAAGATCCTTCCAGCGCGGCAGGAGCTTCTGCAGGCTCACGCCGCCGTAGCCGATGGACGCATAGAAATCCTCGATCTTATTGCAATTGTGACGCTTCAGATCGTCTGCGAGGAACTTCTCGATCTCATCCTCAGAGATCCGGATCCGGCTGCGCTTGAATTCCTTCTCCAGCAGATTGCGTCCGGTGATGATGTTCTCCTCACGGCGTTCCTTCTTGAACCAGGAACGGATCTTGGACTTGGCTTCGTTGGTTTTGGCGATCTCGAGCCATGCACGGTTCGGGCCCTTTTCTGGATCCTTGCTGGTCATGATCTCGCAGATCTGGCCGGTCTGCAGGACATAATCAAGCGGTACGATCTTGCCATCCACCTTGGCACCCATGGTCTTATGACCCACATCGGTATGGATGCGGTACGCAAAGTCAATGACAGTCGAATCGATCGGGAGCGAGATCGTATCGCCCTTGGGGGTCATGACAACGATATCCTCCGGCGCGAGGTCATTCTTGATGATGCGGACGATCTCCTCGACATCGTCCGAGGTCTGCTGGGCTTCAAGCACCTGACGCACCCATGCAAGACGCTGATCCATCTTATCCTTCCCCTGGATGCCTTCCTTATACTTCCAGTGCGCAGCGATACCATATTCCGCGGTTGCGTGCATGTCCCAGGTACGGATCTGCACCTCGAACGGAATGCCCTCACGACCGAGGACGGTAGTGTGCAGGGACTGGTACATATTCGTCTTCGGCGTGGAAATATAATCCTTGAAACGATTCGGCAGCGGACGGTACATATCGTGGATCACACCGAGGACATTGTAGCATTCCGGAACGGTGGAAACAATGACGCGGACTGCGTATTTATCATAGATCTGTTCGATCTCCTTATGACCGATGAAGACCTTCTTATAGATGCCGTAGATGCTCTTGACTCTTCCCTCGATCTCCGGCTCCTGTTCAAAATGCTGCTCCTTGAGGCGCTCTGCAATATGCTCCTTGATGGACTTGATGAACTGGTCTCGCTCATCCTTCTTGATCTCCATGATATGCTCGATCTCAGAATACGCATAGGGATCAAGGTACTGGAATGCAAGATCCTCCAGTTCCTCCTTCACCGCCTGGATACCAAGTCGATTGGCCAGGGGCGCGTAGATATTCATCGTCTCCAGAGCCGTGTTGCGCTGCTTATAGGACGGTCTGAAACAGAGGGTACGCATATTATGCAGGCGGTCGCAGAGCTTGATGATGATGACACGGATGTCCTGGGACATGGCGAGCATGATCTTGCGGACATTCTCCGCCTGCTGCTGCTCCTTGTTGAAGATCGGGATATTGTTGAGCTTAGTCACACCGTCCACGAGCTGGGCAACATCACGTCCGAAACGCTTCTGCAGCTCCTCAGAGGTCGCAGCGGTATCCTCAACCACATCGTGCAGAAGGGCTGCACAGATGGTATCCGTATCCATTCCGAGATCCAGAAGAATCTGTGCTACGGACAGGGGGTGAATGATATAGGGCTGTCCGGAGGAACGCAGCTGGCCTTCATGGGCTTTGGCTGCAAATTCGTAGGCAGAAATGATCTTGCTCAGGTCATACTGCTTGTCACCGGTAAGGATCCCTTGTATCAGCTGGTCTATGGTAATGGTTGTATCCGTTGTCATACAGCGGCCTCCCTTGTTTTTTGTTCAATGTATTTCAGAATCTCGGACTTTTGCAGATCGACACGGCGCGTTACCGGACAGAGTACGACACGGTTTTCGCGGACATCCTGCTGCATGATGCCAAGCTCGCAGAAGATATCGAGACAGATCCGCATTTTGCAGTAATTGATCTCATTTGTGTACATCTGCAGTGACAGCTGCCGGAGAGATATCCCCTTTGCAGGCACCGCCTTATACACCGTCACGCACTCTTCACGCGTAGGGCACATCGCACGATAATGTGCGGCAGGAAGCGGTTCCTGTCTTCTGTATTTGTCATAGGTCTGAATTGCGTTCAGAATACGGTTCTGCTTCAGACCGGATAGCCGGATATCCTGCACGATGAAATTCACCGCAGACCGTCCCTGATAGGTATTCACACTCAGGCGCACCATCAGATGGCAGACATCCCCCTGCCGCAAGCCGGTCTGATCGGGCGCGGTGCGGAACATCAGTGCTTCGTAGGCATATCCCTGCAATTCGATCATGAGCTTTGTGTGCACGCCTCCGGACAGTGCGCGGATCTCCTTGATCACGGCATTCTCCAGAAGGAAGGTGGGCTCGGGGTTATCCGCACCGAAGGGTTCCAGCTGTGAGAGGCTCTGTGCTTCTTCTACCGTCAAATCGGACGGTGTCAGCGCGCAGGCGGCCTTCAGCTCCATCACGGGCATATCGGGATGCCGCTGTGCAGCATATTCAGCGATCATGCGTGTAAACTCCGGAATATGTTCTTCGAGGATGGTAAAGCCTCCGGCCGCAGGATGTCCGCCGTATTTTTCGAGGCAGTCCTTGCAGTAGGTCAGGCATTCAAATACGGAAAAAGCACCGAAGCCCCGGGCGGATCCGTGACCGACACCATTTTCGACACTGATCATGAAGCAGGGTTTTCCGAAGCGTTCGAGAAGACGGGATGCGGTGATTCCGATCACGCCGGTGTGCCAGTCCTTTCCGCTGAAGACAAGGACACGTTCATGGAGCAGCTGCGGATTGTCAGCAATCGTATCCAGCGCGGCTGCCACGATCTGGGACTCGCACTCCTTGCGGGTTGCATTGATCTCGTTCAGCTCCTCAGCAAGCGCGCGTGCTGTGGATGGATTTTCCTCAAGCAAAAGCTTCACAGCAAGGCTTGCCGAAGCCATTCTGCCTGCTGCATTGATACGCGGCGCGATCGTGAACGCAACCACACCGGCAGTCAGCGGCTTATCTCCGATACCGCTGATCTCACGCAGCGCACGGAGTCCGGGGCGCTCTGTATTTTCAAGGTACTGCAGACCCATTTCAACAAGGTAACGGTTTTCGCCGGTCAGTGCAACGATGTCCGCGATCGTTGCCGCCGCGGCAAGATCACCGAACTGCTCCATCGCCATGTCCGTGTCACCCTCATTGAGTGCAGCAACGAGCAGCAGCGCAAGTCCTGCGCCGCAGTACAGACGGAAGGGCGAGAAATTCTCACTTCTGTGCGGATCAACGATCGCTACCGCCTCCGGCAGCTCACTGCCCGGCTGGTGATGATCCGTGATGACAAGCTCCATGCCGAGCTGCGCGATCAACTGCGCTTCCTTAATGGAGGAAATGCCGTTGTCCACGGTAACGATCAGCTCCACGCCGTCCGCATGCATGGCTTCCACAGCCGCTGTATTCAGACCATAGCCCTCACTGCGTTCCGGAATACGCCATGTTACATCGGCACCCATCTCCATCAGGAATGAATAGAGGATCACGGTCGCCATGACGCCGTCGCAGTCGTAGTCCCCATATACACAGATACGTTTTCCGCTGTCGATCGCCTCATTGATGCAATCTGCCGCCTCGCGCATATCGCGGATCTGGAAAGGATCACTCAGCTCGGTGCATCCGATGCGTTCACCTGCCATTGCAATTGTATCACAACCCTGTGCGGCAAGCACCTTACAGCAGAGTCTGGAGAGATCGCTCTGGCTCTGCAGTGAGGAAACCACCTTTTCATCGGGTTTTCCTATTGTCCATTTCTTCATATGTTCCTCCCGGATCATTGATGAGCTTACACTGCTGCGGCCTGTCGGACAGCGCACGCAGCTATGTCAGTATATTCTCTTTTATTATAGCATTTTCAGAGAGATTTTGCAATATGCAGGACAAAATTTGTTCGGATAAAATAAGGGGCTTCCCTGCATTGCGCAGAGAAGCCCTACAATCTTACTTTTTACCGAAAAGACCGCCCAGACCGCCGAGCTTATCGGTGATACCATCGAGGGAAACCTTTGCCTTGACACCATCGATCAGACCATTGATCTGATCATCCGGAAGATCCACGCCAACGATGCCTTCTACAGCCTTGATGGGGTTGTCCTCAAAGCTCTTTGCGAAATCCTTGTCGTTCTTTACCTTGTCAACGATTTCTTCGATTTTATCCTTGATGTTCATAGTGGATACCTCATTTCTGAATAATGTACTTAAAGTATACCATATTTCCACAAAATTTGCAAGCGTTTTTTGAAAAAAATCCGCATTTTCACATTGTGATCGGCTGACAGATCATAATCCAGAGCGCAAGAACGGTCAGAACAACGCCAAATACAAGTGGCATCCAGAACGCCAAGAACTGCGGAAGCGGAACATGCCTTTGCACATAAGCGCATTTCGGCTTTGCAGGATCATAAAAAACGTCCGCATGGGAACCTACAGGATACAGATCCGGAAGCCAGGGACGGCGCTGCGCCTCCTCCGTATCGGGAACGATCATTACTTTATAGACATCCGGTAGGTTTTCGCGGGTATCCAGATTCGAAACCCGTATAAGACCAGTGGTTCCGAAAGGGGTGGACACTGACACTTTCACGCCGGCCTTGAATTTCGGGCCGGTGACGGTGTATTCCGCATCGCCGACACGATAGCGCACAACGGGCAGATGGACGCCGTTGTATACCACGGAGGAATAGCGTTCCACAACGCCGGTCGTTCTTGCGGTACAGCGGAATGTCTTTCTCATGCTACGCCAGCCAACGACATACGCAACGATCAGACACGCGATCCCAAAGGCAAGAATATACAGCCCCCAGAAGAGATTCCACATAGCTTTACTCCTTTCGATGAAAATTCCTGCCATGCATGGCATGGCAGGAATCGGATCAATTACTGAATTTCGAGGTGATGTGCCTGCAGGGACTTTACGCCGGTATCGGCATTCTTCATTGCACGGATACCCTCTGCGCTCGCCTTGGCTGCAGCCATGGTAGTGATATACGGAACGCGGTGCTTGATCGCAGCCTTACGGATATAGCTGTCATCCGTCACGCTCTCCTTGCCGGCAGGTGTATTGACGATCAGCTGAATTTCACCGTTTGCAATCTGGTCTGCAATATTCGGACGGCCTTCGTGCATCTTGTAGATATACTCAGCAGGGATACCGGCCTCAGTGATCATCTTATAGCAACCGCTGGTTGCAAGGATGCGGAAGCCAAGTGCATTGAACGCTGTTGCCACTTCCACAAGCTCCGGCTTGTCGAGGTCACATACGCTCAGCAGAACAGTGCCTTCGAACGGAAGCTTGGTCTGAGTTGCCTCCTGCGCCTTGTAGTATGCCTCACCAAAGGACTCGGACATACCGAGCACCTCACCGGTGGAACGCATCTCCGGTCCGAGGACGGGGTCAACCTCCTGGAACATATTGAACGGGAATACCGCTTCCTTGACACCGTAGTGCTTGATCACCTTATCCTTCAGAGCCGGTACGGGAGAAGGTCTTCCGGTCAGACTGGAGGTGATGATCTCGGTAGCGATCTGCACCATGTTGATACTGCACACCTTGGATACGAGCGGAACGGTTCTGGAAGCTCTCGGATTTGCCTCGAGTACATAAACGGTATCGCCTTCAATTGCATACTGCATATTCATCAGACCGCATACACCCATTTCCACAGCGATGCGCTTGGTGTAATCCTTGATGGTTGCGATCTGCTGATCGGTGAGATTCTTAGAAGGCAGGATGCAAGCGGAGTCACCGGAGTGTACGCCGGCGAGCTCAATATGCTCCATGACTGCCGGAACAAAGCAGTTCTCGCCATCGGAGATCGCATCAGCCTCACACTCGGTCGCATGGTTCAGGAAGCGGTCGATCAGGATCGGACGGTCAGGGGTAACACCGACAGCAGCTGCCATGTACACCTTCATCATCTCGTCGTCATGCACGATCTCCATGCCTCTGCCGCCCAGAACGTAGGACGGACGTACCATTACGGGATAACCGATCTTATTAGCAATTTCAAGTGCTTCATCCACATTGACAGCCATACCTGCCTCGGGCATCGGAACACCGAGCTTATCCATCATTGCACGGAAATGATCTCTGTCCTCTGCAAGGTCAATGGTCTCGGGGCTTGTACCGAGGATATTGACACCGTACTTCTTAAGGTCATTTGCAAGGTTCAGAGGTGTCTGGCCGCCGAACTGTGCGATCACGCCAACGGGCTTTTCCTTCTCGTGGATGCTCAGAACATCCTCAAGGGTCAGCGGCTCAAAATAGAGCTTGTCAGAAGTATCGTAGTCCGTGGAAACGGTCTCGGGATTGCAGTTGACAATGATGGACTCGAAGCCAAGCTTCTTGAGTGCCAGCGCTGCATGAACGCAGCAGTAGTCAAATTCGATACCCTGGCCGATTCTGTTCGGACCGCCGCCGAGGATCATGATCTTCGGCTTATCTGTATTGCAGGGGCTCTTGTCCTCTGCAAGATGGTAGGTGGAGTAATAATAAGCAGCATCCTGTGTTCCGCTGACATGCACGCCTTCCCATGCCTCGCAGATGCCATAGGACAGTCTTGCATTGCGGATCTCCTCCTCGGATACCTCCAGCAGCTGGCTGAGGTAACGATCGGAGAAGCCGTCCAGCTTTGCCTGACGGAGTACGGATTCCTCCGGAACCGCGCCCTTCATGGAAAGCAGAGCTTCTTCTTCCTGTACGAGCTCAAGCATCTGCTCCAGGAAATAATGCTTGATCTTTGTCAGCTTGAAGAGTTCCTCGATCGTAGCGCCCTTACGCAGTGCTTCATACATGATGAACTGACGTTCGCTGGACGGGAATCTCAGCTGTGCAAGCAGCTCTTCCTTGGTCTGTTCGTGGAAATTCTTTGCAAAGCCCAGACCATATCTGCCGGTCTCAAGGCTTCTGATTGCCTTCTGGAAGGCTTCCTTATAAGTCTTGCCAATGCTCATGACCTCGCCCACTGCACGCATCTGCGTGCCGAGCTTATCCTCTGCGCCCTTAAACTTTTCAAATGCCCAGCGAGCAAACTTGATTACCACATAATCGCCATCGGGAACGTACTTATCCAGTGTGCCATACTTACCGCAGGGGATCTCCTTGAGGGTCAGACCGCATGCGAGCATTGCAGAAACAAGTGCGATCGGGAAACCGGTTGCCTTGGAGGCAAGTGCAGAGGAACGGGAGGTTCTGGGATTGATCTCAATGACAACGATTCTGCCGGATACGGGATCATGTGCAAACTGGCAGTTACAGCCGCCGATTACCTCAATGGCTTCAACGATCTTGTAGGACTGCTCCTGCAGCTTCTTCTGGGTCTCCTCAGAGATAGTCAGCATGGGTGCAGAGCAGAAGGAGTCACCAGTATGGACACCGATGGGATCGATATTCTCAATGAAGCATACAGTGATGATGTTGTTCTCCGCGTCGCGGACAACCTCAAGCTCAAGCTCTTCCCAGCCACTGATGCACTCTTCTACGAGCACCTGGCCAACAAGGCTTGCCTGGAGGCCTCTTGCGCAGACAACCTTCAGCTCATCTACATTATAAACCATACCGCCGCCAGCGCCGCCCATGGTGTATGCCGGTCGAAGCACTACAGGATACTTGAGTTTCTCTGCGATCTTGACAGCCTCATCAACGGAGTAAGCCACCTCGCTGCGTGCCATCTCAATACCGAGCTTATCCATGGTCTTCTTGAATTCGATACGGTCCTCACCGCGCTCGATGGCGTCAACCTGAACGCCAATGACCTTGACATTGTACTTGTCAAGTACACCTGCTTCTGAAAGCTCGGAGCAGAGGTTCAGACCGGACTGACCGCCAAGGTTGGGAAGAAGTGCATCCGGGCGCTCCTTTTCAATGATCTGTGTGAGACGCTCCAGATTGAGCGGTTCAATATAGGTGATATCAGCAACGTCGGGATCCGTCATGATGGTTGCAGGATTGGAATTGACCAGTACAATCTCATAGCCGAGCTGACGCAGCGCCTTACAAGCCTGTGTTCCGGAGTAGTCGAACTCACAAGCCTGACCGATGATAATCGGACCGGAGCCAATGATCATAATCTTGTTAATATCCTGTTTTTTTGGCATACTTCTCTCCCTACCCGTGCAGAAATGCACGATTTTATTTAGAATCGCGAAAAGAAATCGCTTTCTTTATTATCATACCACAAAATGCGGAAAATTGCAAGATGTATCTGCAAAATCATATGATATTTTTTTCATTGTTCATTTTCCGCAACAGTTGCCGCAGCTTTCTGTACATTATTACAAAAGGAATGGTGGAAAACCGATTGCAATTTTATCCCATCCATGGTATAATATAAAAAACACCATGGGGGGGTCAGTTTGAAACGAAATCATATACTTCTGCTCACTGCATTGCTTTTTTCTGTACTTTCTGCAAAAAACTCTGCAAAAGCGGCAGATCATTCTGCCGATGGATTCCTGCTTTTCCATCGTTATTCGTCGTATTCCGCGCAGGACGGCCAGCTTTTCCTGCATAATACTACCACGAACGCATCCTCCGAGATCTCCGGCAGTGGATTTCATCATGCAATGAATGCGGATTTTGGCAGCCATCCTTATGACATCGTTTTTATGGCGATCACCACCGATGCAGATGCATGGGATATATACCTTTACAACACCATCACCGGAAAGCTTGTCAATCTCACAGAAAACAGCGGGTACCGCAACGAGGATCCAAAATTCTCACCGGACGGCAGGTCGATCGTCTTCAAACGCGGCTGGTGGGACAGTGTGTCGGACGGATTCGTCTACGAGCTTGCGGAGCTTTCTCTTGCGACACTGGAGGTCTCCCTTCTGACGGATGGAACGGCCGAGGAATCGATGCCCTATTATTCGGATGATGGCGCATGGATCTACTATGCACAGAGCGGCTCCGATGCAGATGGGATCTATCGGCTTGAACGGAGCACATTGCAGACAGAAGCCGTCCATACCGGAGGAGATCACGCCTATTATCCGGTCGTACTCGGAGACGAGCTGTATTTTACCAAATGGTACAGCAGTGAGAATCCTGCGGACTGCATCATGTCACTTTCAGACGGCATTCTGCCGTTTTGTGACGGATCCGCCAATTATTCCGATCCCTGTCCCCTCTCACACGGAAGAATGATCTTCAGCAGCACATTAAACGGAAGCTACGATCTGTATTGCTGGGATGGGAGGGAATCCACACCGCTTACCGATTGCAATACCGAACAGCAGGAGCTTGGAGCCGCATTCTATTCTTCGGAATCGATCGACCCTCTTGTATCTGCTACCTCAGAATTCCTGCTTACTGGAGCAGATTCTTCCTGCAACATGGACGCCGATGGTAACGGTAAAGTGGATGCATTTGACCTTGCGCTTTTTAAGAAGCTCAGATAAAGAAAACCCTCCGGAAGATCCGGAGGGTCAGCTTGTCAATAAACCCACCCTAAACGAATATCCCCAATAAGCAAGCCCTCC
>CAYYIT010000019.1:0-37622 GCA_964472035.1 uncultured Ruminococcus sp.
GGGTACGCAGTACCCTCCTAATATAGCCCCTCCCCTCGGGGAGGGGTTGGGGTGGAGGCAGTTACATGATGCCTATCCCTAAGAAAAAGGACTTTTTTGACAAGCTGAAACCGCTTCTGCCGGATGGCGGAAGCGGTTTACATGTTACTTCTTATTCGGGAGATACTTATCCAGAATATCGCAGAAATCGAAGGTTGCGAAATAGTCAGCAGGCGTTTCCGCACGGCGGATCATCTTGACGGAGCCGTCCTCGCAGTACAGCAGCTCTGCGGAGCGGAGCTTGCCGTTGTAGTTGTAGCCCATTGCGAAGCCGTGTGCGCCGCTGTCATGGATGACGAGCAGATCACCGATCTCCACGGGGGGAAGCATACGGTCGATGGCGAACTTGTCGTTGTTCTCGCAGAGGCCGCCGGTCACATCGCACAGATAGGTGCACTCCTCGTCCTCCTTGCCGAGAACGGTGATGTGATGGTAGGAGCCGTACATCGCCGGACGCATGAGGTTTGCAGCGCAGGCATCCACGCCGACATATTCCTTGTAGATATGCTTCTTGTGGAGGACTCTTGTCACGAGATGGCCGTAGGGAGCCATCATGAAGCGACCCATCTCGGTGAAGATCGCAACATCGCCAAGACCTGCAGGGGTCAGGATCTCCTCGTAGACCTTGCGGACGCCCTCGCCGATGGCAAGGATGTCATTGGGGGTCTGGTCGGGACGGTAGGCAATGCCGACACCGCCGGAGAGGTTGATGAAGCTGATCTCCACGCCGATCTGCTCATGCAGCTCTACTGCGAGCTGGAACATCTGGCGTGCGAGGGTGGGGTAGTACTCGTTCGTCACGGTATTGGAAGCGAGGAACGCATGCAGACCGAAGTGCTTTGCGCCCTTTTCCTTCAGAGCACGGAAGCCCTCGAAGAGCTGCTCGCGGGTGAAGCCGTACTTTGCATCCTTGGGGGAATCCATGATATCGTTGGAGATCTTGAACTGACCGCCTGCATTGAAACGGCAGCAGATGGTCTCCGGAATACCGGTCAGCTTGTCGAGGTATTCGATATGGGTCAGGTCGTCGAGGTTGATGTAGGCACCGAGCTTGTAGGCAAGCTTGTAGTCCTCGGCAGGTGTTACATTGGAAGAGAACATGATATCGCTGCCGGAGAATCCGCAGGCATCACTCATCTGCAGCTCCGTCAGGGAAGAGCAGTCCACGCCGCAGCCCTCTTCCTGCAGGATCTTCAGCAGGAACGGATTGGGAGTTGCCTTGACTGCGAAATATTCCTTAAAGCCCTTGTTCCAGGAAAATGCCTTCTGCACGAGGCGTGCATTTTCGCGGATGCCCTTTTCGTCATAGATATGGAACGGCGTGGGGTAGGTTCTTGTGATCTCTTCAGCCTGTTCCTTTGTAATAAACGGGATTTTTTTCATACCTTTACTCCTTCTCAGAAAGTAACCGTTCCGGCAGCATATCGCCGGAAGGGGTTACTTTTATTGTAACATTTTTTTGCATGACCGTCAATCGAATGACGGGAAATCGTGCATTTACACAATTTTCGACAAGATCGCAGAGAGGCTTCTCTGCGTTTTGCATTATGAAAAGAGTGCGGAGAGCTGCGCGGGCGTTACCCTGGTTTCCGGACGGAATGCAGGGGACTGGACATAATCGAGAATGCCCCGTGCAAACTGGGCGGTCTCAACCCTGTCGGCGATCTCAGAAAGCCGCGCGGTGCATACCAGCAGTGCGCCGTCACCGACGCTGCATTCGAAGAGGATGCCGAGCTTGTGGTTGCGCTCGAAATTGTCGATCATCTGCACGATCGGACGGATGGGAGTGTCATCGAGAATCGCACAATCCGCATGCGTGACAATATCATACCACTGCGGCGTCGTCCACGGCTCGGAATGGAAATGACATACTGCCGGATGCTGGTTGTCGATGCACAGACCGAGTGTTCCCACAGGGACGGGACGTCCCATGCTCTCGGAAATGCTGCGGAACATCGGGTAGCACCAGAAATCCGTGCAGTAAAAGCCCTCGATGGATTCCTTCACCTCGTTCGGAAGATAGAGTACCTTGCCGCCCTCTGCGAGTGCCGCCTGTGCCTGCGCCCAGTCGCTTGTAATGCAGATACCCTCTGCTTCGAGTGAGGGCATTTCCTGCTTCGGGAAGACCTCGAGCGAATAGGTGTTGTAAATTTCGCCCATCTGCAGAGAGAAACCGATCCGCTGCACCTGATCGGAGGCAGGCATTGTAAAGGAGATCTTTCCAAGGCAGAAGAGCCCCTGACCGGTGATATCGGCCTGTACGGGGATCTCTGCGATGACATCATTTTCTGTCGCAAAGCGGCACATCACCTGACCGTGCAGCTCCTCCTGTCCATAATAACGCAGAGCGATCTCCGCGGTAAATTCCCCGCCCGCATTCACAACATAGGAGGGGAACTGCGCAAGCAGTACCCGATCGGAGCAGAAGCCGCGCCATCTCTTGGGAGCGATCAGTTCCTTGCTGTCCATGAAGGCATCGAGGATGCCGACGAGTGCCGTGCCCTGACCGGAGAAATCCTGAATATCGAGGATCTGGAAGCCTGCGACATACTCCGAGCGCATGGCGGCCTCCAGCTCTTCTTTGTAGCACTGCACAGCGAGATTGCCGGAGCAGCGGAAGAATTGGTATGCCATATCGAGCATGCCCTTTTCCTCAAGACGCTCACGGAACAGTTCGAAATTGCGTGCCTGCAGGACGCCGGTATATTTGTCGATCTCACGGAAATCGGGGTAGGTGCAGTACTGGCCGATCTCATGCGTGATCACGGGCTTGTCGGGAACGAGTCCGCTGGTCGCCTGATCGATGCGCACCTTCTTGACGCCGGTACCGTACTGGATCTCGATCTCCTGCGCACCGTCCGCACTGCCGTCTCCGGCAGGAACCTGCGGATGGATGAGATCGTCATAGTGATGCATGGTCGAGGGACGTGCGGTCTGGACATGTCCGAGGGGCGCGTCGCACATCGCGTAGGAGCCGCGGATGAGGCGATCCTTGCTCAGACGCACACCGACAAAGAAATCGTCCTCCGGCAGAATGCTTGGCCAGAACTGGAAATTATTGCAGCCCTGCGTGAACAGGATCCTCTTCTCGTCCTGCTTGTAGAAGCGCAGTACCTCGCGGATTCTGTCGTGATTGCCCCACAGCTCATTGCCGAGGGAGAACATCGCAAAGGACGGGTGGCTGCCGAATGCGTCAAGGATCCGCTTGCCCTCGGCGATCAGATAGGCCTGCTCTTCGGCGTGATAGCCGTTCTCACCGGGGGCGGTGAGGGATCCCCAGAACGGGATCTCCGGCTCCATATAAATACCGAGCAGATCCGCTGCGAGGAATGCCGCCTCGGGCGGACAGCAGGTATGGAAGCGATAGTGGTTGATGCCGTAGGACTTGGCGATGCGCATGACTCTCATCCAGCCGTCAAGATCCATGGGTGCGGCACCCTCCAGCGGAAAGATCATGCCGTCGTGCTTACCGCGCAGGAAAACGGGAATGCCGTGATTGGTGAACTGATGGCCCTCCGCCTTGAAATCGGTCAGACCGAAGATCACTTTCTCCGCATCACAGCCATCGACCTGCACCTTCATGCGGCAGATGACGGGGTGGTACTCGTCCCAAAGCGGCGCATCTTCACCAAGCGGAATGTCTGCAAATGCAGTGCCATCGTCCATCCGGCCGAAGGTGAATTCCTGCTCGTCCATCACAGAAACGACACCGTCCGCAGTTTCCCAGCTTGCATTGATCCAGCCGAAATTGGTCGTTCCGGGGAACTGGAACTGAATGCGGACGCTGCGGCTTGCCGCATCCGGAATCGCTCTGAGGCGGCTGATGCGGTGGAGGGTGTCTGAGAATTGCAGCTCGAATCTGCCCAGAATGCCGTTCCAGTTGGTCTGGGTATCGGGGGAGGTCATGTGACCGCCCTTGGTCGGCAGGGCAGTATTATCCACGCGGATGCAGAGCTCCAGTGCGCTGCATCCGGCAAATGCCGAGAGATCGTAGACATGGGGCGTGCAGAGGCTGTTGTTCGTTCCCATTCGAACATCGTTCACCCAGACCTCGGAAGTACGGGTGCGCTCCATGTACAGGCGGATGCTGCACGGGTGCTCCTCGGGCACTTCCACGACGGTCCGGAACCATGCATTGCCTTCGTACGGGTAGACCTCCGTCAGAAAATCCTTCTCGCGCTCCTCATTCGGCGTCCCCTTTTTTGCCTGCGCGGTCGTTCCGGGGAGGTTGATGGTATCGCCGAAATCCTCTGCTTTCGGCGGAAAACCGGTGTATTTTTTCTGCTGGTCGTCAAGGAATTCCCAGACGCCCTGAAGCGGAATCGTTGATGTCATCTGCGTATGCATCCTTTCTGCGCGTATCCATTCTGTGCGTATCTTATCTTTCATTATCTTTTCTGTATGTGCGTATCTTTTCTGTGTGCGTATCCATAAAATACAACCATAGCCCGACCCTGCTGTCAGGATCAGGCTGATGGTGAAACTTACAGTTACCGCAGTGCGGCCGTGTGATTACTTAGCGTTTGCTGCAAAGTAACGGTTCAGCGCACTGAAGAGTGCGTATACGGAGGAGTCAGTGATATCCTTCTTCAGGCCGACGCCCCAGTAAACCTTGCCGTCCTCGGTCTCGATGCCGACATAGGAAACCGCATCGGACTTGGAGGAAACGGTGAGTGCGTGTTCGGTATAGGTCTTGATGGTGTAGTTCAGACCCAGGAAATCCTTGATGGCGTTGCTGACAGCGTCCAGACGGCCGTTGCCGATGCCGCTGACAGTGCGGTCCTGACCGTTGTACTTGAGCGTAACGGAGGCTACGATGCCATCGCGCTGGATATAATGCATTTCGCTGCACTCCAGAGGAGATGCGAGGTTGACATAGGTATCCATGAAGATGTCATATACTTCGGAGGGCTGCAGCTCTCTGTGGCCATGGTCGGAAACGCTCTTGACGATGTAGCCGAATTCCTCGCGCATGTTCTTCGGCAGATCCAGACCGAACTGGGTTTCCAGCAGGTAGCCGATACCGCCCTTACCGGACTGGCTGTTGATGCGGATCACGTCCGCCTCGTAGACTCTGCCGACGTCGGTCGGGTCGATGGGCAGGTAGGGAACTGTCCAGTGCTGGCAGTTTTTCTCCTCGCGCCAGTGCATGCCCTTTGCGATCGCATCCTGATGGGAGCCGCTGAACGCTGCGAATACCAGCTGTCCGCTGTACGGCTGACGCTCGTAAACATGCATTCTTGTCACACGCTCGTATACTTCTGTCAGTTCAGGGATATTGGTGAAGTCCAGCTCGGGATCAACACCCTGGGAGAACATGTTCATGCCCAGTGTCACGATGTCCACATTACCGGTGCGCTCGCCGTTGCCGAACAGGGTGCCTTCGATTCTGTCGGCACCTGCCAGCAGACCCATTTCGCTGTCTGCAACTGCGCAGCCTCTGTCGTTATGCGGATGCAGGGAGATGATGACGTTCTCTCTGTGATTCAGATGATCGCACATGTACTCTACCTGATTTGCATAGACATGGGGCATGGAATGGGAAACGGTAACGGGCAGGTTGATGATGACCTTGTCCTCGGGGGTGGGCTGCCAGATGTCGATGACGGCATTGCAGATCTCAGCAGCGTATTCCGGCTCGGTTCCGGTAAAGCTCTCGGGGGAGTACTCAAACTGGAAGTTGCCGGGGGTCTTTTCGCGGTATTCCTTGCAGAGCTTTGCGCCGAATACTGCAATATCGATGATCTCTTCCTTGGTTCTGCGGAACACCTGCTCGCGCTGGGACAGGGAAGTGGAATTGTACAGATGAACGATCGCGTGCTTAACGCCCTTCAGTGCCTCGAAGGTCTTGGCAATGATATGCTCTCTGGACTGGGTCAGAACCTGAATGGTGACGTCGTCGGGGATCAGGTCGCGCTCGATCAGGGCGCGGCAGAATTCATACTCCGTCTCGGAAGCAGCGGGGAAGCCCACCTCGATCTCCTTGAAGCCGACCTTTACGAGCAGCTGGAAGAACTCCAGCTTTTCCTCCAGGCTCATCGGGATGATCAGTGCCTGGTTACCGTCACGCAGGTCAACGCTGCACCAGATGGGAGCCTTGTCGATGTAGGTCTTCTGTGTCCAGCGCATCGGGGGATTCTGGACATCGAAATACTGTCTTGTGTACTTGTCAAAATTTTTCATACATATAACCGCCTTTCTGATACTTGGATAACGGCATAAAAAAACTCTTTCATGCCGTTCCGACATAAAAGAGACGAAGGAACACTCCGTGGTACCACTCTTTTTGACGCAAAATGCGCCCACTCTGCTGCATCCGCAGGAAAACTGCGAATCCATTTCTCTGTAACGGGAGAACCCGTATGCACCTACTGCAATGTTTCGGTACATCTGCTCAGGGAGGAGTTATCCCATGATACGGATGCTGCCTTACACCGGCCGGCAGCTCTCTGCGATCCGCACGTCATGTCTTGTTTCCCATCACTGCATTTTAATTATGTATATAGTATACTATACTTTTTCCCGTTTGTCAAGAGGGGACGATGCATTTCCTCGGCAATCAAAAATGAAGAAACATCCAAAAAATAGTGTTGAAAATTGTGAATAGTATCAAAATTGCAAAGCCCCCTTGATTTTAGTTCTGTAAAATGTTATAATTGACAATAGGCATTGTTTTGGGATGTTTCTGTTTTTGCGGAGCAGTTCCCGAATCGCCGGAGGCATGCGTGGACAAGCGTGCGTTCTGTGCATCGGCACCCTTTGCAATGCTGCCTATCTGCGGGAAAGGAATGAAAATATGATTTTATCTGGTGCAGGAATTGTAGTAGAAACATTGATAGAACAGGGTACCGATGTTGTTTTCGGTTATCCCGGCGGTCAGGTAATTGACCTGTACGATGCGCTTTATACACGAAGCGATCGCATCCAGCATATTCTGACAGCACATGAGCAGGGCGCATCCCACGCGGCTGACGGTTACGCAAGAGCCAGCGGCAAGGTCGGTGTCGTCATTGCGACCTCCGGTCCCGGCGCGACCAATCTGGTCACCGGCATCGCAACTGCATATCTTGACTCCATTCCTCTTGTAGCGATCACCGGCAATGTTCCGAATAAGCTGATCGGCCGTGACAGCTTTCAGGAGGTGGATATCACAGGCATTACACTGCCCATTACAAAGCACAACTTCTTTGTGAAGAGCGTGGATCAGCTTGCAGATACCATCCGTGAAGCATTCATGATCGCGAAGTCCGGGCGTCCCGGTCCCGTTCTCGTGGATATTCCCAAGGATGTACAACAGGCGACCTGCGAGTACATGGTATCCTCCGTCGTGGATGCGCTTCCTACCAAGAAGGCAAAGGAAGAGAAGCTCATCAAGGCAGCGGATATGATTGCAGCAGCAGAAAAGCCTTACATATACTTTGGCGGCGGTGCGGTTTCCGCAGGAATTTCCGAGGAAATTTTGGCACTTGCCGATAAGATCGACGCTCCCATCGGCTGTACGATGATGGGACTTTCCGTCGTTCCCGATGATCATCCGCGCTTCCTTGGCATGGAAGGCATGCATGGACACTACGCTTCCTCCGTCGGACAGGACGAGGCAGACCTGATCATCACGATCGGTGCGCGTTTCAGTGACCGTGCAACCGGCAATGTTGCCAAGTATGCAAGGGGCGCAAGGATCATTCATCTGGATGCCGACGGCGCTGAGCTGAACAAGAACGTCAACGTAGATCTGAGCATTGCATGCGATATCAAGGACGCACTCCAGCGTCTGCTCCCCATGATCAGAGCGGAAAAGCACGAAGCATGGATGGCGCGCATTGCACAGCTCCGTGAGTTGGAGGTACAGTATTTCAGGGAAGTCACACCGGAAAATACCCTTACCCCCTACGCACTGATCCGCGAGGTGGCAAAGCACACGGATCCGGATACACCCGTTGCAACTGATGTAGGACAGCATCAGATGTGGACGGCGCAGTACTATCCGTTCATGACACCCCGCACCTTTGTTTCCAGCGGCGGTCTGGGAACCATGGGCTTTGGTCTGGGCGCTGCCATTGGTGCGGCAATGTCCACGGGCAAGCGTGCGGTTCTCTTCACCGGCGACGGAAGCTTTGGCATGAATCTCAACGAGCTTGCGACGCTCTCTGCAAACAACATTCCGGTAGTGATCGTGATCATGAACAACGGTGTGCTCGGCATGGTGCGCCAGTGGCAGACCCTGTTCTTCCAGAAGCACTACTCCAATACGGTTCTGACCGACCGCAAGACGGATTTTGTCAAGCTTGCGGATGCCTTCGGTATTCCCGGCTTCCGTATTTCCGGTTTCGATGAGCTTTCCGACGTCATGGCAAAGGCATTTGCTGTGGAGGGTCCCGTGCTTGTGGACTGCGCGATCGGCAAGGATGAATTCGTTCTTCCGATGCTTCCTCCCGGCGGCTGCATTGAAGATATCATTGTGAAGACGGAGGATCAGTAATGGAAAAGAAGTTTGTAATTGCAGTTCTGGTAGAAAACCAGCCCAGTGTTCTGACAAGAGTTTCCGGCATGTTCACACGACGTGCATTCAATATTGACTGCCTCACCGTGGGTGAGACGGAGGATCCGAAGTATTCCCGTGTCACGATCTGTGCAACGGGCGATGATTCCGTCCGCAAGCAGCTGATGATGCAGCTGCGCAAGCTCTACAACGTGAAGGAAGTCAAGGTCATGGAGCACGATCAGTCCGTGTATCGTGAACTTGCCCTGATCAAGCTGAAGAACAGTCCGGAGACACGGCAGGAAGTTATTTCCGCGGTGGATATCTTCCGTTCCAAGATCGTCGATTTTTCTCCGAACACCCTCTGTGTGGAGATCACCGGCGAAACCTCTAAGATTGAAGCATTTATCGCCCTTGTGAAGCCCCACGGCATCCTTGAGATCTGCCGTACCGGTATTGTGGCACTCGAGAGAGGCTGCAATTATCTCAATAGCGATACATGTGATAAATAAAGCCAATAAATTTTATAAAAGGAGTTTTTCAAAATGGCAGATGCAAAGATTTTTTATCAGCAGGATTGCGACATCCACAAGCTGGACGGTAAGACCGTAGCGATCATCGGTTATGGTTCCCAGGGTCATGCGCATGCACTGAACCTCCAGGACAGCGGCGTTAACGTTGTTGTAGGTCTGTACGAGGGCAGCAAGAGCTGGGCAAAGGCTGAGTCCCAGGGTCTGAAGGTGATGACCACAGCTGAGGCTGCAAAGGCAGCTGACCTGATCATGGTTCTGATCCCCGATGAGAAGCAGAAGGCTACTTATGAGGCTGACATCAAGCCCTACCTGACCGCAGGCAAGACTCTTGCTTTCGCTCATGGCTTCAACATCCACTTCGGCTGCATCGTTCCGCCGGCAGATGTTAACGTAATCATGATCGCTCCCAAGGGCCCGGGCCACACTGTAAGATCCGAGTACCAGGTTGAGAAGGGTGTACCCTGCCTGATCGCTGTTCATCAGGATGCTACCGGCGACGCTCAGGACATCGGTCTGGCTTATGCAGCTGGTATCGGCGGCAGCCGTGCAGGCGTTCTGGAGACCACATTCCGTACCGAGACTGAGACCGACCTCTTCGGTGAGCAGGCTGTTCTCTGCGGCGGCGTTTGCGCTCTGATGCAGTGCGGCTTCGAGACTCTGGTTGAGGCTGGCTATGACCCCAGAAATGCTTACTTCGAGTGCATCCATGAGATGAAGCTCATCGTTGACCTGATCTACCAGAGCGGCTTCGCAGGCATGAGATACTCCATCTCCAACACTGCTGAGTACGGCGACTACATCACAGGTCCCAAGGTTGTTACCGAGGAGACCAAGAAGGCTATGAAGAAGGTTCTGGCAGACATCCAGGACGGCAGCTTCGCAAAGGAATTCCTGCTGGATATGTCCGATGCAGGCAATCAGGTTCACTTCAAGGCTATGAGAAAGCTGGCTGCTGAGCATCCGGCTGAGGTTGTCGGCGAAGAGATCCGTAAGCTCTATAGCTGGAACGGCGAGGATAAGCTGATCAACAACTAATCTGTCGATTCAACATTTCCATATCCGATAATCCCGCACTGCGGGATTATCGTTGTATATGGAGAGTTCTCAGAAATGCGGATTTTTCCCGCATTCTGTCGTTTTCCGATGCGGAAGCGGCGGTCTTAAATTAGATTCTGCATGTAAAACAGAAATGAGGTTTTGATTATGGTAAGTGATACAATGAAATCCGGCTTTCATTGTGCGCCGCAGCGCTCCCTGCTGCACGCGCTGGGTCTGACCAAGGAGGAAATGGAACGTCCTCTGGTCGGTATCGTCAGCTCCTACAATGAAATCGTTCCGGGTCATATGAATCTGGATAAGATTGTAAATGCGGTTAAAATGGGTGTTTCTATGGCAGGCGGCACCCCGATCGTCTTCCCGGCGATCGCAGTCTGCGACGGCATCGCAATGGGACATAAGGGCATGAAGTATTCCCTCGTGACCCGTGACCTGATCGCCGATTCCACCGAGGCTATGGCGCTTGCGCATGCATTTGATGCGCTCGTTATGGTCCCCAACTGTGATAAGAACGTTCCCGGTCTGCTCATGGCTGCGGCAAGAGTCAATGTTCCGACGATCTTCGTCAGCGGCGGCCCCATGCTCGCAGGATGCGTGGATGGTAAGAAGACCAGCCTCTCCAGCATGTTCGAGGCGGTCGGTTCCTATAAGGCAGGCAAGATGGACGAAGAAAAGCTCCTTGACTACGAGCTGAATGCTTGTCCGACCTGCGGCAGCTGCTCCGGTATGTATACTGCAAACTCCCATAACTGCCTGACCGAGGTACTGGGTATGGGTCTGAGCGGCAACGGCACCATTCCGGCGGTTTACAGCAAGAGAATCGAGCTTGCAAAGCACGCAGGTATGCAGGTAATGGAGCTTTATCGCAAGAACATCCGTCCCCTCGATATCATGACCGAAAAGGCATTCCAGAATGCCCTGACTGCGGATATGGCACTGGGCTGCTCCACCAACAGCATGCTCCATCTGCCGGCAATTGCACATGAGTGCGGCGTGGACATCAACCTCGACATCGCCAACGAGATCAGTGCAAGAACCCCGAATCTCTGCCATCTCGCACCGGCAGGTCATACCTATATGGAACAGCTCGATGCAGCAGGCGGCGTGTATGCCGTTCTTTCCGAGCTGCGCAAGAAGAATCTCATTCATACCGATGTCATGACCGTCACCGGTAAGACCATGGGCGAGAATCTCGACGGCTGCGTGAATCGTGATCCCGAGGTCATCCGTCCCATCGAGAATCCCTACAGTGAGACCGGCGGTATCGCCGTACTCCGCGGCAACCTTGCTCCCGATGGCTGCGTAGTCAAGAGAAGCGCAGTGGCTCCGGAAATGCTCAAGCATGAGGGTCCCGCAAAGGTATTCGACAGCGAGGAAGAGACCATCGCTGCGATCTACGCAGGCAAGATCGTTGCAGGTGACGTAGTTGTCATCCGCTACGAAGGCCCCGCAGGCGGCCCCGGCATGAGAGAGATGCTTTCTCCGACCTCCGCGATCGCAGGCATGGGTCTTGACAAGGAAGTTGCCCTCATCACCGACGGCAGATTCTCCGGCGCGACCAGAGGTGCTTCCATCGGTCACGTTTCTCCCGAGGCTGTCAGAGGCGGCATGATCGCCTATGTACGCGACGGCGACAGAATTGCGATCGACATCCCGAACTACAGCATCCAGCTGCTCGTTTCCGATGAGGAGATCGAAAAGCGCAAGGCAGAGACCGAGCTGAAGGTGAAGACCAATGTCACCGGCTATCTGAAGCGTTATGCAAAGATGGTTTCCTCCGCCGATAAGGGCGCTATCATTGAATAAACCACAACAGAAAGGATGATTTCCAATGGCAATGACCATGACACAGAAGATCCTGGCAGCGCACGCAGGTCTTGACAGCGTTGAAGCCGGCCAGCTGATCCTCGTGAATCTTGATCTCGTGCTTGGTAACGATATTACATCTCCCGTAGCCATCAAGGCATTCAATCAGATGGGCAAGGAGAACGTATTCGACAAGGAGAAGGTGACCATGGTAATGGATCACTTTGCTCCCAATAAGGACATCAAGGCTGCGCAGCAGTGCATGATGTGCCGTAATTTCTGCGGTGAGCAGGACATCACCAATTTCTATGACGTAGGTCAGATGGGTATCGAGCATGCGCTCCTGCCTGAAAAAGGACTGGTGGTTTCCGGTGACGCCGTGATCGGTGCGGACTCCCATACCTGCACCTACGGCGCGCTCGGCGCATTCTCCACAGGCGTCGGCTCCACCGATATGGCCTGCGGCATGGCGATCGGCAAGGCTTGGTTCAAGGTGCCTTCCGCCATCAAGTTTGAGCTGAAGGGCAAGCTCCAGCCCTATGTTTCCGGTAAGGACGTGATCCTCCATATCATCGGTATGATCGGTGTGGACGGTGCACTGTACAAGTCCATGGAATTCATGGGCGAGGGCCTTGCAAGCCTGTCCATGGCAGATCGTCTCTGCATGGCAAATATGGCGATCGAGGCCGGCGCAAAGAACGGTATCTTTGCTGTTGACGAGATCACCAAGGCCTATGTCAAGGAACACTCCGACCGTGAGCCGGTATTCTATGCGGCTGACGAGGATGCTGTATACGAGAAGACCTATGTGATCGACCTCTCCGAGATCAAGCACACGGTTGCGTTCCCGCATCTGCCGGAGAACACACACACCGTTGACGAGATCGACGAGATCAAGATCGATCAGGTTGTCATCGGCTCCTGCACCAACGGCAGACTCGAAGACATGGCTGCTGCTGCTGCGATCATGGAAGGCAAGAAGGTGGCAAAGAACGTTCGCTGCATCGTGATCCCTGCAACACAGAAGATCTATCTCGAGGCAATGGAAAAGGGCTATCTGAAGACCTTTATCGAAGCCGGTGCTGTGGTTTCCACACCCACCTGCGGTCCGTGCCTCGGCGGTCATATGGGCATTCTTGCAGAGGGCGAGAAGGCCGTTGCGACCACCAACCGCAACTTTGTCGGCAGAATGGGCCATACCGAGTCCGAGATTTATCTGGCAAGCCCCGAGGTTGCCGCTGCAAGTGCAATTGCAGGTAAGATCGCTGCACCGAAGGAGGTACTGTAAATGAAAATGACAGGTAAGGTCATCAAGTACGGTGACAATGTAGATACAGACGTTATCATTCCCGCACGTTATCTGAATACCAGCGACCACAAGGAACTCGCTTCCCACTGCATGGAGGATCTCGACACCACGTTCGCTTCCCGCGTGCAGGAGGGCGATATCATGGTAGCAGGCTGGAATTTCGGCTGCGGCTCCTCCCGTGAGCATGCACCGATCGCCATTAAGGCAAGCGGCATTTCTCTGGTAATTGCAAAGAGCTTTGCAAGAATTTTCTACCGCAACGCCATCAATATCGGCCTTGCGATCGTGGAATCCGAAGCAGCTGCCGAGGCAATTGCAGAGGGCAATGTCATCACTGCCGATCTCGACAACGGCGTACTCCACAACGAGACGACCGGCGAGGACTACGCAGTAGAGCCGTTCCCGGCATTCATCCAGACCATCATTGAAAACGGCGGTCTTGTTGAGTCCATCAAGAACGGCAGCATCAAGTAATAAGAGGCGAATTTTCATGGAAATGCTGAAGCATCTGGATCGTAAACTGGATGTATTATCCGTGTTCGGCGTCATTGAAAAGGATCCCGTATGGCGTGCCTTCCGGCAATGCCTCTGGAACGTCGTGAACAAGTCCGACGACGCGCTGGATCGCTACGGGAACTTTGCAGGTGCGCTGTACAATCTTGCACACACGGACAACTGGACGGAATATGTTACAAAGCTCGTGCTTTCTCTTGAGACCCCGTGCACCTATTTTGCAGCGCGTGGCAAGGAGCTTCCAGCGTATATTGCAGCGGCGGCGCGCAATGACCTGCGTGCCATCTCGGAGGCGGCGGCGATCACGCCGCTCCAGCTGCGTGCAGCAATGGAAGGGGAGACGTCCTTCCTGCCGCAATGGCAGGCGGTGCGCACCAATCTCGAGGCGACGTATTTTACCCATCTTGCAGAGATCGGCAGGCACGGCTACGGCATTTATGCAAACTACCGTATGTTCCGTCTGCAGCCCGACGACGCGGAGGAAAACGGCTTCGTTCTCAAGCCCGTGAAGTATCCGGATGCGGTGTCGCTTGACGATCTGATCGGCTACGAGCTGCAGAGAAATCAGGTGATCCGTAATACCAAGGTGCTGCTTGTCGGCAAGAAGGCTTCCAATATTCTGCTCTACGGCGATGCCGGAACGGGCAAATCCGCGACGGTCAAGGCGGTTGCCAATGCCTTCGCCGATGACGGACTGCGGCTCATTGAGCTGGGCAAGGAGGAACTCCACCTGCTGCCGAAGCTCCTGGATGTACTCAGCAGCAATCCGCTGAAGTTCATTCTCTTCGTCGATGATCTGTCCTTCCAGGACAATGACGACGATTTCAGCGCACTTAAGGCGGTGCTGGAGGGCAGTGTTTCTGCAAGATCCCACAATACCGTGATCTACGCCACCAGCAACCGCAGACACATCGTCCGCGAGACCTTCTCTGCAAGGGAAGGGGACGAGATCCATCGTCAGGACACCATGCAGGAGACGATTTCGCTTTCCGAGCGTTTCGGCATCCGCGTGTACTACGAGAAACCCAACAAAAATATGTATCTGGAAATTGTATATGGATTGGCACATCAATACGGACTGTCCATGGACCGGGAAACGCTTGCGCTTGAAGCGGAACGCTTTGCACTGCGCAAGAGCGGAAGATCCGCAAGAGCAGCACGCCAGCTGATCGAACAGCTCAGTGCATCCATAGAGGATAATACGATTCCCATTTGAAAAACATGAAATTCTTTCATGATTTTCATAGCCGCTGCAGGCGGCGTATGGGAATGCATGAGACGGATTTCATGCCGCATTCGGCATGAAATAGCGGGTGCTTTTGCACACGCTCTCAATCAAACGATTAAGGGCGTTTGATTGAGAATTAGTATAAGGAGTGAAGAATATGCTGTCGCTTGATAAAATCTATCACGCAAGCTATGTATTGAAAAGTGTCATCCGTGAGACGGATATGATCCATGCACCGAAGATCTGTCCCGACGCCAATGTATACCTCAAGACCGAGAATCTGCAGATCACCGGTTCCTTCAAGGTGCGCGGCGCGTACTATAAGATCTCCCAGCTCAGCAATGAGGAGAAGGCGAAGGGCGTTGTTGCCTGCTCCGCAGGTAACCATGCGCAGGGCGTTGCCCTTGCAGCACAGAAGAACGGCATCAAGGCAACCATCTGCCTGCCGGACGGCGCACCCATCTCCAAGGTGGAGGCGACCAGAAGCTACGGTGCGGACATCTGCCTTGTTCCCGGCGTGTATGATGATGCCTACCAGAAGGCACTGTCCCTGCGCGACGAGAAGGGCTACACCCTGATCCATCCGTTCGATGACGAGTACGTCATTGCCGGTCAGGGCTCCATCGGCCTTGAGATCATTGATCAGCTTCCGAATGTGGATGCGGTCGTGGTTCCGGTCGGCGGCGGCGGACTGATCTCCGGCGTGGCATTCGCGCTCAAGTCCCTCAACCCCAACATCAAGGTCTACGGCGTTCAGGCAAGCGGTGCGCCCTCCATGGTGCAGTCCCTTGAACAGGACGAGATCGTCTGCCTCGACAAGGTAGGCACCATTGCCGATGGTATCAAGGTCAAGGAACCCGGCGAGCATACCTTTGAGTACTGCCGTCAGTACGTGGACGGGGTCGTTACCGTAACGGATGACGAGGTATCCTCCGCGATCCTCGCGCTCATTGAGCAGCATAAGCTCATCGCCGAGGGTGCCGGTGCGGTTGCGGTAGCAGCAGTGATGTTCGGCAAGCTTCCGGTCGAGGGCAAGAACGTTGTCTGCCTCGTATCCGGCGGCAATATCGACGTGACCATCCTCTCCAGAGTCATCAAGAGAGGTCTGCTCAAGTCCGGACGTTCCGATACGATGACCATCCAGCTCGAAGACAAGCCCGGCCAGCTCAAGGGCGTTGCTGCCATTCTGGCGGACATGGGCGGCAATGTCATTTCCATCCACCATGAGCGTGCAAGCGAGGACAGCGATATCACCGACTGCCTGCTGCGCATTGTAATGGAAACGCGTAACCGTGAGCATATCCAGCAGATCCGCAAGGCTCTGACGGATGCCGGTTTCAAAATTGTAGGTTAAAGGAGTGCTAATCATGGCAGAAAAGATTTATACAGAGAATGCCCCCGCAGCGATCGGCCCGTATTCCCAGGCTGTCGTTGTGAACGGCATGGTTTATTCCTCCGGTCAGATCGCGATCGTTCCGGCGACCGGCAACATCGAGGCGGCCGATATTGTCGGTCAGACCACACAGGTAATGGAGAACCTTAAGGCAGTGCTGACTGCTGCAGGCACCTCCCTCGACAAGGTCATCAAGACCACCTGCTTCCTCGCAGAGATCGCCGATTTCGCAGCATTCAACGAGGTGTACGGCAAGTACATCACCGAGAAGCCTGCAAGAAGCTGCGTGGCTGTGAAGGACCTGCCCAAGGGCGCGCTCGTTGAGGTTGAGGTCATCGCGACCATCGACTAATACGTTCGGAAGATCCCGAGCTGTATCGGGTGATATGTGAAATAACAAAAGCAGCCTGTCAGAAGGAGGAGTATTACAAGCCCCGGCAAGCTGCTTTTTTTCTGCGCAGCGGCACGCGCTCCGATCCGCAGCGAAAGCGTCAGTGCGCAGAGCTCGTACAGCAGGACATCCAGTGTCAGCGTGTGCGCGCCGAGAATGCCGGAGTAGGTGTAGAAGCCTGCGACCATGAGGAAGAGTGCCGCAAGCAGCTGCTCAGCGTAGGTCGTCAGAAATCCCCGGTAGACGGGGCCGCGCACGATGCGTTCCGTGATGCCGAAGAGGAGTGCCGGAAGGAGCAGCAGCTTCTGATGCTCCCAGATACTTTCATTCACAGGAACAAGTCCGGGCAGCACGGGGTACTGCACCAGCACCGGCGCGAGCTGATGCAGCAGGGGACCTGCGATGCCGAGGAACAGAAACCGCGCGGCAGTCCATTTCCAGCCGCTGCGGCGGTGACGACCCTTCTGTGCGGCGCGATGCAGGGTAAATTCCGCATCCTGGGCTGTGCTTTGGCGGCTGCGGTGATAGGTGATGATTTTCATAGCGTCCACCTCCATGCTGGTATCTATGCACGGATCCTGCTGATTATGCAGCAGAAATCTGAAATTCAAATAAAAATAGAAAATTTTCCGGCTTTTTTCAAAAATCCCCTTTACAGATTTGGTTTTTTGGTGTAAAATAGAAGTAGTATATCTTATGAGAGGTGTCAATACAATGGAACTGAAATACAAACGCATCCTGCTGAAGCTCAGCGGCGAGGCCCTCGCCGGCGAAAAGAAATTCGGCCTGGATTATACCGTGATCGGTAAGATCTGCGAAAGCATCAAGAAGTGCGCTGATATCGGTGTGGAGATCGGTATCGTAGTCGGCGGCGGCAACTTCCTGCGCGGAAGGATGTGCGGCGGTCTCGACCGTACCCGTGCCGATCATATGGGCATGCTCGCAACCACCATCAATGCACTTGCAATCGCTGACGTACTTGAGGCGCTCGGCCTTGAAGTCCGCGTGCAGACCGCGATCACCATGCAGCAGATCGCAGAACCCTACATCCGCAACAAGGCGATCAACCACTTCAAGAAGGGAAGAGTTGTCATCTTCGGCTGCGGCACCGGCAATCCCTTCTTCTCCACCGATACCGCTGCTGCACTTCGCGCAGTGGAGATCGAGGCAGAGATCATGCTCAAGGCGACCCTCGTGGACGGCGTCTATGACAAGGATCCTCACAAGTACGAGGATGCTGTCAAGTTCAAGACACTGACCTTCTCCGAGGTGCTCAACAATGAGCTCGCTGTCATGGACAGCACTGCTGCGACCCTTTGCAGGGACAATAAGCTCCCCATGCTCGTATTTGACCTGAGCAGACCCGACAACATCATGGATGCGGTACTCGGCAAGGAAGTCGGCACCGTTGTATATGAGGACTAAACATCACAATAATCAGAAAGGAGTACGCTCCCGTTCGATGTGGAGCGGACAATAATTATGAAAGAACAGCTGAAAAAAACCGAAGAAAAGATGACCAAGACCGTTGAACGCCTCAAGGGCGATTTCGCTGCACTGCGTGCAGGCAGAGCAAATCCCGCAGTTCTCGACAAGATCATGGTGGATTACTACGGCGCACCGACACCGATCCAGTCCATGGCTGCCGTTTCTGTGGCTGAGGCAAGAATCCTCATGATCCAGCCCTGGGATGTGACCTCCCTCAAGGCAATCGAAAAGGCACTGCTCGCTTCCGATATCGGCATCACCCCGAACAACGACGGCAAGGTGATCCGTCTGGCATTCCCGCAGCTGACCGAGGAGCGCAGAAAGGAACTGTGCAAGACCGTTAAGAAGTCCGGTGAGGACGCAAAGGTAAGCGTGCGCAATATCCGCCGCGATGCCCTCGAAAAGTTCAAGACCATGAAGAAGAATTCCGAGATCACAGAGGACGATCAGAAGGATTGCGAGAAGAAGGTGCAGAAGCTGACCGACCGCTACTGCGAAGACGTGGACAAGGCAGTTGCTGAGAAGGAAAAGGAGATCATGAGCATCTGATCCCATTTTCCCGAATAGAAATATGTAGGAGTAGGACATGGCAATATTTAATAAAAAGGCATCTCCGGAGCAGTCCGGACTGCCGGAGGTTCTGCCCACGCACGTCGGCTTTATCATGGACGGCAACGGAAGATGGGCGAAAAAACGCGGTCTTCCGCGCAGTCTCGGCCACGTTGAGGGCGGCAGAACCTTCAAACGGATCATGCAGTACTGCAAGGATATCGGCATTCCCTACGCGTCCTTCTATGTGTTCTCCACCGAGAACTGGAAGCGGCCGAAGGAAGAGATCGACGGCATCCTGAAGATCATGCGCGAATACCTCGAGGAGGTGCAGAAGCACCTCGGCGACGGCGTGCGTGCCATCTTTGTCGGCGATAAGTCCGTCTACCCCGATGATATCCGCGAAAAGATGATCAAGCTCGAGCAGGACACTGCCCATCACAGACAGCTGACCGTGCTGCTCTGCTGCAATTACGGCGGTCGTGACGAGATCGCCCATGCTGCGCGTCAGATCGCGGAGAAGGTGAAAAACGGCGAAATACAGCCCTCCGAGATCACCGAGGACACCATTGCGTCCCATCTGTATACCGCCGGCATGCCCGATGTGGATCTGGTCATCCGTCCGAGCGGTGAGCTGCGTCTGTCGAATTACCTCATCTGGCAGTGCGCCTATGCGGAGTATTACTTCACCAATGTTCTCTGGCCGGACTTCACCCCCGAAGAGCTGAATAAGGCTCTCGTTGACTTTGCAGGCAGAGGCCGTCGCTTCGGAGGTGTCTGATGGCGGTACGATTGATTTCTGCGGCGATCGGTATCGCGATCGCGCTTTTCGTTCTGTTCCTGAACGATACTGTGCTGTTTCCGATCGCAGTTGCCGGTGTCATCGGCATCATTCTCTTTGAGCTGACACAGGCCGTTGACGGCACAAAGTTCCGTATCGCTACGGCAGGCGTACTGCTTTACGGCGCAGTGACGACCTTTTTTGAGTTTTACAATCTTGAGGCATACCTCGTTCCGGTGCAGCTGGCATGCCTGCTGCTGGTATTTGTCGAGCTGATCCTTCATTCCAAGACGTTCCACGTGGAACAGATCGCCTTCATGATCATGGCGGCGGTCCTGGTGACGAAGTCCCTCTGCCTTGTGATCTCCCTGCGTGAGATCGAAGAGCACGGCATGCTTTACGTTGTCCTCGCGCTCTGCGGCGCGTGGATCGCTGACTCCGGCGCGTATTTCTCCGGCGTGTTCCTCGGCAAGCACAAGCTCTGCCCCGAGATCAGCCCGAAGAAAACCGTCGAGGGCTTCTGGGGCGGCGTCATTTCCAATATGGTTGTCTTCGGACTCGTATGCCTCGTCTATGCGATGATCTGCCGCAATAACGGTAATGACGTCGAGGTGAATTACATCGCAGCCTGCCTCATGGGCGGTGTGTGCGCCCTCATCAGCGTGCTTGGTGACCTGAGCGCGTCGGTGATCAAGCGCCAGAAAAATATCAAGGATTATGGTACGATCATGCCCGGACACGGCGGTATGATGGATCGCTTCGACAGCGTCCTCTTTGTGGTACCGACCTTCTATGCGTTCCTGACATTATTTTCCATATTCAGTTGACGAAGTACAATAAACCTGTCTGGACACCGGATGGGTTTATTGCTTATTTTTGAAGAAAAACGTTCCGTATCAAACAGAAAGGACAGTTGTATATGAAATCAGTGGCGATACTCGGTTCAACGGGCTCCATCGGAACCCAGGCACTCGAAGTCGCAGAGACGCACGGGCTCCGCGTGACTGCACTTGCAGCGCATAGTCAGGCGGAAAAGCTCGCAGAACAGGCAAAACACTTCCATCCCGAGCTTGTCTGCATTTATGACGAGACAAAGCTTGCGGTGCTGCGGGAGCTTCTGGCAGGGGAGGACATCGAGATCCTCTGCGGCATGGAGGGCCTGTGCAGGATCGCCTCCTCACGCTGTGCCGACATCCTCCTCAACAGCGTGGTCGGTATGGTCGGACTGCTGCCAACGCTGACCGCGATCGAGGCAGGCACCGACATTGCCCTCGCGAACAAGGAGACCCTCGTTGCCGGCGGCAGCCTCGTCATGCGAAGAGCTGCGGAAAAGGGCGTGAAGATCTACCCCGTGGACAGTGAGCATTCCGCGATCTTCCAGTCCCTGCAGGGCAATGACATGAACCGCATCCGCAAGATCATCCTGACCGCTTCCGGCGGTCCGTTCTTCGGCAAGACCCGTGCAGAGCTGGAGCATGTCCGCGCTGCGGATGCCCTCAAGCACCCGAACTGGAACATGGGCAACAAGATCACCATTGATTCTTCCACGCTGATGAACAAGGGACTTGAATTCATCGAGGCGAAGTGGCTCTTTGATCTCGAGCCTTCCCAGATCGAGATCGTCGTGCATCGTCAGAGCGTGCTGCACTCCGCGGTCGAGTTTGAGGACTACGCTGTCATCGGACAGATGGGCGTGCCGGATATGAAGATCCCGATCCAGTACGCGCTCCTGTATCCGCAGCGAGTGAAGTGCCCGACAAGTCCGCTGTCCCTGACGGATTACGGAACGCTGACCTTTGAAAAGCCCGATTATGCGACCTTTGACTGCCTGACTGCGGCCATCGATGCGATCACGGAGGGCGGCCTGCGCCCCTGCATCGTCAATGCGGCGAATGAAGAGGCAGTGAGCTGGTTCCTGCGTGATGAGATCAGCTTCCTGCAGATCGGTGCGCTGGTTCGTGCTGCAATGGAGCATGTGCCGGGCGGAGAAGTGAATTGCTATGAGGATGTCCTGCATGCCGATCAGCTGGCGAGAGCCTTCGTCCGCGACCGGATTCTGCAAGGAAAATAGAGAAAAATCCGTGCATTCCAATTGAGAAAGGATCTATGATTTATGGTTACAATTCTGATTGCATTGCTCGTGTTCGGGGTGATCATCGCGATCCATGAGTTCGGCCACTTCATCGTCGCCAAGCTCTGCGGCATCAAGGTGAACCAGTTCGCGATCGGCATGGGCCCCGTGATCCTGCGCAAGCAAGGAAAGGAAACGGAGTACTCCCTGCGCCTCTTCCCCGTGGGCGGCTTCTGCGCCATGGAGGGCGAGGATGCCGAAAGCAATGACCCGCGCGCCTTCAATAACAACAAGGTCTGGAAGCGTGTGCTTGTCGTGATCGCGGGCGCCGTGATGAACATCATTCTCGGATTCTTCATCATCCTCATCACGACCTGTCTCTACGGTGACGTGATCACCACGAAGATCGCGAAGTTTCCGGCGGAGATCGTCGTGAGTGAGGCCATTCCCTCCTGCGGCCTGAACGAAGGGGACAGGATCATTTCGATCAATAATATGTCCATTTCCTACGGCACGACGCTCGAGGAGAAGCTCTCGAATCTCGAGGGCGAGACGCTCACCGCGGTCGTGAACCGTGACGGCGAATCCGTTGCACTGACCGGTATTCCGATCGCTGCGCTTAAGGGCGAGGTCGTGTGCGCGTCCACCAGCAACACCTGCGGTCTGCAGGCAGGGGACACGATCGTCAAGATCGACGGCATGCGCATTTTCACCGATGCGGATCTTTCCTATAAACTCCAGACCTCCGAGGCGGAGACGGTCGATCTCGTTGTCAAGCGAGACGGCAAGCTCGTGACGCTTCCGGACGTTGCCTTCCGCAATACCGCGACCGAGGGCAAACTCGATTTCTATGTGACCGCCGAGAAGCTGACCGTCTGGAACACCCTCGAATACAGCGCATTGAGCACGGTTTCCACGGGACGCCTGATCTGGATCTCCCTGAAGGATCTCGTCACCGGAAAATACGGGTTCAATGACCTGTCCGGCCCCGTCGGCATCATCGGTACCATCGGCGAAGCCGCAAAGCAGGGCACGAATTTCATCGAACAGCTGATCTCCGTGCTGTCGCTTGCATCGTTCATTACGATCAATGTCGGTATTTTCAATCTTCTGCCGCTTCCTGCACTGGACGGCGGCCGCCTGATCTTTCTGATCGTCGAGGCCATCCGCCGCAAGCCAGTCAAGCCCGAGCATGAGGGCATGGTGCATTTCATCGGCTTTGCACTGCTCATCCTGCTCATGGTTGCGGTGACATTCCA
This sequence comes from uncultured Ruminococcus sp., assembly GCA_964472035.1. Taxonomy (GTDB): domain Bacteria; phylum Bacillota; class Clostridia; order Oscillospirales; family Ruminococcaceae; genus UBA3855. The sequence goes on from CAYYIT010000019.1 coordinate 22,896, forward strand.
GGATATTCTGAAACTGATACAAGGTTAATGAGGTGAATGATATGCGTACACTCAAGCCCGTGAAGGTCGGCAGCTGCGTGCTGGACGGCAGTCACATCTATATCCAGTCCATGCTCAATGTGCCGGCGGAGGACACCGCCGGCAATGCCGCGCAGGCAGCGGCCCTCGAAGCGGCCGGCTGTGAGATCATCCGCACTGCCGTGCCGACGCTGGAGGCAGTCCGCCTGATCCCTGCCATCAAGGAGAAGATCTCGATCCCGCTCGTGGCGGACATTCATTTTGACTACCGCATCGCCCTCGAGGCGGCCGCGGCAGGTGTCGATAAGATCCGCATCAACCCCGGCAATATCGGCGATATGGACAGGGTGCGTCAGGTCGCACAGGCCTGCAAGTCACGCAATATTCCGATCCGCATTGGCGTGAATTCCGGCTCGCTGGAGAAGGAGATCCTCGCTAAATACGGCTCTCCCACGCCCGAAGCCCTCGTTGAAAGCGCTATGCACCATGCAGCGATGCTCGAACGCTTTGACTTCGAGGACATCGTCATTTCCATCAAGTCCTCCGACGTGAACCGCATGATCGACAGCTATCGTCTCGCGGCGGAGCGCTGCCCGTATCCGCTGCACCTCGGCGTGACCGAGGCAGGTACGGAGCGCATGGGACTGATCAAATCCGCGATCGGCATCGGCTCCCTCCTGCATGACGGCATCGGCGAGACCATCCGCGTTTCCCTGACCGATGAACCGATCAAGGAGATCGCCGCTGCGAAGGACATCCTCAAGAGCATCGGCAAGCGCGGCGGCGTGCAGATCGTTTCCTGCCCGACCTGCGGCAGAACCAAGATCGACCTCGTCGGCCTTGCAAAACAGGTGGAGGATGCCGTTTCCGGAATCGAAAAGGACGTCAAGATCGCCGTCATGGGCTGCGTTGTCAACGGCCCCGGCGAAGCAAGGGAAGCGGACATCGGCGTTGCCGGAGGCGACGGCATCGGTCTGCTCTTCCGTCACGGCGAGATCCTCCGCAAGGTGCCGGAGGCCGACATCGTGCCGGAGCTTCTCAAGGAACTCGAACAATTGTAAGATACAGGTGAATTATGGCAAATGCAACGCTGCTCGAATTTTTAAGTGAATATACCAAGGATCTGCCGGTCTCCGTCCATCAGGGCGTGATCGAGGATATCCGCTACAACGAGAAGTCACTGAGTGATATTGTCTTCGCTGCGCGGTTTCCGAATATTGTGCCGTTTGCGGATCTGCTGCAGTTCGAGCAGAAGACCGCTGCTGCACTCGAGATCAGCAGCGTCCGCCTTGACTGCCGCTACGCGCCGGAACTGTTCACACAGGACGCCTACCCGACCGTGATCGAGATGTTCAAGCGCGAGCTTCCCATCATCAACGGCTTCCTCAACCGCGCGGCGCTTCAGTGGAGCGATGACAGCATCCACATCGAACTGCAAAACGGCGGTTATCCCATTCTGGAACGTTTTTCCTTTGAGAAGAAATTCTCGGAATTCATCGCCGCGCACTTCGACAAGCAGGTGAAGATCACGATGCACGGTCCGGATCATTTCACGGAGGAAGCCCTCAGCGAAGCCATTGCGGAGGCACCTCCGGAGTACATACCCCCTCCCATCATGGAGCCGGTGCATGAGACACCGCCGCCGCCTCCGGTTCCGGAGACGCCGCAGTCCGTTTCGATGGAGGGACTCAACCAGGAGACCGAGTCGGGCGGCGATGTCCTCATCAAGGGACGCACCATCCGCGAGGAACCCATCCCGATCCCCGAGGCCCTCACGACCAGAGGACAGCGCGTCGTGGTGTTCGGCGATATCTTCGCATCCGAGACGCGTGACGTCCGCGGCGAACGCCGGATCATGACGTACCAGATCACGGACTTTACGGGATCCATCACTGTCAAGCTGTTCGACAGCATCAAAAAGCTCGAGACGCTGCCGCTGGGCGAGCTGAAAAAGGGCAAGAGCATCCTGATCGCAGGCAAGATCGAGGATGACCAGTTCCAGCATGAGCCCGTGCTGCGTCCCGATTCCATCATGGTGCGCAAGCGCAAGCAGCGCAAGGATACCGCCGCGCGCAAGCGCGTGGAACTGCACTGCCATACGAATATGTCCGCGATGGATGCTGTCAGTGACGCAGGCGCCCTCATCAAGCGCGCGCACAGCTGGGGTCACCCCGGCATCGCCATCACTGACCACGGCGTCGTGCAGGCGTTCCCGGATGCGATGAATGCTGAAAAATCGCTGAAGGATCCCAATTTCAAGGTGATCTACGGCTGCGAAGCGTATGTCGTCAATGACCTCAACCGCCCCATGATCCTCAAGGGGAACGACGACCGCAGCATCAATGACGAGATCATCATCTTCGACGTGGAAACCACCGGCCTGAGCTACGAGCGCGACCGCCTGACGGAGATCGGCGCGGTGAAACTCCGCAATATGCAGGTCGTGGACAGCTTCAATACCATGGTCAACCCCGAGCGTTCGATACCGCCGAAGATCGTGGAGCTTACCGGTATTACCGAGGAAATGGTCAAGGATGCGCCCAAGGAGGCCGAGGCGCTGCGCAGGTTCATGGAATTCTGCGGAGACCGCCCCGTCCTCGCGGCGCACAACGCGCGCTTCGACACGAGCTTCATCAACGAGGTCTGCAAGCGGCATGGCATTACCTTCGACTACAACTGGATCGATACGCTCGTTCTCTGCCAGTCCATGCTGCCGCAGATGGCAAAGCACAAGCTCAACCTTGTGGCAAAACAGCTGAAACTCGGTAAATTCGACCATCACAGAGCGTCGGATGACGCGCTGATGCTGGCTAAGATCTACATCAATCTCGTTGGAAAGCTCGTGCAGGAGAAGAAGATCGAGACCCTCAACGACCTCAACACCAAGACCGATGCCATCGACGTGCGCAAGCTCAAGTCCTACCACCAGATCATTCTGGTGCGCAATCAGGTCGGTCTGAAGAATCTCTACCGCCTCGTTTCCTACGGGCATCTGGATTATTTCTACCGCCATCCGCTCCTGCCGAAATCCGTGCTGGAGCAGCACCGTGACGGTCTGATCTTCGGCAGCGCCTGCGAGGCGGGCGAGCTGTTCAGCGCCATGGTGGACGGCAAGTCCGACAAGGAGCTTGAGGAGCTTGCGAAATTTTACGATTATCTCGAGATCCAGCCGATCGGCAATAATGAGTTCATGATCCGCAACGGCACCGCCCAGAACGAGGAGGCGCTGCGCGACTACAACCGCCGGATCATTGCGCTGGGCGAAAAGCTCGGCATTCCGGTCGTTGCGACCTGCGACGTGCATTTCCTCGACAGGAAGGACAGCATCTACCGCAAGATCCTCATGTCCGGTCAGGGCTTCTCCGATGCGCAGGAGCAGCCGCCGCTGTACCTGCGGACAACGGACGAGATGCTCGAGGAATTTGCCTACCTCGGCGAGAAAAAAGCCGAGGAGGTCGTCATCGACAATCCGCTGCGCATCATGGATGCCTGCGAGCATGTCCATCCGATCCCGAAGGGAACCTTCACGCCGAACATCGACGGCGCGGAGGAGGATCTGACGCGCATCACCCACGAGCGCGCAAGGGAGATCTACGGCGATCCGCTGCCGGAGATCGTGGAGAAACGCCTTGACAGAGAGCTTTCTTCCATCATCAAGCATGGCTTCTCGGTGCTGTACATGATCGCCCAGAAGCTCGTTTACAACTCCGAGGAGCATGGCTACCTCGTCGGCTCCCGAGGCTCCGTCGGCTCGTCCTTCGTCGCCTCCATGGCCGGTATTTCCGAGGTCAACCCCCTCGTTCCGCATTATGTCTGCCGCAAATGCAAGTACAGCGAATTCATCACGGACGGTACCTACGGCTCCGGCTTTGACCTGCCGCCGAAGAACTGCCCGAACTGCGGTGAACCGCTCATTCCCGATGGTCATGACATCCCGTTCGAGACCTTCCTTGGCTTCGACGGCGATAAAGCGCCCGATATCGACCTGAATTTCTCCGGCGAGTACCAGTCCAGCGCGCACCGCTATACCGAGGAGCTCTTCGGTCGCGACAACGTGTTCAAGGCCGGTACCATCGGTACGATCGCGGACAAGACCGCATACGGCTTTGTCAAGAAATACCTCGAAGAGCAGGGAACTCTCGTTCCCGGTGCGGAGGAAAACCGCCTCTCCATCGGCTGCACCGGCATCAAACGCACGACGGGCCAGCACCCCGGCGGCATGGTCGTTGTGCCGTCCGATTATGAGGTCTACGACTTCACCCCCGTGCAGCATCCGGCGGATTCGACCGACTCGGATGTCATCACGACCCACTTCGACTTCCACTCCATCCATGACACCATCCTCAAGCTCGATGAGCTGGGACATGTGGTGCCGACGCTCTACAAGCATCTGGAGGATCTGACGGGACTCAAGATCAAGGATGTTCCCGGCTACGATCCGCAGGTCATCAAGATGTGTACGGACTGCTCCGTTCTCGGTGTCACGGCGGAGGAGATCTACTGCCCGACCGGAAGCCTTGGCATTCCGGAGATGGGTACGGGCTTCACCATCGGTATGCTGATGGATGCAAAGCCCACCAAATTCAGCGACTTCCTGCAGATCTCGGGTCTGTCCCACGGAACGGACGTATGGCTCGGCAATGCAAAGGACCTCATCGAAGCCGGCACCTGCACCATTTCCCAGGTAATCGGAACGCGTGACAGCATCATGACCACGCTCCTGTACAAGGGTGTTGAGCCGAAGATGGCGTTCAACATCATGGAATGGACGCGTAAGGGCAAGGCTCCGGCCAATTTCACGCCCGAGATCATCGAGATGCTCAAATCCCATAATGTCGAGGACTGGTACATCGAGAGCTGCCTGAAGATCAAGTACATGTTCCCGAAGGCGCATGCTGCCGCGTATGTTATCGCGGCCATGAAGCTCGGCTGGTTCAAGCTGTACAAACCGCTGGAATTCTATTCCACCTACCTGACCGTCCGCGGCGGTGACTTCGACGTGGAGCTTGCGATCGCCGGCATCGATGCCGTGCGTGCCAAGATCAACGCCCTCAAGGAGCTCGGCAACGACCGTTCCAAGAAGGAGACCGACCTCTACGATATTCTGCTCATCGTCAATGAGATGATGTCGCGCGGCATTACCTTCCTGCCCGTGGATCTGCACAAGTCCCATGCGTACAAATTCCGCATTGAGGACGGCAAGATCCGCATTCCGTTCTCGGCAATGCCCGGCTGCGGCGAATCCGCGGCAAACGGTCTCTATGACGCCGCGCAGAAGGGGGACTTCATGTCCATCGAGGAGTTCCAGACGCAGAGCGGTGCGTCAAAAACCATAATCGAAATGCTCGAAAGTTTAGGAGCATTTGGCGATCTGCCCAAATCCACCCAGATGTCCTTCTTTTAACTTGACAAATGGGTGATAATGTGTTACTATATTATCATAGTAACAGACTAAAGTAATTGAGAGCAGCGTACCATATCGGAAAAGCTGCCATGAAAAGAGGAGAACTATGCGTCAATTTGATCTGATCACCCCCGAGGGTACAAGGGACTATTTGTTTGAAGAATGCCTCTGCAAGCGTGAGACGGAGGCGATGATCCACGAGATCTTCCGGAAGATGGGCTATGCAGAGCTGATCACACCGGGACTGGAATTCTACGATGTGTTCAATCTGAATTCCCGCTATTTTCCGCAGGAAGAGCTGTACAAGCTGACCGACAGCAAGGGACGTCTGCTCGTGCTGCGTCCGGACTCCACCATGCCGATTGCGCGCGTGGTTGCGACCCGTCTGAAGGAAGCAATGCTGCCCCTGCGACTCTATTATAATCAGCCGGTCTACCGCTTCGAGCCGTCCCTGAAGGGCAGAAGCGACGAGATCGTGCAGACCGGTATCGAGCTGATCGGCTCCTCGTCCAGAATGGCGGACATGGAGATGATCTCTGCGGCGGTATCCGTGCTGTCCAGCGTCGGCGTGAACTATTCGCTCGAGCTTGGCGATGTTGGTATCTTCCGCGAGCTGATGCACCGTCTGAGTGCAACGCCCGCGCAGAAGGAAGAGATCCGCAGCCTCATCGAGGAGAAGAACTATCCCGCCCTCAACGACCTGCTCGATCACATGGGCGACAACAAGATCACCGCTGCGCTCAAGAAGCTGCCGACGCTCTTCGGCGGCGAGGAGGTCTTTGACAAGGCCGCTGCGCTCTTCCAGGATTCCCGGATCGAAATGCTCCTCGACAGCCTCAGAGAGCTGTATCTTGAGGTCTGCGAGCTGAACCAGAACGGCCGTATCACCGTGGATCTGGGACTTGTCAACAAGACGGACTACTACACGGGACTCGTGATGAAGGGCTATCTTGAAGGCTGCGGCGAGGAGGTCCTCTCCGGCGGACGCTACGACAAGCTTCTGTCCGAGTTCGGCTATGACATTCCGGCGATCGGTCTTGCTGTGAACGTGGACCTCGTATCCGGCATGTACGCAAAGCATCACCAGCCGAAGCCTCCGGTTCCGGATGTGCTGATCGCGGCTGCGGAGGGCTTTGAGGCGCAGGCCGTTGCGGTTGCCGAGAAGCTGCGCCGCGAAGGCATGGTCGTGGAGCATGCACTGTTCTCCGATATGTCCCTCGTGCATGAGTACGCAAAGGACAAGAATATCGGCAAAATTATGATCGTTTCGGAAGAAGTCATGGAGGTGAACGAGTAATGAATCAGCCGCTGAGAGTTGCCCTGACAAAGGGCCGCCTGGAAAAGGATACCGTCAAGCTCCTCGAGAGCCTTGGCTACGACTGCACCGCAGTCCACGAGAAGGGAAGACGTCTGATCCTTCCCGTTCTCGATGCAAATATGGAGGTCGTGCTGGCAAAGGCAGCGGACGTCATCACCTATGTGGAGCATGGCGTGTGCGATATGGGCGTTGTCGGCAAGGACACCCTCATGGAAATGAACGGCAAGCTCTTCGAGCTTGTGAACCTTGGCTTCGGCAAGTGCAAGTTCGCGCTGGCGACCAAGAAGGACTATCCCTTCTACGATGGCTTCGGCGTGAAGACCATCGCGACCAAGTACCCGAATGTGACCAGAAGCTTCTTTGAAAAGAAGAATATGGACGTGGATATTGTCAAAATCGAAGGCTCCGTAGAGCTGGCACCGCTGCTGGAGCTTGCGGATGGTATCGTGGATATCGTCGAGACCGGCACGACCCTGAAGGAGAACGGACTTGAGGTTGTGGAGGATATCGCACAGATCTCCGCACGACTGATCGTGAATACCGTCAGCCTGAAGATGCGCCAGCAGGAAATTGAAAGCTTTGTACAGAAAGTGGAGGAAAAACTCAATGCTCAGAATAATTGATTGTGACGGCGTAAAGGAATACGAATTCCTCAAGGAACTCGAACGCCGCAGCGGTGAGACTGACCGCAAAGTGACCCAGATCGTGACCGAGATCATCGAGACCGTCAGAGAGGGCGGCGATGAGGCAGTCAAGGCCTATACCAAAAAATTTGACGGCAATCTGCCGGAATACTATGAGGTACCCCGCGACGTGATCAATGACGCACTGACCGAGGCGGACCCCGCATTCGTGAATGCACTGCTCAGCGCGATGGAGAACATCTCCGCATTCCACAACCGCCAGAAGGCGCAGAGCTTTATCGACGCGCAGGAAAACGGCGTGATCCTCGGACAGAGAGTCCGCGGTCTGGAGCGCGTGGGACTCTATGTTCCCGGCGGTACGGCTGCGTATCCGTCCAGCGTGCTGATGAATGCCGTTCCGGCAAAGATCGCAGGCGTCAAGGAAGTCATCATGGTGACACCGCCCTGCAAGGACGGCACCCCGAACAAGGATATCCTCGTTGCAGCAGCGATCTGCGGCGTGGACAGAGTCTTCCTCTCCGGCGGCGCACAGGCGATTGCTGCGCTTGCCTACGGTACGGAGGAGATCCCGAAGGTGGACAAGATCGTCGGCCCCGGCAATATCTTCGTAGCGACCGCAAAGAAGCTCCTCTACGGCGTAGTCGATATCGACATGATCGCAGGCCCCAGCGAGATCCTCGTGATGGCGGACAGCACCGCTGATCCGAAGTTCGTGGCTGCGGATCTCATGTCCCAGGCAGAGCATGACGTTCTGGCGTCCTCCATCCTCGTGACCACGGATCCGACTCTTGCGGAGAAGGTCGAGGCGGAGATCGCACGCCAGCTTACATACCTCTCCAGAAGAGAGATCATCGAGAAGTCCCTGACCGACTATGCGGCAGTTCTCGTTACCGACTCCACCGAGCAGGCGATCGAGCTTGCCAATGCCATTGCTCCGGAGCACCTTGAAGTCCTCATGGAGAATCCGCTGGAATATATCGGAAAGCTTGACAATGCAGGCTCCGTATTCCTCGGGGCATATGCCTCCGAGCCGCTCGGTGATTACTACGCAGGTCCGAACCACGTGCTTCCGACCAGCGGCACTGCAAGATTCTTCTCTCCGCTCGGCGTACAGAGCTTCGTGAAGCGTTCCAGCTTCATCTACTACACCGAGGATGCCCTGCGCGATGCCAAGGACGACATCGTGCTGATCGCAGAGCGTGAGGGTCTGACCGCGCACGCCAATGCGATCAAGGTTCGTTTCGAGGGGGAAGCATAATGCGCTGGGAAGCCAATGTCAGAAAGGTCGTTCCGTACACCCCCGGCGAACAGCCGAAGGAATCCGGAATCATCAAGCTCAATACCAACGAGAATCCCTATCCGCCGGCACCTGCCGTGCGAGGGATCCTCGATTCCTACGATGCAGCCAGAATGCGCCTGTACCCCGATCCCGATTCGACCGTTCTCGTCGATGCCCTCGCGGAGTTCTACGGCGTGAAGCCCTCGCAGGTGTTCGTGGGCGTCGGCTCGGATGACGTCATCTCCATGGCGTTCATGACCTTCTTCAACTCCGACAAGCCGATTCTCTTTCCGGACATCACCTATTCCTTCTACGATGTCTGGGCGGATGTGTACCGCATCCCGTACGAGACCGTTGCACTGACGGAGGATTTCCGCATCGATCCGAAGGATTACGCGCGCGAAAACGGCGGTATCATTTTCCCGAACCCCAACGCCCCCACGGGCGTGCTGGAATCCCTCGATACGGTCGAGGAGATCCTCCGTGCGAATCCCGATTCCATCGTCATGGTGGACGAGGCGTACATTGATTTCGGCGGACAGAGCTGTCTGCCGCTGCTGGAGAAGTATGAGAACCTCCTCGTGATCCAGACCTTCTCGAAGTCCCGTTCCATGGCCGGCATGCGCATCGGCTTTGCCATCGGCAGCGAGAAGCTCATCCGTTACATGAATGACGTGAAGTTCTCCGTGAATTCCTACACCATGAATCCGCTGACACAGCTCTGCGGCGCGCAGGCGGTGCAGGATACGGAGTATTTCCGCGAAACGACGGCAAAGATCATCGCGACCCGTGAGGAGGCAAAGCAGCGTCTTTCCGCGCTCGGCTTTGAATTCCCCGAGCCGATGAGCAATTTCATCTTTGCAATGCACCCCGATTACGACGGCGGCGCGATCTTCGATGCCCTCAAGGCGCGTAAGATCTACGTCCGTCACTGGAATAAACCGCGTATCAGCCAGTATCTGAGAATTACCGTCGGCACGCCCGAGGAGATGGAATCCCTCATTGCCGCGCTCACGGAGATCCTTGGAACGCTCCCGAAAAGAGGTAATGCATGACAACTGCGACCGTAACGAGAACCTCCAGAGAAACCGATATCACCGTCACCATCCTCCCCGAGGGGGGCGTGACGGAGATCTCCACTGGAGTCGGTTTCTTTGACCATATGCTGACGGCGCTGTCCGTACACAGCCGCATCCCGATGCAGATCAAGGCCGTGGGCGACATCCACGTCGATGCGCACCACCTCGTCGAGGACACCGGCATCGTGCTGGGGCAGGCGCTCGCGAAGGCACTCGGCGACAAGAGCGGCATTGCACGCTACGGCTCCGCCTACATCCCCATGGATGAATCCCTCGCGTTCTGCAGTCTCGATATCAGCAACCGCCCGTTCCTCGTGTTCAATGGGGAATTTACGAACCCCATGTGCGGTGCCTATGACTGCTGTCTGACCGAGGAATTCCTGCGCGCATTTGCCTTCAATGCTGGGCTTACGCTGCATGTGAACATCCTCTACGGCAAGAACGACCACCACAAGATCGAAGCCGCTTACAAGGCCGTTGCCCATGCACTGCGCATGGCGGTAACGCCCACCCAGAGCGGCGAATGCTTCTCAACGAAAGGAATGTTAGGATGATTGCAATCGTAGATTACGGCGCTGGCAATATCTTCAGCGTCAAGAACGCACTTGATTACCTCGGACTTGAGAGCAAGCTGACCGACGACATTGCAGAGATCGAAGCGGCGGACAAAATCATCCTCCCCGGTGTGGGTGCCTTTCCGGCAGCGATGAAGATGCTCCGTGCCAAGGGCCTCGACGCTGTTCTGAAGGAACAGGCGAAGAAGAAGCCCCTTCTCGGCATTTGTCTGGGCATGCAGATGCTCCTGTCCAAGAGCTATGAATTCGAAGAATGTGAAGGCCTCGGTCTGATCGAAGGCAGCGTTGACAGGATCGACGCGCCGGGACTGATCATTCCCCACATGGGCTGGAACAAGCTTGAGATCGAGAATGACTGTCCGCTGCTGAAAAACCTCGGTGATGCGCCGTTTGTGTACTTTGTGCATTCGTATGCGGCAAAGTGCGCGGACAAGGCTCTTGCCGCCTGGTGCGAATACGGCGGCCGCGTTCCGGCGATGGTCTGGGACGGCAATCTCGTCTTCGGCGCACAGTTCCATCCGGAAAAAAGCGGCGAGGTGGGACTGCAGATCCTGCGTAATTTCGGCGCGCTCTGAGATACGAGGTGACGCAATGAGGAATGTATTCGGCTATGACGTGACCAAGGGACAGGAAGCCGAAAACGTGGACGGTGCCGTTTTTGTGACGCGCACCCTCAGCGATGAGCAGAACGCTGCACTCGACCGGCTTGCCGAGAACAACACCAAAATCCTGATACAAAGTCAGCTTCCGCTGCCGCTGCGGATCATGAAGGGCATCGCGTGCTTCGGGTTCTGGATCCTCCTCCTGAGCATCATCAAGGCTGATGTGAGTCTTGCGGAGGGCTACCGCAACGCGCCCGTGCTCTACTGGGCGGTTCCGGTCTGCCTTGCGGTCTGGCTGACGCTGTTCTTCGCCGGCAGGCAGCGCTTGAAGCGCCTTGCGGCGGATCCGTCGCTGCAGGAGCATATTGACATCGCGGAAAATCTCACGCAGATGGCAAGGGGCGTTCTCGGCATCCCCGACGACGCCAAAAGCATCGATGTCCTTGCAGAGCGCTATGTCCTCAAGGACGGCGAAGCGAAGCACAAGGATTTCGGCATGACGAATTTTCTGAATCTCGACCTCTTTATTTTCTATGAGGATGGGAATCTCTGTCTCAGCGATCTGCGCCAGCGGATCGATATTCCGCTGCGTTCGGTGCATTCCATGCGCCTTGAGAAGAAGCGGAAGAGCTTTCCGGATTGGCACAAGGACGAGTCCCACGACGACCCGAAATACAAGCCCTATAAGATTACGACGAATCAGTACGGGCTGTTTTCGAAATACTACCGCGTGGAGATTTCCGACGCGAAGGGGGAGTTCTGCCTTCTCATCCCCGAATTTGACGGGGAAACCTTCACTGAGATCACGCATATTCGTCCGGAAATGGAGGAAAATTGATGATTACTTGGCTCAATCAGCAGGACGACCTCTGGGAGGGCAGCTTCCAGAGCCGCATCTTCCGCAACGAAGCGGATCAGCAGGAAATGTTCGTCTGCATCCAGGACAAAGCCGCTGCGGCATATGCCGAAGTCTGCGCGGAGCATTTCAACGCCCTGCCCGATGACACCGTGCAGGCGATCTGCATGGGGCTGATGAAGTGCGCTGCGGACGGCGGCATCGATGAGGACTTCGAGCTGCCGGAAATTTCCGATGTGCGCGACATTCTGCAATACTGCTGGTTCACAACGCTCTATGTGAGCCTGCCGGAGGGGGAAGGGGAGATCTCCTACATCGCCGAAGGCGAGGGCGAATGGGGCGAGGTCATCGGTTTCGTGATCCGGAATGGCAAGCTCGCCTATGTCGGCGTGGACTATTTTGACACCGCCGAAGGAGAATAACGATGAAAAGTAAATGGAATCTCATTGCATCCATCGTCCAGCTGACCGTCGGAATTGCCGCAATCGTGTCCTTTTTTATCATCTGGGGCAGCGGCGAGGATATGACGCGCTGGATCGTGACGCTGCTGCTGTCGATTGCGTTCGTTATACTTGGCGTGATCGGCATCATTGACTATAAATCGCAGAAATAAGGCATAATTTCTTGTATTCGGAAAGGAATCACTATGATTATTTTACCCGCAATTGACATCAAGGACGGAAGCTGCGTCCGTCTTGTCCGCGGCGACTACGGCACTGCCCACAAGGTCGCTGAGGACTATATGCAGACCGCAAAGAGCTTCATCGAGGCCGGTGCGGAATGGATCCACATGGTCGACCTTGACGGCGCCAAGGACGCAAAGCCCGTCAACACCGACATTTTCCTCGATGTTGCGAAGAATACTTCTCTGAAGGTCGAGGTCGGCGGCGGCATCCGCACCATGGAGACCATGGAGTTCTATCTTGCAAACGGCGTGTCCAGAGTCATCCTCGGCTCCGTTGCACTGAAGAATCCCGCACTCGTGGAGGAGGCTGTGAAGGCCTACGGCGAACGCGTGGCCGTTGGGATCGACGCCATGAACGGCTTCGTTGCCGTGGAGGGCTGGCTGGATTCCTCCACCGTGGACTACATTTCCCTTGCGAAGGAAATGGAGAAGATGGGCGTGAAGACCATCATTTTCACCGATATTTCGAAGGACGGAACCCTCAGCGGCGTGAATCAGGAACAGCTCTCCGCGCTGCATGACGCGGTCGGCTGCAACATCATCGCCAGCGGCGGCGTGCATACCATGGACGACATCCGTGCCTGCCAGAAGATGGGACTCTACGGCACGATCTGCGGCAAGTCCCTCTATCAGGGCACACTGTCCCTCGCTGAGGCTGTCGCATACACTAAGGAGGGCTAATATGCTTGCAAAACGAATCATTCCCTGCCTTGATGTGCGTGACGGCAGGGTCGTGAAGGGCGTGAATTTTGAGGGCATCCGCGAGGTCGGTGACCCCGTGGAATGCGCTGCGGAATACAACAAGCAGGGCGCGGACGAGATCGTGTTCTACGACATCACCGCCTCCCATGAGGGACGCGGCGTGATGCTCGACGTGGTACGCGAAACCGCAAAGCGCGTGTTCGTTCCGCTGACCGTCGGAGGCGGCATCAAGACCGTTGACGATATCCGCGAGACGCTCCGCGCCGGTGCGGACAAGGTCTCCGTGAATTCCCAGGCAGTGCAGAATCCGCAGCTGATCAAGGACGGCGCGGACATCTTCGGCAGCCAGTGCATCTGCGTCGGCATTGACGCGAAGAAGACCCCTGCCGGCAACTGGACGGTTTACATCAACGGCGGCAGAATCGATATGCAGATGGATCTGCTCGACTGGGTCAAGACGGTCGAACAGCTCGGCGCAGGCGAGATCTGCCTCAACTCCATCGACACCGACGGCGTAAAGGGCGGCTTTGACCTGCCGATGCTGAAAGCCGTGGTCGATGCAGTCAACATTCCCGTCATTGCCAGCGGCGGTGCCGGAAAGCTCGGCGACTTTGCAGAGGCCTTCCAGAAAACCGACTGCTCCGCAGCGCTCGCAGCGTCCCTCTTCCACTTCAGGGAACTGACTGTTTCGCAGGTCAAGGACGACTGCCGCAGCAAGGGGATCATTGTAAGATAACTGTCACAAGAAAAGAGGTATTGATATGCATTTTGATGATGAAGCATTCAAGGCACAGATTGCACCGTTTTTTACAAGCTGCTACGAGGATACTTATTCCCTCTGTCTGGATGCAGGCACCTATCTTGCAGAATTATTTGAAACCCGTGAAGAAGAGGGGTTTGAAGGAAATGGCTATGACTGGGAGTCGCTTGCACAGGTCTTCTTAGATGAGGAATTTAATGGTGATGCTGATGATTTTGAATTCGATTCTGAGGCGGGTATGTTCTGTATTTATTCGGAGAATGAGGAAGCACTTGCGGAATTTGCTCTTGCTTTCAAAAAAGCATGTGAGAATACAGCATTGATTTCAGATTTGTTTTCGCGTGCTGAATTACAATAAAAGGAGAAAGCCATGATTCAGGTAGATTTCAACGACCTCGACAAGTACTTTGCCAAGGCCGACCTCATCCCAGCGATCGCCGTCGATGCGGAGACAAAGGCCGTGCTGATGCTTGCCTACATGAACCGCGAGAGTCTGCAGAAGACGCTCGAGACCGGCTACACCTGGTACTGGAGCCGTTCCCGTCAGGAGCTCTGGAACAAGGGCGCGACCAGCGGCCACCTCCAGAAGGTCGTCTCCATCTTCAGCGACTGCGACGACGACACCCTGCTCGTGTATGTGAACCAGACCGGCCCTGCCTGTCACACCGGTTCCTACAGCTGCTTCTTCAAGCAGATCTACGGAGAGGAATAAATGACACGGACACATCCGTCTTCGTGAGGATGTCAGTTTGTCGAAAAAGTCCCGTCCAGCCACTGCGCCTCTGGCGCAGGGCTGGACTAAGTT
>CAYYIT010000020.1:0-37163 GCA_964472035.1 uncultured Ruminococcus sp.
AGGGGGTTAGGGGGTGGGCAATTTTCAGGAAATTGCCCCTTTTTTGACAAGCTGCCGCCCCCTATTCTATATAGGGGGCGGTTCTGTTTGTTATGACGCCTTGAACAGGTGCTTGACCTTCGATGCAAGCTTCCGGCGGATGGTGCCGTGGGGGATCAGATGATCGAGCATGCCCTCCTCCTTCGGCTCCGGCGCACCCTCCTTCAGCGGAAGGTAGACCGCATGCATGCCGAGATTGCGCGGATTCAGCACATCCGAGATCGGATTGTCACCGATGTGGAGCATGGTGGAAAACGGCAGCTCCTCGCGTTTTTTCATGTAGCGGAACAGGTCGCCGTTCGCCTTGTTATGGCGATGCTCCGAGGAAACATACAGCTCGTTAAAATGCTTGACACCGCATTTGCAGAGCATTCTGCCGATGCGCTTGCGCGAGAGGTACATGTCGCTGATGAGGATCACGCGGATGTCCCATTCCTCCGCAGCATGCAGCAGTGCTGCGCCCTCGGGGCGCACCTTGCAGACGCGCAGCTCGGTTTCCTTTTCCATCGCACACAGCATCTTGCAAAGCTCCGGCGTGTAGCCGTTCATTTTACCCAGCTCTTCATAGATCTCGTCCATATTGCATTCGTTGCTGGGCGTGCGCCTGCGCGCAAGCAGCTCCGCCTTCACACGGCATTCCGGAAAATCCGCCGGTACCTGCGGCGAGATCTTCTGCATATAGCGGAACACATCCGTCGGCTTGTCAAACGGACGGGTGATCAGCGTATCGAAAATATCAAAGCTGAGAAGCGTGATGTTGTGCTTCTCGATGTAGGCTTCCAGTTCCTTGGGGGTCATCATTGGTTGTCTCTCCCTGCTGCCTTGGCATTGGCAAGCATCAGTTTAATACGATTTTCCTGGTTGACACGGGTCGCACCCGGGTCATAGTCGATGGCGATGATGTTGGCGTTCGGGTAGGCGTCCTTGATGACGCGGCTCATACCCTTGGCGACGATGTGGTTCGGCAGACAGCCGAAGGGCTGTGCACAGATGATGTTCTCCGTTCCGCTCTCCGCAAGCGCACCCATTTCCGCCGGGATCAGCCAGCCCTCGCCCATGCAGACGCCCTGATTGATGTACTTGTCGGCGATTTTCCGCAGTTCCTCAAAGTCATGCGGCGGCGTGAAGACACCGTGCTGTTCCATCAGCCGGATGAGCTTTTTCTGCTCACGGTAGAACATATTGTAAACGAACTTGAACACCGAGGTCTTCATGTTCACCTTGTCGTAGAGCTTCGCTTCGTTCACCTTGTTGATCGCCCAGTAGAGAATGAATTCCAGCAGGGACGGAACCACCGGCTCACAGCCCTCGGAGAGCAGGAAATCCTCCAGATGGTTGTTCGCGAGGGGGGAATACTTGACGTAGATCTCGCCCACGATGCCCACCTTGACCTTCGGTACGCTGGAGCGCTCGATCTTCGCAAAGTCTTCCAGAATGGCCTGATACATCTTCTTGCTGTTCGAGAATTTATTGTCACGGAACGCCTTTTCCAGACGGTTCTGCCAGGAGGCAAGGCATTTTTCGGACGCACCGCGCACCAGCTCATAGGGTCTGCACTGATTATACAGGGACATGAGCAGATCACCGTAGAGGATGCCGAAGAGGATCTTGGTGATCATGGGCATGGTCGTTTGGAAGCCGCCATCCTTTTCCAGACCGGAGAAGTTCAGCGAAATGACCGGTACCTGCGGGAAATTCTCATCCATGCACTTGCGCAGCAGATGGATGTAGTTCGAGGCGCGGCAGCCGCCGCCGGTCTGTGTGATCATCAGTGCCGTGCGGTTCGGATCGTATTTTCCGCTCTTGAGCGCCTCCATGAACTGTCCAATGACCAGCAGCGCCGGATAGCAGGTGTCGTTGTGGACGTTCTTTAGTCCCTCGTCCACCACCGTGCGCGATTCGCTCTCCAGCAGCTCCATGTGATAGCCGTAGGACTCAAAAATGCTGATGAGCAGCTTGAAGTGGATCGGCAGCATGTTCGGCACCAGTATCGTGTGCGTGTCCTTCATCTCCGCCGTGAATTTTGCATGTTCTGACATGGTAATACGCTCCTTTCCGCAAGGGGACTCCGTCCCCCTGCACCCCCTGCCAAAGGGATGGAATCCCTTTGGAATCCCGAGACGATCTGTCATTGCCCCCTTTGGGAGCAATGACAGATCGCTAAGATTGCAAAGCCATCTATTCTTGGCAGGAATGCAAGGGGACGCAATACCTGCCGAAAGTAGTTACTTCATCGCAGCAAGCAGGCTTCTCAGTCTGATCTTGGCTGCGCCGAGGTTATTGATCTCGTCGATTTTGAGCTGCGTGTAGAGCTTGCCGCGTGTTTCGAGGATCTGTCTGACTTCGTCCGTTGTGATGGCGTCGATGCCGCAGCCGAAGGAAACGAGCTGTACGAGCTGCATATCGGGCTGGGTGGTGACATACTGCGCCGCGCGGTAGAGGCGGCTGTGGTAGGTCCACTGGTTCAGAACGCCGAGCTTCGGCATTTCGCCGAGCGCCGCAACGCTGTCCTCGGTGACAACGGCAAGTCCGAGACTCGTAATGAGCTTGTGGATACCGTGGTTGATCTCCTTGTCGATGTGGTAGGGACGTCCGGCAAGAACGATGATCTTGCGTCCCTCGGCTCTTGCCTGACGGATGACCTCCGCCGCCTTGGCAGCAAGCTGCCTGCGGTGTGCATCGAGTGCAGCAAATGCTGCATCCACCGCTGACGGGATCTTGCCGGCAATATTGTACTCCGCAAGCGTCTTCTTCATCGTGTTGATGATGTTCTTGCGGTTGTTCATGTCCATGTAGGGGTAGCGGAAATTCTTCGCATTCAGTCCGCTGTGGTTGGCGCGCATCAGCTCCGGATAGTACGCAACGACGGGACAATTGAAGTGGTTGTCCGTGTCCGGCTCGGTCAGATTGTAGCTCATGCACGGCCAGAAGATGAAGTCCGCATTCTGCTCCAGCAGGGACTCAATGTGTCCGTGCGCCAGCTTTGCCGGATAGCAGACCGTGTCGGACGGGATCGTGTGCTGTCCTTTGAAGTAGACCTGACGGTCACTTTCGCCGGAGATCACTGTTCTGAAATTCAGCTCCTTGAAGAAGGTGTGCCAGAACGGCAGCAGCTCGTAGAAATTCAGCACCAGCGGAAGACCCACAGTCGCCCTCGGGTTCTTCGGCTGCTCCTGCATGATCTGCAGGAGGCTCTCGTATTTGTAGGAATACAGGTCGGGGACCTGGATGTTTCGGGTAATGCCGGCACCCTTTTCACAGCGGTTGCCGGAGATGAACTTGCCGCCGTCGGAGAAGCGGATCACGTTCAGCAGGCAGTTCGCCGTGCAGCCGCCGCAGCGCAGTTCCTTCGATGTGTAGGAGAAATTCTGCAGCGCCTCGGGAGAGATCAGCGCGGAGGGTTCTTCCTGCGCCTGTTCCTTGGCATAGAGCGCCGCACCGAAGGCACCCATCAGTCCGGAAATTGCCGGACGGATGACTCTTCTGCCGATTTCGCGCTCAAAGCAGCGCAGCACCGCGTCATTGAGGAAGGTGCCGCCCTGTACGACGATATTCTGACCAAGCTCATCCACGCTCTTGGCACGGATGACCTTGTAGATCGCGTTCTTGATGATGGACGCGGACAGACCTGCGGAGATGTCCTCCACAGTCGCACCGTCCTTCTGCGCCTGTTTAACGGAGCTGTTCATGAACACCGTGCAGCGGGAGCCGAGCTCCACGGGATGCTGTGCGAAGAGTCCCATCTGGGAGAATTCTCCGATATCATAGCCCAGTGCCATGGCGAAGGTCTGGATGAACGAGCCGCAGCCGGAGGAGCATGCCTCGTTGAGCATGATGCTGTCGATCGCGCCGTTCTTGATCTTGAAGCACTTGATGTCCTGACCGCCGATGTCGATGATGAAATCCACATCCGGACAGAAGAAGGCTGCCGCCTTGAAGTGCGCAACGGTTTCCACGATGCCGTGATCCACCGAAAGTCCGGCGCGGATGAGATCCTCGCCGTAGCCCGTCACTGCACTGCTGCGGATCCGGAGATTCGGATGCTTGTCGTGGTAGATCTGCTTGAGCTTCGCTGCGATGCGGTCGAGGGGCTGTCCCTCGTTCGAAGCATAGTGGCTGTAGAGCAGCCGTCCGTCCTCGGTGATCAGCACAAGCTTGGTCGTGGTGGAGCCGGAGTCGATGCCGAGGTAGGCGTCACCCTCATAGGTGCGCAGATCGGCGTATTTCAGGTCGTGCCGCTTGTGACGGTCGACAAATTCCGCATATTCTTCCTGGGATTGGAAGAGACAGTCACCCGTCAGCACGTCGGAGTGTGCCTGTGCGCGCTCCACCATGGAGAGCAGTTCTCCGGCAGTCTTCGGCGTATCCTGACTCTGACCGGCGTAGAGTGCGCTGCCCAGTGCCACAAAGACCGGTGCCTGCTCGGGGAACACGGCGTTTTCTTCGGAGAGATCGAGCGTTTCAACAAACGCCTTGCGCAGACCCTTCTGGAAGGAGAGGGGACCGCCGAGGAACAGTACCTTGCCCTTGATCTCACGGCCCTGTGCAAGTCCGGCAACAGTCTGATCGACCACTGCACGGAAGATGCTTGCCGCGACATCCTCGCGCGCCGCACCCTGATTCAGGAGGGGCTGGATGTCGGATTTTGCGAATACACCGCATCTGGATGCGATGGGATAGGTTCTTGTTGCCTTGAGGGAGGCCTTGTCAAGCTCGTCAACGGTAATGCCCAGCAGCGTCGCCATCTGGTCGATAAAGGCGCCCGTACCGCCGGCGCAGGAGCCGTTCATGCGCTGCTCCACGCCGCCCGTCAGGAAGATGATCTTTGCGTCTTCACCGCCGAGCTCGATGACGGTATCGGCATCGGGATAGCAGGTCTTGACTGCGAGAAATGCCGCGTGTACCTCCTGCACGAAGGGGATCCCTGCGGCATTGGCAAGGCCGAGTCCTGCGGAGCCCGTCATTGCTGTGCGCAGCTGCGCATCCGGGAATTTCTGGACAATGGTATGCAGTTGTTCTGCCACCGCTTCCTTGACCTTCGAAAAATGTCGCTGGTAAGCGGAATGCAGGATTTTGCCGGTCTCGTCGCAGACCACGGTCTTGACCGTTGTGGATCCCACATCAATTCCCAATGCGTAAGTCTTCATAGTATCCTCCGTACGATTTGCTTGATAATATCGCTCAGCCGATCAGGCTGTCTTCATGAATAATTCTTCCGTTCCCGAGAAAAATACGGGGAACGCGCTTTGAAATGCCGCAGACCACCTCGTAGCCGATGGTGCCGTACATGCCGGCAACCTCGTCCGCAGTGATGCAGTCACCGCGGTCGCAGCCGATGAGTGTGACCTTGGTGCCGATCCTCGCATCCGGAACCGCCCCGATATCGATCATGAGCTGATCCATGCAGATGCGTCCCACAATGGGACAGCGGACACCGTGGACGAGTACCTCGCCCCGTCCGGAAAGCAGCCGGCTGTAGCCGTCCGCATAGCCGATGGTCACCGTTGCGATGCGCTGTTCCTGCGTCGTCCGGTAGGTTCTGCCGTAGCTGATGCAGGTGCCGGGCGCCACGGTCTTGATGTGGCTGATGCGCGAACGCAGGGACAGCACCGGCCGGATGTCAAGCGGCATCGGCAGTGCCGCGTTCGGCCGCAGGCCGTACATGATGATACCGGCTCTGGCAAGCGTGCTCCTTGGCTGGTTGCGGTAACAGATGGCAGCGCTGTTCATACAGTGGACATGGCGCAGCTGCGTGCCCATTGCCCTGAGTGCTGCTTCGATCTCGAAAATCGCTGCCTCCTGGCAGTCCGTATAGGCAGTGTTGTCGGGGTCATCCTCGTCCGCCACGGCAAAATGCGTGAAAAGCCCTTCGATCCGTACACCGGGCTGTGCAAGAATTGCGGACAGCTCCGTAAGACAGGCCTCTCTGTTTCCGGTGCGTACGCCGATCCGGCCCATGCCTGTGTCCAATTTAATGTGGCAGCGTACCGGAGCGCTGTGCTGTGCGCAGTGGGAAAGCTCCCGCGCATAATCGAGGGAAACCACCGCCTGCAGGATGTTCTGCTCTGCCAGCATGGGTGCGCATTCCGGAGAGGTGTAGCCAAGGATCAGGATCTCTGCATCCGGTGCCCATTTGCGGACACGCACGGCTTCCTCAAAGCTTGAAACCGCAAAGAACCGCACGTCCGATTCGTACAGACTGCGGCAGATGTATTCTTCGCCGTGTCCGTAGGCATCCGCCTTGACCACCGCACAGAGCTGGGTGGTATCGGCGAGCTGCTGCCGGATGACGGAGATATTGTGGCAAAGTGCGTCCAGTGAGATCTCCGCCCACGCACGCTGACGATACTGCATGATAGATGTTCCTTCTTTCTGTTGTCGGTATCCTTTCCGAAAAATGTCGATTTGGTATCATAACGGGAACAGAAATGTAATATTTCGGAAAAAAACCATAATATCACTTGTGGTTTAGGGCCGAGTGTGTTATAATGAAAACGTTCGGAAACCACAGAGAAGATGGGAGAAGAGTATGGGTGCAGAGGACTTCTGGCAGGTGCCGGCGCTGTCAGCGCGCAGGGCGCTGTGCTTTACAGGGCACCGTCCCGAGAAGCTTCCGACCGGCCGGATCCTCCGGCTGCTGACGGATACGCTTCATTATTATATTGACAAAGCCATCGCAGGGGGATATACCTGTTTTTACACGGGCCTTGCGGACGGCATCGACTACTACGCGGCAGAGTATCTGTTCACGCAGCGCAAGGCGCATCCGGAGATCCGGATCGTGGGCGTACAGCCCTGCGAGGATTATGAGGCATTCTTTCTGCGGCGGCAGTACAGCACGGCAAGGCTTGCCTACATGCTGCATACGGTGGACAAGGTCATCGTTCTGCCCGGCACCTACCGTGATCCGCAGGTGTTCCTGCGGCGCAACCGCTATATGGTGGATCATTCCCGTGCAGTCATTGCTGTCTGCGGGGATGGGAGATCCGGCTCCATTCAGACGCTTTCCTATGCCAGACGCAGCGGACTTGCCGGCTGGCAGCTGCTGGTCGAGCAGGATCCGGACGATCCGGTCTGTCTGTTGCGGACACCGGAAACCTGGCCGGTACGGGAATTCGGATTCCCTGAATGAAAGCACATAGTAACATTATAACACTTATTGATGAAAAATGCAAGAGCTAAGCACGAACTTTCTGTTTTCCTGTCGGATACTGCCGGCAGAAAAAACGACAAGCGCCGCATCTTGCAGATAGAGGAGGCAGCATATGGAAAAAAAGAAGAAAAAACGCAAGGGCGGATATGTAGCGATCCCGTTCCTGATCGCATTTTTGCTGGGCATTGTGTGCATCGGCGGCATCGCGATGGTGATCTTCCAGTCACTTGATCCCACGGACAATACCGTGCATGATATGCAGGGCACCATGCAGGTGCCGACAGCGGAGGACAACTTTACCCTGCTGTTTGTGCTGGATGAGGATACCGATCCCTGTCCGCTGACCTTCACCGTTGCAAGGGTGCTGCCGGCGGAGAAGAAGATCGTTCTGATCTCGCTGCCCTCCAATATGCTCACCATGGCAAACGGAAAGCAGTACACGCTGGCGGAGAGCTACCGCAACGGCGGCGTTTCCCTGACGATACAGGCGATCGCCAACGAGACCGGCATTGCGGTGGACAGATACGCGATCCTCGATACCACGGCGCTCCAGAAGCTCTGCAACATCTTCGGCGGCGTGATGTATAAGCTCCCGAACGAGATGGAGGGCTTTGAGAATACCGGCAGGGAGCAGTATTTCGGACCTGCGAAGATCGAAAAAATCATCACCTACCCCCTGTTTGCGCAGGGCGAAATGCAGCGCAGCGCCGTGACTGCGGATATTCTCTGCGATATGCTCAACCAGACCGATCACGAGCGCATCTCGGCCGCTATGGACCAGAACTTCCGTGCGATGATCAACCTGATGGAGACGGACATCACCTCCATCGACTACAATGAGCATGGGTCCGCATTGAAGTATATGTACAATTACGGCAGTGATATGGCCGAACTCCGGATCGTGACCGGTACCCTGGCGGAAGGCAAATTCGTCATGGACAGAAGCTTCCCCGACAGCATCGCGGAGCTGTTTGCTGAAGAAACAGAAGCGGAGGAATAAGTTTGTATACCAATATTTTTGACACCCATTCGCATTATATGGACCGCGCGTTCGACGAAGACCGTGAGGCACTGCTCGCCTCCATGCCGGAGAAGGGCGTGAGCCGCATCCTCCTCGCCTCCAGCAGCACGGAGGATATGCTGGAAAACATCGCGCTTGCGGAGAAATTCGACTATATCTACGCCGCATCCGGCGTGCATCCGGAATGCGTGGACCGTCTGCCCGAGGACTGGCTCGCGCAGGTGCGCGAGGCGGCAAAGCACGAAAAAGTCCGTGCCATCGGCGAGATCGGTCTGGACTACCATTACGACGGCTACGATGCCGACCTCCAGAAGGCGGTCTTCATCGCGCAGCTCGAGCTTGCAAGGGAACTGCAGCTTCCCGTCATCGTCCACATCCGTGATGCGATGGGCGATGCGATCGAGATCCTGCGGCAGTACCGTCCGAATGGCGTGGTGCATTGCTTCAGCGGCTCGGCGGAGTCGGCAAGGGAGATCCTGCGGCTCGGCATGCACATCAGCTTTACCGGCGTTGTGACCTTCAAGAATGCCCGCAAGACCCTCGAGGCTCTCGCGGAGGTGCCCCTCGACCGCCTGATGATGGAGACCGACTGCCCCTATATGGCACCGGTGCCGTTCCGCGGCAAGCGCTGCGACAGCTCCATGATCGCCTATACGGCAGAAAAGGCTGCCGAGATCAAGGGCGTGGACACCCAGACCCTCATCGAGGCCTGCTGTGAGACGGGCAAGCGGCTGTTCGGGATCGCATAAAGGGGGCGTGCTGATGAACAAGAAGATTGCTGTGATCACAGGAGTGATACTTGCTTCGGCGGCTGGCACAACTGTCGGAATTCTGATGAACCATCAGCCGGAAAGTAAGGGACAGCGAGATCAGAAGCAGCTGGTGCGCATAATGAAACATTTGGAGATCGAACGGATCCCAGGGCTTTCTGAACTTATGCAGCAATCGTCACCAAAGGAACAATTGGTTTTCCGTTATGGCGATGACTTTGATGGCGAGATCATTCTGACTGGCAAGGATGTAGTGACTGTTGAAGCGGTATACGATACAGATATCGAGGTGTGGTCTGTACAATTGGAATTTACTGCGGAAGGCAGAGAGGCCTTTGCTGAAGCAACAGCAAGGCAGGCAGAAACCGGAGGATATATTTCTGTCTGGCTGGATGATAAGTGTCTGACAAGTGCAACTGTCGCGGAACAGATTACAGATGGCAGAGCTGTGATAAGCGGATGCACTGATGAACAGGATGCCAAAGAGCTGGAAGCGATGTTCAGTGGAACAGCTGGCAGAAGATAGGAGCTTCAGTTTGTTAATGGAATTCTGCCAAATTTTCATACAACTTTCACATAAGCTATTGACTTTGCGCGAAAATTGTACTATAATAATAAATAAGCCTGCCGAAACGGCGGAAACTGGATTTTCCTTGCAAACAGCGCGGAAAATCCCGCTTGTCGTTAGGCGGTCACTGTGTTCCGGAGTGTGTTCTCCGGCAGCATAATGACAGATTACCGCTGATCCAGCGGATCAAAACAGGAGGTTCCAACGTGAAGAAAAAAGTAGGAAAACCGGTCTTTTTCATCGTCTTCTTCGTGGTGCTGGCATTCACACTGTCCACAGTGTTCGGCATTTCCACATACTACGGCGATATGAGAACGACCTATGTACATGGCCTGGAGGATATCCGTCTGGGTATCGACATCCAGGGTGGTGTGGACGTAACCTTTGAACCCGAGGGTGACGTTGACGCCAGCAAGGAGCAGATGGACTCTGCAATGGAGGTCGTCAAGCTCCGTCTTGCAGGTCTGAACATCAACGACAGCGAGACCTATGTGGACTATAACAACGACCGCATCATCGTTCGTTTCCCGTGGCAGTCCGGCGAGGAGGACTTCGATCCGACCGCAGCCGTTGACGAGCTGGGCCAGATGTCCGAGCTGACCTTCCGTTACGGCCAGGAGGCCGACGGCGAAGTGATCCTGACCGGTAATGATGTTGAGATCGCGCAGAGAGGCTATGATAGTGAGAGCTCCAAGTGGGCAGTTCTGCTGACACTGAAGGACTCCGGTAAGTCTGCATTCGGCGCAGCTACCTCCAAGCAGGCAGCAAACGGCGGTTACATCTCCATCTGGATGGACGATGAATGCATCTCCAGTGCAACCGTAAAGCAGGCACTGATGGATGGCGAGGCAACGATCAGCGGCAACTTCACTGCGGAATCCGCAGAGCAGCTGGCAAGCCGCATCAATTCCGGTGCACTGCCGTTCTCTCTGGAGCAGACAAGCACCAAGACCCTGTCCCCGACACTCGGCGCAGGTGCGCTCTATGCGATGATTCTCAGCGGCATCATTGCCCTGGTGTTCATCAGCATCTACATGATCACACTCTATCGTCTGCCCGGCGTTGTGGCAGTCATTGGCCTTGTGGGTCAGGTTGCCGGTATGCTGGCAGCGGTTTCCGGCTGGTTCGGCTTCATGCCCAGCTCCACACTGACCATCCCCGGTATCGCAGGTATGATCCTGTCCATCGGTATGGGCGTTGACTGTAATATCATCACCGCAGAGCGTATCCGCGAAGAGCTTGCAAAGGGCAGATCCATAGATGCCTCCCTCAAGGCAGGCTACAAGAATGCGTTCTCCGCAATTCTCGACGGTAACCTGACACTGGCGATCGTTGCAGTGATCCTGATGGGTGCGTTCGGTACCAATACCAGCCCGATCACAAGATTCCTCGACAGCACCATCTTCTACTTCTTCGGTGCGACTACAGAGGGCTTTGTATACTCCTTCGGCTTCACCCTGCTTGTCGGCGTAGTACTGAACTTCCTCATGGGTGTGCTGGCTGCAAGACTGATGACCATGTCCCTTGCACGCTTCAAGTGCTTCCAGAAGCCTGCACTGTACGGCTACAACGAGAAGAAGTACAAGGCACCCAAGACCTATGGCTTCAGCGAGAAGAAGAAGGTTTGCTTCATCATCTCCGCAGTTCTGGTCGCAGCTTCCATCTGCACCTCCTTCATGGGTGTTGAGGTTGCGATCGACTTCAAGGGCGGCACCATCATTTCCTATTCCTATTCCGGTGACATCGATGAGAACGCCTCCAAGACAAAGATCGAAGAGATCCTCGGCACGCCCGTTACCATGCAGAAGGGCGAGAGCTTTGATTCCGATGTGAACATCCTTACCGTTTCCTTCAGCTATAACAGCAGTCTGACACAGGAGCAGCAGGAAACACTCGTTGCCGAGCTGCAGAAGATCTATCCGGATGCGGATGTGGCTCAGCTCGAAAGCAACGACGTCAGCCCGTCCTCCGGCCGTGAATTCTTCGGCAAGTGCATCGTTGCGGTTGTCTTTGCAGCGATCCTCCTGATCATCTACATTGCGCTGCGATTCAAGAAGATCAGCGGTTGGTCCGCAGGTGTGTTCACCATCATGACTCTGATGCACGATATCATCATTGCATACGGCAGCTTCGTACTGTTCGGCTTTGAGATCAACTCCAACTTCATGGCAGTTGTCCTGACCATCTTCGGTTACTCCATCAATAACACGATCATCGTATACGACCGTATCCGTGAGAACCGTGCGCTGATGCCGAAGAAGTCCACGATCGCAGAGCTGGTCAACACCAGTGCAAGCCAGACCCTGCGCCGTTCTCTGAGAACCTCCATCACAACGATCTCTACCATGATCATCATCAGCATCGTGGCGTATATCTGCAAGGTGGACAGCATTCTGAGCTTCTCCGTACCGATGGTATTCGGTCTGATCGCCGGTACCTATTCCTCCCAGTGCATTGCACCGACCCTGTGGGTATGGTGGAATGAGCGCAGAGGCATCAAGACCATCGGCGACTACGCAAAGAAGGCATAATTTCGTACATCAAAACCGGGAAGCAAAAAACTTCCCGGTTTTTTCTGTTTTTGTGCAACCAACCCTGAAAAAACGGTGGTAGTAGGTAGAAGCTTCTACAATCAATCGGAATGAAAGGAGGAAGCAGCATGGAGGACAATGAGATCGTTGCACTGTACCTTGCAAGGGAGCAGGGCGCAATTGCGGAGTCCGCCGCAAAATACGGAAAGTACTGTTTTACCATCGCGTACAACATTCTGTACAATCACGAGGATGCCGACGAGAGTGTGAACGACACCTGGCTCCACGCATGGAAGAGCATTCCACCCCATGAGCCGACGGTGCTGTCGACCTATCTCGGGAAGCTCACGCGGTATATCGCCCTGAAGAAATGGCGCGGTAAACACGCCCAGAAGCGCGGCGGCGGGGAGGTGCCGCTCGTGCTTGATGAACTGACGGAAACCGTTCCGGCGAAGGGCGATCCCGAGGAAGCGATGGACGAGAAGGAACTGACCGCGCTCCTGAACCGCTTTTTGCAGGAATTGCCCGTGACCGAACGCCGGGTGTTCCTGTGCCGGTACTGGTACCTCGATCCGATCGCAAGCATCAGCAAGCAATTTGATTTCACGGAAAGCAAGGTCAAGTCCATGCTGCTTCGTACCCGCAAGAAGCTGGCGAAGGCCCTGAAAAAGGAGGGGATTACGCTATGAACGCTGAACAACTGCTGAATGCATTGGGAGAGGTGGACGAAATGATGATCAAGGATGCAAAGGAACATAGAAAAACCATCAAGCGCAAAAAACTGTATATCGGACTTGTGGCGGCAGTCGTTGCCGCCGGCGCACTGGGACTTGGTGCCGTTGTGGCATACAAGCAGGCGGAATATTCGGGGGAATATCCGTTCCTGTACCAGCTGTTTTTCTCAAAGAAGTCTGAGACCAAAGTCGAATACGACTTTACGGAATTCGGCGAGGAGCTGGGGGATACGATCGAATTCGACGGTGGCATGCTCCGTATGCGCTCCGTCATT
The DNA here is from genome assembly GCA_964472035.1 of uncultured Ruminococcus sp. GTDB lineage: Bacteria > Bacillota > Clostridia > Oscillospirales > Ruminococcaceae > UBA3855. The sequence goes on from CAYYIT010000020.1 coordinate 13,092, forward strand.
GCGGATGATACAAGAGCGTATCTGATCTATGATGTGGAGCTGACGGATCTGTCGGTGATTCCGGAGGGTGTGCAGGACGCCTATGCCGTGCCATATGTGTGGTATACGGACGCGGACGGCGAACGCCGTGAGGCCACCGGTACCGGCGAACCCCTGGAACAGCCCTACGAGGGCATGTATACCTTCTGTTTTGCTGCCGAATTCGGCGAGGAGGGTATCACATCGGACGGCTGCATCACCTATGACTTCCCGTGCCTTACCTTCCTCTGTGCCTCGGGTTCGGAGGAAGAGGAGGATGTGGATTCCGTGACGGTGGAGATCAATAAGGAATACAACATGCAGCTGGATTTCCTGAAGGAAGGCACCAGCGTGGAAAAGACGATGGAGATCCCGCTTTCGGAACAATCACAGACTTATGTGACAAAGGTGAAGCTCTCGCCGTTCACGCTGCGTGTGACGTTCTCAAAGTATCTGGCGCTTGACGCGCAGCAGGACTTCTACGGCCGCTTCTCGGTCATTTATGAGGATGGCACGGAAGAGGTGCTGGATCTTGACACGCACGTCTTTGATACGCTTCCGGAGGCCAATGCGGACGGCACAAAGCCCGCACTGCTGGACATCACACTTAAGAAGCCGGTGGATTACGAAAAGGCCGTAAGTATCCGCTTCGACGATCTGGAGCTGCCGCTCCGATAACAAAGCAAACCGCCCGTTCCGGAGGGAAGGGGCGGTTTTTGTTGATTGTTGTTTGCAGCGTTACGCCTGCTCAATAAACAGCACGCCCAGCGTGTTCGGACCGCAGTGGCTCGAGATCACACAGCCGGCTCTCGTGATGTGGATCTCCTTGAAGATCCCCAGTGCGTCAATGTAATTGCGCACCTCCGACAGCAGCTCCTCGTCGCAGCCGGAATGGGTGATGAACACCCTGTCGGTCTTGGCGCGGTGCATCATCGGCTCGAGGTCACGCACATAGCTCATGACCACGCGGCTCATCGCACCCATATATTTCTTGGCAGGGGACATCTTGCCGTCCGTGACAACGATCTTCGGATGGAGCTTCAGTGCGGTGCCGGCAAAGGCAGCCATGCCGCTGCAGCGGCCGCCGCGGTGCAGGAACTTCAGGGTATCAATCACGAAGCTTGCGCGTACCTGCGGCTGGAGCGCAGCGATCCGTGACGCGATCTCTGCGCCGGTGCGGCCTTCCTCCGCCATGATGGCAGCCTCGATGATCTGCAGGCCGATGCCCGTGGAAAGGCTGCGCGAGTCAATGACATGCACCCTGTCCTCCGCGTGCAGCTCCTCTGCGGCAAGACGGAAGACGTTGACGGTCGTGGACATCTCACCCGAGATGGAAAAACATACGATCTCGCCGCCTGCCTCGATGATCGGCCGCATCACGGAAATGGTATACTCCAGCTCCGGCGCCGAGGTGCGCGGTGTTTCGCCATTCGCATCCGACCAGCGGTAGATCTCTTCCGGTGTGATGGACAGCCCGTCCTCGTACTCTTTGTCGCCGAGAACAATGTGCAGCGGAACGATGGTGACGCCGTATTCCTGAAGCAGCGAAGGCGAAAGGTCGCAGGTGCTGTCCGCAATGATTTTGACGTTCATGTGGAATTCCTCCTTATGTAGTAGCCCCGTCATCATGGTTGGTTCATGGAATAGTATAGCATATTTTGATGCATTTGTAAATCGGTTTTACAAAAATGTTTCCAAAGTGCGCATACCATAACCGCTTGACAAAACGAAGAAAATGCATTATAATAAAAGAAAGAGTACACCGGTGACGGTCGCTCCCAAAGAACTTGGTTATGGAATAACCGCCTTAGTTTGGTCGCTGAGGGCGGTTATTTCCTTTTATTATGTAAAATCGTGTATAAAAACGATACTGTGGTGACAACAAGGATTCCGAGTTGAATCAGTTGATCCCATGTTACGACAGATTCCATAATAATCACTCCCTTCCGGGAGCAGGATTGACCGCCATCCGTTTTGATGTACTCTCTTATCATTATACAAAAATATGTTCAGCATGTCAAGTGCAGGGCACACTGTTTTTTATCCGAAAATTCAAGTTTTCCCTGTTTACAAATCCCGGAAACTGTGGTATAATAAGGGTAAGTGCCGTGCTGTGCGGCAGACATTCAATAAGGAGGAATATTCCTATGTCAAAGAAGTTTTACATTACCACGCCGATTTATTACCCCTCCGGTAATCCCCATATCGGTCATTGCTATACAACCGTTGCGTGCGATTCCATCGCGCGTTACCGCAGAATGCAGGGTTATGATGTCATGTTCCTGACCGGAACCGACGAGCATGGTCTCAAGATCGAGCAGAAGGCTGCCGAGGCAGGCGTGACCCCGAAGGCATATGTGGATGGTATCGTGGAGATCTTCAAGAATCTCTGGGAATACATGAACATCAGCTATGACCGCTATATCCGTACCACCGACGATTACCATGTGGAGGCCGTGCAGAAGATCTTCAAAGCACTCTATGACAAGGGCTATATCTACAAGGGCAAGTACACCGGCAAGTACTGCACACCCTGCGAGAGCTTCTGGACCTCCAGCCAGCTCAAGGACGGCAAGTGCCCCGACTGCGGACGTGACGTTATGGATGCAGAGGAGGAGGCATACTTCTTCAAGATGTCCCCCTTCGCAGATCGTCTCGAAAAGCTCCTGACCGAGACCGATTACCTTCAGCCCAAGACCCGTGCCACCGAGCTGGTCAACAACTTCATCAAGCCCGGTCTTGAGGATCTGTGCGTGTCCAGAACTACCTTCAAGTGGGGCGTTCCTGTGACCTTTGATGAGGGCCATGTGGTTTACGTCTGGATCGACGCGCTCTCCAACTACATTACCGCGCTCGGCTATGAGAACGGCGCACACGATGATTTTGCAAAGTTCTGGCCTGCGGATACCCACATGGTTGCAAAGGATATCATGCGTTTCCATGCCATCATCTGGCCGGCAATGCTCATGGCACTGGAGCTGCCGCTTCCGAAGCATCTGGCAGTTCACGGCTGGATCACCTTCGGCGGCACCAAGATGTCCAAGTCCATCGGCAATGTTGTGGATCCGTTCATCCTCGGCAAGCGTTACACGCCCGATGCGATCCGCTACCATATCCTCAGAGAAATGGCACTCGGCGCGGACAGCGACTTCTCCAACGAGATCCTCATCAACCGCATCAACACCGACCTCGCCAACGGCTTCGGCAATCTGGTGTCCAGAACCGTAGCGATGGCGGACAAGTACTTCGGCGGCACCCTGCCGGAGGAGCGCGAGGCTGCCCCTGTGGATGAGGAGCTGCAGACACTTGCCCTGTCCATCCGCGACAAGGTGGATGCCTTCATTGACAACACCCAGATCAAGCAGGCACTCGAAACGATCTTCACACTTGTGGACAGAGCCAATAAGTATATCGACGAGACGGAGCCGTGGAAGCTCGGCAAGGATGACAGCCAGAAGGCAAGACTTGCAAGCGTCCTCTACAACCTGCTCGACACCATCCGTATCATTTCCACACTGCTGTCCCCCTACATGCCCACCACCATGCCGAAGGTATGGGAGCAGATCGGCGCGGCAGAGGGCGATGTGACCTACGAAAATGCCGGAAAGTTCGGCGTTCTGCCCCTGAACGTGACTGTGCACAAGGGCGACATGCTCTTCCCGAGAATCGACGTGGAGAAGGAGATCGAGGAGCTGAACCAGATCATCCGCAATGCCGCACCGGCGCCGGCGGAGCCGGAATTCACCCCCGAGCCGCAGGGCGAGGAGATCGAGTTCGACGACTTCATGAAGGTGGATCTGCGCGTGGCAAAGGTGCTGCAGTGCGAGAAGGTGAAGAAGTCCAAGAAGCTCCTGTGCCTCCAGCTCGATGACGGCATGGGCGGCAGACAGGTCGTTTCCGGTATCGCCCAGTGGTATGCACCGGAGGATCTGATCGGCAAGAAGGTCGTGATCGTTTCCAACCTCAAGCCCGTGAAGCTCTGCGGCGTGGAAAGCTGCGGCATGATCTGCGCAGCGGATATGCCCGATGGCAGTGCAAAGGTAATGTTCGCAGACGACGCATTCCCGTGCGGCGCGAAGCTGCGGTAGGATATATAGGTGCCTCCGGCGAACCCCTGTGGGGGCGCCGCCCCCACACCCCCGCCAGAGGAATGTGATTCCTCTGGACTCCTATCGTAAAAAAGCCAGAACCCCATATGGGGTTCTGGCTTTTTTATCACGGGATTCCAAAGGGACACTGTCCCTTTGGCAGGGTTTGGGACGGAGTCCCAATATTGATCCGCCGGAGGCACCTAATTATTCCACCACAGTAATACCGCCGTTTGTCCAGGTGACTTGGTTTTCTGCGACCCAGTCCGTTGTGCCCTTCCAGATATGGGGCTTGTCCGCTGCGGAAACATCCGCATAGGTGATATCATAGGTCTCGCCTGCCTTGGCAGTGGAGGGGAGCGTCACCTCGATCTGCAGCAGCTCGCCGGTGGTATCGTCCGCCGAGGCGGATGCCCATGCCGTCCAGAGGAAGTGCTTCTCGTCATTGACAGAAGAATACGTATTGAAGGGGAGTCCCTTGCTGTTGGCTGTCACCGTCACGCGCGGATCCAGATGCAGACCCCATTCGGCATAGGTGATGCCGCCGTTGTTTTCCAGTGTGATGTAGAGCGGAACCACATAGTTCTGCGCACGCAGGGTGTCCTCCGAGATGGTCTTGCTCTCGATATTGATGTGCATCGCTGCCTTTTCCTTCGGGGCGGAATCGCCGCTGCCGCTGTCCTTGCAGCCGCAGAGAATCCCTGCGCTGAGGCAGAGCAGCAGGAACATCGCCGTTTTGCGAAGCTTCATGGCGTATCCTCCTTACTTGTCAAAACGCATGGAGATGTCGAAGCACTGCACGGAATGCGTCAGCGCACCGAGGGAAATGATATCCACGCCGGTCTTTGCCACATCCGCAATGTTTTCTTCCGTCACATTGCCCGATGCCTCGAGCAGTGCGCGGCCTGCGGTGATCTCCACGGCCTTCGTCATATCCTCGCAGCTCATGTTGTCAAGCATGATCAGCTCGCAGCCGACCGCAAGTGCCTCCTGCAGCTCATCAAGGTTGCGCACCTCGACCTCGATCTTCGTCATGTGGCCGATCTTCTTGCGCAGCTCGGTGACTGCCGCGGTGATGCCGCCGTAAACGTCGATGTGGTTGTCCTTGAGCATGGCACCCTCGGAGAGGTTGTAGCGGTGGTTTCTGCCGCCGCCGACAATGACCGCGTATTTCTGCAGTCTGCGCAGACCGGGGAGGGTCTTTCTGGTGTCCGTGATCTTGGCGTTGGTGCCCTTGACCAGTTCAACACAATGATTGGTTGCAGTCGCAATTCCGGACATGTGCTGGAGAATGTTCAAAGCGGTGCGCTCACCCTTGAGGAGGGTCTTGGTGTCGCCCTGCATGGTGGCGATGATGTCACCCTTCTTCACCTTGTCGCCGTCCTTCAGCTTTGCGTCAAACGCCACGCCGCCGCCGACCAGCTCGAATACGCGCTTTGCGATGTCCAGACCGCAGACAACGCCCTCGGCCTTGGCGATGTAGTATGCGCTGCTCGTGTGACCGTCGGGGAGGAGGTAGTCGGTGGTCACGTCCACATAATGGATGTCCTCCTCGAGGGCGGTGTTGATGATGCTGTCAATATAGCTCTGTAATAACTGCATGATTATGCTCCTTTCTGTTCGATCATGGCCTCATTCAGGATGAGGAATGCCATGGTGGCGGTTGCCTTTGCTTCTACATAGTCGGCGTTGATCAGATAATTGCCGTCCTCCAGATCGCGGAGGATCTCGCAGACCTTGCTGAAATTCTCGTGGGTCTTGTCCTTGTTCGGAATGACAAAATAGCTCTCCTGCAGGATGCGCCGCAGCTGCGTGCGGATGCCGTGCGGTACGGGCGGTGCCTCCGGATCAATGTCAAAGGGAACGATCTGGAATGTCTCCGGCGCGTCGGGCAGCCGCTTGGCGATATCCGCTGCGGCACGGCGAGAGAACACCAGTGCCTCGAGCAGGGAATTGCTTGCAAGACGGTTGTTGCCGTGCACGCCCGTGTGGGAGCATTCGCCGGCTGCGTACAGTCCCTCCACATTGGTGGAGGCGTTCGCATCGACATGGATGCCGCCCATGAGGTAGTGCTGGCAGGGATAGATCGGCACTCTGTCCTTGGTGAGGTCGTAGCCCTGCTCCAGAAGATTCTGGTAGATCATCGGGAAGCGGTTCCGGATGAAATCCGCGTCCTTGTGGGAAATATCCAGATAGAAGTCCGAGGAGCCCGTGCGGCGTGTTTCCAGTACGATCGCATTGGAGACCACATCGCGCGGCGCAAGCTCCAGACGGTCATCGTAGTTCTGCATGAAGCGCTCGCCGTGGCAGTTGAGCAGGTACGCGCCCTCGCCGCGGACGGCTTCGGAGATCAGGAAGCACTCGCGTGTATGGCGGTTGTTGAATGCCGTCGGATGGAACTGGATGAGGGAAAGCCCCCGTATCATCGCGCCCATATTGTACGCAAGCATAATGCCGTCGCCCGTAGCAATGGCGGAATTTGTGGTGAATTCGTAGACTCTGCCGATGCCGCCGGTCGCCATGATGAAGAAATGGCTGCGGACGATGCGGTAGAATCCGTTGCCCATGGTGAGGGCAGAAAATCCGGTGTCGGTCTTCTTGACGTCGCAGAGCAGCGTGTGCTCGCAGATCTCCACATTCGGCAGCGTCTGCACATGGGCAAGGAGCTTGCGTGCGATCTCTGCGCCGGTCGCATCCTTGTGATGGAAGATGCGCCGTCTGCTGTGGCCGCCCTCGAGGGTCCGGTGGTAGTCGCCGTCCTCTTTTTTGTCGAAATCCACACCCAGCTCGATGATGCGCTCGATATCCTGTGCGGCCTCTTCAACGAGGATATGTACCGTTTCCGGATTGTTCTGGAAGCCGCCGGCAATGTAGGTGTCATTCTCATGCAGGGAAGTGCGGTCCTCCGGAGAATTGTACACACCGGCAATACCGCCCTGCGCCAGCGCCGTATTGCACAGCGGCAGCTCGCGCTTTGACAGCAGCAGGATCTTTGTTGTACGCGGCAGGTTGATCGCCGCGTACAGTCCGGCAGCACCGGCGCCTGCAATGATCACATCATAGTTGTTTTCGTTCATGGTAAGAACATCTCCTTTATGTTCGTTCGCTGAGGTACGCAGCGAAGCCATCCTCATAGCCGGAACCTGCTGCTGCTGCATATTGCAGGATCAATGCAGCATCCGCAGCGTCCCCGCTGCCGTCATCGTTCGTGTCAAGGGGTACGCTGTCATCATACTGTCCGTACTTGGAAACCGATGAGAGCAGTATGCCCTGGGAGATCCAGTAATGGGCATAGCCCTTGTCGTAGCCGCTGCCCTCGGCAGCAGCGAACTGGAGCAGCCGCGAAGCCTCCGTGGCATCCACGACGGAATCGGAATCGATGTCGCAGGTGAAATAATCGCAGGGCTGCGCGTTCGTGTACAGTTCGTAATCCGGCGTTTCCGGTACGCCCTCGATCTGCGCCCACTGCGCCGGTGATCCTTCGTAGAACATCTTATACGCGAGGTAGGTCTTGTCGTTATAGGGATCAATGCTTGTCAGGCTCTCCGGAAGATAAAGGGCGTGGAGATCGAAGCAGCGGGAGAACGGTGCATATCCCAGCGTGGTCAGCGTTTCCGGCAGACGGATATAGGTCAGCTTGTCGCAGTGCGTGAAGGTGTATCTTTTGATTTCGGTAATGCCGTCCGGAAGCCAGATGTTCACGACATTGATGCAGTCGCTGAAGGCATTTCCCTCGATCGTCCGGACGCTGTCCGGAACGATGATCTGCTTCGTTTTCGCTGCCTGCGGATAGCGGTAGACCGTGGTCATATCCTTGGAGTACAGCGCACCGTCGTAGGAAGCGAAGAAACCATTCTCCTCCGCAACCGTGATGCTTTCCAGATCGTCGCAGCTGTCAAAGGCCTTCTCGCCGATCGCCTTTACGCTTGCCGGAATATGGACGTTCGTCAGAGCATTCCAGTAAAAACATTCGTAGCCGATGGATCTTAGCCCCTCGGGGAGGGGAAAGGCCTTCAGCGACATCGCCGCAGAAAATGCCTCATCTCCCAGTTCCATCAGATCGGAATTCTCCGGGATCGTAACTGTCTCCAGATAGCGGCACTGGGTAAATGCCTGTTCGCCGATGTAGGCGAGGGAGGCGGGCAGACTGACGCTTTTCAGACCATGGAGTCCCATGAATGCGTGTGCGCCGATGCCCATGACGCCCTCTTCGATCACGATGGCAGTGATATCATCCTGGTATGCCGACCATGGCGGTGCAGGGTCACCCCAGTGGATCTCGCAGTACTCCCATGTCGCAGAATAGCCGTTGATCTCGTAATTGGGGAGTTCGCCGCGGCCATTCTGATTCGGGCTGATGGTCAGGATACCGTCGTGGGTCAGTGTCCAGGGCAGGCCGTTCTCCGTGCCGTATGCAAGGTAATCCACCGTCGGATCTTCCGGTTCCGTACCCGTACAGGTGACGGGTGCGCTTGTAAGACCACCGTTTCCGGTCATGATGGAGAGCGCATCCCACTGTGTCTGCGTGCCGGCAAAGATGACTTCGGTGATCTGGCAGTCGTAGAAGGCATTTTCACCGACCAGTGTCAGGGATGCCGGAAGATTCAGCTGATAGATGTAGTCATACTGGAACACCCCTGCACCGATCTCTGTGACGCCCTCGGGAATGAAAATGCTGTCGTTCCTTGCGTCCGAGTGCCAGAGGAGTTTTGTTTTGTCGGCAGTATACAATGCGTCACCGTCAGCATAATAACCGGTGCTCTGTCCGGAGATCGATTCCAGCCATGTGCAGCCGGAGAAATAGTTGTCCGTGATGCCGAGAAGTGCCGACGGAAGATGCAGCTCGGTGATGTTGGTGCCGTCAAATGCGGTGCCGGAGAGCGTTGTGAGCGCGCCGGGCAGCTCGATAGAGAAAAGGTTTGTGCAGTCCTTGAAGGCATTCGCGCCGATGGAAGTGACGGTGCCTGCGATCTCGGCATCCATGACGTAGGAAAGTCCCTGGAACATGCCGGCCGGAATATTGGTCACGCCGTTTTCGACGATGATCTGTGTGAGGCTGGGATCCGCAAGCTCTGTCCACGGGTAGTATTCCCTTTCATCGACCGGACCTTCGCCGTAGATCGTCAGGGTGCCGATCTCACTGCGGTATTCCCAGAAGACGGCGTTTCCGATCTGGCCGTAGTTGTCTTCCAGATATGCGCAGACCCGCTCCTCCGTCACGATGGGGGAGGGCAGATACAATACCTGCCCCGTGAGAAGCGCGGCAGCGCAGAAGGCCGCGATCATTTTTGGGTTTCTCATCGCTTAGTCCTCAAATACGACGGGTGCGATCTGCCAGATCTCCTCTGCGTATTCACGGATGGTTCTGTCAGAGCTGAATTTGCCGGCGCCGCAGATATTGTGCCACTGCTTCTTGGCAAATGCCATGCGGTCCTGCTTGTAATCCTTGAGAGCCCGTACCTTGGTCTTGACATAGCTGTCAAGGTCGCCCAGCACATAGTAGTGGTCGGGAGCATGCCAGCTTGCGCCCTCGGTCAGAGCATCGTAGAGCTCCTTGAAATCGCCGCTGCCGCCGTCATCGAAGGTGCCGTCCATGAGGGTCTGCACGACCTTGCGGATCTTGTCATCCTTCGCGAGGATCGCACGGCTGTCATAATTCGGCACGATCTCCTTGAGTTCTTCCACTCTTGCGCCGAAGATATAGTTGTTTTCTTCGCCTGCCTCCTGCACGATCTCGACGTTCGCGCCGTCGTAGGTGCCGAGGGTCACCGCACCGTTGAGCATCAGCTTCATGTTGCCCGTACCGGATGCCTCCGTGCCGGCGGTGGAGATCTGCTCGGAGATGTCCGCTGCTGCCACGAGCTTTTCGGCGTAGGATACATTATAATCGGATACGAAGAATACCTTGATCTTGCCGGAAACTTCCTCGTCCGCATCGATCATCTTCGCGATCTCGTTGATGAATTTAATGATCGCCTTGGCTCTGCGGTAGCCGGGAGCTGCCTTGGCACCGAAGAGGAAGGTCACCGGCGGCAGGTCAGTGATGCTGCCGTCCTTGATGCCATAGTAGATATACAGAATTGAGAACGCCGCCAGCAGCTGACGCTTGTATTCATGCAGACGCTTGATCTGGATGTCGAAGACGCTGTCAAGATCGAATTCCGCAGCCTCTGCAATGCGGCTTTCGCGCTCGCACATCAGGTCACAGAGCTGACGCTTCTTCTCCGTCTTGATCGCCATGAAGCGGTTCATGACTTCCGTATCCTCGGCGTACTTGTCAAGCTCCTTCAGGAGATCGAGGTTTGTCACCCAGTCCTCGGAGCCGAGGAGTTCTGTGAGCAGTGCGGAAAGCTCACGGTTGCAAAGTGCCAGCCATCTTCTCTGGGTGATGCCGTTGGTCTTGTTGGAGAAGCGCTCCGGATAATATTTGTACCAGTCGGCAAGGGCGGTGTCCTTCAGGATCTGTGTGTGGATCTCGGCAACGCCGTTGACGAAGCTGCCCATGAAGATCGCCATGTGCGCCATGTGGATCATGCTGTCCTGGATGATGCGCATCTTGTTGATCTCTGCCTTTTCTGCGCCCTTGTTGTAGAGCTCCGCGATCAGCATTTCGTGGAGTCTCACGATGATCTGATAGATCTCTGGCAGGAGTTCACGCACAAGATCACATCTCCACTTCTCGAGTGCCTCCGCCATGATGGTGTGGTTCGTGTAGCGGAAGATCTTTCTTGCCATTTCAGCGGCATCCTCGAAGGATACGCCGTAGTTCTTTGTCAGCAGACGGATCAGCTCCGGAATGGAGATGACGGGGTGCGTGTCATTCAGCTGTACTGCGATCGCATCGGGGAGATTCTCCATCGTGCCGTTGTCCTCAAAATGCTTCTTCAGCAGATCCTGCAAGGATGCCGAACAGAAGAAATACTGCTGCTTGAGTCGCAGCTTCTTGCCCTCGTCGGTATCATCGTTCGGATACAGGCAGCGGGAGATATTCTCCGCGTAGATCTGCTCCGCGCAGGCTTCGAGATAGTTCTGGTTATTGAAGGTGTGGAAATCGAACTCCTTCAAAGGCTCCGCCTGCCACAGACGCAGGGTGCCGATGTTCTTTGTGCCGTAGCCGATGACGGGCATGTCGTAGGGCACTGCCTTTACCACCTGATCGCTGAATGCAACAGTGACAATGTCCTCCTCACGGCGTACCGACCATGCATCGCCGCAGCGAGTCCAGTCGTCAGCATCTTCCTTCTGGAAGCCCTCCTGAATGCTCTGCTTGAAGAGACCATACTTGTAGCGGATGCCGTAGCCGTCGAGCGGCAGGTCGAGCGTCGCCGCACTGTCAAGGAAGCATGCCGCAAGGCGTCCGAGGCCGCCGTTGCCGAGCGCCGCATCCTCGATGCATTCGAGTTCTGTCAGGGATGTGCCAAGCTCCTGCATGGCAGCCTCCACCTCATCATAGATGCCAAGGCAGAGGAGATTATTGAAGATGCTTCTGCCCATGAGGAATTCCATGGAGAAATAGCACGCATGGCGGGTGTTGCGGTGCGCATTGCGGCTGTCCTCCCAGTCCTCAGTCATGAGGTTCATGACCATTTCGCCGATGATCTGATGCAGCTCCTGCGGGGTGGTCTCCGCTGCGGGCTTTGTGAGGGTGCCTTCAAGATATCTCAGAAAAGTGTCCTTTGTGTACTTCATTACTTCGTTTCCTCCATGGTTTCAGTGGATTCAGCCGGTTCCGGCTGGGGTACGGCTCTGCCGTAGGTACGGTTGAGCCTGCGGATGGATTTTGCAAGCTCGGGTGTGAAGTCCTCCGCAGCGGTGCGGTACTGCCAGTTGCCGCCCAGCACCGAGGGGGTGTTCATTCTCGCGGCGCTGTCCTCGTGCAGGAAGTCCTGCATCTGTGCCACCGCAAGATCGGCAATGCTCTGCCATGCGGCAGCAACGAGCGCATCCGGGATCTCGGACTTCTTCTTCACGCGCAGGTACTGCTTCGCATACTTGACGGTCTTTTTGCCGGAGGATTCCAGCCAGCCCCTGAGGGTCTCGTTGTCGTGCGTGCCGGTGTAGACCACGCAGTTCGGGGACTGGAAATTATGCGGCAGATGCTCGTTTGCCGGATCGGAATCGAAGCCGAACTGCAGCACCTTCATGCCCGGATATTTCAGTGCCTTGAGCATCCGGCGTACGCCGGGCGTGATGAAGCCGAGGTCCTCCGCGATGATCCGCAGCTCACCAAGCTCCTTCTTCACCGCAAGGAAGAGCGCCTTGTTCGGGCCCTTGCGCCAGCGGCCCTTCTCGGCGGTCTCGCTGCCGAAGGGGATGGCATAATAGCTCTCAAAGCCGCGGAAGTGGTCGATGCGGATCACATCATATAGGGAAGAGGCGTAAGCAAGGCGCTTTGTCCACCATGCATAGCCCGTTTCCTTGTGGTAATCCCAGTTGTAGAGGGGATTGCCCCAGAGCTGTCCCGTCGGGGAGAAGGGATCGGGCGGACAGCCGGCAACCTCAACGGGCTTCTTTTCCTCGTCGAGTGCAAAGAGCTCCGGAGAGCACCAGACATCCGCGCTGTCGTAGGCGACATAGATCGGCATGTCACCGATGATCTCGACACCGTTCCGGTTTGCGTAGTCCTTCAGTGCCTGCCACTGCTTGGTGAAGAGGAACTGGATGAAGCTGTGCAGCTCGATCTCATCCTTCAGTTCTGCCTTTGCAGCAGCGATCGCCTTCTTGTCACGCATGGCAAGCTCCGGCTCCCACTCGTACCACGGTGCGCCGTCGTGCTGTTCCTTCAGTGCCATGAAAAGCGCATAGTCCGGCAGCCAGCTCTTCTGCGCGTTCTTGAATGCAGTATAGCCCTTGAGGGGTTTTTCCCTGAAGCGCGCATACGCCCTGCGCAGAACGGTGATGTTGCTGCGGTACAGCAGCTCATAGTCGATCGTGTCGCCCGTTCTCTGCCAGAGCATGGACGAGAAGTCCTCGTGCTGGAGCAGCCCCTGTTCTTCAAGCATCACAAAATCGATGAAGTAGGGGTTTCCGGCATAAACCGAAAAGCTCTGGTAGGGCGAGTCCCCGTAGCTCGTCGGGGAGAGCGGAAGGATCTGCCAGTAAGCCGTTTCGCTTGCCTTCAGAAAATCCACAAAATCGTATGCCGCCCTGCCCATCCGGCCAATGCCGAACCGCGAGGGCAGACTGGAAATATGCATGAGTATACCGCTTTGTCTCATGTGAGTGTTCCTCCTTGGTGTTTGGATATAGGGTGATCGGATGGACAGGGGTGCTGTCGTCTGTTCCTTCCGAAGAATATGATTTTTGCAGTCTTAGCGTTTTGTCATCATCCCCATGAGGGGGTGATGGCAAAACGACTCGGGATTCCAAAGGGATCACATCCCTTTGGCAGGGGGTCAGGGGGACGGCGTCCCCCTGTCTGTCAGATAAACCTGTACATCATTCAGCTTGCGCTCCATCTGACGGGCGCGGGTGCCGACAAGCTTTTCCAGCTCATCGCTTGCACTATATAGTTTATCCTGTGTTCTGGCAAGTGCGGCTGTGAATTTATGGAATTCGGTGCGCACCTCGCCCAGGAGCTGGAAGACCTGCGTGCTGTACTGCTGCACGGCAATGCTCTGGAAGCCCATCTGCAGGGTGGAGAGCATCGCTGCGATCGTGGTCGGGCCGGTCACAAAGACCCGGTACCTGCGGAACAGCTCGTCGGGAAGTCCGGCGCGGACGGCCTCGGTGTACAGTCCCTCCGTCGGGAGGAAGAGAATGCCGAAATCCGTCGTCCTCGGGGGGACGATGTACTTTGCGGCGATGTCCTGTGCTTCGCCGCGGATGCGCTGGACGAGTGCCTTCTGTGCTGCGGCAACGGCCGCCTTATCGCCGGAATCATAGGCCTCCTGCAGGTGCAGGTAGGTGTCTCCGGCAAACTTGGCATCGATCGGCAGGAGTGCCTCACCACCGCCGCTGTCGGGCATGCGCACGGCGAATTCCACGATGCCGCTGCCGAGCTTGGCATTCTTTACATACTGCCCCTCCGAGAGGATATCCGAGAGCAGTGCTTCGAGCTGGATCTCTCCGATCTCGCCGCGGGTCTTGACATTTGTGAGCAGCTTTTTCAGATCGCCCACACCTGCGGCAAGACTCTGCATCTCGCCCAGTCCCTTGTGGACCTGCTCCAGCCGTTCGTTCACGGCGGAGAATGCCTGCTTCATGCGTGCATCAAGGACTTCCTGCATCTTTTCGTCCACGACCTTGCGCATGTCGGTGAGCTGTTTGTTCTGTTCCTCCTGCATGTGCCGGAGGTTGCCGCGTAGGGTCTCGCGGATCTCGTGCAGGCGCTGCTCGGTTTCTGTGGAAAAGGTACGCAGGCGGTCCTCCTGCGAGGCAAACGCAAGTGTCTGTTCGCGACGGAGCATTTCCGCCATGCGGTCGAGGTTTTGTCCGCTGCTCTGCTGGAAGCTGCTGAAGACGCCTTGCAGCTGTGCGAACATGCCGTCCTCTTCCGGACGGCGGCTGAGTTTTCGGATCTGGATCCCCATCGCGATCAGTGCCGCTGCCATCAGCAGGCAGAGCACGAGCAGGATCCAGAGAATGACTGTTTCCATGGTGGCTCCTTTCGGAATATTGACGGATGCAGAAGGGCATACTTTCCGCAGAAGGAGGGGATCGGTATGAGGCCTGCGCGACTGGCGGTAGCCTTTCTGCTGGGATATTTTTTGTATGCGATGATCGAGATCATTGCGCGCGGCTACACCCATTGGACCATGGCGCTGACCGGCGGTGCGGTGCTGACCATGCTGTACATTTTGTTTACCGGCGCGCCGCGGAGGCTTCCGGTACCGGTACAGTATCTGCTCGGGGCGCTGGTGATCACGGCATCGGAGCTGCTGGTGGGGATGATCGTAAATGTGCGGATGGGCTGGGGCGTGTGGGATTACAGCGCACTGCCGCTGCATTTTCATGGCCAGATCAGTCTGCTGTACAGCGTGTTCTGGTTGTTTTTGTGCATTCCGGCACGTCTGCTCTGCCGGCAGATCGACCGCTGGTTTGACGGTGCCGCCGGATAGGGCGGCGCCCTCCTTGCGGTGTCCTGTACGGGTCGAGGATACATATTTATTATTATAGCACGTTTCGCGTCAGGATACAAGGGTTTTGCGGTTTTTCCCTGCATATTTTAGTGATGCATCGTATCATTACACAAAATCAGCCTGTCGAACCACAGCAAATGTGACAAAACGGGAAGAATCGACAGGAATGCCTTGACTTTTCATTTCGGGAGGAGTATAATATATTATGTAGGTCTATATCAGTCCCTGAGAGGGCGAGACATAGATGCAAAAATTTTTTTGATTACATCGGAGGTATTCACAATGAGCAGAGTTTATAACTTCAGCGCAGGTCCGGCTGTACTGCCGGAAGAGGTTCTGCAGGAAGCTGCAGCAGAGATGATGGATTACCGCGGCTGCGGTATGTCCGTAATGGAGATGAGCCACCGTTCCAAGATGTATCAGCAGATCATTGACGACGCAGAGCAGGATCTGCGCGATCTGATGAACATTCCGGATAACTACAAGGTACTGTTCCTTCAGGGCGGCGCTTCCCAGCAGTTTGCAGCAGTTCCCATGAACCTGATGAAGAACAAGAAGGCTGCTTACATCGTAACAGGCCAGTGGGCAAAGAAGGCATACCAGGAGGCTCAGATGTACGGTGAGGCTGTTGCAGTGGCTTCCTCCGCTGACAAGACCTTCTCCTACATTCCGGACTGCTCCGATCTCGATATTCCTGAGGATGCAGACTATGTTTACATCTGCGAGAACAACACCATCTACGGCACAAAGTTCTGGAACCTGCCGGATACCAAGGGCAAGATTCTGGTTTCTGACGTTTCCTCCTGCTTCCTGTCCGAGCCGGTTGACGTGACCAAGTACGGCGTGATCTACGGCGGCGTACAGAAGAACGTAGGCCCTGCAGGTGTGGTAATTGCGATCGTTCGCGAGGATCTCATCACAGACGAGTGCCTGCCCGGCACACCCACCATGCTCAAGTGGAAGACACAGGCTGATAACGGTTCCATGTACAATACACCTCCCTGCTACGGCATCTACATCTGCGGCAAGGTTTTCAAGTGGCTCAAGAAGATGGGCGGCCTGGAGGCAATGAAGGCTCACAACGAGAAGAAGGCTGCGATCCTGTACGATTTCCTCGACCAGAGCGAGATGTTCAAGGGCACTGTTGAGAAGAAGGACCGTTCTCTGATGAACGTACCCTTTGTAACAGGCAGCGACGAGCTGGATGCAAAGTTTGTCAAGGAAGCAAAGGAAGCTGGCTTCGAGAACCTCAAGGGTCACAGAAGCGTTGGCGGTATGAGAGCTTCCATCTACAACGCAATGCCGATCGAGGGCGTTGAGAAGCTTGTAGAATTCATGAAGAAGTTCGAGGCTGAAAATAAGTAAGCGCGGAGCCCGCGCTGGCGATTCGCGTGAGCAGGCAGACTGTTTAACGATAAGCCGCTGCTCGTGACGATGGCCTGACTTACCGCAATGTGCCTTTGCCCTCGGCAAGCGGCGCAAAGCTGGTTGCAGGTTTTTGAAAAACTGACAACACCGCATGGAACTGCGGTGTTGTCTACATATATGAAATATGGAGGTATATCCCATGTACAATATCAAGACACTGAATAAGATCGCTGCATGCGGCACCGATCTGTTCGACAAGGCAAAGTACACCATCGCTGATGAGCCCGAGAATCCGACTGCGATCATGGTTCGTTCTGCAGTAATGCATGACATGGAATTCGGCAAGGATCTGCTGGCGATCGGCAGAGCCGGCGCAGGCGTGAACAACATCCCCGTTGACCGCTGCGCAGAAGAGGGCATCGTTGTATTCAACACCCCCGGTGCAAATGCAAATGCCGTAAAGGAACTGGTTCTGGCAGGTCTTTTCCTGTCCTCCCGTAAGATCACCAAGGCTGTGGAGTGGGCTGCTACTCTGAAGGATGAGGGCGATCAGGTTCCGAAGCTCGTAGAAAAAGGCAAGAGCCAGTTTGCAGGTCCCGAGATCATGGGCAAGACCCTGGGTATCATCGGTCTGGGTGCCATCGGTGCAAAGGTTGCCAATGCAGCTGTTGCACTGGGCATGAAGGTTGTCGGCACGGATCCGTTCCTGTCCGTTGCAGGTGCACTGAACCTCGATCCGGCTGTTAAGGTCGTAGATTCCAGAGATGATGTATACGCAGAGGCTGACTACATTTCCCTGCACGTTCCCTGCAATGCAGAGACCAAGGGCTTTGTAAACACAGAGGCCATCGCTAAGATGAAGGACAGTGTAAGAATCCTGAACTTCGCAAGAGGCGAGCTGGTGAACGATGCAGATCTCAAGGCTGCTCTGGAGTCCGGCAAGGTTGCATGTTATGTAACAGACTTCCCGAATGCAAACACCGTTTGCGTGGATGGTATTGTTGCAATTCCTCATCTGGGTGCATCCTCTCCCGAGAGCGAGGACAACTGCGCAGTGATGGCTGCTCAGGAGCTGATCGACTACATCGAGAACGGCAATATCAAGAACAGCGTAAACTTCCCGAATCTGTCCCTGAATGCCGCTGGCACCAAGGTTTGTGTGCTGCATAAGAATGCTCCCGAGGTTCTGGCTGCGATCACAGGTGCAGGTCTGAACGTTGCCAATATGGCAAGTGCGTCCAAGAAGGATTATGCTTACACTATGCTGGATGTAACCGGCGATGCTGATGCTGCAAAGCTTGAGGCAATTGACGGTGTGATCCGTGTACGCGTGATTGCATAAGCAGATATCTCGTTTCAGAAAGACTCCTCGCCGCTTGGCGGGGAGTTTTTTTACGTATTGACATTTTGTTCATAATTTGTTATAATAAAAGTAACAAACGAAAAGGAGGCTCTTTGCCATGAAAAAATCCCGTATCATCATTCCCTGTGTCTTTGCAGGTGTTCTGCTCTGTGCTGCCGCCGTCGTAATCGTTCCAAGACTGCAGATGCAGCATTTCTGGCAGCAGTATCTCGAGCCGATGATGCCAGACTGTGCGCAGGGCGAAGCATTTACAGAATATACCGTGACTGATGACAGCTATGTTCCAGTGGTGATGCCGGGATATACGGTCAGCATTCCTGCTGATTGCAGGCTTTCCGATGGCGAGGAGGAGCTCTTCCTCGAAGAGGTGGACATCTATGTCAGCGAGGATGCGCGCACGATCGTGGAGCTTCCGAAGGAAGCGATCGCGCCACCTGTGACATTTGAGAATATCGACCTTGCGGCACATTTCGAAACCAGCCTGCCCTTCCAGGGCAATACGGAGAAGGGACTGCGTGCGCTCGATCTGGAGACACCGCTTTCTGATTACGAGGTGCACCGCGCGTCCGTGATGCTTGACGCGGAGGAATACCCCTTCTGGGATCTCAATGCCGCGACAGCCTTCTGCAAGCTTGCGCTCTACAAGGGAATGGACGCCTCCTCCTGTGATGAGGCGTGGATCTATGAGACGAATGCACTGAAGGGGATCGTTTACTATACCGGCGGCACCTATACGGACAGCGGTGCGCCGGCGCATTCCATGTTCTTCCTCTTCTATGCGCAGGATGACCTGAACACCCCGTATGAATTCAGTGTGATCGCCCCCACGAAGGAGGAGGCGCTCTCCGTCATCAATTCCGTTACAATGCGATGATCCTGACAGGATACGGCGCCCTGTAAACCGCCGAGTGATCACCCGATCCCTTTCTTCTGCATAGAATGCAGTGAGGGCAACCTCACACTATGCACGAAAGAAAGGGATCTTATTGTATGGCAATCTTTACGAATCAGGCATCGCTGACCTATAATGATGTCGTGATCGATTCCAATATCGTTACCGGTGAGATCATCGGTGCGCTTGCTGCTGACAAGCGCGCGCTGACGGAGACCTACCGCCGCGGCGACACGGTCACCTATGTGATCAGCATCACCAATTCCGGCGCATCCGCGTATAACAACCTCACCATCACCGACAACCTCGGCGCGTACACCGCCGGTGTGAACGAAGTCCGGCCGCTGGATTATACAGAGGGTTCTCTTGCGGTTTACGTCAACGGCGTCCTGACACCGGCATCCGCGGACGCAGGCGGCGACCAGCTCGTTATCACGGGCGTTAATGTTCCGTCCGGCGGCAATGTCCTTGTGGTCTATCAGACACAGGTGAACGCATTTGCGCCCCTTGCCGCAGGTGCGCAGATCACCAATACGGCAGTGCTCTCCGGCGCAGGCCTCAGCACGCCGATCACGGTGACCGAGACGATCACCGCGGCACAGGCACCGGATCTCTCCATCACCAAGTCCCTCACGCCGGAGACCATCGTTGATAACAGCGAGATCACTTACACGCTCACACTGCAGAACACCGGAAATACCGCAGCGGAGGGCATTGTCGTGACCGATGTCTTTGATCCGGTCCTCACGGATATTACCGTCACCTATAACGGTACGCCGTGGGCAGCCCCGACCAACTACACCTATGACGAAGCCACCGGACTGTTCCGGACGGCGGACGGCCAGATCACGCTTCCGGCTGCGACCTTCACGCAGGATCCTGCAACGGGCGCAGTGACGGTCACTCCATCCACCGCAGTGATCCGCATCACAGGCACCATCTGATCGCTTCCGACACATTGAAAGATCCCCCGACTCCTCGTGAGCCGGGGGATCTTATCTTATTCGACCTGTCTGCCGAGGAACTGCGCTGCGGCGTTGACAAGGCTCTTCTGCAGATCGGATACCACCTGTCCTCTGCCGCTGGAGAGAAAGGTCACCGCACCCGTCACATCTCCCGAGGAGAGGATCGGCATGCAGGCGATGGCGGACTGATCCACGCCCTCCACGGCATAGAACTTGCGGTTGGCGTCCTCTGCGAAGAACTGTTTGCGCGATTCCATCAGCTCTTCGAGCTCGGGGGAGACGCGGCGTTCGTTGAATTCCTTTTTCGTCACGCCCGATGTTGCAACAACATGATCACGGTCGAAAACGACCACGGGACAGCCTGCCAGCTTGTGCATGATGTCCGCGACCTGTGTCGCATTTTCGCTCATCTCGCCGATGGCGGAATATTTCTTGAAGATGACCTCGCCGTCATTGCTTGTGTAGATTTCAAGGGGGTCGCCCTCCCGGATACGCATGGTTCGTCTGATTTCCTTTGGAATGACAACTCTGCCGAGATCGTCGATCCTACGGACAATTCCAGTCGCTTTCATATTTTCTAATCTCCTTTTTTGCAAGTTTGCAGGAATAGTATTTGCTGGAATCCGGGAAATATGCGGCATGGGGATGGGAATTTGTGGATAAAAATTATCCGCAGTAACCCCTGATCGCCTCGCGCATGAACTGTGCGGTGCCCTCGCCGTGCTTGTCGATATTCGCACGGAAGCGTTCGTCGGCGGCATACATCTCGCCCAGTCCTGCAAGGATCTCCCTCGTGCAGGTGTAGTAATGCGCCGTGATGTAGTCCTGCCATTTTGTGACAAGTGCCTGCGCTGCGTCGCTGTCGGGGGAATTGCCTCCTGCGCGGCAGTCCGCAAATTCCGCCATCAGGGCGTTCATGCCGCCGGTGATCCCGTCCCATTCTGCGGAAGAATAGCCCTTTGTCCGCTCTTCACTCTCGCGGTAGGCGTCGGTGCCGCCCCATTTTTCCTTTGCCTCCTGCGCGTAGGCGGCGCGCTTCAGCAAACCGATCTCATCATAATAGTGCAGTGTGCGGATGCTCACACCGGTCAGTTCTGCAAATTCCTTGATCTGCATTATGTCACCTCCTGTCATAAGTGTACACTATGACGTAACGTAAAAGTCAAGTATATCATAGCATATTTTTTACGGGATGGCAAGGTGCATCGGGATCCTGTGCAAAAAACCTGAAGTCTATGGGGACCTCTGTTTTCTGCTGTACCCGGCACGCAGGAAATGGCATAGAAAAAAGCCGAAAACAGATGTTGACGAAGCCGCAGCGATATGATATAATAAGCGAGAAAGCAAAGCTTACCACGCATGGGGGGAGATACCCGGTATTGCGTGGTTTTTTTAATATTGAGAGGTGTTGTTGATGTATCCCTTCCAGAACCCGCAGCTGACAGAGGACGAGCGTGTCCTCGATCTGCTCAGCCGCCTGACCATTGACGAAAAGATCGGATTGCTTGCCACGCACCAGCATCCCGTAGAACGTCTTGGCATCGGCGAATGGTTCGTCGGTCATGAGATCGCACGAGGTCTTGTCAATCGTGAACAGGACAGGCCGTCCACGGTCTTTCCGCAGCCCATCGGCATGGCGGCGAGCTTCGATCCAGAGATGATGTACGAGATCGGTGCCGTTGCAGGCCGTGAGGCGCGCGCCTATTATAATGAACGGAAAAATGGCGGTCTCATGGTCTGGGGTCCGACCGTTGACCTGACACGCGATCCGCGCTGGGGCCGCAATGAGGAATGCTACGGCGAGGATCCGTTCCTTACCGGTGAAATGTCCATTGCTTACACAAAGGGACTGCGCGGTGAGGATTCTGTCGCAGCAACGATCCCGACGCTCAAGCATTTCTGCGCGAACAACCACGAGGAGGAGCGCGGTGTGGATTCCGCGAACCTGAGTCCCCGTCTCAAGCACGAGTATTACTACGCTGCCTTCCGCGCTCCCATCACAAGGGGCGGTGCCGGCAGTGTCATGACCGCCTACAACGATATCTGCCATGCGCCGGCAGTGATGAACCATGACCTGAAAAACGTCCTCAAAAAGGAATGGGGGCTGGACTTCATCGTGACGGACGGTGCGGATTTCTCTCAGAATGTCACGGCACACCGCGTTTTTGATTCCCATGCAAAATCGCTTCAGGCATGTCTCTATGCCGGCGCGGACTGCATGACGGACAACGACAACAACGTTCATGCGGCTGCACGAAAGGCACTTGCCGAAGGACTGATCAGCGAATCCGATATTGACACGGCTGTCGGCAATGTACTGCGCGGACGCATCCAGCTCGGCCATTTTGATCCGGAGACACCCTTCGATGGTCTGACGCGTGAGGATGTCAATACTCCTGCTGACCGCGCACTGAATCTTCGTGCCGCCAAGGAAGGCATGGTGCTGCTCGAAAACAATGGCATTCTTCCTCTGGATCGGGAAAAAGCCGGCAAGATCGCGCTTCTGGGTGCATATGCTGATTGCAGTCTTCCCGACTGGTATACGGGTACATCGTCCTATCAGGTCACCATCCGGCAGGGACTTGAAGAAGCCGGATTCGAGGTAGTTACCGATGAGGGCTGGGACATCATCAAGCTCGAGGCACCGAACGGAAAGTTCATCCGTCTTGGAGAGGACGGTGCGTTCTATGCTGACGCGGACAGGGAGCATGCCGAGGAATTCTGCCTGTGCATCCATGACAACGAACGCAGCCATGCCCTCCGGCATCACTGGGTCAATCTCAAGAGCGCGAAGACCGGGCGTTTCGTGTGCATTCCTGACAGCGGCATTCCGGAATACGGCAGTACGCTTGTCTATGCTTGGTTCACCTCCGAAACGCTCCACATCGATACACACAGCCGTACCGGACTGGATGTGATCTCCGATTATCTGCATGGCAGACAGTTCACACTGGATGCGGAAAATCGACTGATCCTTCGTCCCAAGGCACGTCCGGATGACAGCGTGATGTTCCGTATCCATACCGAAAGTGAAGGTGCGCAGCGTCTCTGTGATCTTGCAAGCTGCGCAGATACCGTCATTTACTGTGCCGGAAATGATCCCGAGCAGATGGCGAAGGAATGCTATGACCGGCGTTCCATTGCACTGCCGGAAGTGCAGGAACACCACCTGCAGCAGCTTTTGCTGACGCGTCAGGATCTTGTACTGCTCATGACTTCGAGCTATCCCTTTGCACTGCATTTTCCGGAGGAGCGTCCGGCTGCGATCCTCTGGAGCAGCCATGCTGGTCCGGAGCTTGGACATGCCGTGGAGGCGACGCTCTTCGGCGGCAATAATCCCGCAGGCCGTCTTCCTCAGACATGGTATGCCTGTGACGAGGACCTGCCGTCCATCAAGAATTATGACATCATGAAAACGAAAATGACCTACCGCTGGTTTGACGGAACGCCGCTGTATCCCTTCGGTCATGGTGAAAGCTACACCCGTTTCCTGTACAAGCATGCGGACTGCATACAGGAGGATGACGCTGTCAAGCTGACTGTGGAGATCGAAAATGCCGGCAAGTACGACGGTGACGAGGTCGTACAGGCATACCTGCAAGCGAAGTCGGCACGCGTCCAGCGTCCGCAGCTGCAGCTGTGCGGTTTCCGGCGTATCCATGTGAAGGCCGGCGAGACGGTGCGCTGTGAGATCAGTGTTCCCCTGAGGGAGCTGGAGATCTATGATGTTTCCCGTCAGCGATTCTGCCTGGAAACCGGCGATTACGCGTTCCTGATCGGTGCCTCCTCCGCGGATCTGCGCCTTTCCAGACAGCTTGCGATCGAAGGCGAGACGATCCCGCCGCGTGATCTGACCTCTGAAACGCCTGCGGAATTCTATGATGATCACGAAAACACCGAGATCTGGACGGATGCGCTCACGGGTCTGACCCACTTGCGCGGAACAAAATGGTCCAACACCCTGCACTTCCGGTGCGTTGACCTGACCGGCATGCAGCAGCTGACGATCTTTGCCGCTGCCGTAGTCGAACCGGTACAGATCCATGTGTTCCTTGATGAGGAAACACAGCCGGCTGCGAGCATTCAGGTGGATTCCTCCGATGGATTCACGGATTTCCGTGCCTGTACAGCTGCCCTCCATGCAGATGGCATCCACGATATCCGTCTGCATTTCGGAAACACCTGCTGTATCAGAAGCCTGAAATTATCCTAAACAAAAGCAGCACCTCCAGGAAGGTGCTGCTCAGCTTGTCAAAAAAGTCCTTTTTCTTAGGGATAGGCATCATGTAACTGCCCC
>CAYYIT010000021.1:0-35672 GCA_964472035.1 uncultured Ruminococcus sp.
CCCTATATGCGCCGAAGGCGCAACTAAATGGAAAAACTTAGTCCAGCCCTGCGCCAGAGGCGCAGTGGCTGGACGGGACTTTTTCGACAGACTGAAGCCCCCATCCTTCAAGGATGGGGGCCGCTTCGTTCTTACAGATTCTTATCCACGCAGAATGCCGCAACGGTACCCGGTCCGCTGTGGCCGCCTACGATCGGATCCACATAGTTCATCATGATCTGCTTGACATTGTACTTCCGGCGCAGGATGTCACGCACAAACAACGCATCCTCCTCACAGTCGCCGTGGCTGATCGCTACCAGCGTATCCGGCACCATGTTCTCGCCGATGAAATCCGCCAGCTGCTTGAGCGCCGCGCGTCTGCCGCGCACCTTGTCAAAGGATTCAAGGCCGCCCTCTTCGTTGACCTTCAGCAGGGGCTTGATCTGCAGCATCGTGCCGAAGATCGCCGTGCCTGCACTGATCCTGCCGCCGCGCTTGAGGTGCATCAGATTATCCACCGTGAACCAGTGGCGGATCTTCGGTACCATCTCCTCCGCATAGGCGCATGCCTCCTCGATCGTCGCACCGGCTGCGCGTTTCTCCACCACCAGCGTTACCAGCAGTCCCTCGCCGAGGGATGCCGCCTTGGTGTTCACGCAGAGCACCTTTCTGCCCGGGAATTCCTCCATCAGCTCCTGCGCAGCAAGCCTGCCCACATTGTAGGAACCGCTCAGCTTCGCGGAAAATCCAAGGTACAGGATATCCCTGCCCGACTGCAGGACGGGCGCCATCCGCTTCTTGAAATCCTCCATGCCCGGCGCTGCCGTCTTGGTCGTCACGCCGCCGCGCAGGGCGTCGTAATAGCCCTTCATGTCAAAGTCATCCTTTGCAGGATACTGTACCGTCTCACCGGAAGAAAGGGTGCAGTACAGCGGAACCACCGTCAGGTCATGCTCCTTGCAGTAGCTCTCCGGCAGGTCGCAGGGACCATCCGTAAAAATCACATAGCTTGGCATATACATCCATCTCCTTTATTACAGTATTCCCGGCTTGCACCGGATTTATCGTTACGTTCCGTCAATCGCATCTGGTATCTAATACTATATTACATCATATCCCGTATTTTGTCAAGTGGTTTCTGATAAAATTTGAGATATTTTTTTGCACCAGATTGTAGACAAACGCAAAAAAACGTGGTATAATAAAGAAAAGATGGGGGGAGAACTGCGTTGTTGCACCCCTGCTCAAAAACGTTGGTCAACGTTTTTGAGCCACTCATGAAATTCCCGCAAACCGAGGTGAAACATATGCAGTACAACAAAGAATCCTTCAGCACCTATTACGGCGAAATGTCGCGCAGCCTGCGAGAATACAAGCTGCCGCGCTGGGAGGATTTTCCCGATATTGAGATCTATATGGATCAGCTGGTCGTGCTGATGAACCGTTATCTTTCGCTGCCGGACGGCGGCGAGGGCAGGGGCATCACCGCCTCGATGATCAACAACTACGTCAAGATGCGCATCATGCCCCCTCCCGTCAAGAAGCGGTACGGGCGGTCGCATCTTGCCTATCTCGTCATCATCTGCCTGCTCAAGGACGCGCTCGGCACCGCCGCCATCCAGAAGGTCTTTCCGCCCGGCATGGAGGAGCCGCTGCTGCAGGAGCGCTACAACGCCTTCATCAAGAACCAGACGAAGGCCTGTCATTTTGTGGCGGACAACGTGGACCGGATCGCGATCCCCCTGCTGCAGGAGCAGGAGCGCATTTCGGAGCGCATCTACGATCTTGTCATGCAGACCTGTGTTTCCGCGAGTATCACAAAGCTCCTTGCGGAGCGGTTCATTGCCCAGCAGTCGGAGCCTGCGCCGCTGCCGGAGGAAACGGAAGAATAACGCAAAACCGCCCGGAAGGCTTAGCTCCCGGGCGGTTTGTTTGATGCATTATATTTGCTTTACTCGCTGTCAGCATCGTCATCCTGAAGCTCCTGCATCTCCAGCAGCTCCTTTGCCTCGAGCGCAGCAAGCTTTCGCTGCTCAATGCGCAGGTCGGCGTATTCCTTGTCGCCCATCTCCGGAATGGACTCGAAAATATCCATACCCAGCAGCTTCATCGACAGGAAGCGGAAGTCGTCGCCCTCCACCAGCAGTTCCCTTCTGCGGTACACATGGCTCATGCGGAAGCTGATCTCCACGCTGCCGTCCTTGCCGATCCAGTGATTCGGAATGGACAGCAGGACGCTTCTGTTGCGCTTCGTGCAGAACTTGATCTTCTGCACATAATGGCCGTTCACATAGAACTTCGCATGGACGCGGTACTGCTTGTACTTGAGGTAGGGCGTGCAGATCAGGTTCACGGCGATATCGCGGTCCGTCTGCGGCACATGGAAGCGGATGGCAGCCTTCCTGCTGATCACCCAGCGGCCCTTGGTATCGGGCAGGGCAATGCCCTCGACGCCGATGTCGGAGAACTCTGCAAAACGCAGGTACTCGTTCAGCGGCACATGGTACAGATCCTTCTCGCTGTGCTTCATGCTGAGCAGGTATTCATAGAAACGCTCGCAGAAGCCGGAATTGTAGTAGAAGAACCGGTCGCGCTTTTCCTTTTCCGTCTCGGAGAAGCGGAAGTCGTTGCGGAAGTACTCGTCCAGCATGCCGATACAGTCGTCGAGCGTATCCGCTACGTTGAAGATATAGTCCTCTTTGCCCTTATAGGGCTCGGGCAGGTCGGTCTTGTGCTTATAGGTGAGGCAGTCCTCGCTGTCGGGGACATTGAGGAAAATGACGGGCTTGTGCTGGAACCACATCTCGAAGCACATGGAGGAGTAGTCCGTGATCAGGATCGCGGAGTTCTTCTTTGCGTCGGCGATCTCTGCGTCCTCAAGGATCTGGATGCCGCCGAGGATATCATTGCCGCACACGGAAACGACCGTATGGTGGATCGCTACCTTGACGGTGTAGCCGTTGTCCTTGACGAGCTTGTTGAAGCGTTCGTCGCGCAGCAGCCCGAGGATGGTCTTTACATAGACGGTATCGGAGATATCCTCCATATTCCGCAGATATCTGCGGTGGGTGAAGTAGATGAAGATGCTCTTCTCGGAGGTGGCGTTGTCGGCACTGAGCAGATCCCAGCGGAACAGGCCGTTCTTCACGAGCTGATCCTCCTGATAGCAGCCGCGTGTCATGAAGAGGTTCTTCTCGAACTCGTTGCTGATCATGATCCGGTCAAACAGGAAGGCGCTGTAGGACGACTGCGAGATGAAGTTGTCCTTGAAGAAATTGACGCCGTGCTGCGTAAAGAAGGAGTAGACATAGGGGCTCTGCTTGACCGCCTCGGTGATGCCGAGATTCAGGGCATGCATGACCTGGAAGCCGCCGCAGATGAACTTGGTGGTCTTGAGCATATTCTTCAGACCGAAGGCAAATTTGATGCGGTGCTCCGCGCAGTAGGGAATGATCCGGTCGCCGTACTGTTCCTTCAGTCCGGGGTACGCTGCGGAACGCTCATGGATGATATAGTACGCCTCAAAGGGGCTGTCCTTGCGGTTGTAGAGATAGCGGAACAGCTCGAATTCATCCTGCGGAGAGGTATCCTCCTCGAGAATAAAATCGCAGCAGATGATCTTGTTGCGCTCGTTCTTTTCATTCACGGCATTCCGGATCAGCCGTGCGATCAGCCATCTGTAGATCCGGCTCCGCGTGCAGCCGAGCATGTATTTGATTCGATCCAGCATTGTTGTGACTTCCTTTCAATAAAACCCTTTTCTCTGTTCTGTCTCCGTGCAATACGGAAGCAATTGTCATTTTTTTCACACATCCTATTTATTATACCACGCAGCACGGGTCGTGTCAAGGGATAATACCTACCAAAAAGCGCGGCAGCGCGGAGGCCGCGCCGCCGAGGTTTCTTATTAGGGGTTCTCACTGGAACGTCCGGACGCATTCCCCCAATGCCTTCGGCAAAGGAGGAATCGCTGTTTTTTCTTCTAAGACCGCAAGCGGAGCTTGCTCAGCTTGAAAAAAAAGTATACTTTCACTTAATTTTGCCCCACAGCTAACGCACGCCCTTCGGGTGCCCCTACCCCCTCCCGAAGGGAGGGGGATAAGTGCAGGGGACTTCGTCCCCTGCACCCCTGCCAAAACGCAAGTATCACCGCGTTTTGTCCGCAAAACACAGCGTCCCCCCGCAGGTGCAGGAGGACGCTGTGCATTATAAGGAATGAAAGGAAAAAGCTTATCTGCCGAGGAGCCACTCGTACATGCCCTCGTACTGGCGCGCGGAGCTGTTCCAGGAGAAGTCCTGTGCCATGCCGCGGCGTACCATATCATCCCAGTTTTCGCGATAATTGAAGAATACGGACTTTGCGTAGTTCACCGTATTGAGGAAATCCTCGGAGTAGAACGGGCCGAAGGTGAAGCCCGTACCGGTCAGCTCGAACTCGTTGTACGGCTGCACGGTGTCCTTCAGACCGCCGGTCTCGCGGACAAGCGGAATGGAACCGTAGCGCAGCGCGATGAGCTGCGTCAGGCCGCACGGCTCGAACATGGACGGCACCAGCATCATATCCGCAGCAGCGTAGAGCTTGTGTGCCAGCGCATCGTTGTAGCAGATGTTCGCCGATACTCTGTCGGGGAATCTGCCTGCAAAATAGCGGAACATATTCTCATAGCCCGGATCGCCCGTGCCGATGACAACGAACTGGGTGTGCTCATCCAGGAAACGCTCGAACACGTCGCCCAGCAGATTCAGACCCTTCTGGTCGGTCAGACGGGAGATGATGCCGATGAGCATCTTGTTCGGATCCTGGGGCAGTCCCAGCTCCTCCTGGAGCTTGCGCTTGTTCTCCGCCTTGCCCTCGATGGCATTCTCGGCATTGTACTTTGCAAAGATCTTCTTGTCCGTCACAGGGTTGTAGACATCGTAGTCGATGCCGTTGACGATACCGCGCAGGGAAGCCGATCTTGCGCTGAGCAGACCGTTGAGCTTCTCGCCGTACTGGGGGGTCTTGATCTCCTCGGCGTAGGTCTCGCTGACGGTGGTGATGTAGTCCGCGTACACAAGGCCGCCCTTGAGCATATTCGCGTCGCGGTGGAACTCGAGCTTATCCGGCGTGAACATGTAGTCCGGAAGGTTGGTGTTGCGCTGGAACTCCTCGATATCCCATACGCCCTGGAAGCGCAGGTTATGGATGGTCATGATGGACTTGGTGTTCTGGTAGAACGGATGGGTCGCAAAGGTGCTGTGCATCAGCACGGGGATCAGACCCGTCTGCCAGTCGTGGCAGTGGATGATATCGGGGCAGAAGCCGATGACCGGCATCACCGCAAGCACCGCCTTGCAGAAGAAGGTGAAGCGTTCGATATCCCAGCGCAGGTCGCTGCCGTAGGGCGTTGCGCCGTTGAAGTAGTATTCGTTGTCCACATAGTAGAACTTGATGCCGTCGTACTCGTATTCCATGATGCCGACATGCTCCTGGCGGTCGGCGTAATCCATGTAGAAATGGTGGCGATAGTGGAAGAAATTACGGAACTTCGCCGGAATACAGGTATAGTAAGGAATGATGACACGCACATCAAACCGTTCTTTATCCAGACTCTTCGGCAGGGCGCCGACAACGTCAGCAAGGCCGCCGGTCTTGACAAACGGTACACATTCGGAAGCTGCAAATAAAATATTAGTCAAGAAGAATCCCTCCTAAAGGTAGTAGTATAACTTTATTATACTCTATTTTGAAGGAATCGTCAAGGTATTTTGCACAATTTTTTCATTCGTTTGTGTAAATTCAACAAAACGCGACACGTTTCAACAGCACTCTTGCCGAAGCCGCAGGCTCCTGCGCCATGGGATTATGCGCGATTCTCCGTCAAATACAGCGCATCCGCGCGCAAATTTATGCACTCTTTGGCTAAAAAACCGCACTGCTGCCATAATTTTATTGTATCAAATGCGGAAAATGCGCCATTTTTATTGACGAATCCACCGTAATCCTGTATAATGGATGCATAACGGAAACGGCGTACAGCCGTAGTTTCCACGTTCCGGCAGCTCTGCCGGGAATCAACCAGAAGAAAGGTGAGTAAAGACATGACATATTTCGAATTGGTAGAAAAGGTACAGAAGGCTCTGTCCGCTGCGGACGCATCCTCCATCAGCGAGCATATCGCTGTACAGGTAAACGTGACCGGCGAGGCTGAGGGCGCATTCTACATCGAGGCTGCTGACGGCAAGCTGAATGTAGAGCCTTACGATTATGTTGACAGAGACGCTCTGCTGACTGTTTCTGAGGAGACCCTCCTGCAGGTTGCTGCCGGCAAGACCACACTGCTGGCTGCTGCAATGACCGGCAAGGTTGCATTCGAGGGCAACTACGACAAGGCAATGCAGCTCAACGATGTACTGACCGCTGCCACCAAGAAGGCTAAGAAGACCGCCACCAAGAAGGCTGCTGCTCCCAAGAAGACCGCTGCCAAGAAGGCTGTCAAGGAGGAGAAGACCGAAGAGGCTGCTGCTCCCAAGCGCAAGTGCACCAGAACCAAGAAGGCTGAGACCGCAGCTGAGGCTCCGGCTGCTGAGGCAAAGCCGGCTGCAAAGAAGACCACCAGAACCAAGAAGGCTGCAAAGGCTGAATAAGCGACCGGATATCAATAACAGCCGTCTTTTTTCGCAAAAGACGGCTGTTTTTCGTAATGTTCCCTGAAAAAACAGAAAAAGGCACGGCGCTGATACCATGCCCTTTTCAGCAAAAATAAGAGAAAGAGGTTAGAAATAATATTCTTTTTCTATTATAGCAGATATCCCGCAATAATACAAGGGGTTTTCAGAAAATCTTCAAATTTGTAGGTTTGCACAATTTTCGAAGGTTCATTTTCAACAATGTGTATAAAATTAAATTTTCCAGAAGGAAAATCCTGCGGAATACTTGCAATTTTTCGAAACCTGTGCTATAATGAAATGTACCTAAGTGCCGGAGCAGATCCGGACGATTCGGAATATAGGTGTGTGGGCCCTTGGCAATGAAGCACCGTGAACCATGTCAGGCGGGGAACCGAGCAGCATTAAGCGGACCGTTTCATGTGCCGAGCCAGCCTGCACACCTATGTTCCGAATTTTTTTGAACAGGTCATAACCTGTAAAGGAGGCACTATGTATCAGGCTCTGTACCGTAAATGGCGGCCCCTGACCTTTGCGGATGTGCTTTCACAGCCGCAGGTCACGACCACCCTGCAGAATCAGGTAAAGACCGGGATGACTGCGCATGCCTATCTGTTCACCGGCTCCCGCGGAACCGGTAAGACCACCTGCGCCAGGATCCTCGCCAAGGCTGTCAACTGCGAGCATCCCCGTCCCGACGGCAACCCCTGCCTCGAATGCGCTATCTGCCGGGATGCCGAGCAGGCCGTCCTCTCCGATCTCATCGAGATCGACGCTGCATCCAACAACAGCGTCGAGGACATCCGCGACCTGCGCGAGGCGACCGTCTATACCCCCGAACGCTGCAAATTCAAAGTATATATCATCGACGAGGTCCATATGCTCTCGTCGAGTGCATTCAATGCGCTCCTTAAGATCATGGAGGAGCCGCCGGCCTATGTGAAGTTCATCCTCGCGACCACCGAGATCCACAAGGTTCCGGCAACCATCATCTCCCGCTGCCAGCGCTATGACTTCCGCAGAATCCGCCAGGAGGATCTGGTGACAAGACTGCAATTCATCGCCCAGCAGGAGAACATCTCACTGGAGCCGGAGGCTGCCGAACTCATGGCAAGGCTCTCCGACGGCGGCATGCGCGACGCGATCTCGCTGCTCGACCGCTGCTGCGCTTACGGTGGGACCATCACAGCACAGCTCACCGCGGAGGCCGCCGGCGTCGACGGAAGGGATTACCTCCTCCGGATGCTCGATGCGATCCGGAACAAGCAGACCGCACAGGCGCTGGAGATCATCGCCTCGCTGCACGACGCCTCCAAGGATCTGCAGCGGCTCTGCGAAGAACTCATCCTGATGCTGCGCGATGTGATGATGCTCAAGGCAACCGGGGACACGGCGCTCCTGCACTGCATGGCGGATGAGATTCCGGCACTGCAGCAGCTTGCAGAAGCCCTTCCCTTAGATCATATTATGGCACAGCTCAGCGCACTGCAGACCTGCAGAGAACGCATGGGCAGGGCGGTCAACCGCCGTGTCGAACTTGAAATGACACTGATCCGGCTCTGCGGTGCGTCCGCAGCACCTGCCGCAGAAGCTTCACCGGCGGTCAATTCCGCCGAGCTGCAGCAGCTCTATGACCGGCTCGCACAGCTCGAACACCGTGCAGGTACGCCTGCCGCGGCGCAGAGGATGCCCGAGGAGACGATGGCTCCCCAGCCGTCCCCCGCACCGGAACCCGTTCCGGAGGTCGATCTGCGCCAGGTCAAGAACGAGGACTTCCAGCCCGTCGCACAATGGGCCGAGATCCTCGAGGAATGCGGCAAACGCAATCCCGGCGTGCTCGGTGCCCTGGAGGGCTCGCAGGCAGTGGCTTTCAAGAATATTATGTTCGTGGTTGCGGAAAACCCCTTCTTCCTGACCATGTTCAAGGACAAGCAGAATGCACAGTCCCTCGGTGACGCCGTGGAGGCCATCCTCGGCAAGCGTTATGTCATCCGGGCAAAATGCAGCGCTGCGGCTTCCAAGCCCCGTCCTGTACAGGAAATGCTGGAAAAGGCAAAAAACAGCGGTATCAAAACCACCGCTGTAACATAATTGAAAAACACAATTAAAGGAGAAAAATGTTATGAGAGCAAGAGTACCGAAGAATATGGGCGGCAATCCGCAGAATATGAATTCTATGATCCGTCAGGCACAGAAGATGCAGGACCAGATCACCGAGCTGCAGGATGATATCGAGGCTCGCGAGTTCACTGCAACCGCAGGCGGCGGCGCTGTTGAGGTTGTCATGAGCGGTAAGAAGACCATCAAGACCCTCACCATCAAGCCCGAGGTCGTAGATCCCGAGGACGTTGAGATGCTGCAGGATCTCGTGATCAGCGCGATCAACGAGGCTGTTGGCCAGATCGAGCAGACCACCGAGGACGAGATGAGCAAGATCACCGGCGGCGTTTCCCTGCCCGGCCTGTTCTAATTCATGGCAGGCCATGACGCCCTGCCGCTTGTCGTTCTGACTGAACAATTTGCAAAATTGCCGGGTATCGGAATGAAGTCCGCTGCCCGGCTTGCTTATCATGTCATGTCCATGAACCGGGCGGATGTGGAAGAATTTGCACAGGCACTGCTGGACGCCAAGCAGACCGTGCATTACTGCCGCTCCTGCGAAAATCTCACCGACCAGGCACTCTGCCCGATCTGTGACAACGACGACAGGGATCACGCCACCATCTGCGTGGTCGAGAATCCGAAGGACATCGCCGCCTTTGAGCGCACCGGCGAATACACCGGCGTCTACCATGTACTCCACGGCCTGATCTCCCCCATGAAGGGCGTGATGCCCGATGATCTGCGGATCCGTTCGCTGCTCAGCCGCGTGCAGGAAGGCGGCATCACTGAGGTCATCATGGCAACCAACCCCACGGTGGAGGGCGATGCGACCGCGGCCTATATCTCCCAGCTGCTCAAGCCCCTCGGCGTGAGCGTGACGCGCCTTGCCTTCGGTCTGCCCGTCGGCGGCCAGCTGGAATACGCGGATGAGGTGACCCTCTACAAGGCACTTGAAAACCGCAACGAAATGTAATGCCATCACTGCAGCAGTCACCCCTGCTGCAGTTGTTTTTTCACCGCCGCGCCATGGTTCATTCACATTGACGCGGTGGTTTTTGATAGTCTTTTCTTAAATCAACCTTATTTTTTGTTGATACTTCACAAATTACGACACTTTTTTTCTACGAAAAATATGAGGAAAAATCCGCGTATTCACAGCCAGTTTACAAAATCACTGTCAGAATATGCTATAATATAAGATACAGGAGCATATCCGCGCTGTAAAGCGCTGCGGCGCCCCTGTGTACATAAAAATGAGGAAGGAAGAGATTGCTATGTTTTCTAAGACAATGACAAATCGCATGAAAGCAGCCGCTGTGGCAGCACTGATGTGCCTGTCCGTTGCTGCAACAAGCATGTCTGTGATGACAGCTTCCCTGATGGATGTAGAGGCTGTTTCCGTAGGCGAATCCATCGAAGTAGATGAGAAGGTCGTTTTCAAGCTCTCCGAGCTTGGCGTATCCGAGCTGACCTCCATCACCGTTACCGGTACCTCCAGCGTAACCGGCACACTGGCTTATGGTGCGGGTATCAGTACCACCGTGGCTCCCGACTATTGGGCAGAGCTGCCGGAGGGCAGTGTAAAGATCACTGCTGGCAGCACATTCACCGTTACCTTTGATCTGTCCGACGTTTCCGCTTCTACCACGGGCGAATTCCAGTTCCGTAACTACTGGAGCGAGGGCGGTTCTGTCACCATCGACAGCATCACCGCAAACGGCGGCAGCTCCACAACTGATCCGACCGATCCCGATGATGACCCCGACACCGGCTCCAACACCGATGGTTCCACCACCAAGAACGACAAGAACGGCACCTGGAGCTTCACCGACAACGGCGACGGCACCGGTACCATGGTTGCTACCCAGGCAAGAGAGCATGAGTGCAACTGGCACCTGACCAAGGGCTATGACGAAGATTACTACATGGCTGAGGGCATCACTCCGGTCGAGGGTGAGGATCCGATCAACAGCCACAAGTTCACTTACAACGGCGAGTTCGGTCTGACCGGCGTCGGCAATATCAAGGGCGAGACCGGCATCTATGTACAGTCCCTCGAGGCTACCATCACCAGCGATGTTGCACTCAAGAGATTCATGTACGGCGGCGGCCTGAACGTAGGCCCCGATTCTCCGGCTGATACCGAGGCTGCTAAGGTTGCTGCAGGCTACAAGGAGTCCGGCGGCTACTGGTACAACGACATGGGTGAGGATGTTTACGAAGAGTGCCTCGAAGCAGGCGTTGAATTCGGCGTAACACCGGCCTTCGGTTATGATCTGACAAGCGAAGACTCCCAGCTCGGCGAGTACTTCAGCGTAATCTGGGATGTTCCGCAGGAAGTTATCCCTTACGAGGACAGCGGTACCCTCTCCTTCCAGTTCTGGTATGCAGAAGAGGATGCTGAACAGTACACCGAGGCTACCGAGGTTGACCTGATCAGCGGTATCCTGACCTACACCGAGACCAAGACCTTCGATTTCACCGACCGCGTTTCTTACGATATCGGTGCAGAGCTGTCCGCAGCTGAGGGCAATATGGAGGGCTTCAAGATCTCCGATATCGAGCAGCTCGGCGAAAACGCTGAGGTAAAGGCTGTTGTCTTCACCCTCGATTCCGCAGCAGATCTCGACAAGATGGTTTATGCAGTCGGCGCATCCGTTGGTGAAGGCTGGCAGCAGTGGTCCGATACTGAGGGCGGCGACGCTTGGCAGTATGTTCTGACCGACACCAAGGCAGGCAAGGTTGAGATCGCTTGGATCGTTCCGGACGGCGTTGACATCAACGAGCAGTACGGCGATATCAAGCTCGGCTACTGGTACGGCGGCATGGGCGAGACCTCTCAGGAAACCGTTACGCTCGAGTCCGTAGAAGTATTCTACTTCGAGGATGAGGTAGAGACCACTGAGCCTACCACGGAAGCTCCCACCGAGCCTCCGACGGATGCTCCGACAGAGCCTCCGACGGAAGAACTGAAGGCTTCTCTGTACGGCGACGTTGACTGCAACGAGAAGGTTGAGATCCTCGACGTTATCGCACTGTCCAAGTCCCTGATGGGCAACGGCAAGCTGTCCGAGCAGGGTGCTCTGAACGCTGACGTTGACGTGAACGGCGCGATCAATACCACCGATGCACTGAACATCATGAAGTATCTGGTTAAGCTGATCGAAGAGCTTCCCGTTTAATTCACAGATATGTGCAAAACAAAACCGTTCCCCTTGATGGGGAACGGTTTTCTTATAGAAAACGTTCTTTTTCTTAGCGAGAGCTTGCTTGAAACTGCCCCCACCCCAACCCCTCCCCGAGGGGAGGGGGAAATAGTGGAGGGTGCTACCGCACCCTCCACCCGCCTATCGCCAGGCTTTATTTCATTGTCAGCTGCGCAGCCAGCGCCGCAAGATCCGGCACGCTGAAGGCCGCGATCCGGCGGATCTCCTCCTGCTCCGCTTCGGGAACGGAGGCGTCATAGACACCGGCGGTCACAAAGCCGGCGCGCACAGCGGTCTGAATGCAGTGCAGCGCATCCTCCACGACAAGGGTGCGTTCCGGAACGGAGCCGAGCCTTGCGGCGGCTTCGAGGTAGATGTCCGGCTGCGTTTTGCCGCCGGGGACATCCTCTCCGGTCAGAATGAACTGCATGCGATCCGCGATCCCCAGCCGCTGCAGTGCGGCATGCGCGGAGGCCTTATAGGTCGCGGTGGCGATGCCGTAGGGGATGCCGGTTTCATCCAGAGCATCAAGAAATGCCGCAACATGGGGCTTGAGCGGGATCGTATCGCGGTATGCCTCCCATGCCAGCTCCTCGATCCTGCGGATGACGTACTCGGGCGTATGCGGCATGGAGAACTCACGGACAAAGTACTCCGCCCACTCAGTAATGCTCATTTTTCCGACAATGTCGGAAATGTTCTCCGGCGGCTCGATGCCGTTCTCGCGCAGGAAGATCAGGTCGATCTCGTGCCAGAGCGGCATGGAATCGAGCAGGGTGCCGTCAAGGTCAAGGATCACGCCGTCAAGGCGCGGGAGCCATGCACTCATTTGCCCATCTCCATGACGATCTTCGCGCGGTAGTCCTGCTCCGCAGAGGAGATCTCACCCTGCGCAAGGCCGTAGACATTGGAAGCACTCTCCTCGAGGCGGACAAAATTCGCCGCGCTCTTTCCGGTTTCAGCAAGCTTCGACAGCGAGGTGCCGATCTCGATGCGGCTGCGGTTCTTGGCGGCGCCGAGGATCTCCCTGCCGCGCTCATTGAAGGCAAGCACACGCGCGTAGGGCGGATAGTGCCGCTGGTCCTCCTTGGTGATGCCGATGAGGGCGCAGAGCAGAATGCGGCGGATGCGCGCCATGGTATAGCACTTGGTCTTGATGCTTGCAAGCAGTTCATCCCAGCTGTTCGCCGTTCTGGCGGCGTAGATGCGGTTCTGCAGGCTCCTGCCCACATCCGGCAGCTGGAGCAGCTCCTCCTCCGTCATGGAGCGCAGACGGTAGAGCGCGATGCGCTCGAGGTTCTGGATATGCGCCGTTCTGCCCTCGTTCAGACGCTGGCTCAGGAGCTTTGCGGTATAGGACGGTACGAAATCGAGATAGGAATGATCCCCGTCCGAAACGGACTTGCGGATGAAGCTGGCGCTTGCGAACATGCTCTGCGTGGTCATACTGTCATGCGTCACGCACTGCCGCTGGATGCTGAAGGCGCGGAAGGAAACGTCAAGCTTCTGCATCGCCTTGAGGTACTCGATGGCGAGCAGGTTGTTCGGGTCGTGCATCATGCCGGCGACCTTGTTGCCGTAGCGCTGGCGGACGATCTCCCAGACCGCCGCCGGATACGAATCGCCCTGGCGCATGCGGTCGAGGATCCTGTCCTGAAAGACCTTCGTCGTGGAAACGGACGCCTCCGTGAGCAGCTCGAGGCATTCCAGATCGCCGTTCGAGCTGCCGAAGGACAGCTCATCGACCACGCCGAGGTTGTTCAGCATGGAGATCGCAGCGGTCGCGTACAGCTCCGCGGACGCCATCGAAAACGCCACCGGCAGCTCCAGCACCAGATCCGCGC
Source organism: uncultured Ruminococcus sp. (assembly GCA_964472035.1). Classification (GTDB taxonomy): domain Bacteria; phylum Bacillota; class Clostridia; order Oscillospirales; family Ruminococcaceae; genus UBA3855. The sequence goes on from CAYYIT010000021.1 coordinate 13,784, forward strand.
CGGCGCGCAGCGCAAGCTTGGCACGATCGAATTTGTCCAGCAGTGCCACGTCGCCGCGCTGCACGAAATTGCTGCTCAGCACGGCAACCACATGGGTCGCGCCGTTCTCACGGGTCTTGCGGATATGATGCACATGGCCGTTGTGCAGGGGGTTGTATTCACAGATGATGGCGCTTGTTTTCATTGACAGGACTCCTTTTCATTGGGTTTTGGCATATTTACGGTTTTTCCGCCCGAAATTAAGTGATATGGCTGAAAAAACGGCTTTTCATAAAATATTTCAAAAAAAGACTTGCATTTTTTTGAAAAAAGTATATAATTAAAAGAGTAATGTTCCATTGCAGGTTCTGCTTTGGCGCACAAATCAATATTTATTTACCGAAAGGAACGAGATAACAATGCTGATTCTTGTAGTAAACGCAGGCAGCTCCTCCCTGAAGTACCAGCTTCTGGACATGAAGGACGAGAGCGTACTGGCAAAGGGCAACTGCGACCGTATCGGAATTGACGGCCACATTGCACACAAGACCGCAGACGGCAGAGAGTATTCTGCGGACTGCAATTTCCCGACACACACCGAGGCTTTCATGGAGCTGGTCAAGGTTCTGACCACCGGCGATGCCGCTGTGATCAAGAGCATGGACGAGATCTCCGCTGTCGGCCATCGTATCGTACAGGGTGCGGAGATCTTCTCCGAGACCACTCTGGTCACCGACGAGATCATCGACCAGATCGACGAGCTGCGCGAGCTGGCTCCCGTACATAACCACGCACATGCACTGGCACTGCGTGCCTGCAAGCAGGTTCTGCCGGCATCCGTTCCGCAGGCAGTTGTATTTGACACTGCATTCCACCAGACCATGCCGGAGAAGGCTTACATGTTCGGCTTCCCGTATGAGGATTACGAGACCTACCATGTAAGAAAGTACGGTTTCCACGGCACATCCCACCGCTTTGTATCCGCTGCACTTGCAAAGGCAATGGGCAAGGATGCAAAGGAGCTGAAGATCGTTTCCTGCCACCTGGGCAACGGCTCCTCCATCACTGCTGTGGACGGCGGCAAGTCCGTTGACACCACCATGGGCTTCACTCCCCTGGACGGCATCCTGATGGGTACCAGAACCGGCTCCGTTGACCCGTCCGCTGTGACCTTCCTGATGGAAAAGCACGGCTTCACACCGGCTGAGATGTCCGATTACATGAACAAGAAGTCCGGTTTCCTGGGCGTTTCCGGTGTCGGCTCCGACAACCGCGACGTGACCGCTGCTGCCGCTGAGGGCAACAAGCGCGCACAGCTGTCCAAGGATATGCTGGTTTATGAGATCAAGAAGTACATCGGCGCATTTGCTGCTGCCATGAACGGTCTGGATGCAGTGCTGTTCACCGGCGGTATCGGCGAGAACGCTCCGGATGTCCGCGAGGCTGTCTGCTCCGATATGGATGTACTCGGCATCAAGATCGACGCTGTTGCCAATGCAGGCGTCAAGGGCAAGCTCGCGAAGGTTTCCCAGTCCGACTCCAAGGTCGAGGTTTGGGTCGTTCCGACCAACGAAGAGCTGCTGATCGCACGCGATACCCTTGCACTGATCTCCAAGTAAGCGCGGCGAGGCTTCTTAAAAGGCCGCCGGCAAAGCCGGCTTCAGCGCACGCAGAAACGGGACTTGCATAACTCTATTATAGCATTCTCCTTCTGGAATTGCAAGTGGTTTGACAAAACAATTCATGGACTGGCACACCGCTGTCAGTCCATTGTTGTAATGGGAGGAATGGAAATGAACAACGAGATGCTGATGAAAACAGCACAGAGCGCCCGACAGAACGCCTACTGTCCGCACTCCGGCTTTGCGGTCGGTGCGGCACTGCTGACGCAGGACGGCACGGTCTTCACGGGCTGCAATATCGAAAACGCATCGTATTCCCTCGGTGTCTGCGCAGAGCGCACCGCCTTCTTCAAGGCGGTTTCCGTGGGGCACAAGGAATTTCAGGCGATCGCCGTCTGCGGTGCCCCGGAGGGCGAAGCGCCCGAAGCACCGTGCATCCCCTGCGGCGCCTGCCTGCAGGTCATGGCGGAGTTCTGCGGAGATGACTTCGTCATCCTCCTCAGCGACGGCGCCCACAAGCTGTCCGACTTCCTGCCGAAGCGGTTTGTACTGTGACGAAAGCAACGACTCCTGCAGGGATAATAGGTGCCTCCGGCGGATTCCTATTGGGACTCCGTCCCAAACCCTGCCAAAGGGACGGAGTCCCTTTGGAATCCCGTGACAAAAAGCCCGAAAACCATATGGTTTTCGGGCTTTTTGCGATAGGAGTCCAGAGGAATCACATTCCTCTGGCGGGGGTGTGGGGGCGGCGCCCCCACATGGTTCGCCGGAGGCACCTATTATCCCGCAGAAGTCGTTGCTCTTATGTATCAGAACAATGCACCGCGCAGGCAGACTTGCTGGACATTCCGGTCAAAATCCCAGCTATGGAACGAGCCGCCGCGGCAGAATTCGCGATCCTTGCAGGTACGGCAAACGCCGCTGCGGTCGCTGAGGCTCTGCCGGAAATACCGGAAGCCGTGCTTCCAGACCTCTGTAAAGTCATCGCGCAGGATATTCCCCTCCACGGTCTCCGGACGGCGTTCGATATCAAGGCAGCTGCCGATATCGCCGTTCACCATGACGCTTGCGACACTGACGCCGGCATTGCAGCGGAAGTACCAGTCGCGCACCTCATGCTCATAGGCAAGCCCGAGGTAATGGTTGCAGCCGAACTGCACATCCATTCCCAGCCTTCGCTTCTCCCTGATGAAATCGAGCACCTGCCCGATCTCCTGCGGAGTCAGCAGCAGCTCCGGATGCATTCTGGCGCGGCCGATGGGTTCGATGGTGCTGACGCGCCACGAATCCAGCGGCATCCCCTCCATGATCCCATACAGCGCCGGAAGCTCTCCGAGATTCTGCTGATGCACGATCGTCGTCACCTGCACATGCTCAAAGCTTCCGCGGCGCAGAAGCGCCTCGATACCGCGCATTGCCGCAGCATAGCCGCCGGGTGTGCCGCGGAATCGGTCATGCGTTTCCGGCAGGCCGTCGATGCTGACGGAGATCGTGCGCATGCCGCATGCCTCGAGCTTTTCTGCGGCAGCATCATCGATCAGCGTGCCGTTGGAGGTCATGCCCCAGTGAAAGCCAAGCGCGCTTGCATACGCCATGATCTCGAAAAAATCTTTTCGCAGAAGCGGTTCGCCGCCCGTGATGCAGAGCATCGGGAGGCGCTCCGCGAAATCCTTCCGGATCTTCTCAAGGAAACGGAAATACACTTCCTTCGGCATTTCCGCCGACTCGACCTCTCCGCAGCGGCTGCCGCAATGCACACATCGCTCGTTGCAGCGCAGCGTCAGCTCCAGAAACAGAAAATCCAGCCGCGGCTGCTCCCAGAGCTGCTGTGCAAATGCCGCCACCTGCTGCAGATGCAGTTGCTTTCGGGAAATCATTTCTTTTCCCTCCTCGGCTCTGCCCCTCTGTCTTCGGATGCATCCCGTTCCGGCAGCTTCGTGCCGCACACATAACAGAACTTTGCACGTTCCGGCAGCATTTTTCCGCATTCCGTGCAGCGGCGGCCGCCTGCGGACATCTTTGTCGGGGGCGGACCGTACACAGTATGTATGCTCTCCAGATCGGGACGGAATGGCGGCGGGCCGTACAGCATCGGAACCGGCTTCCTTTCCGTGCGCATACTTTTCCCCATCATTGACGGCGGTCCGTACACCTCCTCTATGATCTCCTGCTCCGGCTGAAAACCGGAAAGCGTGTTTCCGCACTTCGTGCAGAATACAGCGTCATCTTCCACGCTGCTGCCGCATATGTTGCAAAACCGCATAATACCCCTCCTTATAGAAAAGAGCTGCAGGGAAATGCAGCTCTTTGATCCACTTCAGCTTAGTGGCAATCCTCACAGTCCGGCACCTTGCCGATGATCGGCTCGGGATCCACGCCCTGCTTTTCGTAGTAATTCCACAGCGCGGACTTGATCGCCTGCTCTGCGAGAACGGAGCAGTGCACCTTCACTGCCGGCAGGCCATCGAGCGCCTCCATAACTGCCTTGTTGGTCAGCTGCAGTGCCTCGTCGATGGTTCTGCCCTTGATCAGCTCCGTTGCCATGGAAGAAGTCGCAACCGCTGCGCCGCAGCCGAAGGTCTTGAACTTCACGTCCGTGATCACGTTGCCGTCGATCTTCAGGTACATCTTCATGATATCGCCGCACTTGGCATTGCCGACCTCGCCGATACCGTCCGCATTTTCAATTTCACCCACATTACGGGGATTTGTAAAATGATCCATTACCTTTTCACTGTAAATCATGTTCTGTTCCTCCTGTATGTTATCTGATCAACGCCGGAATTACACCAGCCGGATGTTTTCCTTGCACATTTTCTCCCACATCGGAGACATCTCGCGCAGGCGATTGACAACGCCCGGCAGCACCTCCAGAATGTAGTCCGCATCCTCTTCTGTGAAATCCCTGTCGAAGCTCAGACGCAGGGAACCGTGTGCCACCTCGTGCTTGAGTCCGAGGGACAGCAGCACATGGGACGGATCCAGCGAACCCGAGGTGCATGCGGAGCCGGAGGATGCACAGATGCCGTTGTAATCGAGCATCAGCAGCAGGCTCTCGCCCTCGATGCCCACGATGGAGACATTCACATTGCCGCACAGACGCTTGTCGCGGCTGCCGTTGAGACGGGTCTGCGGGATCTGCAGGATGCCGTCGATGAGCTTATCTCTCAGGGGGGTGAGCTTTGCGATCTTGCCGGGGATGTCGGCTGTCGCGATCTCGAGTGCCTTGGCAAGACCCATGATTCCGGCAACGTTCTCGGTGCCGGCACGTCTGCCGTATTCCTGACCGCCGCCGTGAACAAGGTTCGGCAGGATGACACCCTTGCGGATGTAGAGTGCGCCAACGCCCTTCGGGGCATGGAACTTATGACCGGACAGGGAGAGCAGGTCGATGTTCTGCGCCTTCACGTCGATCTCCACATTGCCGACCGCCTGTACGGCATCGGTGTGGAAGAGAACGCCGTGCGCCTTGCAGATCGCACCGATCTCCGGAATCGGCTGGATGGTGCCGATCTCGTTGTTGGCATACATGATGGTCACGAGGGCGGTATCCTCGCGGATCGCCTTTTCCACGTCCGCCGGATCCACAAGACCCTCCGCGCTCACGGGGAGGTAGGTCACCTCAAAGCCGTGCTTTTCGAGGTATTCGCAGGTATGCAGCACTGCATGGTGCTCGAATACGCTCGTGATGATGTGCTTCTTGCCCTTTGCGGCAAGGCGGTCGCACACGCCCTTGATCGCCCAGTTGTCGGACTCGGAGCCGCCGGCGGTGAAGAAGATCTCACCGGCCTGCGCGCCAAGACAGGCTGCCACTCTGGCACGGGCATCGTTGAGGAAGGCATGGCACTCGCGGCCAAGCTTATAGATACTGGAGGCATTGCCGTAATGCTCGGTGAAATACGGGAGCATCTCCTGCAGGACCTCCGGGGAAACCGCTGTTGTTGCCGCATGATCGGCATAAATTGTACGCTTTTCCATTGGTATTCCTTTCTTATCAGATGAACTTGCACCGCCGGACGCACCGTCAGAAGGGTGCATGGCGGCATTTTCCAAGGCAAGACATGCGCAAAGCCGAAAGGCGGTCTTTGTGCAGTGTTGCCTTATATTATACCACATTCCGGCGCAAAATACAAGGGAATTAGACTGGTTAACAGCGAAGAACCTGGTTGATAATCAATAACCGTCCTGCTTGCCGTAAGCGCAAGGAAATTCATCCCTGCACTTTATCACTTACAGCAGCACGCACCCGTCATTATCGATCCGGAGGTCATGCACCTGCCAGCCGGAGAGGCCGGCGTTGTCGAGGGAGAAGCGCATTTTTCCGGCGAAGTACTGGTTCTCCTCGTCCGCGATCGCCATCACGGTCGGACCTGCGCCGCTGATGTAGGCGGCGTATGCGCCGTGGGCATAGGCGATGTCAAAGACCTCGCGCGCATGGGGGATCAGCGCCATACGGTAGGGCTGGTGGAGCTTATCATGCACCGCCGTGCGCAGGTTCTCGAACTTTCCCGTCAGGAGGGACGCCGAGAAGAGCGCGGCTCTGGACAGGTTGTAGACCGCGTCCTTATGGGAGACCTCCGTCGGGAGGCAGCCCCTTGCCTTCTCGGTCTTCAGCTCGAAGTCGGGGATCATCGCCACAAAGCGGAGCTTCGTGTAGACCTCCTGCTTCACCCAATGCACCCGTCTTCCGTCAAAAACGGCGGTCACGATGCCGCCGAGCAGGGCGGGCGCGGTGTTGTCAGGATGCCCCTCGATCTGTGCGGCAAGATCCACCAGATCATCCTGATTCAGGGGATCTCCGAGGAGGTGGTTTGCGCCGACGAGTCCTGCCACGATGCAGGCGGAGCTGGAGCCGAGACCCCTCGTCATGGGGATGTTGTTGGTCTGGACGAGCTTCAGTCCGTGGAGCTTTCTGCCGCAGACCTCGAAGAGATCCTTGGCGGAGATGTAGATGAGGTTCCTCTCGTCCGTGGGAACGGGCGTGCCGTCCGCGGAGGTGATATCGATGGTGTCGCTCTCCTCCATGTCCACATAGTTATAATATTGCAGCGCAAGTCCCAGTGCATCGAAGCCTGCGCCGAGGTTCGCACTGGTTGCGGGGATCTGCAGTCTGATCATACTATCACTCCTTCTGCGGAATACTCCGCTGTCAAAAAAGGGGACAGCGCTGCTGCCCCCTTCATGTTATGCCTGTTTGCCAGTCCGCTGTGCAGCAGCGGCTCTTGCCTGTGCAATCAGCACCTTGTTGTGCTTTCTGTCATAGCGGTACAGCAGCACAATGCAGCCGATGCCCAGAACCACAAGGATCATGCCGGGAATAAAGCCGGGGGCGGTGTAGGTGAAGCTGATGGTATGCTCGCCCGGTGTCAGCTCCACGCCCATCATTGCATTGAGCAGCTCCACGGGTTCCACCTTCTTGCCGTCGACCTTGACCGTCCAGCCCTCTTCATAGGGGATGCTGGTGAAGAGAAGCTCGTTTTCCTGTGCGGTGACAGTGCCCTTGAGGCAGGTGTCGCTGGCCTTTGTCAGCTCCAGCTGGCCGTCCTTGAGCTGTGCGATATCCTCCTTGAACTTTGCTTCATCGAAGTAGTAGAAGAAGGGGTTCTTGATGATGGTGGCGTTCTGGTCGTTGGCAACGGTCAGACGCAGTGCCACCTGTGTGCCCGGCTCGTAGGAGCCGAGGCTCAGGATGCAGTAGTTCTTGGTGTCAAAATAAGTGCCGAAGCCCTCGAACTCGTAGTCGCCCAGCTCCTCATCCCAGGTACCGAGCCAGAGGTTGACCCTCTGCTCGTTCTCGGTCTTGAGGAAGCAGTAGATCTCCTTGGTGTCGGTCACAGTGAAGCGGTAGTCCACGGTCGGATCACCGCTGTCCATCTTGGTGTAGCAGGCCTGCTTGTTGTATTCGGAAACCGTCACGGCGCCGAGTACCGGCTCGCCGGTGTCGATCCGTGTGTAGTATTCGCTCACGCCGGCGATCTGACCGGCTTCATCGAACTGCGTCTTGCCGAGCATGGTGCTGAGCAGGACGTTCTGGCTGTTGAAGGGATTGTCATTGCCGAGGTGGTCGATGCGGCGGAGATCCGCGCTGACCATGTAGCCGATGGAAAGCGCGTCGGGATTCTCGTAGATGCCGATGGTCGTTGTCTCCGGCAGCTCGTCCTCCTTGGCGTTCTCCGTATCCTTATAGGAATACTCGCCGACCTTTACATAGGTGTCATGCAGCAGCGGACGGGTCTGGTCATCGCCCTTGTCGAGGACGTACTTGATGCCCAGCAGGGAGTCCGCAAGCTCGGTGGTGCCGTCATAGCGGGAGTAGTAGCTTCTTGTGCAGTAGCCGAGGGTCTCGATGAAGTCGAGGGTCTTCGCGTTCATCACGGAGCTGGAGTGGGTCAGACCCTTCAGGCCGAAGGCGAGGTTATCGTTGACGCAGCGGACATAGGTCTTTTCGCTGCGGTAGAAGCCGTCATCGATGCGTTCCATTTCGTCCACCGCCGCACGTCCGGACTGGATGAAGGTGCCGTAGGATGCCTTGGAAGAGTAGGCAACGTCCTTGTCCACTGCCTTGAAGGTCTGGACGGTATTGCATACCAGCTCCAGACAGATGACGCCCACGATCGCGACGGTAGCCGCGGTTCTGCTGCGCTCCTTCGTGCAGAGCGTATAGAGCAGCATGCAGTACACTGCCGCAAGGCCGATGGAGATCCAGATGGATTTCATGATATCCAGATGCTCATAGGACAGGGAGTTAAGATAGAGGATCGTCGCCATGATGCCGAAGAAGATGCCGCCGATATGGGAGAGCTTCAGGCCGTCGAGGTGCTTGAAGGCAACGGCAGCCATGCTCAGCAGGATGAAGGACACGATGAAGGAATAGCGGTAGGGCAGCCAGTTCGGCACCTGTCCGCCGTGCCACCACATGTCCACGGGCTTGATATACATGCTGAAGAACATCACGCAGAGCAGGAAGCCGGCGCCCATCTTCTTGCGGAGGTCGATCTTGCTGTTGAGGAAGAAGACCGGCAGCAGCACCACGGTCAGGATGCCGCAGTAGATCTCCGGACTGCCCTGCACATTGACAGTATCGTACTGTCCGACAAGGAGCTGTGCGAGGACGTCGAACGGCTCGAACTGCACCTTGAAGCTGTAGTCGGGATCGGTGAAGTCGAACTTACCGAGGCTCAGCGCCTTGACTACGGGCAGGAGCATGCCGGCGGCGCACATCACCGCAACGATGGTCGAAACGCCGAAATTGCAGCAGGTGTGGACAAAATCCTTCACCTTGCGGCGCTTCTGCTCCGTTCCGAAGAACAGGTAGTAGATGAAGTAGCATGCGGTAAAGATGCCGATCATGTAGCCGATGTAGAAGTTCGCAACGAACATGAGGGCGATGGGGATGATATAGTTGATCTTTCTGCCGTCATCGACGAGGTACTCCACGCCGAGTGCGACCAGCGGCAGGAACACCAGACCGTCCAGCCACATCGGGTCGATCGTCTGGATAATCATGTACGCCATCATCGAATACAGCAGCGCGAAGACCAATGCCTGCAGGGGACTGAGGCCCTTGGACTTGCGCAGGTAGTAGCAGAAGGTCACGCTCGCCGCGCCGATCTTGCACAGGATCATGATCAGCAGGCTCCAGATCAGGAATTTCTGCGGCAGCAGCAGCACGATCGCCGTAAAGGGACTCGCAAGGTAATAGCCGATGATACCCATGTATTCACCGGACAGGTTCCGCGCCCAGCTGTAGAAAATGCTGCCGTCCCCCCAGAATGCGTCGCGCAGCGCCTCGAAATAGTAGACATACTGTGCGTTCAGGTCAAGTACCAGCACGGATTGTTTTCCGAACGGATACAGGCCGAAGATCGCATAGGAAATATAGGTCAGGATCACCGGAATGAAGAATGCGATGATGTAGCATTTGTTCCGGATCGCCCAGCTCTGAATGGCTTGTCCGATGCCCTTTGCCGACAGGCGCGGCGCAGCGGGGGCAGCGGCTTTTTTTGTCTTTGCCATGTTGTTCCTCCTTCTTATCATTGGATCTCTTTGCGTGAGTACGCAGATATTCATATTATACCACGGAATTCCATTTTTTGCAAGCGGAAAAACCGGATTTTCGCGCGAATGCGGTGCCATTTCCTGCCACGCCGTTCTTTTCGTCACTTTGCACAAATCTGGGAGGCTGTGCTGTGCAAAACAGGGACATTTTCCGGAAGCTCTGGACAAATCGGGAAAAGCATGGTAAAATGAAAATATCTATGATGATCCATAAAAGGAGGATGTTTCCTATGAACAAGACACAAATGATGCAGTGGGGCGGCATGCCCTGCGTCCGTCTGGATGCGGGCGGCTACACCGCACTGATCGCTCCCGAGATCGGCTCCAATGTCATCCGCCTGCGCGATGAAAAGAACGGTCTGGAGTTCTTCCGCTTCAGCAACAAGAACAATTACGACACCCTGCTGCAGTCCGCAGAGGTCTGGGGTCTGCCGACGCTGTACCTCCCGAACCGCTTCGCGGACGGCGTTCTCAAGACCTCCGATGCGGTCTACCACCTGCCCGTGAACGAGAAGGAACCGTACAACAACCACATCCACGGCTTCCTGCACAAGCGTTCCCACACCGTTGTGGAGCATAGGGCGGACGACAACTGCGCATGGGTAAAGACCGAGTACATCTTCGATGACGCCGATCCCTTCTTCCAGTATATGCCCATCAAGTTCCGCGCGGAGTTCACCTTCACGCTGTCCTCCTGCGGTCTGGAATATGAATTCACACTGACGAACCTCTCCCGCAAGATGATGCCCATCTCCGTTGCAACGCACACGGCACTGAACTCCCCGTTCGTGGACGGCGCCAAGGAGAAGGACCAGCGCATCATGGCGCCCATCGGCAAGCGCTGCCTGCTCAACGAGCGCTGCCTGCCGACAAAGGAATACGCCGACCTGACCATGCGCGACCTCGAATACCGCAGCGGCAGCCGCTGTCCGGTACTCCAGAACATCGACAATGAGATGTACTTTGCCGAGTACATGATGGTGGACGGCGAGGACTTCTACGGTATCGTCTGCGAGGACGTGGCAAGCGGCAAGAAGCTCTGCTATGAAGTGGGCGAGGAATACCGCTTCTGGATCTTCTGGAACGACAAGGGCTTCAACGGCTACTTCTGTCCCGAGCCGATGAGTGCAATGATCGACGCACCGAACCTCGGTCTGCCGGATGCCCTTACGGGCTACCGCGAGCTTTCCCCCGAGGAAAGCTGCACCTTCCGCCAGCATTTCTTCACGAAACTGTAAGCGCGGACAGTTTACGAAACGCATCTTAAAGTTTTCGGTCCAGCCTTTTTCAAAAGGCTGGCAGGGTCGAGGGACAGCGTCCCTCGTCGCTCACCGCAGTGAGCGAAATCTTTTCATCCGCCGATTTTTCAGGGTGAATTGCAAAAACAGTCCGGTGGACTGTTTTTGGAAGAGGGGGACTTTTTTCCAAAAAGTCCCCCTTTCTGTTCGTGTTCGCATATCCTTCCTTTCCGCCCTTGGGCGGAAATCGGTGGGATGGGCAGTTTTTGCAGATTCTCCCCATTTTGCCCCTCGCATTTGTGCATTCTGCACGATTCCGGTGCCGGAAATTTTGTAAATGGTTTTGAAAAACTCCGAAAAAAAGACTTGCTATCACCGGAAAAGTATGCTATAATGAAAGTAGTGTTCTGTCGGTTCACCGCGCAGGACTGCAAGATCAAAAATATAAGACAAAGGAGCTAAAGCTTATGAAGTTCGGATACTTTGACGATTCCAATAAGGAATACGTCATCAATTCCCCCAGAACTCCCTATCCGTGGATCAACTACCTCGGAACACAGGCATTCTTCTCTCTGATTTCCAATACCGCAGGCGGTTATAGTTTCTATAAGGACGCTCGTCTGCGCAGAATTACCCGCTATCGTTACAACAACGTTCCGATCGATATGGGCGGCCGTTACTTCTACATCAATGATAACGGTACCGTCTGGAACCCCGGCTGGTCCCCTGTAAAGACAGAGCTTGACAGCTACGAGTGCCGCCATGGTATGGGCTATACCATCATCACCGGTAAGAAGAACGACCTGAAGGCTCAGGTGACCTTCTTCGTTCCCCAGAACTACGACGGTGAAGTACAGCAGGTCGTTCTGACAAACGAGGGCACCGAGGCTAAGAGCTTCTCCCTGTTCTCCTTCGCAGAATGGTGTCTGTGGGATGCGCAGGATGACTGCACCAACTTCCAGAGAAACTTCTCCACCGGCCGCGTAGAGGTCGTTGGCTCCACCATCTACCACAAGACCGAATACAGAGACAGACGCGATCACTTCGCATTCTATACCGTAAACGACAGCATCGACGGCTTCGATACCGACAGAGATTCCTTCATCGGTCTCTACAACGGCTTCCACGATCCGCAGGCTGTTATGGCGGATCAGCCCGCAAATTCCGTTGCTGACGGCTGGGCTCCGATCGCTTCCCACTACAAGAAGATCACCCTCGCTCCGGGCGAATCCAAGACCCTCGTATTCGTTCTGGGTTATGTGGAAATGCCCGTTGACAAGAAGTTCGAGGCTGACGGCGTGACCATCAACAAGGAAAAGGCTCTGGCTATGATCGACAAGTACAACACTCCCGAGAAGGTTGCTGCTGGTCTTGCAGAGCTGAAGGATACATGGGATAAGCTCCTGAGCATCCTCAACGTTAACACTCCCGACGACAAGGTTGACCGTATGGTAAACATCTGGAACCAGTACCAGTGCATGGTGACCTTCAACCTGTCCCGTTCCGCTTCCTACTTCGAGAGCGGTATCGGCAGAGGCATGGGCTTCCGTGACTCCAACCAGGACGTTCTGGGCTTCGTTCACCAGATTCCGGACAGAGCAAGAGAGCGTATCATTGATATCGCTTCCACACAGCTTCCGGACGGCGGCTGCTACCATCAGTACCAGCCCCTGACCAAGAAGGGCAACTCCGACATCGGCGGCGACTTCTCCGACGATCCGCTGTGGATGATCCTCTCCGTTTCCGCTTACATCAAGGAAACCGGCGACTGGGCGATCCTCGACGAGATGGTTCCCTATGACAACGACATGGCTAAGGCAAAGCCGATGCTCGATCACCTGAAGGTTTCCTTCTACAAGATCGTCAACAATCTCGGCCCGCACAACCTGCCGCTGGCAATGCGTGCTGACTGGAACGACTGCATCAACCTGTCCTGCTACTCCGATACACCCGGCGAGAGCTTCCAGACCTATACCAACCCCAAGTTTGCTGAGGAAGGCGGCTACTCCAAGGTTGCTGAGTCCGTCATGGTTGCAACACTGTTCACCTATGCAGGTCCGAACTATGTAGCGATCCTGAAGCACCTCGGCATGGACGAAGAGGCTGCTGCTGCACAGGCCGAGATCGACAAGATGAAGAAGAACGTGATGGAACACGCATTCGACGGCGACTGGTTCCTGCGTGCATACGATTCCACCGGCGCAAAGATGGGCTCCAAGGAGTGCGAGGAAGGCAAGATCTTCATCGAACCGCAGGGCTTCGCAGTAATGTCCGAGATCGGTAAGGAAGAGGGCGCTGACATCAAGACCCTCGATTCCATCGACAAGTACCTCAACACCAAGTATGGTCTGGTACTGAACAACCCTGCATACACCAAGTACTACATCCAGTACGGTGAGATCTCTACATACCCCGGCGGTTACAAGGAGAACGCAGGTATCTTCACACATAACAATGCATGGATCATCTGCGCAGAGGCTTATGCCGGCAGAGGTGACAAGGCATTCGAGTACTACAGCAAGATCGCTCCGGCATTCAACGAGGAGATCTCCGACCTGCACAAGACCGAGCCGTATGTATACGGTCAGATGATCGCAGGTAAGGACGCAAGCCGCTTCGGTGAGGGCAAGAACTCCTGGCTGACCGGTACTGCTGCATGGAACATGGTTGCGATTTCCCAGTACATTCTGGGTATTGCTGCTGACTTCGACGGTCTGAAGGTGGATCCGTCCATTCCTCACGAGTGGGATGGCTTCACAGCACAGAGACAGTTCCGCGGCGCAACCTACAACATCAAGGTTGAGAACCCGAACCATGTTTGCAAGGGCGTTGTTTCCATGACCGTTGACGGCGAGGCCGTTGCCGGCAATGTGATCCCTGCAAAGGACGGCGGCGTTCACGAGGTCGTTGTTGTTCTGGGCTAAGAATTGAATTGACATGATGGAGAATAGCATTTTACTATTCTCCATCATTTTTAGGAGGATGCGTTTTGAAATACGAAGCAACGAATAAAATTTCAAACTCCACATATTGCCTTGAGGATGACAGGCTGACGATCACTGTTAGAAAAAAGCTGATTTATGACGGAACACTGGACGGCATCATTCTTCTGCACATGGGCATCAACCAAAAAGCCGGTGTCGTACTGTTTGTGCTTTCTTTACCGGAACGCGAGCAGTGCCATATTGACAGTTTCCGCCGCCTGGATTTTGAAGCAGGCTGTATTTTCCTGCAAGCACTGGCAGAACGATGCGAATTTGCGGACATGGGCTACTGGAAGGCCAGCTTTTGTACCCGAAGCAAGCTGTTCCCCAAAGAAGCACCCGAGTCTGCTCCTGTTCCCGAACCGCCGAAAAAGCCGGAGCCTGCGGTGCCCTCCGTTCCTGAAGTAAAGCTCAGCCGCCGCGAAAAGAAACGAATCAGCGTGATTGACAAACTGGAGCATGGTATTCCTCTTCTGATGGATATTTCACGAGGAATCATTCAGGATGGTGTACATACCAATCTCCCCATGATCCATTCCTGCAATACCGTCCTGAAAAAGGGGGAGATCTGCCATTATTACGGAAAAGTGCAGATCGCCAAAAGTAAAAACGTGGTTGTTGGAAATGTACGGCAGTCCTCCGGCGTAAGCCTTGGAACCTACCACAAGGGCCTGAGCACACACATGCGTTCCGGACAGAGCCAGACACAGGTCGTTCGTGGTGATATGGTAGAAACCACACCCGCAATGCTTTGCATTACCAATAAGCGGATCATCCTGACCTCTGCGAAATACGGGCTGGATAAATCCCTTTCCCAACTGACAAGCGTCACACGACAAGGTTCCCAAGGAATGGTGCTGCAATGCGGCGAGACGATCTACAACCTGACAACAAAATTCCCCGTACTGATCACTGAAATCATTGCAGTTGCTGTCGGCAACTATTAAAAAACGCTCCATCTCAGCAAAGATGGAGCGTTTCATTCTCTCACTGTATAACCCCGCCTTCACCCCACGAGACGCAGAGCAAGACCATGGGTCTGTGCAAACTCCTTGATCTGAAGGATCCCCTCGGAACTGCCGAATACCACGATCACGTCGCTCTGCTCCGCCATGCGGCGGTCCGCCTCCTGATAGCAGTACGGCGAAAACTGCGTCCTCACAAAGGTCACCGTGTCCGCCTGCGCATGCACGGCATAGTAGCGGTCGCGGTCATACTCCGTCCAGTTGCGGCACTGCTCTTCATACGGGATCATCAGATGCAGGCGGATCTCCGCGCGCTGCCGCAGCATGCACACCGCCTCCGCCGCCAGAAGCGGTACGCCGCGCTCACTGTTCATGTAGAAATCCGTGCAGCCCTCCGCGATCAGCTGCATGATTTGCGACAGCACCTTCTGGCGCAGCTGCGCTTCATCCTCGTGTGCCTCCGTGTAACCCGGACACTCTGCAATTGTACAAACCATTTGGGGTTCCTCCTTTTTTCTTAGTATACATGAAAATAATGAAAAAGTCAACGGTTAACCGTCAATGACAAGCTGCAAAAAATGGTATCATAGTTGATGAACAATCACAACCGGAAAGGATGATACCATGGGCATTTCGAATGCAGTGGCACAGCGGATCCTTGACCTTTGCAAGGAACGCGGCATCACTGTCAACAAACTCAGCACGCTTTCTGCGGTCACGCAATCAACCGTCAATGACATTGTCAACCGCAAGGCCGACAATGTTGGTATCGTTACTCTGAAAAAGCTCTGCGACGGACTGGACATGACGATCACGGACTTTTTCGACACGCCGGAATTCCGCAATCTGGAACAGGAGATCCGATAGTAATACCCTCTGGCTCACATGAAAGAAGGGATTTCCCATGACACTATCACAAGCCATTCGGCACCGCATCTACGAACTATGCAGCGAGCGGGGCATCACATTGAACAAGCTCTCCATCATCTGCGGCATTACGCAGTCCACGCTGCACAATGTCGTTTCCCGTCCGGAAACAAAGCCCACGGTTTCCACCATCAAGAAAATCTGTGATGGTCTGGAGATCACACTTCCGGACTTTTTCGACACGCCGGAATTCCGCAATCTGGAACAGGAGATCCGTTAAATCGTCACGCTCCGAGCTCTTTCTTCTACTATAGCACAGGATCGGCCGCTTGTCAATGCAATCGACAAAACTTCCTATATTTCGACAAAATATCTTATATTTCGACAAAATTCGACAAAGCGCCGCGCCGGCAGAAAATCCGGTGCGGCGTCTTTTTTTGTATGGGGGTGCATAGGATGTACCAACATCCGAAGGGAGGAACCAGAGATGAAGGGACTGACCCAGAAACAGGCCGCCGAGCGCCTGAAGGAACACGGGGAAAACTGCCTTGTGCAGAGCCGGCCGCCGGGACCGGTGCGCATTTTTTTCGGACAATTCCGTGACGCGATGGTGCTGATCCTGCTTGCGGCGACGGGGATCTCCGCGCTGCTGGGCGAATGGACGAACGCCCTCACCATCATCAGCATCGTCCTGCTCAACGCGGTGCTGGGCTTTGTTCAGGAATACCGCACCGAGAAAACCCTCGAAGCGCTGCGGAATATGACCGCACCGAGCGCGAGGGTATGGCGTGACAACAAGCTGCAGGAGCTTCCGGCGCACCTGCTGGTGCCGGGGGATCTGCTCCAGATCGAAGCGGGCGACTGCGTTCCAGCGGACTGCCTGCTGCTCAGCGCAAGCCGCCTCTACGTCAACGAATCCGTCCTCACGGGCGAGGCCGAGCCCATCGCCAAACGCAGCGGCGATCACATGCAGGAAATGACCGGACTGCACCGGCCGCACCTGCTCTACAGCGGCACCGCCGTCACGAGGGGCTCCGGCACGGCGGAGGTCATCGCCACGGGAAAAAACACGCAGATGGGCCAGATCTCCGGCATGCTGTCCTCGATCGAGCGCACCGAAACACCCCTGCAGAAACGCCTCGGAGAGCTTGGCAGGGTGCTGGCACTGATCTGCATCGGGGTCTGCCTTGCGGTCTTTGCGGCAGGCGTCCTGCGCGGTGAGCCGGTATTCGACATGCTCATGACGGGCATTTCCATTGCCATCGCGGCCATTCCGGAGGGACTGCCGGCGACAGTGACGATCGCGCTCGCGCTCGCGGTCAGCCGGATGATGAAGCAGAAGGCGCTCGTGAACCGCCTGCACAGCGTCGAGACCCTCGGCTGCACCTCGGTCATCTGCTCCGACAAGACCGGAACCATCACGGAAAACCGCATGACCGTGACCGAGATCCGCATCCCCGATCAGGATTTCACCGTGACGGGAAGTGCCATGAAGCGCGACGGTGCGATCCTCTCGGGCGGCATGCATGTGAACCCGAAGAGCGTTCCGGCACTCTCCCACCTGCTGCGCTGCGCGGTGCTGTGCAACAACGCGGCGATCTCCTCGCCGGAGGATCCCGGCGGCAGCTGGACGGCGGTGGGCGATCCGACCGAGACCGCGCTCCTTGCCGCTGCGGCAAAGGGCGGTATTTCGACAAAAACTCTCTCCGGCTACGAACGCACCGACGAGGAGCCGTTCGACAGCGACACGCGCTGCATGACGGTCATCTTCCGCAAGGGCGGCGAAACACTGGCACTTTCAAAGGGCGCAGCGGACGTCATCGTGCAGAAATGCGCCTTCATCCGGACGAGATCCGGCATCGTTCCCCTGACCGCGCAGCACCGCACGCAGATCCGGCAGCAGACGGAGGCACTCTCCTCCAAGGCACTGCGCGTGCTGGCATTCGCGGAAAAAACGCCGGTACAGGGGCTTTCCGACACGTCGTCCGGCATGGTGTTCCTTGGCCTGACGGGAATGCTCGATCCGCCAAGGGCGGAGGCGAAGGAGGCGATCCGCACCTGCGCGGCGGCCTCCATCCGGACGGTCATGATCACGGGCGACCACAAAAAAACCGCCGAGGCGATCGCGAAACAGGCAGGACTGCTCCGCGGCGGCGAGGTCGTGACGGGTGACGAGCTGGACCTCCTCAGCGACACCCAGCTCGACCGGAGACTGCCGAAGATCTCGGTCTTTGCGCGCGTCAACCCCTCCCACAAGCTGCGGCTGGTGCGCGCCTTCAAGCGCAGCGGCCACATCGTCACGATGACGGGTGACGGCGTGAATGACGCGCCCGCCATCAAGGAAGCGGACGTCGGCGTTGCCATGGGCGAATCCGGCACGGATGTTGCCAAGCAGGCGGCGGATGTCATCCTCATGGACGACAACCTCGCGACACTCGTGAGCGCGGTGGAACAGGGACGCTGCATTTACGCCAATATCCGGAAGTTTGTGCGGTATCTGCTCTCCTGCAATATCGGCGAAGTGATCACGATGTTCCTTGGTATTCTCATGGGCATGCCGGTGGTGCTGCTGCCGGTGCAGCTGCTTCTGGTGAATCTCGCGACGGACGGACTTCCGGCGATCGCGCTCGGACTTGAGCCGCCGGAGAAGGGCTGCATGCGGCGTCCGCCGCGAAAGCCCGACGAGAGCTTCTTTGCGGACGGACTGCTCGGCAAGATCCTCTGGCGCGGCGTCCTCATCGGACTCTGCACGCTCGGCTCGTTCAGCACGGCACTGCGCTTCGGCGGAACACTTGCGCAGGCACGGACGGCGGCACTCCTGACACTGGTGGTCTCCCAGCTGATCCATGTATTCGAGTGCAAGTCGGAGCGCGGCTCGCTGCTGCACATGCGGCTGTTCTCGAACTGGAAGCTCATCGGCGCAGTGCTGCTTTCTGCCGGACTGATGGCCGCAACCATCTGGCTGCCGCAGGCACAGGTGATCTTCGGGACGGCGGCACTGCACGGCAGCATCCTGCAGCAGGCGCTGATCTTCGCCGGAATCGTACCGCTGCTGGCGACGATCCTCCAGCTTTTCGGGCGAAGCAGGGAATGAGAATAGACAAAATGCGTTGATAACGCATTTTGTGAGGGGTTCAGGGGACGAAGTCCCCTGAACTAATCCCCCTCCCTCTGGGAGGGGGCAGGGGGTGGGGAAGAACGTGATGATTCTCCACGATAATCATACAACCTCTTGACAAATCCCGGATTTGTGGTATAATAGAGATAAAGAGAGTGCCTGCGATATGCGGTTCACCCTCAATCATTGGTTAAAAGACTAACCGCCAAACTGGGGAGTGGGGCGGTTAGTCCTTTTTATTGCTGCCTTTCAGTTCAATGATTGCAATTACAAGCAAAAGCAAAGTAAGTACTTCCATCACTGTCATACAACTCACCCCCGTTTCCGAGGGAAAGAATTGAACCGCCTACCGTTATGCAGACACTCTATGTTCATTCTACCATAGTTTTTTCTGTTTGTCAATTCTGCACGAAACATAAAAACGCCCCGTTCTTACCGAACGGGGCGTTCTGATGCAATCGATTAGTCGCTTACATAAGGCAGCAGGGCAATATGTCTTGCTCTCTTGATGGCAACTGTCAGCTCACGCTGATGGAATGCACAAGTACCTGTCACTCTTCTGGGCAGGATCTTGGATCTTTCTGTCATGCACTTCTTGAGCTTGTTGATATCCTTGTAGTCAATCTTTTCTACACGATCAACGCAGAACATGCAAACCTTCTTGCGCGGGCGCTTAGAAGGACGAGAATTTCTTTCACGTTCCATACAAAAAATCTCCTTTACTTAATGATTAAAACGGTACTTCGCCGTCGCTGAGAATTTCTTCAAAATCATCCAGATCGCCAAGCTCAATGGGCTTGGGAGCGCGGTTCACTGCTGCCTGGGGCGGAGCCTGCGGCGCAGGTGCCGGCTGCTGGTAGGAGGGTTGGCCGTACTGCTGCGGATTGCCGCCGTACTGGCTGGGTGATGCATAACCGCCGCCATTGTCAGCACGCTTGTCCCCGCAGAAGGTCACGTTGTCGGCAACGATCGCGGTTCTGTAATGCTTCTGACCATTCTGGTCGGTGTAGTTGTCATTCTGCAGTCTGCCCTCCACATGGATCATACGACCCTTGGAGAAGTAGCGGCTGACGAACTCAGCCTGCTGGCGCCAGAAAGTCACATCGAAGAAATCGGTCTTTCTCTCTTCGCCCTGCTTTGCAAATCCTCTGTCCACAGCAATCGAAACACGGCACATAGAAATACCGCTCTGTGTCTGCCGCAGCTCCGGATCCGCTGTCAGTCTGCCCATCAAAATGACTCTGTTATACATGACTGTACCCCCTCACCTGGAATGTTATCGGAAAATCTTCGGTTGCGTCTGCTCTTACTTGGTGGTAACCATAGAACGCAGTACGCCGTCAGTGATGTTCAATACACGACCGAGCTCTGCCGGGAAATCGGGAGCGGATGTGAATGTGTAGATCACATAGTATCCGTCAGCCTCGTAGTTGATCTCGTAAGCCAGCTTGCGCTTGCCCCACTCGTTCACTTCCTCGGTCAGTGTGCCGTTCTTCTCAATGAGATTCTTGAACTTTTCAACGAGAGCCTTAACAGCATCCTCGCCGTTCTTGAGGCTGTATACAACCATTGCCTCATAAGTTTCGTTCAGCTTTGCCATGTTCGCTGCACCTCCTTCTGGATTTCGCCTGCCTTGGCAGGCAAGGATTGGATTGCGAGTTCAACTCAAGCAATCCTACATATTATAGCACATAAAAATCCCCCTGTCAAGGGGGATTTGAGAATTTTGTCGGATTTGTCAAAAAGATCAGGCAAGCGTCATGAACGGCGCCATCACAGCCGCGCTCACGAGCGTTGTGATCAGGAAATACAGACCCAGCGCGCCCACGACATTCCAGAAGCTCGCGCCGCCCTCGGCCTTGAGGATGCAGGTCTTGTCATGCTCCGTGGCGGAGCCGAGGCGGATCTTCTTCACACGGCGCAGCACATGGCGGTAGTACATCCAGTTGGCAAAGAGGCACAGCACGATGCGCAGCGCGACGGTCAGGAAATTGCTGACATCCGCAAGCAGACCGATCTGATCGACGTGCGCCTCCAGAAACGGCAGGGCGTTGCCGAACATCGCCAGCATATCGATCTGGTAGATGTCCATCATCAGCTCCAGCTGCTCCGGATCGTCGAGAACGGTATACAGGCTTCCGAGCATCGCCGGAATTCCCAGCACCGCGCTGATCAGAATGACCAGCACCGAAGCCAGCCACATCTTGCGGTAGGCAAAGAACAGGTGCGGACACAGCAGCGCCCAGAAATTGAACGCGATCTTCTTGCCGGTCTCCTTGAATTTCTTGAAATTGAACAGATGGATCAGGGTATTGTCACGCACAAAATTGGCGATATCCTCCAGCCGCTCCTCCTCGAACTTCTCGTCCTTCGGCAGGCCGCAGGTGGGGTCCGTTCCGTCATAGAAATAGGTGCTGCCGTCGGCCATTCTGATATTGACGCCCGGACGGCCGTTTGCCGCGCCGCCGGCCTCCTCCTCGAAGCGGTGGCAGCAGACCTCGCACTGCTGTGCGCCGGGGACATTGGTATGGTGGCAGTTGGGGCATTCCCTTCCGCCGATCTTCTCACGGACGGCATCACGCTGCTGCTGCCAGCTGACGCCGGAGGCATGGAGCTTTTCGTTCACGCACTGTCCTGCGGACTGATAGCAGGAACGGTGATAGGGCGTGCCGCATTCGGGGCAGACGACGATATCATCCTCCTCCCGGAACAGATTCTGACAGATGATGCATTGACTTCCGGTGTATTTTGACATAGCTTCCTCCTGTTGCTCGTTGGTTCATTCCTGTTATCATTATACCACATTTTTCTTGATTTTCAAGGGCTTGCGCCGAATTTTCAGATATTCAACACATTGTGAAGGAAGTGAACACAACTCGGCGGCAACCATAGTTTCCGCTTTTTCTGTGGCCTGCGCCCCAAAGCCTGCCCCCATTCCAACCCCTCTCCCAAAGGGGGAGGAGCTACAGCTTGTCAAAAAAGTATACTTTCACTTAATTTTGCCCCACAGCTAACGCACGCCCTTCGGGTGCCCCTGACCCCCTCCCCAAAGGGGAGG